>JAHHHI010000077.1 GCA_019359435.1 Kaiparowitsia implicata GSE-PSE-MK54-09C
GAGCGGTGATTGAATCTGTGATCGACCAGCTCAACAACAGTTCTCAGATTGAGCATTCGCGTCATCGTTCTCCGCTCAACTGCTTGGTCAACTGAGTCTGCCGACTGATCGCCGACTGCCACCAACCTAAGAAGCCTTCTCTGCTCATTGATACCGCTTTGCCTGTTTCTGCTTAACCCGAACTGTCGTTATGTAACAGCACCACTGTAACAGCATAAAAACCTCTGGCAGACTGCTCACTCACGGCCCAGTCAGCGTCCCCGATGAGGATACCCAATGCTCACAGGCAACTCTGCGATACACCAACAATACAGAATCCGGCGTTGCTGAATGACAGAGCGAATCTATGTAACGTCAGTTCGGGTTAAGAGGGTTTTGGGGCATCGCGCGTTGCGCGATGCCCCAAAACCCTTAATGTGCCGTGCGCGTCGCGCACGGCACATTAAGGGTTTGAGCTTATCCCGAACTCAGGTTATGTACGGGCGCACTGCCGTAACCACTTGTGCCTCAGAGGCAAACTTTTTTGACCTTCCTGAAACAAACTATTGAGCCAATTTAGTTAGACAGGCGCGCGCTGCGTGCTACTCAATAGGAGTTTGGAGTTTACGTGTCTGCCTTTAACGTCTACAGCAGGGCAAGCAATGGCCGTGCGCTAATGAAAAGTCAAAAATGAAAACACTTATTGCTGAGAGTGATCCCCACCGGAACCAGAGCCCACTGGAACTGGTTTGGGAGCTGCCAATGCCAGAATGTGATAGCAGGATGGCGTTTCATCACCTAACAGATCGTTGATGCGGTCACGAATACGGATATGCAAATCTTGAATGGTTTCATTAAAGTCGTGCTCTACGCTAAGCACGGCAGTTTGCATTTGGTAGTTGGTTCCATAGTGCGCCACAAAGTAGGTGTAGCGGTTTGCGGCGGGCGCGTCGAGAACAAAATCCTTCATGGTTGAACTCCTGTTTGGAGATGTAGCGGGCGTTAGTGCTGATGCTGCAAGGCCAGAGTCGTGAGAAGGCCAATAAACTGAAGCGATGGGATTGCAGAAAGCCTTGCTGTCTTGATGGGGGCCTGGTGAGCATTTATTAATCTATACACTTAGGATTTACCCAATTATGTACAAATCAATCAAGCTTTATAGACTTTTCATGTCTAAGGATAGGCGCATATTGGCATTGAGATCTCAGTAAAAGCCTCTTGTTTCTCAAGGCTGTTGCTACTGCGGTTCCGAACCATTTCGATAGACGCTTCTAATCTTAATATTGCTTTCTGTTAATATTGTGCCGCGTTAGAGGGGCTGTAGCGTCCACCAAGTGGGTGATTAAAGGGGTGATTGGCTGTGAAACGAGTCGGGTGAGCGATCAGGGCTGGATGGCAACTTTGAGGACGGTGCGATCGCCCATATCCCAAAAGGCTTGTTCTAAATCTTTGAGAGGGCGGCGATCGCTCACCAGCAATTCTAGCGGCACTCGGTGGCTGGCAATGAGCGCCAGCGCTTCGCGCACAAAGTAAGGCGTATTGTGGAACACGCCTTTAAGCGTGAGTTCGCTGTAGTGCAGTTGGTCTGTGTTGACGGTGATGGTGGTATCGCGGGGGCAGCCGCCAAATAGGTTGACTGTGGCACCCGGACGAGCACAGGCGATCGCCCGTTCCCAAACAGCGGGAATACCCGTGGCCTCAATCACCACATCCGCTCCCCAGCCGTCAGTTAGAGACTTCACCTGCGTTGGCACATCGTTGATCTGGCGGTAGTTGAAGGTTTTTGCGGCGCCCAAGGCTTCTCCAATGCGCAAACGGGCATCCCGCCCGCCAAATAAGAGAACCTCTGGCGCTGGTTCCAGCGTACCCATGCCGCCCGCGCCATACCCGTGCGCCAGCGCCGCCACAAACATCAGGCCGATTGCTCCATCACCCAACACGACAACGCGATCGCCCGGTTTTACCTGGGATCGTGCAATGCCATGCAGCACACAGGCGAGTGGTTCTGTCATAGCCGCCAGTGCATCCGTCAAGTCTTGAGGAATGGATAGCAGGTTGTGCTGCACAATCGGGGTAGGAATTCGCAGGTATTGGGCAAAGGTGCCGTTGTTGAAGCACAGGTGAGGGCAGAGAGAATATTCTTGCCGTTGGCAAAAGAAGCAGGTGCCACAGGGGGCAGAATTATTGGCGACGATGCGATCGCCCACCTGCCATGCGGTCACGCCATCGCCTACTGCTGCTACGATCCCAGCAGCTTCATGGCCAAAGGGAGTGGGCAGCGTGAGCATTTTGGCATGGCCCCCTCGCCGCCAGACTTTTAGGTCAGTGCCACAGGTCGTTGCTGTTGTCACCTGCATGATTACTTCTCCGGCTGCAGGCGTTGGCTCTGCAATCTGCTCCAAGCGCAAATCTTCTTGTCCATACAGCAGCGCTGCCAGCATCGTTGGGTTCCTCGTCTCAGGCTCACGAATTATAGCGGTTGTGCCCATGCAGACCCTATCCCAAAGTCAAGGAGCGATCCCGCTTTACAGTTCAGTCCGCGTTAGCTGCGTAGCCGCCACATAAGCAGCCCACCGGCCACGGCCACGCTAAGTGACTGTCTCGCCTCGCAATTGAGCGATCGCCGCAATCAGAGCATGAGAGCCGCCAGCGCCAGCACTTGGGCATTGGCTGGGTGTTCAATATCTATATAAGATAATCACCTGCCGACGGTAGCTCACTAGGGCGATCGCCCTATTCTGCCTGGAACACAGAGATCTAAACCCACAACGGCTCCCACACGATGTATGGGAGCCGTTGCAGTTCGTGCGTTGCTAGGAGACCCTTAATGCCCAATGGACAGTTTAGTATTCTGGCACGGATGGATCGACTTCACGACTCCAGGCCAGGATGCCACCCTTAACGTTGGTGCCTTCGATCCCTGCGTCTTTTAGCAGGCTCAGTGCCTTCGCTGACCGCATTCCCGACTTGCAATGCACCACGAGGCGGTGCCCGTTCATCGCGTCTTTGACCTGGGCTACGCCATCGCCATTTTCGATGTCTGGCAAGGGAATCAACACCGATCCGGGAATTTTGCCAATTTCGTACTCATGGGGATTGCGCACATCCACCAAGACAAAATCATCTGCACCGCTGTCGAGAAGCTGCTTCAGTTCTACTACAGTTATCTCGGGTGCAGCAGCTTGCTCCTGTGCTTCAGCCGCTTGCGCTTGGGGAATGCCACAGAACTCTTCATAATCGATCAGGGTTTCGATCACCGGACGCTCAGGATTGGGGCGCAGCTTCAGTTCTCGGAACTTCATATTGAGGGAATCGTAGAGCAACAGCCGCCCGCTGAGGGTTTCCCCAGCGCCCAGAATAATCTTGACGGTTTCGGTCGCTTGAATGGTGCCGATGATCCCCGGTAAAATGCCTAGCACCCCGCCCTCTGCGCAGGAGGGCACTAGTCCTGGCGGAGGCGGCTCGGGATAGAGGTCGCGATAGTTGGGGCCATCCTGGTAGTTAAACACCGTGGCTTGCCCCTCAAACCGGAAGATTGAACCGTAAACATTGGGCTTGCCGGTTAGCACACAGGCGTCGTTGACTAAGTAGCGAGTGGGGAAGTTATCGGTGCCGTCCACCACAATGTCGTAGGGGGCGAACAGGTCGAGGGCGTTTTCTGACGACAGCCGCGTTTCGTAAAGATCGATCTGGCAGTAGGGGTTGATCTCTAAAATGCGGGCTTTGGCAGACTCGATCTTAGGCTTGCCCACCCAAGAGGTGCCGTGGATCACCTGCCGTTGCAGGTTGGAGGTGTCTACCACATCAAAATCAACAATGCCAAGGCGTCCGATGCCAGCGGCAGCGAGATAGAGCAAGAGCGGCGATCCCAGTCCGCCAGTGCCAATGCACAACACGCTGGCGGCCTTAAGTCGCTTTTGCCCCTCTACCCCCACTTCTGGCAGAATCAGGTGGCGAGAGTAGCGCTCGTAATCGTCTTTAGTGAGCTGGATGTCATCCAGATTAGGGTTCAGCATGGTCTGTGTGTAGGGTCTGTCTAGGATGTATGGGGTTAGGATGCTCGGCTGATTTGGCGTCGGCTATCGGGTGGGCATGGGCTCAACGGAAAGCCTAGTCAGCATAGGAATTGAGTAGATAGGGAGAGATAGATCAGCGGTTAGCTCAAGTCTTCAGTGAGGGGCTGGAGGGCTTCGGGCTGAAACTGGTGCTGATCATCTAGACTCCAGCATAGTAAATCTTGGGCGCTGCCTTGCAGCACCGAGACAATTATGTAGGAATAATCGACCCAGGCAAAGGTGCGATCGCACTCTGAGGGCACGGCTGAATGGTTAGGGTGAGAATGGTACACGCCAATCATATCAAGCTGGCGATCGCGCCCATAGCGCTGAGCCGTCAGCAAATCGCGGGGATCAATCCAGTAGCGTCGAGTTTTGTCTAACGAGGCTGTGGCTGACGGTGCTAAGGGTGTGGCAGTGTCTATGTTGGTATCTGCGTCATTGGTATCTGTGTCATTGGCGATCGCTCGACTGTGGGGTCTGTAGTCTTGCACCGCCTCGGCTGACCAGCGGTTGTCGGCGCGCCATAGCTCCACTACCGTGCGGGTCTGGGTGGTGCGGTCAATGTGACCCAGAAGCAGTCCACAGCACTCGTTAGGATAGACTTGCTCCGCGTGGATGCGGATGTCGGTGAGATGTTGAGACGAAACATGCAGCGTCATCGCAGGGACATTGGCTAATGGGGTGGGGTGATCGCTCTCATCTTCCCATGCATCCTGCGGATCGAATTCTCAAAATTCTGCCCTGTGTGGCCTGAGTTATCCCGATGTATCCTGCTGATTCTGCTGATTTAATCGCTCTAGCAAGGCAGGTGGCCCAACGTCGCTGATGTCATAGCCCTGGGGATAGCTGCGGATGGCTTGATCGACAAAAAGTCGGGCGATCGCCGGGGTGGAAGATGGCGCTGTACTTGGCCACCTGCTGATTGGAGTCTGCAAAGCGAACGTGCTGCCGGTCATACGCTCGATTAAAGTAATCGAGATCGTCGTAGGTCGAGGGCAGGTCGTGGATGCCCATCCGTTGACCAATCGCATGCCAGAAGTAGAATCAGGCGTGGATTTCTGTAGGGCTGAGCGATCGCCAGCCATATCGCTCGCACCAGCGAATGGGTTCTAGTACAAAAGTCGAGAGCACGCAGCAATAGTCGTCGTTGCGAATAGGAAAATGGCGATGGATCACATTCATCTGCTGGAGTGCCGCTTGCCCGCGGGGACTGTGGTAGCCCCACTTGAATAATTCCGACACCACAATGCCTGTATCGTCATAGCGTTTTTGGGCATGGTGGCGAAACTCCCCCGTGCGGTTTAGCATCTCGGCAATGGTGGGAGTGCAAAATGTTCGCAGCAACGCCAACTCGAGCGATCGCGCGATGTCCCACAGAAACGTATAGCCCGCCACTCAATGGCAAATTTCTAGGTGGTCGCGTTGGGGATCAAGCTGCTGAAGGCGCTGGAGTGTGGCGTTGCAGTTGGGGATCATGCGGGATCGATTAGGCGACTGCTTTTAAAGAAGGCGAAGCCGTCATGCTCTCAGTCGATGGTTCAGACGTGACGGGTTCAACTGAATTGGTAGACCCCCCGCTCTCTACACCATCCGATAGCTCAGCCGGAACGCCATCGGTCGCCAGAGATGGCATTTTGCCGCCTTTTTGCAACAGATTGCTGACCATGCTGAACATCGCATTGACTTTTCGCGTGCGCCACGCATCAATCTGCGCCTCCACTTCGGAATAGGGGAGGTAGCGCTCAAGCGCCTCGCGCAGGTAGTTAGCGTGGCCAGTTTCATCCTGCGCTACGCTAAATAGTCCCTTGCACAGACTGGCGCTGGTGGGGTCGTCTTCCAGCACCGTTGCCATCCGCACAAAATCCTTGCTGGCGTCGAGCTCCAGAATATAAGTGCTGGCAAAAAACACCACCCAGTCGATCGCCTGGGGGCTGAGCTGCTCTGGTGTGTAATCGCTGAAGTAAGCCTCAAAGAACGGGCTGCGACGACGCTCGTCAGGCGCACCCTCTGCCGTAGTTTTAGGCACGCTTTTTAGGTCAATGGCCTGTTTATCTAGTTGCTTGAGCGCGTTGGCAAAGATTTGGCCGTGGCGACGTTCATCTTGGGCATGTTTGGCCAGCTTGTCTGCGAGCCAGCGATCGCCCTCCTGCTCGGCGCGATCGCGCAGGGCTTCGAGAAAGGGGACAGAACCCGACTCTGCCAATTGCAGACCCGCCAGCATATTGGGGCGTGTTTTCCGATCGCGTAGATTGGCCGCTGTGACATAGGCCACTGCACCAGAACCGAGCACGTGGAGCGCTTGAGTTAAAAGATTCATAGGGGATTGAGGAAGGTGAGGGGGGCACGGTACCCGCATCGCCCAAAGGCCATGCAGTTGCCTCTATATTATGGACGTGTTGCTCAAAATATGCTGCAACGGCTCTGATGCCCTAACGAACCGCAAAGGTAGAGGCATTGGCCTTTCCACCGAATGGCAAGCAGGTTCAAATCCTGGTTCAGTTCATCCATTTTGCATCAATGTCCACTTCCCCAATTCTTTCTCAGGCATTGCATCGTTGAGATATGAACTAGGGTAATCTGCGATGTAATGTCCAGAGTGCGGAGCTACTCATATCCGTAAGAATGGCAAGAGGAAAGGTGAACACAACCACATTTGTGTAGCCTGCGGTCGTCATTTATCGAGACCTATGACTCTCACCGAGGGGACTCGGATGAGGTGAAACGCGACTGTCTCAAGATGTACGTCAACGGCTCCGGGTTTCGAGCAATAGACCGAGTCAAAGGGGGTGCATCATACGACAGTGATTACTTGGGTGAAGCAAGTAGGCGAACGACTCCCCGATGCTTATGACCCTGAAACGACCCCAGCGGTCGGCGAACTCGACGAGTTAGAAACCTTTGTGGGCTCAAAAAAACAAGATTTGGCTGTGGACGGCCGTTAATCCCTTCAGAACAGGAATTTTAGATTGGGTCTTGGGTGTCCACAGCGCCGAGACGTTTCAACCGCTAAGGTTCATCCCTTAATTCGGCAGTTCTGAACCCGAAAATAACTCGTCGGCCCGCTGGCGGATCGCTTGCAGATTCACCACCATATTTTGCCGGAGGCGGCGCTCAATCATCCCCACAGGCATGGCAAGAGGAGGAACCACGGACAACACATAGTGAAGTTCGGTGACTCGGTCTTCTAAGGGCTGGAGCTGCCACATCCCCGAAAATGATTTGAAATCGCCTTCTACCATGTTGAAGCCAATCTCATGGGGAAAGGTCTCCAGCATGTCTAATACCACACGGGCGCAGAACTTCAGCCGAAATAGCGATTCAGCCCCAATTTGCTCGACTCGAGTGCCCCCTTCGGGATGAATTAAGCAACGGCTTTGCACCAAGCTGGGAATAAAATCTGCCAGATGCTCATAGTCCGTCAAGATTTGCCAAATCTGGGCGGCGGAGTAAGGCAGCGCGATGCAGGCGTGGATGCGCCGCTGTCGTCCCTGAAGCGCATGGCTTTCTACGGTGATCCCGTCTGTAATACTGTCTGCGGGCGATCGCTCGTCTAGGCTGTTACTTTCGTCATTCCGCATACCTTGGTCGGCGGCACTTGTGTCGTAGTAAACGGCATCGCCTGACGAATGAGAAGTTGCAAACTCAGAACTCATGGCACGGGTGCAGTGATTGCAGGTTATATCAGCAAGACTAGAACGAAATCAACCGAGAACTGCAGGATACAAGCAATTCTGGCTGGCTACCCGTTGTTTGTTGCTGCTCTTTTTATAGAGTACCCGCTTCAGCACCGGCAATTGAACCTTGGGTAGGACTTCTGTAAAAACCTAGCGGTTGCAGCGCTGATGGCTGTTTCATAGCCAACCCGGTGAACCAACCGAATTAGCCGATTTAATAGAAATGGCAATCAATACGTAGAGCGCTTCAAACTCAGTGCAGAGATCCGCTCTGACTCAGTTCTAGGGCTCAGAGTTTTTTGCAGCTCAGCATGTCATAAGCGACAGTTTTGATATCTAGCAAATAAGTCAGATTTATAGAGAATTGCTAAGCACGCTAGCACTATCGAAAGACTCGATCTATGTTGATGGAAAACATACGGGCGATCGCCCTAAAGAATTCAAGCTGTTCAGTCTGACAGTCTTTTGTAGATGTCGGCAGTGCTATTTCATGACTCGCACAAATTGATTGATACTATGCCAACTTAAACGGCAACCTGTACCCATATAGTGAGGAGAACATAATGAAGACATTATTACTCTATCCTCTCTTTCCTAAAACCTTCTGGTCGTATGATCGGTTTATAGAAATGGCTGGATTAAAGGCGTTTATCCCGCCATTAGGAATTATTACAGTAGCCGCGTTGTTGCCAAAAGTTTGGGAGATTCGATTCTTTGACCGAAACGTTGAGTATGAAACGGAGGCAGATTGGGAATGGTGTGACATGGTTATTCTGTCCTCTATGGTGGTTCAAAAAGATGACTTTCACCATCTCATCCTTAAAGCTGTAGCGCTAGGAAAAAAGGTGGCTGTCGGTGGGCCATATCCCACCTCAATGCCTCAGCATGCACTTGACTCAGGTGCTGATTATTTAATCTTGGATGAAGGGGAAATTACGGTTCCTCACTTTCTTGATGCGCTTGCTAGCGGTCAAGATAAAGGGATTTTTCGAGCTCCTGAAAAACCCGATGTGACGAGCAGTCCTATGCCTCGGTTTGACTTGCTTCGGCGAGACGACTACTTGATGATGGCGGTTCAATTCTCTCGTGGGTGCCCCTTTAACTGCGAATTTTGTGACATCATCACCTTATATGGCCGCAAGCCCCGAACTAAGGAAATAGACCAGACTTTAGCAGAGCTGCAGAGGCTTTATGATTTGGGTTGGCGCGGCTCAATATTTATGGTGGACGACAATTTCATTGGGAATCAACGGAATGTAAAACGATTATTGCGAGCGTTAATTCCCTGGATGCAGGAGCGCAACTATCCCTTTACGTTTATAACAGAAGCTTCTGTCAATCTTGCAGAAGACTCAGAACTGCTGGACTTGATGACAAAGGCAGGCTTTTATGGCGTGTTTCTGGGCATCGAAACCCCAGACCAAGATAGCCTCAAGGTGACAAAAAAGCAGCAAAATACGCGCAACCCGCTGACTGAAGCCTGCCGCAAAATCAACCAGGCTGGGCTGATGATTTACGCTGGATTTATCATTGGCTTTGATGGAGAGAAATCGGGGGCAGGACAACGAATTCAGGCATTTGTAGAAGAAACGGCGCTGCCTCAACCGATGTTAGGTATTTTGCAGGCTCCTCTCAATACGGCTCTGTGGAATCGACTTAAACAAGAAGAACGGCTGATCGAAAATTCAGGCTATGTAGAGTTTGGGGATCAAAACACCTTGATGAATTTTGTCCCGACTCGTCCACTGCCTGAAATTGCGCATGAGTATGTGGATGCGCTGTGGCAAATGTATGAGCCTGCCGCTTATCTCAAGCGATGTTTGCGGCAGTGCCTAGAGATTACGCCCAATCACGTGCTGCGACAGCAGATTTACTTTCCAAAAGAAAAGGCGATTCGACTGATTGCGCGATTGATCTGGACGCAGGGGATTCGGATGAGCACAATTCGGGCACAGTTTTGGCAGCAGCTGTGGGTGTTGTGCAGAGCAAAGCCACAGTTTCTCAGTCTGTATTTGGGGCTGTGTGCAGCAGGCGAGCATTTTTGGGAATATCGTGTTTTAGCCAGAGAGCGGATTACCCAGCAGCTTGGCTATGATCCATTGGTGGCGACGCCTGCAAGCCAACTGGACACCACCCCTCTGGTCAGCAGTGGCAGTTCTTAGGTCATTTCTCGAAAAGAATGTTCCTGCATTGAACGAATGGCTGGTTGCCCTGACGGTAGCACTGCTGATTGACATAACATCCGTGCAGGTTAATAGGGCAGGTTAACAGGGTTTGAGCGTATCCCAAATTTAGGTTGAAGCAGGCTGTTCGTGGGCAGAAATCGCCTTCAGGGTGCGTCGGTGGCGGGATGAGGAAGTCTCAGGAGTTTGTTGAGGGCTGACCAGTGGGTGGTGCAGTAATTGACTGCTGAACAATTGTGCTGGCGTCAGCTTGATTGTGTTCTTTGCGTTCGCTGTAGCGATCGCTCAAATAATCTGCCTGACTTCGCAGCAGCAGGGTGAACTTATAGAGTTCTTCCATCACGTCTACCACGCGATCGCGGTAGGGCGAGTCTTTCATGGTGCCGTCGTCGTTAAATTCTTGATAGGCCTTGGGGACAGAGGATTGATTGGGAATAGTAAACATGCGCATCCAGCGTCCTAAGATGCGGAGTGTATTGACTGCATTGAACGACTGGGAGCCACCAGAAACCTGCATCACCGCCAATGTTTTCCCCTGTGTCGGGCGGATGGCATTGAGGCTGAGGGGAATCCAGTCAATCTGAGTTTTGAGCAATCCTGAAATGTTGCCGTGCATCTCTGGGCTAGACCACACTTGGCCTTCAGACCACATCACGAGATTCAGCAGTTCTTGCACTTTTGGGTGGGTGTCGGGCTCGCTGCCATGGAGCGGGAGCCCGTTGGGATGAAAGAAGCGCACCTCTGCGCCTAGGCTGGTCAGGATGCGGGCGGCTTCTTCGGCGAGTAGGCGGCTGTAGGAGCGATCGCGCAACGACCCATACAGCAGCAAGATACGAGGCTTGTGGTCTAGGCTCATCAGCTTTAATTTATAGACGCTTCTATACAAATACAGTCATTTAGCGATGTAGTATCACGATGTCTGTTCCGACTACGGGGCTGCGGGCGAGCAGTTGGTCTGCTTCATCGACGAGTTCTAGCTTGCTAAAATCTAACGTTTTAGAACGGCGTAGCATTTCGCTGGCAAGCTGATCTTGCTGCGTTGGGCTGAGGCTATACCAGTCGGTGCTGACTTTTACTAAAAGTAGGCTGCGGCGAAAGTTTGCCTGAATAGAGGTGACCAATTGATCTCGATAGGTGCGGGTGACATCTGCCACTTGGTCTTGAATGGAGGCGATGAGCTGTTGCTCTGGCGTGAGTTCGAGTCGAGGGGTGGGGATGGAGTCTTTAGAGGCAGGGTCTGAGGTTGAATCGGCATCTGGAGCGGCGGGTGGAATGGTGAGGGTGTCTGGGATTTGCGGACTCGGGACTGGGGTGGGGCTAATGGGTGGGTTGCTGGCGGTGGCGGGTGAGGATGACGACAGGCCACCCCAGACGCTAGAGCCAAGCCACAGCAGCAGTAGTAATAGCATTGCTAACGCTGCACTCAACGGGCGATCGCCCCATCCCTGCACTCCCCTGGGCAGGCGCGATCGCACGTTGGGCAGTAGCGCCTCGCGCCACAGCTCCCAGCCGCGCTGTGCGATCGGCTGCACAACGGCGCTAATCGTGGCTGCAATCTGCTGCACCTGAGTCCAGGTTTTTTGTAGGGTTGATTCTGTCGGGGAGGGTGGCGCTGGTTTGGGTGCTGGCTGGGGCGCTGGTTTGGGGGCTGGCTGGGGCGCTGGTTTGGGGGCTGGCTGGGGTGCTGCTGCGGAGGGGCGATCGCCCCCGCTGCCTTTGACATTGGCAGAAGCGCGGGTCTCTGAGCCATTTGCATCTGACGTATCGCCATTCGATGAATCAAACGAATCAGATGGATCATTAGATGGAACAATGGGTTGCGACATTCCAGACACTCCCCGCCCAAGCGGCAATCACAACAAGTCTCCAATCTCTAGCCAGACCACCCTAAGCTGCATCAAGCTTACCCCCTTACTCGCGTCACCCTTGGGCTCAGCAGCTCTGCCAGATTGCAGCAGGAACCATCGGTTGATAAACCAGTCATGGCCTGATGAATAGAGCGGACTGATCTAGGATGTGAAACAGGGCGAGTCCCGTTTGGGGCAACGGCGCAACGCCCCAACACTGCTATAGGGCAGGGCGGTTGCTATATCATCACCCTATCACCTAGCGAGCCGTCCCTCATGAGTTGGAATCGACGCCGAATGCTACAGTTGAGCGCTGCGTTTTTGGGCGGCGGAGCAGTGGGCTATGGCCTGCACGGTCTGCGTCTGGGGCGGTCAGCACAAGCTGATAAGGGCGGCAGCCGTCTATGGAGCTCAGCAGAATCCTCAATGCCCTATGGGTTGCCCAATCCGCCCCGAGGCGATGCGCGGATTGCGGTGATTAGCGACCTGAACGAAGCCTATGGGTCGACGGCCTATAGTGACGAGGTGAAATGGGCGATCGCCCTGCTGCCCGAATGGCAGCCTGACGTGGTGCTGTGTGGCGGTGACATGGTGGCCGGGCAAAAGCGCGACCTGAGCGATACCCAGGTTCAGGCCATGTGGGCTGCCTTTGATGAACAGGTTGCCAAACCTCTGCGCGCTGCTGGGCTGCCCTTTGGCTTTACCATCGGCAATCACGATGCCTCACGCGCCGTGCGAGAGAACGCCTACTTTTTTCAAAACGAACGGGCGATCGCCGCTAACTATTGGACTGATCCGGCTCATGATCCCGGCTTGCCGTTTGTCGATCGCTACCAGTTTCCCTTTTACTACAGCTTTCAGCAGCAGGGCGTGTTTTATTTAGTGTGGGATGCCTCGAGTGGTGCGCCTATGCCGGTGGATGATATGGCGTGGGTGAAGCGCAGTTTGGGCAGCCCCTTGGCGCAGCGGGCCAAGCTGCGCATTGTAATTGGGCATCTACCGCTGTATGCGGTGGCCAAGGAGCGCGATCGCCCAGGCGAAGTGATGGATCACGCCGCCGACCTCCAGGCATTGCTGGAAGAGTATGGGGTTCATACCTACATCAGCGGCCATCACCATGCCTACTATCCGGGGCATGTCGGGCAGTTGCAGTTGCTCCACACCGGGGCGCTGGGGTCGGGGCCGCGCCAGTTGCTCCAGGGCGATGCCCTGCCTCGCAAAACTCTAACGCTGGTGGATGTGGATCTGACGCGCGCGCGCACGGACTACACCACGTTGGATATGCAAACGCTGTCGCTGATTGCGGTGCAAGACCTGCCCCGCCTCATGCCCAGTGCCAACGGCGCAGTGATCCGCCGCGATCTTACATGGGACGCTCTGAATGCACAAGAGCAGGCAGACTGCGTCGCGCACTTAACGAAATCGGTATGTGAGACGACGACGTGACATTGCCCGGTTTGGACATACCGCTCGCCTCCGTACCTGCCTCCATAGACTGTTCACCTAAAAGCCCAACCCGTATGATGCCTGTGACTCCAATGAAAGACCCAAACAGCGCAATTCAAACAGAGTGCTTACATTTAGATAAAGTGACTAAATCACCCAACGGCACAAGTCCTCTACTAAATTACAAGTCCTCTAAATTAATTGATGCGTCGGCGCAGAATCCGTTACTATTACACATATTTTGGCAAGCCTAGCTCTAGGGATAGCGTCTGATAATCTTGTTTGGGGAGTGGAAACGCTACTGAATGAGGCGTATGCAGATAAGGGAGCGATCGCCCAGTGAGATTCGAGAGATGATCCCGAGGGCGATCGCCCAGGCGAACCGACCAAGCTTAGAGAGATGGGCTCCCGGCATTGGCCCAGCAGCACTGGCACAATAGATAGGCCATCGCGGTCGTGACACACATGGCAAAGCATCCGCTCAACAAATCGCCTCGCTTGAATCCCCCGGCTGTGCTGGATGAAAATTCTGCAGATTGGGTGAGGGCGCTGCCGCTGCACGATGACCCTGTGCTTGTGCCCCCGCCCCGACGGGCTGCACCGCGCCGCCGCCCCCCGTCTCAAACCCGTCGGCGTAAACCGCCCGCCTCGTCTCGCCCTCCGAGTCGTCGGGTACCGCCCGAGGGCAGAGGGCGATCGCCCCGGCGGCGTCCGGCGCGCCGTCTGCGAACGTCATCCAGAGGGCGATCGCCTTCTCTTCTACAAAAATGGGGTCAATCCCTCGCAACTCTGCGGCTTCCCAAACGGGTGAGGCCGGGGGCATCGTTGCAGGGCGCGGCGCTGCTATTAGCGGCCTTGGGCATTTCAGGCGGATTGGGGATTAGTGGCCTGCTGGTGTTGACGCAGCTACCGCCCCTGCCTGAATGCCAAACCGTTTCTACCGCATCGGCTGATGTGGAGCAGCTTCACTGTGCCCGCGAAGCCGCACGCGGGGGCGACCTGCCCGGCCTGTTGGCGGCGATGACTCTGGCAGGCAGTTGGACAGACCGTCATCCGCTCTATGCCGAATCCCAAACGCTGCTTGCCACCTGGTCTCAAGCGGCGCTCGATCTGGCCCGCAAAAAATACAGCGAGAGCGACATGCAGGGGGCCATTAGCATTGCCCAGGCGGTGCCCACCAACAGTAGCCTCTACGCAGAGGCGCAAACGCTGATTGCAACCTGGAATAACGAGTGGCAGGACGGTGAAGCCATCTATGCTACCGCCCAAGACGCGCTGAAGGCGCAAAACTGGACGCTGGCGTCAGAACAAATTACTGAGCTGGGCAAGGTGTCCAATCCCTATTGGGCAGAGCGGCGGATGGCCGAACTGACCGATCAGGTTGTGGTGGAGCAAGAGGCGTGGAAAACGCTGCAAGCCGCGCGAAATGTTGCCACAGGGGCCACGCCAGATGCGCTCAGGGGGGCGATCGCCCAGATCCTGACCATCAATCCCCAAACCCATGTGTGGCAGGCCGCGCAAACGGAGCTGCAAGCCTGGAGCACCGGGCTAGCCGCCGTGGCGCTGCAGCGGTGGCAGGCGGGCGATATCGAGGATGCGTACGACCTAGGACGGCAGATTCCGCTAGAGGTGGCGCTGCCTGCCGAGTCTCAGCATTTGGTTTTGGTCAGTCATGCCCATCATCTCTCCCAGTGGGATTCCCAATTGGATTGGCAGCCGTCCATTCCCCAAATGGTGAAGCTGCGAGAGGCGATCGCCGCGCTCCGCACAATTCCCCTCAACAGTCGGTTCCACCCAACGGCGCAGGCGCTGTTGCAAAGCGGCGAAGCGCAACTGGCGGATGTGGCGCAGTTGAACTATGCCCAGGCGCTGGCTGCATTGGGGCAGCGCGCCACCTTGGAGTGGGCTATGGCGCAGGCCAGTTTGGTTGAGCGCGATCGCCCTCGGCGCATCCAAGCGCAAACCCTGATCGACCACTGGCAGCAAGAGATCCAGCGCATCGAAGACATGCCGCTAATGGCTCGGGCCTATGAGCTGGCGCAGCCGGGAACGATTGCCGACCTCAACGCGGCGATCGAGGCAGCCGGCCAAGTGCCCCAAACCCGCGCGCTATGGGCCGAGGCCAAGGGTGCCATCGACACTTGGACAGCACAGATTCAGACCCTCGAAGATCGCCCCATTCTCACTCGGGCTGAGCGCTATGCGGCAGATGGCAACCTAGCCCGCGCCGTCCGCGAAGCGCGCACCGTGCAGCCCCAACGCGCGCTTTACGAAGAGGCCCGGGCTGCCATCCGCCAGTGGCAAATTGAGCTAGATCGCGTCCGCATGGCCGATGATCGCAAGGTGCTAGACGAGGCCACTGCCCTGGCTAACCGCAACCGCCTCACCCAAGCGATTAATATCGCCAACCAAATTGGGGGCGATCGCCCCTTACATGGTGAAGCCCAGCGGGCGATCGCCCAGTGGGATGCGCAGCGCGCTGCCCTATGGCAGCAATGGGAGGCAGACGGCGCCGAACCCTCTCCCCGCAGTGAATCTAGCGCCCCCAGCTCTGAACCCATAGAGCCCAGCCCCACACCCGAAGCCGCCAATCCCTCTCCAGAGCCGTCCCGTCCCGTTGTGACGCCTCCACCACCTGAGGCGTCCACTATTCCGCTCTATCCCAACCCGTAAACCATCCAAACACCTGTGATGAGGATGACGCCCAATGGGTTGAGTTAGGGGTAAACCTTGGCTTTAGAGCCCGATCCCGCCTGGCGCTGCAGCCCTCCCCGATCTGATCCCCACGCCCATCTCCTCAGTCTGAATCCCAATTTCCCTAAATTTCGCCTTAAACCGCAAAACCCCATTAAGCTGAATACAACCGTTTGTACTGCGTTCCCCCAATGGCTAATGCTGCGCCTCCGCTACAACTGGTGCTAATTGACGAAGATGCCACATTTCGCTCTGGATTCTGCCTGTGGATTGAGCCCATTGCCGACGTGCAGCTCGTGGCAGAAAGCGGCAACGGGATGGAGGCCTTAGAGCGATGTCGCGACTGGTTGGCCGAAGCGAGCGACCCTGCGAGTGCCCCTCGACTTGTGATTATTAGCGCCAGCTTAGGGCGGGATGATAGCAGTCAGCTTCAAGGGTTGGCGTTGTGTCGGCATTTGCGCGATCGCCATTCCGCCTTGCCCATTCTGCTGTTGGGCACCGCCACCGAGCCGATTGTGCTAGCGGCAGCCCAGCAGGCTGGGGCCAGCGGCTATTGCAGCAAGCAGAGCGAACCTACCCTGCTGCTCGATGTGATTCAGCGCGTGGCCCTAGGGCAATCCTACTGGCCTGCCCGTGCTGCTGCCTCGGGTGCAGTAGGGCAGGCCGAAGGGCGCACCTCTATCCGCAAATCTATCCCTGGATTTCTCAGCGGAACCCGACGCAATCTGCGCTACCGGGGCATTCAGCAAATTGAGCAGGCGCTGGCCGAGGTCAACGCTGAGCTGCGCTATGGCAATTTAACCGTGTGGGATCAGGCGGTGCTAGCGGGGCGGCGGCGAGAGCTGCGCACAGCACGGTGGATGGTGTTGCGCTTGTTGGCAACGCCCGCACTCTCCGACCCGATGTCATCTGAGCCGCTGCCCGAGCCTCGCTGGGGTGAACCGCTGTCTTCTAGCCGAGGCCAAAACACAGACCCGCGCGGCGGCACTGTTAGCGGCGGCACTGTTAGCGCCAGCAACATGACCGGCGGTAGTCCATCCGGGGCCTCGTCGAGCGGCGGCAGGGGCGGGGTTCCGCCAGAGGGGGGAGCGCTGCAGCCGAGGCCAGAGGGAGGGGCGATCGCCCCAGAAGCCGCTTCTATTGATGCCAGCATCACGGCTCGCAGTCTGCGGGCTGTCTTGTTCGACGCCATTCTGGGGCACTTGCAGGGCAGCATCGAAAACCGCACCGACAGCCCGATGGAAACTGACATCTTGCGGGGCGACAAAAAGCGGGACTTGTTCTATCTGATTTTGCGCAAGCTGGAAGACCTGCTGGAAGACCTACGGCTATCGCAATGGGCGCCAGAACAGCTAACCGAGAAGCGATCGCAAATCCTCCTTGATCTGTGGGAAGCCGTAGTGACTGACTTTTTCGGCAAGTACTACACTGTGCCCACCCTCACGGGCGATGTCGAGTTGGTAGCCTTGCTGCTGGAGGAGGCCCCCGTTGTGGATGCAGAAATTCTCGACCGGATTCCCTATGTGCCAGATTTGCTGGCTCACCTGCTGTTTCAAACCCCGCTGCTGATTGATGGCGTTTCGTATACGGCGGGCAATCCCGAAGCGGTGCTGCGGGCTGAGCTGTTGCTGAGTCATATGGTGATTCAGGTGGGCAATGCGGTGGTGCAGCCCTTGCTTAACCAAGTGGCTGATTTTGAGGTGATTAAACAAGCCTTTTACGATCGGCGTCTGTTGTCGAGCCGCGAAATTGAGCGCTTTCGCAATGACCTCTCTTGGCGCTACCGCACTGATAAATATTTTGCTGAGCCGAAGGATATGTTTGAAAGCCAGTATCGCCTGCTCACCTTCCAGCCCTTTGGCATCAAGCAGCAGTCGATCTACGCGCCGCGCCGGGGGGAGCTTGAGCAATTGCAGGGGGTTCCCTATTTGGTGACGCTGGCGCTGGAAACTCGGGATGCGATCGCCCCTCGGGTGCGGGCGGCAGTGTCTGTGGTGGGCAGCGGCCTAGTCTACCTGCTGACAGAGGTGATTGGGCGCGGCATTGGCCTGGTGGGGCGCGGCATCGCGAAAGGCGTGGGAAATGTTGTGCAAGATACCAGATATTCTCGCAAGAGCGAACGGCAGCGATAGAATGGGAAGCGCTTTGGATGTCCCGGTGTTTCTCAAGGAGCGATCGCCCCATGCCAGAACCAGAGAAAAGCCCAGAGAAAAGCCCAGAGAAAAGCCCAGAGAACCAACCAGAGAATCAGCCAGGAATCCAACCAGAGAACCAACTAAACGACAGCCTAGACAAGACTGCAAAACCCGCCTCACCCCTCCCGCCTGACGCGCCGTCAGATCCCCAACCCGAACCGGCCCCTGAGGTTCAGCAGCTAGAAGACCCAGCAAACAAACCCGATGCTACCGCCGTCACCTATGGGGATCTGGGACGGGCGATCGCCATTGTGCTGCTCGTAGGGGTCGCGCTAGCAGCCGTGATGGTGGAATCGGGACGCTTTGGCCCTGCTCCCGATATCACAACTGACCCGGAGCCAGAGGGACCGCTGCCCACAGTGCCCCTGCCCCAACCGCCCAACGTGGTCACGCGGGGCAACGTCTTTGCCGCACCCGATAATTCTGCCGAGATTGAACGCGTTCCTGGTTGGCAGCCAGAGCCTGGGCTCAATCCCATCGCTCAGATTCAGGTCGCCAATCCCGAAGACGACATGTATATGATTGTGCTGTCGCAGTCAAAAGAAGAACTAGGCGGCATCACCATCGAAGAGCATTCCGAACTGGCACGCCAAGTGCTCACCAGCCGACTGTCCCAATCTGAAACCTTGGGCCCCAGCGACGAGGTGACTCAGGTCGCAGGTTATCCAGCTATTCAGCACCAGATTTATGGCTCCCTTAACGACATCAATGTGGTTTATCTGCACACCACCGTAGAGACACCGCAAAACTTCGTGCAGCTTCTCGCATGGACGGCGACAGCAGACTTTCAGCGACTAGAGCCAGAAATGCAGCAGCTCGTCCAGAGCTTCCGCGAGCCAGAAAATGGAGACGCACCACCTGCCGCATCTCCACCTGCCGCATCTCCATCCCCAGCATCCCCATCTCTAGAACCTCCCGCGTCCGAGGCTCCTGCTGCGCCCGATAGTTCCCCCGTGCCCAGTCCGGCTAATTAATGGCACCTGAGGACTAGGGCGTGTCATCAATTCCAACCAAACGCCTGATGCTATGAGCGGTGCCACACCCGACTCAAAAATCAGGCTAGGGGCTGTGACTGTTGGTTTCTGGGATATCAGAGGCTAATTGATGACAGCCCCTAGTCTCGAGTGCCGACCTCCGATGGGGTATCAGCAGGCCGTTCGGCATCGCCTCCCTCACTTACCACTGCTAGCGTTAGGGTGGGTGAGTTGCGCACTGTATCGATGGTGGCTTTGGTAAAACTGGCCAGCGGCACTGCAATCAGTAGCCCTAAAAATCCACCCAGCTTCAGTCCAACATCCAGAGAAATCAACATCCATACTGGATTTAGCCCAATTAAGTCGCCCACAATGCGCGGCCCCAGCAAGTTTTCGCACACCTGGTTGATCACAATTGCAATCACCAAGACCTTGACCCCCAGCCAGAAATTTTGCAGCGCCAGTAAAATGCAAACGATCACAATAGTGGTGGTGCCGCCAAAGGGGATCAGGCTAGCAAAGCCAATGCCAAAGCCAAAGAGCTGCGCCAGCGGAATTCGCAGAATCAGCATGGCGGTGGTTTGCACAATGCCGATGATGGTAGCTAGTGTCACCTGTCCCGCAATAAAGCGCTCAAAGTTTTGTGGCAGCGACTCGCGGATCAATACACTCCAGCGACCCGGAAGCCAGCTAAGCAGTCCGGTCCACAGTTTTTCGCCCCGCAGCACCAAAAAGATGGTGAACGCGGCGGTCAGAAAGATGTTGACGATGCTGCCGATCGCCCCAAAGATGAAGCTGATGGCCTGACTGGTGAGCGATCGCGTCACACTCGACAAGCGCTCAATAATCTGATTCAGGTTCGTGCTGAAATCGACTGGAATTTGCTGCTCCCGTGCCCACATCTCCAACGATTTAATTTGCTGCTGCCCTGATTTAATCCACTCTGGCAGGCGGTTAATCAGCTCATTGGCCTGGCGCAAGATGACAGGCCCCAAAAAGAACACCAGAACTCCCACAAGCACCGCAAACAGAAGCAGCACAATGCTCACCGACAGAATGCGCTTGACGCCCCGGTCTTGCAAGAAGCGAATGGGATAGTCCAACAAAAAGGCAATCAGCGTAGCTGTGATGAGCGAACTTACCATCGGCTGAAGGGAATTAGCCAGCAGTAGCAGCAGCCAGCCATTGAGAAAAATCAGCGGAAAGGCAAGACCAATGGTGTAAATGCGAGGCAGTTTTGAGAAAGAGTCCAGCATAGTAATTTGCGATGGGCGGCAGGGGCGTAACGCGAGAGCAAGGGATTAAACCCCAAGGGAATCAGCCGTTTGGATGAACCGTCGAGCAGTCCCCAGAAACGGAAGCTTGAACCGTAGAATGGCGCACTTGCTTTCCAGTGTAAAGTTTCGATGTGTTATTATCCGCGATCTCTTCAGTCTCTCTAGGGCGTGTCATCAATTCTGGCTAAAGTCCTTATTTTATAGGCGTTGCCACGCCCGACCCAAAAACAGGCTGGGGGCGGCAACCGTTGATTTTTGCGCCATCAGCAGTCAATTGATGACAGCCCCTAGCATTGGGGCGACTACTGAGCAGGCATCTGCTCCTGCAACAGCCCACCTCAATAGTTGGATGAATTAGTTGGATGAATGGCTTATCCCAGGCTCACCCTTTGAATGTTGGGATGCGATCGCCGGACTCTGAACTTGGGCGGCAACTCATCCTGCAAAGTTCTCAGGCTCCCCTTCTCAGAACATCAGACCCGATAGCCTCTAGCGGATTCTGCAGCGTGGACGCGCTAGGCGCTGCTCTCACCTCTCGCGTTACCATGAAGCTTGCCAATCTTTTGCGTGCCCATGAGCAGTAATCCACTAGATGACGATAAGCCCGACTCAACCGCCCCATCTGGCAATGGCACTGATGCTGATTGGGAGGATGAGTTTTTTTCGGCAGATGCGACGCCACCGATAGCAGAATTCTCAGCGCCAACAGCGATTCGTCAGCAGAGCACGCCGCCGCCCCTCAGCTTGGTAGAATCAGCGTTTTTGGCGAGCACAGCCAGTCTGCTGTGGCTAGCCAGCTACTATCTCAGCCTAGTGCCTTGGATGCGAATTCTATTTCCTTTGCCTGCGGCGCTGGTATACCTGCGCTGGGGCGGGCGGGCCGCGGTGATGACCACGCTGGTAACGGGGTTGCTTCTGTCGATTCTGATGGGGCCGTATTTGAGTGTGCTGTTTATGCTGCCCTATGGCTTGCTAGGGTTGCAGTTGGGGGCAACCTGGGCGCGAGGTATGTCTTGGGGCGGCTCGATCGTGACGGGCACGCTGCTCTCAACGGTGTGCTTTTTTCTGCGCATTGCGCTGGTGTCCCTCTTCCTCAGTGAAGATCTCTGGGTTTACCTCACGAATCGAATTGCGGACTTTGTACAGTGGCTGGTGCTGCGCCTGGTGGACTGGGGCATTTTGGGCGTGGGCGCACTGGGCGCGGTGGATGTGTCGGTTATTCAGCTTTTTGCCGTGGGCGCGTTGCTGTTAAGCGACTTAGTGTATGTGTTTACTATTCATCTAGCCGGATGGACGCTCCTCGGTCGGCTGGGTAATCCCATCCCCGATCCTCCGCGCTGGGTGCAGGTTGTGTTTGAAGATTGATGAGACGTTCATTGCAGAGGGCTGAGGCCAGTCAAGCGATTCGCGCTTATACGCGACCTAGGGTGACGGCAGCATGGCTAGAGCGCTATGGCGATCGCCCGACTCAATTTGCCTGTGTGCTGGGATTTACTGAGACAGGGCTGGTGCCTGGCATCTCAGCAGCGGGCGCAACGCCTGCCGATCGGGCCTATACGGCGATCGCCGATGCTGAGTTTTTGGTGCAGGGGCCTCAGTCGCAGCCGCGCTTTCCGCTGCCGCCGCTGTTGGCGGGGGCTTCTCCTGTGTTGATCACGCGGGCTGTATTGACCGGCCGCAGCATTCCGCTGCATGTGTTTGATGCGGGGTTGCGTCATGCGCCCACGGTGCCTTGCATTGACTTGGGTGGCACATCGGCCCGCTGCGTCAGCACGGGAGCAGCGCTACCGCTATCCCAAGTGCAGCACCTGTTTCAGCAAGGCTTGCAGTGGGGATCGCGGCTGGCGCAGGCGCTGCCGACCGGCTACTTAATTTTGGGGGAATGCGTGGTGGGCGGCACAACTACCGCGCTGGGGGTGTTGCTGGGGCTGGGCTTTTCTGCCAGTGGCATGGTCAATAGCAGTCACTCTACCTGCAATCACGGCCAAAAACTGGCGCTGGTACAGCAGGGGTTGGCGCAGATTCCCCTGGAGACGGCTACGCCGCTGCAGATTGTTGCAGCGGTGGGCGATCCCATGCAGGCGGTGGTGGCGGGGATGGCGATCGCCGCCGCTCAGCACAGTGGCGTACTGCTAGCAGGTGGCACGCAAATGCTGGCAGTGTATGCCCTCGCGCGGGCGATCGCCCATTCCCAGGCGCTGCCCTGGCCTGAGTCGCGCATTGTGGTGGGCACCACCCGGTGGGTCGCTGACGACCCGACAGGCGACACAGTGGGCCTAGCGACGCTGCTCCGGGCGCCGCTGCTGGCGACGCAGCTTACCTTTGCCCAGTCCTCCTTACCAGAACTGCGTGCCTATGAGCAGGGCTATGTCAAAGAAGGCGTGGGGGCAGGTGGGTGTGCGATCGCCGCCCATTTGCACGGTTGGGACATCCTGACGTTACGCCAGCAGGTGGAATTGCAGTTGATTGCGCGTCGTGCAGCCGAGACCCAAAATGCATGACACCCTTCCCGAGCTATCCCGAGCTATCCCGAGCTATTGCGTGAAATCTTGTGCGTGAAATCTTGGCTGAACCAAGCTCTCACGCAGCTATGATCTGATCTAACTCAGCTCCAACTCACCAGATGCATGATTGCAATCCACACCTGCAACCGCTACCGCAAGGCACGCGGCCCATAGCAGCTTGTAGAAAAGCTAAAAATCAGCCTAACCGCCGTTAGGCATCAGACCTTTGCAAGGTTTCTTTGCAAGGTTTAATGGTGAATGCGCTTGGAGAGCAGTTGCTCTTCTAGCGCAGCAATGCGGTTATACGCTGCCGTGAGCTGAGCGGTTAAACGCTGAACCTGCAACTCAGGAGAAAGACTGTGCTCTCCGCTCTGGCTATTGGAATCGACCAAGCCTGAATCTGCAATGATATCTTTATGCTCCATATCCGCATCCATCGCGCTCCGGTGAGCTGACCCATAGCGGATGCTAGAGGAATTGCCATAGCTACGATCATCCCGGATGCTGGCCGTTGAATTTAACGGTGAGCTCGTCATCTTTTCAGTTAATTGCTCAATCTGATTGCGCACCGCGTCAATTTTGGCATTTAGGTTTTCAATTTGTCCTTGGAGAGAATCCATTTGACGCCTTATCGCTTAAGTGTGACACCTCATCATAAATAGTCAAATTGGGTAGACCCCCGTTATTCCTGATTCATTTAACGTTTTACAGATTTGACGATTGACTGAGTTGGCCAGCCGTCAAAGCAGTGCCCAAAATACAATTCCCTAGAGTGTCTATATCAGAAGAAGCTCAGAGATGTAGGTCTAGATTTTGGGCGGGTCAGTGCACATTGGGTTAGGAGTCTCAATGCAGCTTCAGCAGCTTTGTCGGCGCGAATTATGAGGTGTATCAGGTGTATATCAGGAAACATCCTAAATGCACTGGAATTGTCGATTGAGGCGGTCAGACCTTATTTCTCATCCGCTTTTTATCAATTCGTGCGATCGCACAATCACCCAAAGGCCTACGCACCGAGAGCAACCATTGATCTTGGGGTATCGCAGTCAATCTATCAAGGGTCTGAACCTACGCTAGAGCGATCGCCCTAGCCATGTGTCAACCTCTGTATACCTTGATGTCAAATAAGTTCAGCTATTTATCTAGACTTGGGTTGCAAAACTCAGAAATCCAATAGTTTCAGTAGCTTGTGGAAGCGTTGTAGCTGCACCGTCATCAGGAATGTTGCTAAAACTTTGAAATATTATCAAATTCTGGGGCTTTGTTCTAAACTTTGGCAAATCAGCGTGTGAGAGTCAATTCAAATCATGAGCCACGTTCGCTAAATTTTTCAATGAAACTGTTTACTGTGTACCCTCTTGAGGCTTCTTAGAGGGAATCTACAGACTGCGATTTTTTGAACGCTCAGCGCCTAAAGAACCGATCTAAGGCGTGGCTATCTTGCAAGGCAGAATAGGCTCCATGAATCTGATGGCGCATCGTTTTAACGGCTCTAAATCTCGCCGTTAGCCGAAAGATAACGATTTGCATTCAAGCCCACATCTCTGATGTTCTAACTCTCGGTGAAAGATAAGAAGCCCTGCTGAGAAGTTCTAGTTTGATCATGATGTTGTGTGAGGTGGACGCAGCCTGCCTCACACAACATCATGATTTGCATTCCTCTACCCAGCGATTGAATGCTGATCTACCTAGGACAGTCTAGGCAAGTTGCTGAAATTGCCACTGCTGAGGCTTATGATCTGATGGTTTAATAAGAGCAGGCTCTTACAATAAAAAAATGCTGTATAAAGTTTGGCATGCTGAGTTTTCACGATTTTTTTGCGTCCTGTAGCGGTTTGTGGATGACGGAGCGTACGTATCATTTCGTTGAACGAGATGAGATTGAGCGATCGCACACAGAGTTTCGCGTTTCGGTGCTAGATTCAGCAGCCAAACGGCAAATCTTAGGAGACTCAGCCTTTTCTGGGTCAAGCTTGGGGCCGCGCTCTGGGCCTCTGACGCTAGTGCAAGAGCCAGAAACCGCCACGCAGGAGTGCCCCGGCTTTGCCATTGCCTTTGATACTGTGTCAGAACGAGGGGAGCGGGTGTCGATGCAGCTCAACGCGCTGTTTGTGCCCGACGCCTGTGTCGCCAAGACCGATGATCCCGAAGAACTTTTGCAGGAAATGTTGACAGTCCCTGGTGCATCGGCGGTGTCTGCGACAGATGCCGAAGTGGTTCGTGGCTATTACTTGCGAGATGCGGGCTATTCAGAAGCAGGGGCGATCGCCGGACGATTTACCTATCAGCCCACCCGCCAAACTCTAGAAATGACGACGTTCTACAATCGATCTATAGCGGTGGATCAGATGCGGTTTGTCGCGCCGATGGTGCGGATGCGCACGATCGTGACCTATCGCCGCCCCGCCGCGGGCGACATTCCCACCCAAATTGATTTGATTGGCTTTGGAGTAGAACATAAGCAGTGACCAAGCGGCAGAGCAATGGGCAGATCGGGCAGATCAGTCGGCGATCGCTCTTGATTGGCATGGGCAGTTTGGGGATCAGTGCACTTCTGGCGGGCTGCAATCGCAGTGGACGAGGAGCCGCCTTGCATCTCGATCTATTAAGTGGCTCTGTGCCGCCCCAAGTACTGTCAGACTTTCAACGACAGATTCGGGGCGCCCGCGGACTTAGCGTGCGATCGGTCGAATCCTTGGATGGGCTCTATCGGTTGCTAGAGCAGCGGCAACCGATAAAGCCCTCGGAATCCTCGGAATCCCCAAATGCATCAGAGTCGAGCGCAACGGCAGACGAGAGAACGCTGGATCAGCGAACCACGCCAACCCTGATGTCTCTGGGCGATTTTTGGCTCTCTGCGGCCATTCAGCAGGGGTGGATTGCACCCCTGCCCCTATCGACTGTGGCCGGTTGGGATCTGCTGCCACAGCCCTGGCAGCAAATGGTGACGCGCAATGCTGACGGTGAACCCGACCCCAACGGGCAAATTTGGGCGGCACCCTATCGCTATGCTCCGTTGGCGATCGCCTACCGTGCCGATCGCCGAGACGAGTTGGGCCGTGCGCCAGCCGACTGGGACGATTTATGGAACCCTGCGATTCAGGGACGGTTGACGCTACCCGACAGCGCTCGCAGCGTCATTGGCCTAACGCTGAAAAAATTGGAGCGGTCGATCAACACCGACGATCTGAACGATGTGCCGCAGCTCAGGGCAGAGCTTGATGCTCTGCATGGCCAAGTTCGGCTCTACAGTTCTGATGCCTACCTGCAACCGCTGCTGCTGGCCGATACCTGGGTGGCGGTGGGCTGGCTCAGCGATTTGTTGCCTCTCGTGCGTCGAGATCCTCGCGTCGCGGTGGTGATTCCCCCAGCGGGGACGCTCCTCTCGGCAGATATGTGGGTGATGCCCACGGCGACCCCAGCCTCAACTCAAGCGGCAGAGCCCCTAGAAAACAGCGTCGATTTGGTGCAAGCCTGGATTGAGTATTGCTGGAATCTGGCGATCGCCACCCGATTTTCGCTCTTAGGTGATGCACCCTCCCCTGTGATTTTGGGTGCTGCCTCACAGGCTAATGGGCCAGCCAATGCGGCGCTACCCGACAGCGTTCGCAACAATCCGCTCCTCGTGCCGCCTGCTGATACCCTTGAGCGCAGCGAGTTCCTGTTGCCGCTGTCTGCACCGAGCACTGAGCAATATCAAGCGCACTGGCGGCAGATGCGGCTGCCCAGCTAACACGCGCTATTCAGTTCCCGTCAGGCCCCGACCCCCCACTCCGTCTAGCAGAATGCGGCAGCGGCCCGCCGCCCGGCTAGCCACCACATCTGAATCAGGGCAAATGTAGGCGGCCAGCAATGCCCCCTGGCGGTCAAACACGCGGGTGTTATAGCCATAGCCTGCGCCCGCCGTGCCAAAGTGGTTCACAAAGCCATAGCGCTCCATGTAGTTAAACAGGCTCCACACCTGCGCGTTTACCACTAAATCAACCCGAGGGGGGATCTCTGCATCTGCAGGAAAGGCGAACCAAGTGGTCAGCAATTGCCCGCCAAACTGTTGATCAACCCACCACAGGCTTGGCAACGTCAGCCCCGTCTGCGAGATAGTGGTGGCAGACACAACGCCAGGTTCTAGCGGCGCAGCAGACTCAAGCAGCGCCGGGTTAAAGGGATTACCCAACAGAATTAACGTTTGGCGGTCGAGCCCGGTGGAGGCGATCGCCCCACTGGGCATTCCCAGCCCAACGATCAGTCCGGCCAGGCTGCTGAGAGTTGTGGCGATCGCACGCTGCATGGGTCGTATTGGCATGTTTGAATCAAGTTTGAAGCAAGGGCAAGCAGTCTAAACGGGCGACGTTATCAGCCAACCGGCTGGCGTTGATTGGAATCACGATCCCGTTTACAAGCTCGCCTTTAATTGTAGGCGTTCTGTAGAGTGCTCTTGATGCCGCCCCCGCCTGTCTACAGAGGCTGTCGTCACGGCTAGAACCTGCGCTGCATTCCAACGCAGAGGTCAGGGCTGAGGCAATGTCCTTCGGCAGACATATCCGCATTGATAAGCCGTATTAATCAGCAGTGATCCCGCAGGTGCAATCGGCGGTTTGCTCAATGCAGGGCTGATTTATATAGAGGAACAGGTTGAGAAATGGCCTAAAGCCGTGCGATCGCCCCGCAGCCTCCTAAAATAGGGAGGAGTAAAAAATGACGAATTAACATGCGCGGGTGAGCAGCGCCAACCGCCCAGTAAAGCGCCACAGCGATTGCATCGTTAACGATAGGCTGCTCGCTTTACGCGATCTGAGCCTGTTCTAACTATTCCGAATTCTACGGTTTTGAATTCTACAGTGCTCTGATTGATTTCCCTTATCCCCCACCCTCTATGCTTGTTGCCTTACCCGACGCCAAAAGCCTGCTCACCGATCTGCTGGCGCGCTACCGTCACCGTGCCGACTTTCTCTCAGTTCGCATCGAAGAAGCAGAAGGCACTGATATTTTACTGCGCGGTAGCAAGGTCGAAACCCTCAGCGAGGGCATTTCAGTCGGCGGGCAGGTGCGCGTCTGCCACCAGGGCGGTTGGGGGTTTGCCAGCTTTAACCGCCTAGAGCAGTTGAGCGATCGCTTAGAGGAGGCGATCGCCGCCGCCCATCTCGTGGGAGATGACGAAACATTGTTGGCCCCCATCCCCATCTTGCAAGACGCATACCATCTGCCCCTCACGGGGAGTGACCCCCGCCACATTCCCCTTGCCCGCAAAAAAGATCTGTGCCGCCACTATGCCGAGATTCTCCGCAGTTTGGATGACCGCATCACCACCACCTCTGTGCGCTACGGCGACAGCACCCAGCGCGTGGTAATTGCCACCTCAGAAGGCACGCTGATTGAGCAATCTTGGTCAGATATGGAAATGCGCTTTGCTGCGACCGCCCGCCATAGCGACATGGTGCAAACGGGGCGCGAAACCACCGGCTCTCGCTGCGCCTATGAAGATCTAGAGCAGTTAGACGAGCAGGTGCGGAGCGCAGCCCAGCGAGCAGTGGATGCATTGGCCTTGCCCCCGGTTAAGGGCAATACCTACACCGTCGTGATTGATCCCATCCTAACCGGGCTGTTTGTGCATGAAGCCTTTGGCCACCTGTCAGAATCTGACATGATCTATGAAAACCCCGACCTCATGGAAGTGATGACCTTGGGTCGGCGGTTTGGCTCGGATGAGCTGCAAATTTTTGATGGGGCTGCACCGCTCGGGCATCGGGGCAGCTATGCCTATGACGATGAGGGCGTGCCGGCCACCACCACCCAGCTAATTCAGGATGGGGTGCTGGTGGGGCGGCTGCACTCGCGCGAAACCGCTGGCAAGCTCGACGAAACCCCCACGGGCAACGCCCGCTGCCTCAACTATCACTATCCCCCGCTGGTGCGCATGACCAATACCTGGATCGAGTCGGGCACAACCCCCGTGGCTGATCTGTCGAGCGACATTCGGGAAGGCGTCTACGCCCGTAACTGGATTGGCGGCATGACCAATGGTGAAATGTTTACCTTTACTGCTGGCGAAGCCTGGATGATTCGCAAGGGCGAGTTGGCGGAACCCGTGCGAGATGTGACGTTGTCGGGCAATGTGTTTACGACCTTGGCCGATATTGAAGCGATTGGGGATGATTTTTTCTGGGATGAGTCGGGCGGCTGTGGCAAAGGCGGTCAGAGCGGCTTGGCGGTCGGATGTGGTGGCCCGAGCTTGCGCATTCGCAACATTGTGGTAGGCGGTGAGGCTGTAGAAGATTAGGACGCATGGGCGGTTGAATCGCGCGGTTGTTGAGCCAGCGGCACCCTTTGGTCTGCCCGCTGCAATTTAGGTTAGGATTTGGCAGCCATCTACTGTTCTGTGCCGTCCTCAGCCATGATTTCATCTCATCTGTCCTCGATTGCTCAGCGCTTAGTTTCTGCCGGAATTAGCCTCGTAATGGGAGCGGGGGGGCTGGCGCTGCTGGCGCAACCCGTTCGCAGTGCCGAGCGCATCACCACCTTTTTGGGGCCGCTTCAGCTCACCGTGTCGCTAGATGCACTAGAAACATTTGTGGAGGAGGGGACGGCCTCAGGTACACTGGCGCTGATGCTGCGGGCCGTGAACGAGCCGACTCGTGCTCAACTGCGCCAAGGCTTAGGGCGATCGCTCACGGTCAATGCCGAGACGGTAGCCCGCATCACCTACGTGCCGATGGTCGAACAGGTGTTGCAGAGTGCGGGGCGAGCCTTCACGATGCCGTCGGGGCGCAACGGCTTTTCGGGGCTTCGGTCAGCGCTAATCTTGACGGCGGCCAACCAGCCGGAGGGGTGGACGGCTATCGACGTGCTGCGGCAGTTTCCGGGAGACGAAGTGCGGGTGGATTTGCGCTATCTGCAGGCGATCGCCCGCGAACTCTCTGCGGTGCTCGTGCATCGCGATGCGGCGGTTGAGGTGATTCGGCAAGCGGCGCAGCAAGAGGCCGCTGCCCAGCCCCTGCCCACCCCGGCTCTAGCCGATTTGAGCCAGCCCGGCCCCTACACCTATCGGCGTGAGCAGTTGAGTTTCGACATCCGCGCCACCCGCGCCACCCTCCAGGGCTTGGCCACTCGCTATACCCTCCGCGCCGACGCCTACCTGCCTGAGGGCGTCTCTGGCCCAGTGCCCGTCGTGGTGTTTTCCCACGGCTTTGGCGGGCGGCTCACCGATGGTGCAACCGTAGCCGACCACCTCACCTCCCACGGTTTTGCGGTGCTGGTGCCCGAGCATATCGGCACGACTGACACCTTCCGCAGCAACTTCTTGCAGGGACGCTCGGGTGACATCATGAGTCCCATCGAGTATGTCAGCCGCCAGCTCGACATTATTTACATGCTAGACGAGTTTGAAGCTCTAGCCGAGCGGGATCCCGCCTGGGCGAATCGGCTCGATTTGCAGCAGGTGGGGGTGATTGGGGCCTCCTTTGGTGGACTGACCACGATTTCTGCAGCAGGCGCTAGCTTCAATCCGGCGGAGTTTGATGCCGCCTGTGCAGATGGCCTAACTCAGTTCAACCCGGCCTTTTTGCTGCAGTGCCATGCCCGCTTTTTGCCCCCGACGGAGTATGCGTTTACCGACCCGCGCATCCGGGCGGCCTTTGCGCAATATCCCATGGGCGCGACGCTCTATGGCCCGGCGGGGATGGCAAATATCGAAATCCCCACGCTGATTCTGGCGGGAAGCCACGATCTCTTAGCCCCATCGGTGTATGAGCAAATCCCGATGTTTGCGTGGATGAACTCTCCCGATAAGTATCTGGCGATGATGGTGCCGGGGAACCACTTCTCGACCAGCAGCCCCAGCAATCTGGAACTGGTGCCCAGGGCGCTGCATGGCCCCGATGCCAGTATTGGACGCGCATACCAGCGATCGCTCAGTGTGGCATTTTTCGGCACCTACCTGAGTGAGGAGCCCGACGCGTCGCCCTATCGGCCCTATCTGACGGCAGCCTATGCCGATCGCATGAGCCAGCCTGAAATGCCGATCTATGTCGTGCGATCGCTCCCCCCCGATCAGCTCAATGCCGCCTATGGGGGAAATTTCCCGACTGCCGTGACTGCAATAGTTCCCTCAACGACCTCGGCGTCTGTATTAGAAGATATTCAGCAAACAGGCCTCTTGCGGGTGGGCATTCGCACCGACTCGGCTCCGCTGGGCTCCATTGATCGCGAAGGCCGCTGGGATGGCTATTGCTTTGACCTAGCGACCGCGCTAGCGCAGCATGTATCTCGAAGTGAAGGGAGCGGCGATCGCCCCTTGGGCATTGATGTCATTCAACTGCCATCAAACGCCAGCACCCGCGCCGATCTGGTGCAAAGCGGCGCGGTGCATCTGGAGTGTGGCCCCAACGTGATCGAGGAAAGTGACCGGGGCGTGGCGTTTTCAGAACCGTTCATGGTGTCGGGAACCCAGGTGCTCGTCAGTGCGGCAACGGCAGAGGCGGTAGATTTAAATCAGGGCTTGGCAGGGCTGGCGGTGGGGGTGGTGGATGACCGCACCGCGGCTAACCTGCGGCAGCGCTATCCCCAAGCGGAGATTCGGGCGGCTGAGGAGCTAGATCTGCAAGCCCTGCTGAGCGGAAGCCTGGATGCCGTAGCCGACGATGGCCTGCGGCTGCTGGGCGAAATCGCTCGCGAGGGAGAGTCGCCGACGGCGTTTGCGCTGGTGCCCGCGACACCGCTCTCCTGCAACTTTTATGGACTGCTGCTGCCTGCGGGCGATCGCCCCTGGCAGACCACCGTCAACCGGTTCCTGCGCAGCGAGGCCGCTCTGCAAGCTCGCCGCGATTGGCTGGGCGACTTTTCCGACAATGCCCTCACCACCCTCGACTTCTGCTTCCGGTAAAGAATCAAAACGACTGATTATCAAGGGTTGTAGCCTTACCGATGGAATTTCAGGTCTAGGAGTTCAGTCAGGTAGTTTGATCATGCGATAGGTGCAGCGCCGGGCACCTGCCACAATATGTTCGGTGCGTTCTATCTGCACCGACGATCCTACAATCTGCTGAAAGACCTCCTGCTCGCGATCGCACAGCCCCGTGCAAGCTGTCGCCGCCGCGCAGATCGGGCAGTGATGTTCAATCAATAGAAACGAGCCATCTGCCTGGGGTTGCACCTCGGCCATATAGCCCTCCGCCGTGCGCAGTTCCGCCAGCGCCGCCAACTTAGCAGGCAGCGTTGACTGCGGCGAAATTTGAGCATGATAATCCACCAGTTGGTTCCGCGTGCGGATGTCGAGCAGGCGATCCAGTCCCGCATCGCCAAAGGCTTCGGCCACCGACTGCAACAGCCCCAGCGTTAGCTCCGCATAGCCCTCGGGAAAAAAGCGATCGGCAGCAGGGGTTAGCCGCCACAGCTTAGCCGGACGCCCCATCGCCCGCGCCTCTTCCTCAAAGCTGACGAGGTGCTCGTCTTGCAGTGCATACAGGTGTTGCCGCACCGCCATTGCCGACACGCCCATCACAGCGGCCAACGCCTGGGCATCCATTGCCCCCTCTCGTTTGAGGCAGTGGATGATGGCTCGGCGGGTGCGTGTGGCCTTGGATGTAGCCTTGGATGTGGCCTTGGATTGAGACGTTGATGATTGACTCGACTGCTTTGATGCGTTAGATGGGGTTTGAGAGAGTGCCATGTGAACAAAGTAAAGAAAACTCTTTACAAAGTCAAGAGGAATGGCTATGATGCTTTCTAAAGTTTTTTCTTTAGAAAGTGGGGGGATGGTCATGGCAGGCACGCCAAAGAAGGTGGCAATTGTGACGGCGGCGAGTCGGGGAATTGGGGCGGGCTGTGCGCGGGAGCTAGCGGCGCAGGGCTATGCCGTGTCGCTGATGGCGCGATCGCCCAGTATTAACGACCTCGCACAAGCGCTGGGCGGCATTGCTACTCAGGGTTCAATGGCCGACCCGCAAGACTTGCAGACACTTGTGAACCACACCCTCAACACCTGGGGACGCATTGATGCCGTCGTGAACAGCTTTGGCGATCCGCCGCGTCCCGATTTGCTGTCTATTTCTGACACCCTATGGCTAGACCAGTTTGATCTGCTGTTTTTGAGCGTCGTGCGGCTGATGCGGCTGGTGACACCAACTATGCAGCGGCAGGGGGGCGGCGTAGTGGTGAATATTTCGGCTTCCGACTCGCGAGAGCCATCATTGGGCACTCCCTTTAGCGGCACCTTGCGGGCAGCTATGGAGGGCTTTTCAAAGCTGTATGCCAAGCGCTATCGGAGCGATCGCATCCGCATGATTTGCGTGGCCCCCTTCTTTGTCGCAGACAGCCTCGCAGAGCTCGACGGGTGGGAGGTTCCCACAGATCTCACTTGGGGACGCCCCGCCACCTACGCTGAGTTCGCGAAGACTGTCGTGTTTCTGATCTCCGACGACGCGCAATTCATCTCCGGTACAACACTAAAGGTTGATGAAGCCTATTCAGCAGCACTGTGACTGAACTAGGGCTGGCACAGTTGAACTCTGCACAAGGTACGTATGGCCGTTGACGTGAGATGGGTGTAATTTAAGGCCGCTATTTCATCACGGATGAAACAGATGGCAACAGATTTAACTCTATGCTTTGAAGTCACCAGACTAGAATAGTGAGCAATTGTCTTTAATCCTTCAGCCGTTAGCAATGTCGCAGTCTCACCATTCCTTTGATGCCGCCAATGGTCGCAAGTTCGAGCTTCCTGGTGCCAAGCCCCACTACAATCCCGATCGTCCGGGCCAAGTGGAGCACATTGCGCTGGATCTAGCGCTCGACATTCCCAACCAGTGCTATAGCGGCACCTGCACTATTCGCCTGCGCCCCGTGCGCAACGGCATTGACCGACTGGTGCTGGATGCGGTGAACTTGCAAATTGAGTCGGTGAAGATTGGCAAAACGAAGCAGACGTTTGACTATGACGGCGACGTGCTCACAGTACACCTTAAGCAGCCAACCCAGGATGGCAAGGTGATCGAGGTGGCGATCGCCTACCACAATGACAACCCCCAACGCGGCATCTACTTTATTGCGCCCAACGAACACTATCCCGACAAGCCTGTGCAAGTGTGGACTCAAGGCGAGGATGAAGACTCTCGCTACTGGTTCCCCTGTTTTGACTATCCAGGGCAGTTGGCCACCAGCGAAATTCGGGTGCGGGTACCCAAGCAATTGCTCGCGATTTCTAACGGCGAATTGGTAGACACCGCCGAAGATGGGGACGACAAAATTTACCACTGGCATCAAAAAGAGGTGCACCCTACCTATTTAATGACGCTGGCCGTGGGCGACTTTGCGGAACTGCGCGATGAGTGGCAGGGCAAGCCCGTCACCTACTATGTTGAAAAAGGGCGCGAACACCAGGCCACGCTGAGCATGGGCAAGACGCCCCAGATGATTGAGTTTTTTAGCACCGCGTTTGGCTATCCCTACCCCTTTCCCAAATACGCCCAGGTCTGCGTGGATGACTTCATCTTTGGCGGCATGGAAAACACCTCCACCACGCTGCTGACCGATCGGTGTCTGCTGGATGATCGCGCCGCCTTAGACAATCCCCGCACGGAGTTTTTGGTGGCGCACGAACTGGCCCACCAGTGGTTTGGCGACTTGGTGGTGATCAAACACTGGAGCCATGCTTGGATTAAGGAGGGGATGGCCTCCTATTCAGAAGTGCTGTGGGCCGATCATGAGTATGGCGCAGACGAAGCCGCCTACTACCGCCTCAACGAAGCGCGCAGCTACATTTCTGAAGACAGCTCACGCTACCGCCGTCCCATTGTCACCAACGTCTATCGCGAGGCGATCGAGCTATACGATCGCCACCTCTACGAAAAAGGCTCCTGCGTGTACCACATGATCCGCACTGAGTTAGGGGATGAAGAGTTCTTCGACGCGGTGCACACCTTTGTCAACGACAACGCTCACAGCACGGTGGAAACTGTGGATCTGCTGCGGGCGATTGAAAAAGCCAGCGGTCGTAATCTCAACTTTTTGTTCGATCAATACGTGTATCGCGGGGGGCACCCCGACTTTAAGGTGGCCTATTCCTGGGATGGGGACAGCAAGCTGGCTAAGGTGACCGTCACCCAAACGCAGGCCAAAGACGGTGAAACGCCTCTGAACAGCGACCTATTCGACCTCAAAATTCCCATTGGCTTTGGTTATGGAGCGGCGGAGACTGCGGCCATGGTCAAGCCCTTTACGGTACGGCTGCACGAAAAAGAGCAAACCTTCTACTTCCCGCTGGAGGAGAAGCCGCAGTTCATCAGCTTTGATGTCGGCAACCACTATCTCAAAACGGTGTCGTTGGAGTATGCCGTCGCGGAACTGAAGGCTCAGCTGGCCTACGATCCTGACCCGGTCTCGCGTATTTATGCGGCGATCGCCCTCTCTAAAAAAGGCAATCTAGAAGCCGTCAAAGCCCTCGGCAACGCGCTGCTCACCGATCCCTTCTGGGGGGTGCGAGCGGAGGTAGCGGGGCAGCTTGCCAACATCAAGCTCGATCAAGCCTGCGAGGCTCTGTTAGAAGGGCTGATGGATGACAACCCGCGCGTGCGCCGGGCCGTGCTCGATGCCTTGGGCCAAGTGAAGACGCTATCCAGCTACAAAGCGCTCAAGGCCGTTGTGGAACGGGGCGACCCCAGCTACTATGCTGAAGCAGCAGCGGTGCGATCGCTCGCCAATGTCGCCACCACGCAGATCAACGGCAAATCCAAAGAAGACAAGGTGATCAAGCTGCTAAAAGCGGTGTTAGAAAGCCGGGCGGGCTGGAACGAAACGGTGCGGAGTGGGGCGATCGCCGGACTCAGCCGCTTCAAAACCTCTGCCGCCGCCCTTGATCTCATTTTGGAATACACCGTCTTAGGCGTGCCCCAGCCCTTGCGGTTGGCCGCCATGCGCGCCCTGGGTGCCATCTCTACCGGGCAAACCACGCCCAATCTCGATCGCATTCTAGAACGCCTCAACGTGCTGGCCGATGAGCCCTTCTTTCTCACCCAAGTTGCCGTGGTGGGCGCACTGGGGCAAATGGAAACGACCCGAGCCGTCACCATCCTCAACTCCTTGACGGAGCGCACCCCCGACGGGCGCGTGCGCCGCATCGCTGAAGAGGCCAGTCAGCGGGTGCTAAAGCGGTCCGGCTCTGACCAAGCGGTGAAAAAGCTGCAAGAAGAACTGGATCAGCTCAAGAAAGATAATCAAAATCTCCGCAGTCGGCTAGAAAGTTTAGAGGCAAAAGCGGGGATTCAGTAGTCGAGGGTCTGCGCGGAACCGGGCTGGGTCTGGCATCGCCCCCTCAACCGTGCAAATGCCGCGATTATCGCTCCTGCTTAACACGAGCGATATGATGAGGGAGAGAACACGCTTCAATTATTTGGATACTACTCGCGACGAATACCATGCAGCCAACTGACCCCAGCAAGTTCACCGAAAAAGCGTGGGAGGCGATCGTCAAGTCTCAGGACGTGGCGCGCAGTTACCGCCAGCAAAACCTAGAGGTAGAACATGTGGCGATCGCCCTGCTGGATCAAGAAGACATGGCGTCTACAATTCTCGACAAGGCAGGGTTAGACCCGCGGCAACTGCGGCAAAAACTCGATGCCTTTGCCGCACGACAGCCCAAAGTCACCTCAACCGACCTGAGTCAACTCTTTTTGGGGCGTGGCTTAGATGTATTTCTCGACAAAGCCGATGCTGCCCGCACCGCAATGCAAGACGAGTTCGTGTCCGTCGAGCATTTGCTGCTGGGGCTGTGTGATGACGATCGCGTGGGGCGGCGGCTCTTTCGTGCGGCCAACATTGAGGGCAAACAGCTCGAAGCAGTTGTCAAAACGGTGCGCGGCAGCCAGCGCGTCACCAATCAAACCCCCGAATCGCAGTACGAAGCCCTCGAGAAGTATGGGCGTGACCTCACCGAATTTGCCCGCGAGAATAAGCTCGATCCCGTGATTGGGCGCGATGAAGAAATTCGCCGGGTGGTGCAGGTGCTATCGCGCCGCAGCAAGAACAATCCTGTGCTGATTGGGGAACCCGGGGTGGGCAAAACGGCGATCGCCGAAGGCTTGGCCCAGCGCATTGTAAAAGAAGACGTCCCCGAATCCCTCAAAGGACGCAAGCTGATTTCTCTAGACATGGGCGCGCTAATCGCCGGAGCCAAATATCGCGGCGAGTTTGAAGAACGGCTGCGCGCTGTGCTTAAGGAAGTCACCCATTCTGAAGGGCAGATTGTGCTGTTTATCGACGAGCTGCACACCGTCGTTGGGGCAGGATCTGCCAACGGCACCAACGACGCTAGCAACCTGCTCAAGCCCATGCTGGCGCGGGGTGAACTGCGCTGCATCGGTGCCACCACGCTGGATGAATACCGCAAGCATATTGAGAAAGACGCCGCCCTCGAGCGCCGCTTCCAGCAGGTTTACATCGGTCAGCCCACCGTAGACGACACCATCTCCATTCTGCGCGGGCTTAAGGATCGCTACCAAGTGCACCACAACGTCACCATTACCGACGCGGCCTTGGTGGCAGCGGCCTCGTTGAGCGATCGCTACATCACTGACCGCTTCTTGCCCGACAAAGCTATCGACTTAGTTGACGAATCCGCCGCCAAGCTCAAAATGGAAGCCACCTCCAAACCGGTTCAGTTGGAGACCATTGAGCGCCGCATCCGTCAGCTTGAAATTGAGAAGCGATCGCTCGAAAGCGAGGGCATCCAGATCGGCTTCACCAGCCCTGCCTTCCGCGCCTCCAAAGAAAAGCTCGATCGGCTAGAGGCTGACATTGCCCGGCTCACCCCCGAGCAAGACCGCCTCACCGAACAGTGGCAGGCTGAGAAAACGATCCAAAACGACATCAAAACTCTACGGGAAGAAGAGGAGAAACTGCGTCGCCAAATTGAAAAGGCCGAACGCGAGTATGACCTCAATACCGTAGCCCAGCTTAAATATGGGCGGATGGAAACGGTGCATCAGGAGCTAGAAGCCAAAGAAGCCACCCTGCTCGATATTCAAAACCGCAATGGCTCAGCCCTGCTCAAGCAGCAAGTTACAGAAGAAGACATTGCCGAAATTGTCGCCAAGTGGACGGGCATTCCCGTCAATCGCCTGCTCGAAACCGAGCGGCAAAAACTGCTGAACCTAGAAACCTACCTGCACGAGCGGGTGATTGGGCAGCAAGAAGCCGTCGCCTCCGTGGCCGCGGCCATCCGTCGCGCCCGTTCAGGGCTCAAAGATCCCGGTCGTCCCATTGGCTCCTTCATGTTCTTGGGGCCAACGGGTGTCGGCAAAACGGAGCTGGCTCGCGCCCTAGCCGAATGCCTGTTCGACTCCGACGATGCCCTCGTCCGCATCGACATGTCGGAATATATGGAAAAACATTCCGTTTCGCGCCTGGTGGGGGCACCTCCAGGCTATGTCGGCTATGAAGAAGGCGGGCAGCTCACAGAATCAGTGCGTCGCCGCCCCTACTCCGTCGTATTACTCGATGAAGTAGAAAAGGCTCATCCTGATGTATTTAACATTCTGTTGCAAGTGCTAGATGATGGCCGCATTACTGATTCTCAGGGACGCACGGTAGACTTTCGCAATACTATCGTGGTGATGACCAGCAACATCGGCAGCGAATATATTCTAGATGTAGCCGGTGACGAATCCACCTATGAAGACATGCGTAAGCGGGTGATGGATGCGCTTCGCAACCACTTCCGACCTGAATTCCTCAACCGAGTGGATGACATTATTCTCTTCCATGCGCTGACGCTAAAAGAACTGCGGCAGATTGTAGGCATCCAAATGCAGCGGGTCATTCGTCTGCTCAGAGAGCAAAAGATCGGGCTGGAACTCTCGACCGCCGCACAGCACCATATTGCCGATGTTGGTTATGACCCCGTGTATGGAGCACGGCCTTTAAAACGCGCAATCCAGCGAGAGATTGAAAACCCCCTAGCCACTAAGCTTCTAGAGAACACCTTTGTGTCGGGCGACACCATTATGGTGGATGTGAAGGAGAGTAAGCTGGTGTTTGGCAAGAAAAAGCCAGCGTCTGCAAAGCCCGCAAAAGCTGCATCGCAGCGGCCATCTGCCCCAGAAGATTCCTCAAAACCAGCGATCGCCAAGTCACCAAAGTCCGAGGCCGCAACGCCTGAGGCCGCAGCACCCGAGGCCGCACCGGTTAAATCATCATCACCTAAATCGGCCCCGACGCCCGCCCCCACGTCGCAGCCGACACAAATCAGCTAGCGGGTCAATTCAGTAATCCACCAGTCCCCCCCACCGGCTTAGACGCTTTGAGCCGGGTGTTGGTGCAGCGAACAAGCCCCCTACCTCTATCGCCAAGCGTGTTCCATAACCAAAACTGCCCTGCATGACCTTGTTTGAGACTATTGGTGTGCGATCGCCCCCTTAGCGGCTCGTTTGCACAGTAACCCCGCGTGCTATCTCAGCACCAACTTGTTTTTTAAGGGGCGATCGCTCACGATCACGATCTGATGGTCTGAGCGATCGCCCCTTATGCCGTTGATCAATTACCCTAATCGCGAATATCGAAGAGACGTGAGTTCGACGAGAATCAAAGCTTGAAAGCCTTGCAGAATAAAGAGCCTGGAAATTAAGACTTTTCAGATACCTATCAATAAGATCCTTATTGATACAAGGTTGCTTGGGCAATGATTTCTGAAACGTTCTTCTGTAGAAGATTCAGCGATTGAATTTCATCGAACTAACGTCTAGATAAATTGTGCGCGTCGCGACGACCCATCTAGGGTTTTATCTAGGGTTTTGGGACACCGCCCATCAGGCGGCGTCCTAAAACCCTTTTAACCTAAACTGACGTGGAAATAAGTTAACCCGTGAATTTGCGTAGGTAGCGGTAGCGTTACGTTGTGTAGGACTAGCGCTCGATACGCGCCGTAAGTATGTTCTAACTCTATTCTTCAAGGATGCAATTCTGTATGAGACAGTATAGTCCGCTCACGCTCAGTTCCTATATATTGGGCCCAATTTTCATCATTGCTAGCCATTTAGGCTCAGGGCTTGTCGTTTGGACTGGTTTATCTTGGGGAGCTGTTCTGTGGGTTGTATCACTGTATTTAATTCGAATGTTGGCAATTACCAGCGTTTACCATCGACTGCTGACCCACAGAAGCTATCAAGCTCCGAGTTGGGTTTTGTGGGTGGGCAGTATCATCGCTTCAGGAGCAGGGCAGATGGGCCCCAGTTGGTGGAAGGCCCACCACATACATCATCATCAATATACCGACCTGAAGCCCGATACCCATTCCCCCTATCGGTTCTTGCCTAACCTTTCGCACGATAAAGGTAACCACGAGAGTTCTCCCGTAATTTCTGAGGGCGCACAGCAGAAAAGCCATGCCATCCCGAGTCTAAAAAATTGGTTTCAAGTGCTTAGAGGATTCTGCTGGTCTCACTATGGATGGCTCTTATCGTCACGGTTTTTTCCCGTTAAACTGCCCAACGACGTGGAGAGAGACTGGGTGCTGAAAAGCATTGATCGGTTGCATTTTTTGCCTCTGTTGGCACTTGGGGCGGTGTCCTACGGCATCGGTGGCATAGAGTATCTGGGTGCTTTTTTTCTCAGCACCACCCTGCTATTCCATGGTGTGCAAACCGTCAACTCTCTTAGCCATATGTTCGGAGCACAGCCCTTTCTCACCGATGACCACAGTCGCAACAATGGGTTTGTTGCATTGTTAACCCTTGGCGAAGGTTGGCATAACCTTCATCATGCGTTTCAGTCGTCCTGTCGGCAGGGCATTACCGTTCGTGCTGGACAGGTGAGCTATCTTCTAGACCCCACATTTAGCTTTATTAAGCTACTAGCATCTCTGAAGTTAGCCTCAAAGCTGAGAGTCCCGACAGAAGGTGAATTGCTGGCACGAGCCAATCAACCGTCTATTCAGCATCAGGAATACTCTGCCATCCTCCAACCCTTGGTAGATTCTTAACACTGAAAATCTAATAGCTCGACTACACTAATGCTCAAGGTAGGACGTTACCTCTGAGGCTCGTTCTAGATCCTTGCTCGAATGCCATCTCCTCGTGGTAGAGAAGGTTCGTTCGAAAATTTTCACTCGATGGTTATGTTAGCGCTAGGCATTTGAGTAATGGCAATTCAGTTTGATAGAGCTGTGCACCATGCAGGCTCTATCAAAACTCTTCCGGTTTTGCTGGGATAGCTATAGCCATAGCTGACTAAACTCAGAAAAAAGCCGGAACAATAGATCCTGTCTGTCTGTTGAGAAATGAGATCCTCTCACTTTTTTCTTAGGTCAATCGCCATACACTGAGAGAAATACAATGACATCTACCAATGCATTTTCGAACCTGCAAAAGCATATCCCAGTAGTGGGCGATATGTCTTCAAAAAGTCCCGTGGCTTATAGGGCAACGCGATTCGCGGCTGGCATTGTGAATACGGCTCAAATGACTCTAGCCGAGGCCTATATCAACGGCTTAGAAATACCAGACTCCGTCTTTCGAGCAGCGTTCCATACCTCGATGCCTATTTTATTTAAACATCTCCCAGGTCTTCTCGCTCCCTACGAATGGGTGCTCAACGAATCTGATCATTTGGCAGAATCGTCACGAGAATTAATGGAGGTACAGTACGACCGCCCGCAAGCCATGCTAAATAGAATGTTGGGAGATTGGCAAGTCATTTATCCAAAATACAGTACTGGATTTTGGCAGAATGGGGCAGTTGACCTTGAAGAATCTCAAATGCACATGATTGACCAGGTGATTGAGCGCTTGGAAATTGTGGATGGTGACACTATTTTGGACTTTGGCTGTGGTTGGGGCTGCGTGCCCAACTACATCATGTCGAAGTTTCCCAATGTGCGGTTTACTGGGCTGAACCTAAGCCATGAACAGTGCGAATATATGCGTCGTAAGATGCAAGACCCAGAGAGCTACCTAAGTTCAGGGCGCTTTACGCTGGTTGAAGGCGATTTAAACGAGGTGCAGTTTGCCGAGAAATTTGACAAAATTCTGTCTATTGGAGTCTTTTGTCATGTTGGCAATCTAACCAATTCCTTCCAAAAGCTTGCATCATTTCTCAAAAGCAATGGCAAGGTGTTTATTCATATCATCACGGCTCGTATTCCGAACAATATGTCGTCTGGGTTTACCCATAAATACATTTTTCCACATGGGCGCTATTGGAACCATGACGCGGTGCCGAGCCATGATCGCGACCTAAAAACAGTCCAGCGATGGTACATGAATGGCATCAACTATCACAAAACCTTAACCGCATGGCTGGAGAGATTTGACGAGTCTCAAGAGTTCGTTAAGACGTTAGACTACGGCATGGATTACGCCAAATTCCGTCGGATATGGCGCTTCTACTTACTCATGCTGGGAACAATCTTCGCTACCTGCGATGGCGAATATAACGGGAACGGTCAGTATCTCATGACCCATGCTTGATAGAGAATAGTGCTGCGTGCGTTGATTAGCAGAAAGGGCTCTTCTGGGTACCTGGCGAGAAGCTAGGCTTATGCCTTACATGGCAATGTTTTCAGCTATTCTTGTAAATACAAGGCGTATCCCAATATACAACGTCGGTCAAAAACCCAGAAGAGCCAAGAATGATGAGCTCATCATTTTTCAGAAAAAATAAACAGCCAGCAGAGCAGCACCGCAATTAAAGCAAAGCAATCCGACTACTATCCACAATCCGTAGACGCTAGCTAATGTCGGAAACAGAATAAAAAGCAAAATAAATTGCCCAATGGTCGTACTTATCCCGCCTACAAATGCAACTAAAGTCTTCAAAGTTTTGTCATGATTCATTTTGACCACTTATTAAATGAGCTACAGAACATGCGGATTTCTATCAATTCATCGAATTTAGAGGTAAATGCGCTATTTCACAGCAAGGGCTCCACAAAAAAAGCTCCTTATTAATCTAATGGTTGCAATAGCCTGATGAGGCAACGATCAGTTGGTTCAATCAGAATCATCGTTTGAGCAAGGACAATGAACTCCTGCCAGAGCATGGATGAGGCAATGATTTGGTGAGTTAATAATTGATTGACAAATACGCTCTAAAGGGGGATGAGTTGTTTGAAAGACATGCATTTATGCAGGATATGTACTTGCGTATGTCCAGTCAGGGAAGCCAATTTGAGAGCTGTTGCGTAAGATAGAACTAGACAGAACCTAGCCTTCATCGTCTTAGCTCTCATTGTCTTCGGAGGCGCCATGCGGCGGCAACTCGCACCGATTCCATTTCCTATTGTGCCTCGGTGGCGTCGGGCAGCAGCGCTGGGCATTGATGGGCTGTTGGCGGGTATAGCTAGCACCTTTGTGGGCTATGGCTTTTGGCTTCAGGCGGTGATGTTTGCGCTCGTATGGCTGGTGCTGCGGGTGCTGGTTGTGTCAAACAATCGGGGGCAAAGCTTGGGCCGTTGGGCAATGGATATTCGCCTGATTGAAATCCGCCGTCGCATTACTCCTACGCTGCTCACGCTGACTCAGCGTGAGGCATTGTTAGGGATTTGCGCTTTTCTGGCGTTTTGGGGTGCGTTGCACTTTAGTCCCACTGCCGCATGGACGCTGCTGTTGCTGATTCCGCTGGGAGTCGTCGCTGCATCCACCCTGTCTGACGACAATGCAGGAGTGGCAATCCATGACCAATACACTAAGACGCGAGTGGTTCCGACCGATCGAGGCTATTCGCTCGATATAAAGATTCGCAATTTAGTTGCCGAACTGAGGCAACGTGTGAAAAAATAAGAGTTTGTGTCTAAACACCTATTTCCTGAGTTGAGACGTTAGAGCTATGGCTGCAAAGAAAGGCGCACGAATTATTATTACGCTGGAATGTACAGAGTGCCGCTCGAACCCGGATAAGCGATCGCCCGGTGTTTCGCGCTACACCACCACCAAAAACCGCCGAAACACTACTGGGCGGATGGAGCTGAAAAAGTTTTGCACCCACTGCAATTCCCACACTGTTCACAAAGAAATTAAGTAGCGCTTAGCGATTTCTATTATCTCTGACGCTCAGTTTACACCTGTCTGCTCCTATTAATGTGCATTCATTGCAGCATGATTATTGCGTCGCATTGGCGTCGCATACTGGTATGGCATTGGTTTAGACCTGAGTTAGCCTGCACACCCATCCATTCAATTCGAATCTTTATAGGTATCCATGACTTACCATCGTCGCCGTGTTTCTCCAATCAAACCCACAGAGCCCATCGATTATAAGGATGTGGAACTGCTGCGGAAGTTTGTCACTGAGCGGGGCAAAATCTTACCCCGTCGCATTACCGGGCTCACTGCAAAGCAGCAGCGTGACCTAACTCAGTCGATTAAGCGCGCCCGGATTTTGGCACTGCTGCCCTTTGTTAATCGCGAAGGCTAAGATTAATCAGCAGCGTGCTGTAGCGTCTGCGGCTCATTGGCTGTTAGATGGGCTGCTTCTGAACACCTCATCGTGGTTGGGCCGATGGAAAAGGGAAGCCTGATTGAATTTCGGCTACAGGGCGATCGCCGCCTAGCAGTGGTTGACCGCCCTGAGGGCAAGCGCGATTGGATAGTGCTTGACGCGGGCGGACATTCCCATAAGCTGCATCCCCGCGATGTTACCTATACGGTGGCAGCTTCAGGCTACAAACCCAGCGATATTGCCGGTTTTTTGCAGCAGGTGCAGCCCTATTTAGACCCCTCGAGCTTAGAGGTTGCCTGGGAACTGTTGTTAGAAACAGGAGACGCAACAAACCCAGCAGAAATGGCGCTGTTGTTGTTTTCGAGTCAGGATGCGCCGCTGTGCTATGCGGCCCATGTTTTGCTATCTGACGACAAGCTGTATTTTAAGCAAAAGGGCGATCGCTATGAGCCACGTCCTGCGACCCAAGTTGAAGATCTAAAACACCACGTGGCGATCGCCCAGCAGCGTCAGCACGAATGGCAACAGGTTCTAGATCGGATGCAGCAGGCGATCGCCGGAACATCCGTTGAGTGGGAACCGGGCGATCGCGGCTGGATTGAATCTCTAGAGCGGTTTGCCACCCTGGGCGAAGACGCTACCCATCGCACCCCTGCGCTTGATGTATTGTCTGCCCTAGATCGAGCCACAACCTCAGAAGCGGCATTCAAGCTCTTGGTGGACATGCGACACTGGAGCCAGCACGAAAACCTATCGTTGCGGCGCAGCCAGATCCCTATGCAGTTTCCCAACCGCGTTTTAGAGGTGACTCATTCCACGCTCACCAATCCCCCGCCCGACTCTAGTCCCGATCGGCGAGACCTCACTCACATCAAGGTTTACACCATCGACGACGAGAGCACGCGTGAGATTGACGACGGCCTCAGCGTAGAATTTTTGGATGCTCAAACCCAGCGCATCTGGATTCATATTGCCGACCCTACTCGCTGGTTAACGCCCGGGGATGTGCTGGATCTAGAAGCGCGGCGACGCTGCACCACTGTTTATTTGCCGACCGGCATGGTGCCGATGTTTCCGGCTGAGCTGGCAACTGGGCCGATGAGCCTCATCCAGGGCCAAGTGTGCCATGCCTTAAGCTTTGGCGTGGTACTGGATGCCACGGGTGTGGTTCAGGACTATGAAATTTGCCCCACCCTCATTAAGCCCACCTATCGTCTTACCTATGAGGATGTAGATGAGATTTTAGAACTGGGAGTACAGGCAGAGCCAGAGCTGCAAGCCTTGCACCACTGGGCCACGCAGCGGTTTGCGCTGCGATTGGCTCAAGGCGCCATCAGCATTCGCCTACCCGAATCATCCATCAAAGTGCTCGGTGATGACATCGTCATTGATGTATTTGACGACTCCGCATCGCGCCAGCTTGTGGCTGAGATGATGATTTTGACCGGTGAAGTTGCTGGTCGCTATGGGCAAGCGCATCAGTTGCCCCTGCCGTTTCGTGGGCAAACGCAGCCTGAGTTGCCATCAGATGACGAGCTCAACCAGCTCCCAGCCGGCCCAGTGCGCTATGTCGCGATTCGGCGCTGCATGCCGCGCAGTGAGGTGAGTATATCTCCCTTACGCCACGCTAGCTTAGGGTTGGACACCTATACGCAGGTTACATCACCCATTCGCCGTTATTCTGATATGCTGGCTCATTTTCAGATCAAAGCGCATTTGCGTGGAGAGGCTCTGCCGTTTAACGAAGAGCAACTTCAGCAGGTGCTGCAAGCGGTTGGCACGACGGCCTACGAAGCCACGATGGTAGAACGGCAAACCAATCGCTACTGGAGTCTAGAGTTTCTTCGCCGTCACGAAGGGCAGGTGTGGAATGCGCTCATGCTACGCTGGCTGCGTGAGCACGAAAGCTTAGGGCTCGTGCTGCTAGAAGATTTGGGGCTAGAGCTAGCAATGCGGTTTGATCGAGATATCTATCCGGGCGATCGCCTTGATGTTCGAGTCTCCTATGTTGATCCCCGTCAAGATGTCATTCATTTCCAAGAAGTGTTGAATCCCGTGCCTGAAGCAGCGCTCGGCTAACCCTACGCAATCGCTATTACAGATAAATGTAGGCCCTGCACGACATGCTAAACTCTAACTTCATAACATTTCGGCTACATCCTGCTGGCTGAGCGAAGTCGAAGCCAGCTTCCCCTTAAGTAGCATCGAGTGGGATATCTATAGCGCTCTCATAAAGAATTGGTGAATCGATATCAACCTGTTCTGCCCGAGACGCGGGCAGAACAGGTTCGCTGTGTTTCAACTCCACGGCAAGGGGCTGAAACACAGCTGTCAAACTGACGTTCTAGGAGCCTGTAAGCGCGCTAGGGATAAAACAGGGGAGTGGAGCATGCTGCGCTCCACTCCCCTGTTTTGTCCCTACAACATGCACAGCGATCGCTCTCTCGCCCTAATGGACTACGGCCACTGGGGTGAGCCGCTGGCTTGCTGCTCAAGATATCCAGCCTGTTCTCGTAAATCGCGAGCCATGTCAGGCTCACCTTGTTGCTCATAGAGCTGTGCTGCATGCAAGTAATGATGAATTACGGCAGCCGCATCCTCTGGCTTGAGTCGAGTTGCCTCGGCATAGACTGCTTCGGCTAGCTCAACGTGAGCTCTAGGCTCGGTAGAATCCATCGCAATAGCACGCTCAAAGGCAGTGATAGCCTCAGCAAAATTACCCTGGCGAGCCAACGATCGCCCTTGGCTCAACGCCACCACATAGGGCGTGGCAGCCTCCACTCGGACTGTATAGTCGCCGCCATTCCCGTAGAGCGATCGCGCCACGACCTCATAGCTGCCGGTTGTCGGCAGCACCAATACCAGCGGAGACTCGGGACTCCAATACTCGTCAGACAGCCCAATTTCGTTACCTGCAGCATCAAAGACCTGCATCGATCCTTGAAACTGCTGGCTTTCAAGCGTGATGCTAACGGCCTGATCCGCCATGCCGTTAAACAGATGTTCTTGCTCAGGCGCTTGCAGCATTCCATTGCGCTGTAAAATCACCCCTGGTGCAGACTGTGACACACTTGGCGTAGCACTCCCTAGGGCGATCGCCACCATTCCCACACTCACGACCATCCACTGAGTCATTCGGCTATTCATACATGTGTTCCTTCCATAGCAACCGTTAAAGCGTTTAAAACCAACAAATAGAGGCGATCCCCAGCAATATAGGACAAACTCGCAGCGCCAGACACTCCATTATTCCCAGCAAAGGTAATCCCTCTGCAGAGATCCCTAATATCAATTCTCTAAATCAAAACGACGAATTATTTGAGGAGGGGGGTGGGGAACGCAGTTCCCCAGAAGGGGGCGAGGCCCCCCATTTGTAGCCCAAATTTTTGGAATTGATATAAGTCATGGGTAGATCACTAACATTCGAGAGTCACCCATCAACAACTAGATCGCTAAAACGAAATCGAATAGTTCAGCGCGCTTTGATATGTTACACCTCCTAAACCATCCGAAGGATTCAAGACCGTCCAGAATTTGAGGTAGATCCAGAGCCCTGTTGCTGTTCTCTGACGTTCACTCAACGGTTATGTATAAATTCAAAACACCCTGAGCCTTAACAGCTAGCAACCTGCATCACCCACAACCGCCACTTCAACCGCTGCATCGCCCCGTTCAACTTGCACAGTACCGCTGTCAATAGCAACGGATTCTATTTCTCCAGGCTCTCCCAGTTCTACATCAACATCAACCGTGATTCCGCCATCCTGACTCACGAATGTTTGAGACTCGGCTTGCCCATAGAACTCTTCACCACCCATCTCAGTCCGATTAAACCGGGTCACATCTCCATCAATCCGCATAAGCATGGTGTCATCGTCCAACCCATTGATTAGCAAAAACTCTCTCTCTGCGGCTGATTTTGCGTTTTCTTCAACAGTCCACAGGGTCATACCGCAGCCGAGCGCGTTCAATTCCGCAAACTCATCAAATTGAAAGGTGCCTAGTTCAATAGAGTTACCCTGAGCAGCAGTCCCTACGGCTCCCGGTGCGGGTGCGTCTGGGGTAGGGGCTGTCGCGTCCAGGGAAGGAGACGCCGCAGGAGTTGTCCCGACCTCTGGCTGTGATGGGCCATCACAGGCTGCTAGGGCACCTGCCATCGCCAGCATCACCAACAACTGTGTTAATCGTTTCATCCCAAGTCTTTCTCCCACATTAATTTAGGACTGGCGCGGTTTCAGGATATCGCAGCTCTGCTGGAAACCCTGTCACCCTCAGTTCCTCTGTTCTTTTAGTGTAGGAGCGGATAGATCAAAGAATGGCAACAGTTACAACTTTTGTAACTCCACCTGAACATTGCAGCAATTGACCTGAGAACGACTGAAGCGTTGTGCCCAACGCGCGCTACACCCAACAGAAGTCTTGAACTTTTGATTGTTTGAGTTGTCCTGGGGAATTCAAAGCTAGGGCAGGGAGCTAAGCGGAGTCTCCCCAATCGCAGCAAAAAGGCCTCCACCCGCAGGCAGAGGCCTTTTTGCTTAAGCGCACAGATTAACTACGGAGGCGTCAGCCAAAGCGGCTAGACGTAGACGCAATTAAGAATGCAGCGTAGGTAAGGATATAGCCCACCGTGAAGTGTGCCAACCCGACCAAGCGACCTTGAACAATGGACATTGCCACAGGCTTATCTTTCCAGCGAACCAGGTTCGCTAGCGGAGTCCGCTCATGGGCCCACACCAAGGTTTCGATCAGCTCTTGCCAATAACCACGCCAGCTAATCAAGAACATGAAGCCCGTAGCCCAGACCAGGTGCCCAAAGAGGAACATCCAGGCCCATACTGACAGATTGTTCATGCCAAAGGGGTTGTACCCGTTGATTAACTGAGCTGAGTTTAGCCACAGATAGTCTCGCAGCCAGCCCATGATTGTGACTGAGCTTTCGTTAAACTGAGCAACGTTGCCGCTCCACACGCCCAGATGCTTCCAGTGCCAGTAGAAGGTAACCCAACCAATGGTGTTGAGCATCCAGAACATAGCCAGATAGAACGAGTCCCAAGCAGAGATGTCGCAAGTACCGCCACGACCAGGGCCATCACAAGGAAAGGCATAGCCGAAGTCTTTCTTGTCGGGCATCAGCTTAGAGCCACGAGCATCCAGCGCACCCTTGACCAAGATCAGGGTGGTGGTGTGCAGACCCAGGGCGATCGCATGGTGAACCAAGAAATCGCCAGGGCCAATGGTCAAGAACAGCGAGTTACCGCCGCTGTTAATCGCATCCAACCAGCCTGGCAGCCACACGTTTCCGTGGTTGGGCCAAGCCGTTGCCGCAATACTGTCAGGGTTTGACAGCAGCGTATCAAAGCCATACAACGCCTTACCTGAGGCAGCTTGAACAAACTGAGCAAACACTGGCTCAATCAGAATCTGCTTTTCAGGGGTTGCAAAGGCCTGCATAACGTCGTTATGAACGTATAGACCCAAGGTGTGGAAACCCAAGAACAGCGATACCCAGCTCAAGTGAGAGATGATCGCTTCTTTATGGTTTAGCACCCGATCCAGCACGTTGCCCTTATTCTGCACGGGGTCATAATCCCGAACCAAGAAGATGGCACCGTGAGCAAACGCCCCCACCATGATGAATCCAGCAATATACTGGTGGTGGGTATAAAGCGCTGCTGTTGTCGTGTGATCCTGCGCGATGAACGCGTAGGGAGGCAGCGCATACATGTGCTGCGCCACTAACGATGTGATCACACCCAGAGCGGCTAGAGCAAACGCCAACTGGAAGTGCAACGAGTTGTTCATCGTTTCATACAAGCCTTGGTGAGGCAAGTTGAACTGACCTTCACTCTTTGCACTGAGTAAACCCTTCTTCGAGTCGAGCATTTCCTTAATGGTGTGCCCGATGCCAAAGTTGGTGCGATACATATGCCCTGCGACGATGAACAGAACGGCGATCGCCAAATGGTGGTGCGCCATATCTGTCAGCCACAGTGACTCAGTCTGTGGATGAAAGCCACCCAAGAACGTGAGGATTGCAGACCCAGACCCTGTGGCCGTGCCGAACAAATGACCCGGCGTATCAGGACTTTGGGCATACACGCCCCAGTTCCCCGTAAAGAAGGGCAGCAAACCATCGGGGTGCGGCTTCATCGACAGGAAGTTGTCCCAACCCACATGAACACCCCGAGATTCGGGAATGGCAACGTGAACTAGGTGACCGGTCCAAGCCAGTGAACTGACACCAAACAAACCAGCCAGGTGGTGGTTGAGGCGTGATTCAGCATTCTTAAACCAGGACAGAGAAGGGCTGAACTTAGGCTGCAGGTGCAGCCAACCTGCAAACAGCATGACTGCTGCCAGAATCAGCAAAAACACTGATCCTTGATACAGGTCTCCATTGGTGCGCATGCCGATGGTGTACCACCAGTGATACACACCTGAATACGCGATGTTAACCGGGTTAGACGCTCCAGCCTGCGTAAACGCATCCACAGCGGCCTTACCGAAATGGGGATCCCAAATTGCGTGGGCAATGGGACGGACTTTGAGTGGATCTTGAATCCACTGCTCGAAATTACCTTGCCAGGCGACATGGAACAGGTTGCCAGAAGTCCACAAAAAGATGATCGCCAGATGACCGAAGTGAGAAGCGAATATCTTCTGATATAGCTTCTCCTCCGTCATGCCATCGTGGCTTTCAAAGTCGTGGGCCGTGGCAATCCCGTACCAGATCCGTCTTGTGGTTGGATCTTGTGCCAAGTCCTGGCTAAATTTTGGAAACTTAGTTGCCATGACTTAACGAATTCTCCTCGTGCTCATCCTACAGAAATGATTCGAGCCAGGAAGAACGCCCACGTAGTGGCGATGCCTCCCAGGAGGTAGTGAGCCACCCCAACGGCCCGACCCTGAGTGATGCTCAGAGCGCGAGGCTGAATGGCCGGGGCAACCTTCAACTTGCTGTGAGCCCAAACGATGGACTCGATAAGCTCTTGCCAGTAGCCGCGGCCGCTGAACAAAAACATCAAGCTGAAGGCCCAGATAAAGTGTGCACCTAGGAACAGCAACCCATACGCAGACAGCGCAGACCCGTAGGAGCCAATGACCTGTGTGGCTTGTGCCCACAAAAAGTCACGGAGCCAACCATTGATCGTAATTGCGCTTTGAGCAAAGTTGCCGTTGGTAATGTGCGACACGGTACCATCGGGCGCTACCGTTCCCCAGACGTCTGACTGCATCTTCCAACTGAAGTGGAAAATCACAATCGAGATGGAGTTGTACATCCAGAACAGTCCAAGGAAGACATGATCCCAACCAGAAACCTGGCAGGTACCACCCCGACCGGGGCCGTCACAAGGGAAGCGGAAACCTAGATTCGCCTTGTCGGGAATCAGGCGAGAGCTGCGGGCAAACAGAACACCCTTCAGCAAAATCAACACCGTCACGTGGATGGTGAAGGCGTGAATGTGGTGCACCATGAAGTCTGCCGTGCCTAGGGCGATCGGCATCATGGCGACCTTGCCACCCACTGCTGCAACTCCACCGCCAAAGGCGTAGCTAACCGGAGCTAGCGCATTGGGAGCAGTGCCCCCAGGAGCCAACGTGTGGATGTTCTGAATCCACTGAGCGAACACTGGCTGAAGTTGAATCGCTGTATCCGAGAACATGTCTTGGGGGCGACCCAACGCACGCATTGTGTCGTTGTGAATGTATAGCCCAAAGCTATGGAAGCCTAGGAAGATACAGACCCAGTTGAGATGAGAAATGATGGCGTCGCGATGCCGAAGCACCCGATCCAACAGGTTATTAACGTTTTTGGCGGGGTCGTAGTCGCGCACCATAAAGATGGCGCCATGAGCCCCCGCACCCACAATTAAAAAGCCTCCAATCCACATGTGGTGGGTAAATAGAGACAGTTGCGTGGGGTAATCCGTCGCCAGGTACGGATAAGGTGGCATGGCATACATGTGCTGCGCCACGATGATCGTGAGCGAGCCCAGCATCGCTAGGTTAATGGCTAACTGTGCATGCCAAGAGGTAGTCAGAATCTCGTAAAGCCCGGTGTGGCCTTCTCCAGTGAAGGGGCCTTTGTGGGCTTCGAGGATTTCTTTCATGCTGTGACCAATGCCCCAGTTCGTGCGGTACATGTGGCCCGCAATAATGAACAGAACGGCGATCGCCAAGTGGTGATGCGCTGTATCTGTTAGCCACAAGCCACCCGTGACCGGGTTCAACCCACCCTTAAAGGTTAGGAAGTCAGCGTATTCACCCCAGTTCAGCGTGAAGAAGGGCGCTAACCCTTTAGAGAAACTAGGATAAATATCTGCCATCAGGCTGGAGTTCAGAATGAACTCGTGCGGCAGGGGAATATCCTTTGGTGCTACGCCAGCATCCAAAAGAGTATTAATGGGTAGCGAGACATGAATTTGGTGCCCGGCCCAGCCCAATGAACCCAAGCCCAGTAATCCGGCCAAGTGGTGGTTCATCATGGATTCCACATTCTGGAACCACTCTAACTTGGGAGCAGCCTTGTGATAGTGGAACCACCCGGCGAACAGCATCAAACCGGCCATGACTAGACCGCCGATCGCTGTTACGTAGAGCTGATAGCTATTTGTGAAACCGGACGCACGCCAGAGTTGGAACAAGCCAGAGGTGATTTGAATTCCCTGGAAGCCCCCACCGACATCTGCATTCAAAATCTCTTGACCAACAATCGGCCAAACCACCTGTGCACTGGGCTTGATACCCGTGGGGTTGGTTAGCCAAGCTTCGTAGTTTGAAAATTTAGCGCCATGAAAGTACATCCCGCTCAGCCAAATAAAGATCACCGCGAGGTGACCAAAGTGAGCGCTGAAGATCTTGCGGGAGATGTCTTCTAAGTCGCTGGTGTGACTATCGAAATCGTGAGCGTCTGCATGAAGGTTCCAAATCCAAGTGGTGGTTTTTGGACCTTTAGCCAAAGTGCGATCAAAATGACCTGGCTTTGCCCACAACTCGAAAGAGGTGGGAACCGGATCGCGATCAACCGCTATCTTTGCCTTTGCTTCTCGCTCCCGTGGGGAAGTTGTCATTAGAGACTCTCCTCTCTCTAGACAAGGAACGATGGAGACCCAATGTCCAGGTATCGCGAGACCTGCTACGGCCTCGGTTCATCTCGCTGGCGGCCTGCAAATGATCACAGAGTGACCAGGCTCTATAACTGCCGGGGAGCGTCGCAGAACCGCACAGGCAAGGGCCGAACGAGGTCTGCGCTGAATGAGATGAGAGGGATGCGATCGCCCTATGACGTCTGGGCAAGTGGTCGAGATGCTCAACATGAGAGGCTCGATCAATTACCAACAACCGCCAGAGTGACAATGCAGCCTAAACCTGGGTTGGGCTCCCTGAAATTATAAAGCGGTGTTCTGCCCAACTTTAACGAGGATTAACAATAATTCAAACTCGGCAAACCGATAGCTAGTCACCCTTTTGACTTATGCAGTCAACTATGCAAAGGGCCTCACGGGCTAAAAGTTTACACATCGACACAAGTCAATCCAAGCAATAGGAAATCTATTTTATGTTCTGGGCTAACGCTGACCTCAGCATTGGGCGATCGCCCAATCAACCTACCCGCAAGGCATAGCCAGATCGAGATGGCTCTGACCTGCAATAGCTTGCCTAAACGAAATAATAATGACGCAGTTGCCCAATCGCTAAATCCTACTCAACATGAAACGAATTATTAAAAAGATCTTAATCATTTGGATTTTATGCAAGCTGCCTAATACGTTTAATCTCGGCTTACATCAATGGTTGAAATTAAATTTGATCATGAATTTACGCAGATTTATTTCTCTTAAACCTGAGCAACTGCGTTCGAATGCACCATGCGGTTGGTATAGTTCCGATGGAGTGCGAGGAGAGCAAGGGCGATCGCCCACCTGCATTCATCTCTTGCTCCGGGTATGACCGCCGCTAGGGCGAACCTCGAGATCAAGTGTGAAAGCCATGGGGCAACCCCATCCCGGCGACCGGCAACGGAGCTACATAGGGGGACTATATATAGAGATCGGTTAGAGGAGTAAGAACGCGTGCTGGGTTCTGCAAAGCAAACATCTGCGAAGCGACTAAATAGATACCGACTGGCCCTATTAGGACTCACCCTGATGCTGTGTGTCGGGCTATGGGGCTGTGGCAGCAGCGTACGCCGCCCTGCCAATGTGTCAGGCCTTCAACCTGGGGATGAGGCTACCCTGTCCGGCAAGATCACTGAAGTCTCGCCGCCATCTGCCATCCAGGCTCTACGGAAAGAGCTAGAGCGCTACCAACCCCAGGTCAAAATTCTCAGTCCTAAGCCCAATCAGGTTCTTAAAGATGACCAGGTGACCGTGCAGTTTCAAGTCATGGATCTGCCCCTGTTTAAGAACCAGGAGTTTGGCCTAGGGCCGCACCTGCATGTGTTTCTAGACAACCAGCCTTATCAAGCCGTCTATGACCCGGCCCAGCCGCTCACTCTTTCAGACCTGACGCCAGGAACCCATACGCTGCGGGCGATCGCCTCTCGCCCCTGGCACGAGCTGTTTAAAAACGACGGCTCCTATGCCCAAGTCACCTTCCATGTATTCACAAAAACCCTTGACAACAATCCCGATGCGCAGCAGCCGCTGATTACCTATAGCCGCCCCCAAGGCAGCTATGGTGCAGAGCCAATCATGCTCGACTTTTACCTCAGCAACGTGCCACTGCACCTGATCGCCCAAGAACGAGACGACGATGACATTAAAGATTGGCGGATTCGCGCCACCGTCAACGGGCAAAGCTTTGTCTTCGACGAATGGCTGCCCATTTACCTCAAAGGCTTTAGTCGCGGCAAAAACTGGGTGCAGCTTGAGTTGTTAGATGAAGAGGGTGGCGCGATCGCCAACACGTATAACAACACCGCTCGCATCATCAACTACGAACCCGGTGGCAGCGACCCCCTCTCCCAACTGGTGCGGGGCGAGATCGCTGTCGCTAAGGTGAAAGGCATTGTAGATCCCAACTATGTTTACGTGCCCGAACCGGAACCCTCTCCAGAACCGGAACCCATTCCCGAACCGGAACCCATTCCCGAACCGGAACCCTCTCCCGAACCGGAACCCTCTCCCGAACCCACGCCGTTGCCAACGCCCAGCCCAGAACTGTGGCCCCTGTCGAAGCCGTCTCCAGAGCCGCAGCTACCGACTCCCTCAGCCGCAACCCAGCGCCCATCGTCCGTGCAGGATGAGCCAGACAGTGGTGAATCAGACGATCGGACATCTGGCGATGGTGAATTGGGCGATCGCCCCAGCGAGTCCCCTAGCGAATCCTCTAGCAACCCGCCGAACCCGATTCCCCAACAACTGCGCCAGCCAAACCCCGCCACCTTACCGAAGGGGGGCGCGCCTGCTCCCGCCACCGCTGATGATGTCGAGGATTTACAGGACTTCCAAAAAATGGAAGACCCCGCAAACGCAGATGATCCGCGCTTGGGTAATGCTGCCACACCGGATGATCCCCCGTCTGAGGAATCATCCCTAAATCAGGACGACGCCACTCGCTCTGGGGTAGAAACCGAGCGATCGCCCACTCGGCTACCCAGTGCGGAGCCAGATGCCCCGCCCCAGCGCAATCGTTTTTTCCAAACGTTGCAGAATCGGGCTGCCCAGTTTCGACAGCAGCCGAAGGACTTAGTGGAACCATCATCCGAAGAGCGATCGCTAGAGCAAGTCCCAGACTCTGTGGATTCGCCAGTCGATTCCACACCTATTCCCGGCGTTGCATAAGTTGCATAATGCATAATGAGGATATGAAATCAGGGTAAAACCAATACCTCAAATTTAGTGATATCCCTGTTCCTCACTGAATCATATTCCTATTCTGCAACGCCCTTACCAAGATACACTTAATGCGCAGAGCCAGTGAGGTAGTCAATCAGACACCAGCAAGCGAGGCCGCGCCGGGTACTGCACCCGTTAAATGGCTTGAGTCAGCACTTTGGGTCTACTTGTCGCAGCAGCCAAGAGCCTCAGCAGCACTGCGCATGAAGCAGGTATGGCACTATGCTAGAACAGCACGAGTAGTTTTCGGATTGTGAGGCCGCTACCCAGTCGCAGAGCTGAAATTGCAAGGGGAGTAGCAGCCGCCTATGAAGCTAACAACACGGGGACATTACAGCGTTAAAGCAATGTTGGATTTGACGCTGCATCAGCGGGAATCGCCGTCGTCCGTGCGGGCGATCGCCCAGCGCCAAGATCTACCGGCTCCCTATCTAGAAAAGCTGTTGATCGAGCTCCGGCATGCCGGGTTGGTGGTGTCATTGCGAGGGGCACATGGGGGCTATCAACTGGCGCGATCGCCCAGCCAAATTTCCGTTGGGCAAATTCTCGAAGCCGTAGGCGAAACCGTTCAGCCGCTTCCTCAGCACACCCCAGATAGTGAACAAACCGGCGATTGGGTCACCTTTACCCTGTGGAACCGCCTGCACCAAAAGCTAAAGGACGCCCTCTTCAGCATTTCTCTTGAAGACCTATACTATGACGCTCGCAGCCGCCAAGCCGCCCAAGGCGAAGCCACAAGCTTCATGGTGTAGGCAAAAAATCCACACACCTACAGGGCTTGAGTCCTACAGCAGAGATTTATCTCGCGCATAAGCGGTTAGATATTGACACTAGGCTGATATCTAACTGATAATATTAGACTGTGTTAAATGCACGGATCAGGCATACAAAGCGCACGCGCTGCCTGTACGGCACTTTTTAAGGACGTGAACGATGCCCTACGCAATTGTTGAAACCAGCGGTACCCAGCTTCGAGTAGAGCCTGGTCGCTTTTATGACGTAAACCGCCTTGAAGCTGATGAAGACAGCACCATTACTCTAGATCGAGTGCTGTTCATTGAAGATGATGGCACTGTGTCAATCGGTCAGCCGCTCGTCGAAGGGGCAACTGTAGAAGCTACAGTGATGCGCCACCTACGAGGTCGCAAAATCATCGTCTATAAAATGCGCCCTAAGAAAAAGACCCGCAAAAAGCAGGGGCACCGCCAAGACCTGACTCGAATTATGATTGACTCTATTCAAGTGGGTGGAAGGCAGTTAGGTTCTAAAAAAGCGAGCGCCTCGCAACCTGTTGTAGAGTCTGCTACCGAAGCTGAAACCGCAGACGCTCCAGCGCCTGCGCCTACTGCAGCAGCATCTGGAGCATCCGAAACGGAGTAAGCTTCCAAGCGCGACGAGAAAGGGCGTTTAGGCTAGATCTCAAAGCTTTTTTGAATAAAAGCAATTGATAATCTAATGTAGATGGCCTAACTGATAGTGATAAGCAGCGGCAAACCCGCTATAGTCAAAGATCTAATAAGTAAACGCGCAGCAATTACGAGTTGAGGCAGTCAACATGGCACACAAGAAGGGAACAGGCAGTACACGCAACGGTCGCGACTCTAACGCTAAGCGCTTAGGCGTTAAGCGCTATGGCGGTCAAGTAGTCAAAGCAGGCAATATTCTGGTACGCCAGCGCGGCACTAAAATTCATCCCGGTACAAATGTGGGTCGTGGCAACGATGACACCCTGTTTGCATTAACGGATGGTATCGTCACCTTTGAGCGACGCGGCAAAAACCGCAAAAAAATCAGCGTATATCCGGCAGTGCTAGAAGCTGTATCTGCATAGACACGGCTAAAGCTCAGCTCAGATCGGATCGATTGTTTCTTGCAACACCTGAGCACAGCTCTGGTTTTAGCAAAAGACAACACCACTTTACCCCTTGCCAAAAAGCCCGGACAATGTCCGGGCTTTTTGCATCTTTAGTGGCGGCGGCTACTGGGTCAGCAGCGAGAACAATATCCCCTACCTTTGGGGATTCGATCGCCCTTTTCCCTTTAGGTGAGAGGGTGGTGCAGGTGCGATCGCGCAAGTGCTTAATCTGTGAGGGGTGGAGCGATCGCTCTAAGCAACCCCAGACCCAATACTCACCGTTGAAGCAGTGGACACAACCGCCGGAGTCTCTGGCGATCGCCCTTTTCCCTTCAGGTGTGAGCGATCGCCCCGATGCAGTTTTCTCGAAGTTAGGGCGATCGCAGTTCAATCTAGACTGATTGTGTTGCAGTCGTATTCTATGCCTCAACCGTTGCGATCGCCCTTTTCCCTCCAGGTGTGAGGGTGGTGCAGATGCGATCGCCCTAGTCAGTAGCACAGGCTCACACATGCATAGTGAGGTGTGGCAACTAGGGAGCGATCGGATTGACTCAGGAAAAGCCTGATATGGGTAGCGTTCAGACAATGCCGCTGCGCTCGAATTGCTCTTGAAGGCGTTGTGAACCCTATTGATCAATTCAACAAGCTTTGATAGGTTCTGCTGCTGCTGGTCGCGTAGCATGTGTGGTGTGCGGTATCTTTAAGGTAAGTGGCTCATGATTAATCCGAGATGAAGCAAATATTTTTAAGTGCGATCGCCCTCATGTTAGTAGCCTGCGGTGGCAACCCTGACAGCCGCACCATATCCAGTAATGTGCCACGGAACTATGTACCGCCTGAGCAACGCGAGGAAGTAGCGCCCGCTCCATCCCTAGCCCAGCAGATGAATGAGTACGACAGCAGCCAACCTGCAACCTGGTATGAGACGCGGATCAATGCCTTGGATCGCAAGTGCAATGAGAGCGATCGCCATATTGCCAATATTGCAGCAGCGATGTCCAGGCGTTCAAGCCGTAGCGCGACAGTCGAAGCATTCACGCTATCAGAAGCCGTTGCAGCATTTGGGACAGCCTTGGATGAAATGGCAGCGGGAACCGATTGTGCTCGCTTCCTTGCAGCAATGGCTGTAGGTATGGATATTGATATGGTTGGTGAGAGCCCAACGTTTTAGCCCTCAGCCAGTCTAGAGAGGAGCGATCGCCCCTCATCCCAACCACCGGCACTCATCAAACAGCGAGTTTTTGTCGGTGACTTTTGGCAGTGCGTTCGCTGCCAATAAACGGCTAAGTTAAAGGGGCCGATGCCATCGCCTTTATTGCACAAAATCCCCTCGTAAAATCGAGACTGTCCCGGCTTGAATCTAACTTCTTTGAGGATTTGATAGTCTGTTCCGGCATCTGTCTTAAAATGGAAGTCCTTTTTCTGTCGAAGCGCAAAGGAGACCCTGCGCTGATTCAACCAGGCCGCCAGTTTAGGACTATGGAACTCTCGGTCACCTAACACTAGAACTGGATAGGACTTAAACAACGACAAGGCCGCTTTGAGCAGTCGCTGTTGCGTTTTCAGGTCACTATTGCCCCCTTTCCCCAAGAGTTCCCAATAGACCGGTAAGGCATGGGTTCCCCACACCACACTGACCATAAAGATATTTCGCCCTTTCCATTCCGTGCGGTCGATAGCGAGGATCCAATAGCCGTGTTGATGGTGTTTGAGCGTGCTCAGACGGCGACGGTGGTTGCGATTCAATCCCCGTCCCGTTTCCACTTGTCGAATCCAGTATTTCAGCAGCGGAAACCACAGCACCTTAAGGGTCAGGTTCGGTAAGGCTAAAAATCGCTGTAAGTTGCGTTTTCGGCTTTGATACTGAATCGGCTGAGGAAAGACGCTGGCCAACACCGAGAGTTTGACCTAGCGATGCGCCTGTAGCAATAACAACAACAGCTCTAAGGTCAAGTACTGGGCTTCACTGAGGTGAGCGCGAAGGGTGGTTTGGTAGAATGCAGGAAACATATTGGTTGAGGGGCGCTGCACTAAGGCTCCCTATTTTTTGTCTCTGCTATTATTTCAAAGCTTTGTACCGTATGACTTTGAATCCTCTTGTCACCCGTTAAGCCAATTCCCTAACCTAGGTCGTCCACGCGACGAAATCCTCCCAGCACTGCGTAGTCTCTCAATGGAGAGCTACCTCATTCTCTATACCGCAACCGAATTTAGAGTAGACATCTTGCGAGTCGTCAGTGGCTACCGCGATCTGACGAGCTTGTTCACAGACGACGACGAGTAATCAATTTTCGGTAGACACGGTAGACGCCCGGTAGACACAGTGTCTACCGGGCAAAAGCCTTTATCCACAAGCCCTTCAGCCATTTCGGTAGGCAGTAGACACTTTCCTAGCAATTCCCCATTGGTAAACCCTGTCTACTTGTCTACCGTTTCGCTATAACCCTTATCCATCAATATTTTCAGCGGTAGACACCCTGTCTACCGTTTCCTCAAATCTGTCTACCGCGTCTACCGTTGCTCGCCACCGCAATCGATTCCCCATTCCCTGGGTTTCTCCGTACCCCATCGCCTCCAGCTCCAAAAAATGAGCACGAATCACCTCCACTCCCGCCTTCCGTAAACTGCGCTCATAATTCCGCACATCCTTTGCCCGTAGCCACCCCCGCACCCGCGACAGCTGTATCAGCTTCGTATAGACCAGCTCCAACGCTCCATTCACCGTATTCCCGTCCGCATAGAGCAGCTTCACCTGACCAATAAACCAACGCCCCAACTTAATTGCCGCCTGCATCTGGCTCGCTTCCACCGCATGGGTCGGCAAATGCCCCTCCACCGCCGCATTCAGACAGTGCAGAATTAACGCCAGCCGTCCTGTGTAGCCCTGCATTTTGGAATAGACCGCCTGCAAGCCTGGGTGCGTCTCCGTCACCCGTAGCTGATCCAGCTGGTCATACCAATCCGCAAACAAGGCCTTGGCCTCAGGGCTCAGCCGGTAGCACTGGGCCGTTAATCTCTCCAACTGCTGGTAGAGGCTATAGAGCCGATCCGACACGTCATGGCGCACCGTCCGTCGGGGAAACGGCGCAGGCTTCAGCGGCAGCAAACACCACAAAAACCTGGCCTACTGGCCACTGGCATCCGAGCAATCCCCCATCATCTCTCGCAGAATATCCGGCTGAATCGTCCCCGTCAGGCTCAGGCTGGTGCGCGGCAGGCTGATACGCAGGCCGCTGGTTCGATTCACCTTCAGCCCCGAGCCATCAAAGGCCGTCAGCAGCGATTCCTTATCGTTCCCCCGACCATTGCGGTACTGGTTCTGCCCTTTGAACAAGCCCGCCAGCTCATCGGGCGTTACCAAAATGCCCCGCTCTGGCTGCTGAGACTGAATGCGGGCGTTCGCGAAGCGTGTTCTGAAAGAACAATCGCCTCCCGTGTCGCATCCGAGGTGTGATACTCCCGTGGCATTGGCTTCCTGGGTCGAATGCCCCTATCTTCCGCTCGGGTCTGCTCCCAATCCCGCAGGTCAACCTCATATTCTGAAGCGGCATACTCATACTCCTGATCCGCCTCCGCCTGGAGCAGCGAGAGCGGCCCCAAAATCTGCCGCTGAATTGGGCTCTTTTTGCTGCCCGAAGGGGCCACTAACCCGGTGAACACAATCGGCGGCACCGAGAACCCCATCCCGGCATCAATCTCCAGCTCCGTACCCACCCGCAGCAATGATGCTGCCACCGGCAGCAGCGTCACCAGCATCGCCGCTGGCGTCGCCCCAATCCAGTCAGCAATCTGCTCTAAGGGGTCTGCCAGCTCAGCATGGAGATACTCCCCGAGACATAGCTGGTAGTCGCCAATTTTGAGCAGCTGGTGAATCTCAGCCCGGCGTTGGCGTAGCCTCTCCGATAGGAGAATCATCCCGTTCCTCGGTTTGCTCCAATTCTGCCTGCACCAGGGTGACCAGGTTCCCGATATCCCTGGCCGATATCCCCGTCTCCTGGTGCCACTGAACCACCTGCGCCGCCAAAGCCAATTCGGTGGGGCTGTTGCCCAGATAGGTGCGTATCTGGTCTTGCAAGGCCTGTACCGACAGTCGCTCAGGGTCTTGAGTAGGGCTGACCTCCAGCTGCCGCAGGTCTTGCACCGCCGCTCGAATCTGCTCCGCTGTGGCCCCATCGTGAATCCAATCCACCACGTCCAGCCCGCCATGCTTCGGCAGGTTCTGCCAGCGCAGGCTGTCAGGATAGGGATAGCACCACTGAGCTGAGGGACAGTCCTGGGCGACTTCCTCCATGTGAGCAATGCCGACCTGATCGCGATCTGGGCACAGCACTAAGTTCGCATCCTGCAAATCCTGACGGTAGTCGCCATAGCTGCGGTACTTCTTCGAGCCCCCCAGGGTAGTGGTCGAGGGAATGCCGATCGCCCACAGGGCATCCGCGCAGCCTTCCCCCTCCACCATCCAGACGGGTTGACCGATGGATATGGCATTCTGGATATCACGGTACCGGTAAATTGGCACCTGGGCTCTAATCTCAGAGGTTAGCCCCTTGATCCACTGTTGCCCATTCCAGTGATACTGGACAAAAAACTTCGCACCGTTGCCCCGATCCACCCGAGTCACCTTCACCAGGGGCTGCCCTGCCCGACTGGGATAAAAATAGTCCTGCCGCTGCTGGGGTCGAACCGGCTTCTCGGGTGAGGCGGTGGCTGCAAAGTATTGCCCCCACATGCCATCGGCTGTCGCGCCCCGGTAAACGTAGCCGTCTACCGCGCCATCCTGATCTACGTGGGTGTGGCAGAACACCACCTCCTGATTCCAGCGGCAGTCTTGGTCTTTGGTTCGTCCACAAATCGGACAGGGGCGCGATCGCCCCGAGTAAATGTACTGTGCCATGGTTAGCTCCTAAATTTAGGAGCCGGGCCATAATCACCAATTGGCTAGTACTCAAGGGCGTAAATATCCCAACCGGTTAGCTCATGGACAGACTGATCAGCCTGAAATTCAACGATCTGGATAGTGGTGTTAATTGTGCCGTTGAGTACTAGTTTCCACTAATGGGCGTAACCAGAGTAGACATTTCAAATGACTTTGCTATAGTTGAAGACACTACTTCTAGCAGCACATTGATGCCCTAACTGGTTCAGCGAAAACCACATCAGGATGTTGATTGGCCTGGCTCAGAAAATGAACAAAAAAAGTCTGAAACCCTTGCTGTGCCGTAGTTAGGATGTTTTTTCATAGGTCTTAAGAGTGAGATTTCAAGCCAAGCTCGCCATCATATACTTGGTGAACTATCGATATATTAAGGATGGTTTGATGCCCATGAGGTTATCGACGACTAGATCGCTGAGGAATCTTGCGCTGATTGCTTAGCAGACTGGCCTGATAGACTTCGATAGCTCGCTGATGGGCCACTGGGTCATGGCGGTTTTGGAGCCAATCTTTGATGAGCTCCAAGTTGTAGCGGGTACAGCGGCTATTAATGCGAACCCAGTGAATGCCCTCGATTAACAGGCCCTGCAATCTGTATTTTTTTAAGGTAGTGCTGCTGAGATTGAGATACCGTAACGCTTCCTGTTTGCTGACAAACTGATTCATGGGTTACCCCTCCTTTATAACGTTGAGGCCAGATCTCCCGAGGAGACAGGCCGAGCTTGGCCGCGATCACTTTTTCAACCCTGCGAGACCGTTGCTGCGTCAGGGCATGGGAGATTGCGGAAGGCCCCACACCGAGTTCCTTAGCAATGCCTGCCAACGTCCAGCCTTACTTACGAAGAGCTGCCTTAATGTCCTCTACGTGCATAAGATCAACAAAGCTCCATCAATTTGTATATTGATGAAGCTAACAATTAATAACGCGCATGTCAAGCGCTATAATTTGCAATACTAAATCTCTGGACTTGCGATGAATGACACGCCTTCTAATGAGGGGCAGGCGGTACTGGCCGACTCAAACGACTTCCCCCAGCGCTTAAAGCAGGCCGTTGGAGAGAATAGCATTCGAGGATTTGCACGAAGTTGTGGATTCTCTGACACAGTCTTGCGCCAATACCTCAGCGGTCAAAGCGAGCCTACCCGTCCCGCACTGCTCGCCATAGCACGCACGGCAAACGTCAGTGTAGAGTGGCTGGCTGGTGGTCAGACCGGTTACAACAGCTTAAGAGAAGGAGATGCCAAAGAGTATATCTATAAGGATCCACTAGCCTTTGAGACAGACTGGCTGAAGTCTGAGTTCCCAAAGTCTTATGACCACTTACTCCTTACCCAAGTTCAGGACGAAAGCATGGAGCCTACCCTGGTTCTTGGAGACCTAGTACTTGTGGATACCAGTGTTAGGGAGTTAGCGGCTATCGACCATGGCCTTTTCCTGTTTAAGCTGAATGAGCGGATTTTGATTAAGCGCTTGCAATACATCCCCGAAAACAACTTCAGGGTGCTAAGCGATAACCCTGCCTACGAAGCTTTTTCCCTAGACTTGTCCAGCAAAGCTAATGGCCTAAGCGTCATGGGCAGGGTAGTTTGGGTCGGACGCAAGCTATAACGTTAGCGCTTCAAAATTCCACCATCACGGCAGACTTTTGAATGACGGAGGCATAGTGTTTGAACAAAATTTGAGGATCGTGGCCTGTTTGCTCTGCTACCGCTAGAGGATTTGCACCATTCGCCAGAGCATGGCTAATGGCAGTATGGCGGGTAGAGTAAGGTTTCCGGTAGGTGATTTCGAGCCGGGTCAAGATTTTTGTCCAGGCTCGGCGACGAAAGGTATGGTCGTTGAGGAGCTTTCCCTTCGGCGACGGAAAAACTGATGCTTCAGGATCCACGTTGGTTGGTTTTCTGGCAGATAGCATCTCTGCCACCTTGGGGGTAAGCGTCACCGTCCGATTCTTCCCCGTTTTGGTGGTCTTACGGACTCATCTAGAAACAGATTCGCCAATCCATACCGTTGAGTAGTCATCGGCAATGTGCCTCCATTTCAGGGCTACAGCTTCTCCGAAGCGACAACCTGTACCGAAGAGAAATGTCACGAAGTCGGCGTAGTGCTGGTAGTACCGATCCGTTCTAAACGCGGCCAAGATAGCTTGAACCTCAGCCAATGCAAATGGCTTAACCTTCTGCTTAGGGGCTGGTTTCACCCTCTCTAGAACGGATGCCCAAGGGTTTTGTCCGGGTGTCTCTTCAGCCCAGTTTCAACAGGACTTAACTAGGGTTAGGTAGTCTTTGGCCGTTCGTTCGACCACTCGCTTTCGCAAGTACTCGGCAAAAGCGGTGGCACTGGCCTCATCCACAGTGTCTGCTGGCTTAGTTGAGAAAAATGCGTCTAAATGTCGCTGCGTAGCTCTATATCGGCACAGACTACCCACCTGTAAGTCTTTGGCTTTGGTCTGAACCGCTGTGAATTTCTCAAATAATCCAGCTATCGTGGTTGCCTCGCGCTTTCTAGCGGCAGCCTTGGGAGGCTTGTACTTCTTAAGGGTCTCATCAAAGTTGCCGGAGGCAATATCCTGTTCGATCTGAGTCGCCTTCTGCTGGGCCACGATGCGATTAACTCGGGAATCAGGCAAGCCAACGGCTATGGTGTGGCGCATGCCTCCATAAGTAAAGCGTAATCTCAGCCTGCCTTTATCACTTTCTATCTTGACGAGGCTTCTATCTAGGTCACGGCTTAGTGTCGGGCGTGCCGCTACGGGGGGTTGCATAGTAGTCATCTTTCTACCAATTTCCTACCACTCAGACGTCCAAAAGCGCCCAAAAGTAGCCAACCTCACTCCCCTATTGACAATATGTTAGGGTCATCAAAAGGTTGATGCGTCGGCTATAAGGCGCTTCCGCAGTAGGTTTTAGAAGAATCGGGATGGCGGGATTCGAACCCACGGCCCCTTCGTCCCGAACGAAGTGCGCTACCAAGCTGCGCTACATCCCGTAGCTGCATACTCTAGACTATCACACCTGCCTACAGGGCGATCGCTCCAGCACCGTGCGGCATTTCCTCAGCCCCAAACCACAGCCCCAAACTGCAGCCCAGCCATGGGCAAGAGCGGTCGCTGCTAAAATAATCAGTGAACTATTATGTAGTGTAGGCAATCCGCGTGACCGTTACTCCGCAAAAGCCAGAGTGGTTAAGAGTGAAAGCGCCCCTGTGGGAGCGCGTCGGCAATGTAAAAGACATTTTGCGCGACCTAGAGCTGAATACGGTGTGCGAAGAAGCCTCGTGCCCCAACATTGGCGAGTGCTTTAGCCTAGGCACGGCGACGTTTTTGATTATGGGGCCTGCCTGCACCCGCGCTTGCCCGTACTGCGATATTGACTTTGAGAAAAAGCCCAAGCCCCTCGACCCCACTGAGCCCGCTCGCCTAGCAGAAGCAGTGCGCCGCATGAACCTAAACCATGTGGTGATTACGTCCGTTAACCGCGATGACCTGCCCGATGGCGGCGCAGCACAGTTTGCCCAGTGCATTGCAGCGGTGCGGCAGGTCTCTCCTCAGACCACAATTGAGGTGCTCATTCCAGATCTATGCGGCAACTGGGCGGCGCTCACGGCCATTTTGGCGGCCAACCCCGAGGTGATGAACCACAATACCGAAACGGTGCCCCGACTCTATCGCCGGGTGCGCCCCCAAGGCAACTATGCGCGGACGCTAGAGCTGTTGGAGCGATCGCACGCTCAGGCACCGTGGGTTTACACCAAGTCCGGCATTATGGTAGGGCTCGGCGAAACCGATGACGAAGTGCGGCAGGCCATGCGAGATCTGCGCGCCGTTCATTGCGACATTCTCACCATTGGGCAATATTTGCAGCCCAGCGCCAAACACTTGCAGGTGCAAGGCTTTGTGACGCCTGAGCAGTTCCAGGCCTGGCAGCACTATGGAGAATCCATTGGCTTTTTGCAGGTGGTGTCGTCGCCGCTCACCCGCAGTTCCTATCATGCAGAACAGGTGCGATCGCTCATGCAGCAGTATCCCCGAGGGCGATCGCACAACCCACATTCACCCTCCCATCCACAATCGCTATAGCCACAATCGCTATAGAAAACGCGATCAAACCAAAGCGGGTTGCAATCTCTCAGAGATTGCCCACCCGCTTTGGTTTTGGATAGAAGAGGGAGAGAGGACGGAACAGGACAAACCCGCCCTTATTTGGTCAGCCGCGTCAGCACTTGGTTCGACCGCTCCACAAACGCCTTCATGCCATCGGCATCAAACCCTTTCTGGGCCATCAGCGCCAAGTCATAGATATGCTGGCAGAGCAGCGTGGCCAGTTCTCCCGAGGGCGACGAACCCTTGCCTGTGATCACCGCAGACTGATTCAGGCTCAGCAGATTTTGCACCAGCGGGTGGGCCGTGTTCACCAGCAGCGTGTGCTCCTCAGGGAATTCCACCGCCTGCTGTTGCAGCATGGCCGTCATTTCTTGCAGGCGGCGCAGTTGCTCTGGCAGCAGCACCATTGCGGGCGGTGCCGCTTCTGCATTCTCAGCCTTAAGCGCTTCAGTGCGGATGGTGACCTTGGGCTTATTCAGCGCCTGCTGAAATAGCTCCTTCACCTGCTCACTGCGGGTCTTGTTCGTGGTAGGGTCCACAATGTCATCGGCACGCTCTTTATCGAGCAAGGTGTCGTCTAGGTCAGAATCAACCCGAGAGAACCGCACATCGGTATATTCCCGCTCTAAAAAGCTGATGAAGTGCCCATCAATGAAGGAATCCATAAACAGCACTTCTAGCCCTTGGCTCCGGTGCAGCTCGACATAGGTGGCCTGCCCTGCCGCATCGGTGGCGTAGTAAACGCGGTTTGCGTGACGGGTCTTGTTGCGCTCTAGATAGTCCTTCAGGGTGGTGTAGCTGTTGCCATCCAGTTGGTCTAGCGTCGCCGCAGGCGCAGTAGACGTGGGCTCAACCGGCTGCCACATATCTCCCTCTTCAGACTGCACCTGCACATCGGCGGGTGCTATGTCGCTCGCGATGGCCTGAGTTGCCGCTGTTGGCGCGGCCCCAGTGGTGCGGAAGATCAGGATATCTTCCACCTGCTTTTTGAACTTGTCGTCGTTCATCGAGCCGAACTTGACGAAGGTGCCGAGGTCTTGCCAGCTCTTGATGTAAGCAGTGCGATCGTCGCGATACAGCTCTTTGAGGCGATCGCCCACCTTCTTCGCAATGTAATCCGCAATCTTTCTAACCGTGCGGTCAGCCTGCAAAAAGCTGCGAGACACATTCAGGGGAATGTCGGAGCTGTCGATGACCCCACGCAGCGGCATCAAAAAGCGAGGAATCACTTCCTCACAGTTGTCGCTGACAAACACCTGATTGCAGAACAGCTTAATCTGCCCCTTCGACACATCCACATCGGGCTTCAGCTTGGGAAAGTAGAGAATGCCGTTGACCACAAAGGGATAGTCAGTGTTGAGGTGCACCCACAGCAGCGGCTCCTCCTGAAAAGGATAGAGATAGCTATAAAACTCCTGATAATCCTCAGGCGTGAGGCTGCTGGGCGATTCCTTCCACGGCGCTTTTTGGCGGTTGATTTGCTCCCCACCCAAGTGAATGGGCACCGGCATAAAGTCGCAGTATTTAGTGATCAGCGCCTTTATGCGAAACTCTTCCAGGTATTCAAGCTCGTCCTCCATCAGGTGCAGCGTGATGGTGGTGCCGCGCGTCGTGTGAGACGACTCACTTAACTCAAACTGGGTCGAGCCATCGCACGACCAGTGCACCGCTTGCGCTCCATCTCGATAGGATAGGGTGTCGATTTCTACCTGATTCGCCACCATAAAGGAGGAGTAGAAGCCGAGCCCAAAGTGACCAATAATTTGCTGATCAGTACTGTTCTTGTACTTATCAACAAACTCTTCAGCACTAGAAAACGCCACCTGGTTGATGTATTTCTTCACCTCATCCGCCGTCATGCCAATGCCAGTGTCAGAGACGGACAGGGTTTTATTCTCTTTGTCGATCGTGATTTCAATCAGTGGCTCGCCCAGTTCACCCGAGACCTCGCCCGAAAACGACACCATCCGCAGCTTTTGAATGGCGTCTACGGCATTCGATACCAGCTCGCGCAGAAAAATCTCATGGTCGGAATAGAGCCATTTTTTGATGATCGGAAAAATATTCTCAGTGTGAATTGAGATATTGCCCTGTTCCAAAATCGTGGTCATAGGTCTGCTTTCGTTAGGATTCGTGAGTACTAGAGGAGTTAGCGGTCTTTAGTCGTCTTTAACTTGAGTCGTCTTGGCCTTGAACGGTGTGGAATTGCAAAGTTTAGCTGGGGAGGCAACCTCCACAAAATCTCTAAGATCTCAAAGTTGGGGAAACGCCACTTCTGAGGGAATGGAGTTAGACTAAACGGCTGCGTGCCGAATGCAGCATGTCCAGTTAGTCTTAGTCCAGTTAGTCCATTGGATTCAGCTCTGGTTAGATCCAAATTAGATCCAGCTAGTCAAACCCAGCTAGCCCTATTAAATTATTAAATAAAGTTAGGGCAAGGTCTGAAAAGATGTGGATAACCCTACTCGGTCTTTTCTTCTCGCCAGCTCTCCCATTTTTGCGGGCTGTGTCAGCAGAGCCTATCCACCATGCCGCCAGCTTCGTGATTCGTTACAAATTGGGGTTGAGATGGGCCGTGCGATCGCCCTATCTTTCAGCGCTATCAGGAACTACATCGCCGCCGCCGCCAGCCATTCAAAGAATTCCTACTTCTAGAGGAAGATAGGCGCTCAGGGCGAGTTAGACCCCTGGGGTGATTCAGAAGACAGGGCAAAGACGGTACAACAGATTACATTACAGGCTAGCAGAGAGAATAGCTGCCCAAGAAATACAAATCTGCAGTGGCCCAGTGTGGCGTCTGCAGTTTCTATGATGGGTGGTTCGGGTCTTCACCGCTCTCAGGCTTAAACACTTTGAGGTATTAATTTATGCGATTTTCCCCAATTTTGGCTGATTTTGTGCGGCGAGGAGCGATCGCCGTAGCAACATCTGCCTGCGTTGCGCTGTTGGCATTGGGATGGCAAGGGGTGCTGCTGGTGCAAACACCAGGGGCGATCGCCGCTGAGCAGCCCGTTAAATCGTTGGTGGACAACGTGTTTGGTGCAGGCACCAACGACGAAGTGCAAGGGCAGTTCAACCAGACGGCTGGTCAAGCTGAGCGTCAGTTGGGCAAAGTCACGCAGCAAGCACAGGGTGCCGCTCAAGAAGCCAAGGGCAATGCGCAGCAAGGCATTGGCACCGCGCAGCGCGAACTGGGCAAGGTTTCGGGGCAGGTTGAGGGTGCAGCCCGACAAGCTCAGGGCAAGGCACAGCAAGGTGTAGGCACCGTTCAGCGTGAATTTGGCAAGGCATCAGGCCAAGTCGATGGCGCAGCTCAGCAAGCCCAAGGCGATGCTCAGCAAGCCGTTGGCGCGACCAAGCGAGCCGCCGAGCAAGCAGCGGATCAGGTGCAAGATGGCACCAAGTCCCTGGCCGATCGAATTAAGGAATTCTTTCGCTAAGGGTTAACCCTTGCGATTCCTTAAATCTTGATCAGTTTAAGATGCGACCGATTGTGAGAGTTCTCCTGCTCCTCTGCATGGACTCACCAACGTGTCGTACAGGTTAGTTCGATTTCATGTCAAAGGAGACCGTAATGATTAGTCAAATTTCTCAGTTTATTCAGTCTGTGCGGGCGATCGCCCTTGCTTTGATGGTTGTCGTCGTGCTGTTCGTCAATGCGACCCCGGCTCTTGCCATTAGCAGCTCCCCTAGTGCCCCTTCAGATGGCGAAGCGCCGCTGAATAATATCTACGACAAGGCAGAAAGAGCGCTAGAAAATGAGCCTCGCTCGATGAATGAGGTGCAAGACGAAGCGGGTAAAGGTCTGAACGAGGTGCAGGGTGATGCCGACCTCGACAAAATGAACCATGACGGCAACTCGCCAGAGGCCACCACCGCGAAGGAAAAAGTGGAAGACGCGCTAGACAATCTGTTTAATCGATAGACTGCTTAGTACCGGCATTAGCATCCACAGTGGTGTGAATAAATTGAATCGCTGGAGTCACTCCGCTTAGCGTTGGGTGACCTGTGGCATCTGCGCTTGGCGTGGATGCCACAGCTTTTTGTAACTGCGGCTCTCATCTAGAGCTGGCCTTAAAGCTGGGCTCCGCGATATCGCATTTTGCGCTTTAGCGCATAGATATCGGCCAGCCTCGGCATATCGCCCAATCGCCCCAGCACAATCAGCGTATCCCCTTCTTGAATCATCACCTTGCCTTCAGGACTGGTGAGAGTGGCACCGTCATCGCGCCGCAGCGCCACGATGATAAAGGCGCTGTTCACACTCACTTCCAGATCTTTGATCAGATGCCCAATCATGGGCGATTCGCTGGTAATCGCTAGTTCTTCAATTTGCAAATCTATTTTTGCCAGCAGTTCATTGAGGGTATTGCTGCCATCGTTGCGATCCAAAAAATCTAGCGTGGTGGGATGGGTAATCATATGGGCAATGCGCATTGCCCCAATGGTTGCGGGCAGCACGACATGATCTGCGCCAGCCAGCCGCAGCTTGCGCTCTGTGGTGGGATATTCGCCCCGTGCCAGAATGATCAGGCCGGGGTTAATGCCCCGCGCCGTTAGGGTAATAAACACATTGGCGGCATCATCGGGCAGTACAGTTGCGAGAAACTTGGCATGTTGAATGCCTGCAAGCTCCAGCACATCGTCTTCAGTCGCATTGCCGACTAGCACCAAGTAGCCAAGTTCTTGGGCCTCGGTGGCGCGATCGCCGCTGTTATCAATTACCACAAAGGGCTGCCTGGCCTCAGCCATTTCCCGAGCCAAAATTTGACCCATCCGGCCAAAGCCGCAAATCACCACATGCTGATTTAGGGCCTCGATTGATTTGATCATGCGTCTTATCCCTAATGCTCGGTTGATTTCGCCTTCGGTAATCATTTGCACCAGCCCACCAACGGCATAGACCACCGACGAGGTGCCTGCCACAATCACCAACATAGTAAACACGCGAAGACTCGGGGTGTTGATGGGCTGCACTTCCCCGAACCCCACCCCAAACACGGTAATGATGACTTGATAGAGCGCGTCTAAAAATGACCAGCCCAGAATGATGTATCCCACCGTGGCAATCACGATGGTCATGATAAATAACATCACGCCAGTCAAAACGCGGCGAAATGATTGTGGCATAGTCGGCAACGCCCAACGAAATAGACCGAATGCAACAGGCGAAGTGCTATCCCTCATCATTGCACTATATTTTCAGTGCAGAGATGTCAATGCCGCTGGCGCTAAAGGGTCTCTCGTATTCGAGCAACGGGTTGGGGCAGCAGGTTGGGCGATCGCCCAAGCCGCGTTCAAAGCGTATTGTGCATGATTAGTCATCTGAAGGTTCTTCATGCCTCAGACGGCCTATGATTCTGGGGCGTCTAGGACGTAGCAACGCCTACAGCCCAAGGCTTTTGGCCGGAATTGATGACACGCCCTAGGGTTTTGGCTCTAGCTCTAGCGGTGTTTCGTCTGCGTCTGCTTCGGCTAGGCGGCTTTCGAGCTGTTGCTTCTCGCGATTGAGGGTTTCTTCAAGCTGCTGAATCTGGTCTTGACGCGCTTCGAGTTCGAGCGATCGCCGCCCTAGTTCTTGACTCTTCATAGTCAGAGACTGCCGCCATTGCTCTACCCGCTGCACCTCCTGATGCAACGACTCAGGCGACAGGCCAATCGCTAAAAACTGCCGCACCAAATCGAGCACCCAATCTTTGGCATCTACAATTTCTTTAACTTTTTGCGTCGTCGTCAGGCGTACCAACACTAACGCGCCAGCGTTGAACGGTTCAGCCTCCGGAGCCAGAACAACGCTATCCCCATTGAGCGTGATCCAGATATGCTCAGCTTTTTGGTGAGCCAGCAATTGCAGAGATGGTGAACTATCAGAATCTTGTTTTAGCACCTGAGCCAGGTAGCGCATGGGAATATCGGGATATATCATTCCTCAGATGACAAGTATAACGCCCCACACCTCGTCCCGTATGTGGATTCCGATCTCTTTCTATAAAGATTTCGGGCGTTGCCTAACGTTAGTTTGGGTTAAGAGGGTTTGAGCTTATCTCGAACTCAGGTTGCCTACGGTAGGCCTCTATCACTTAGCCACGAGTATTGTTGCAAGCGCCGCACACTGCATGGCACTCATACCAATACCCGTGGCTGACCTCAGCAAAACATGTGTAGATCAGGAATACCGATGCTAGAGCCGAGTCAGGCGATCGCGCAGCATTGCAGCCTGAATTTTGGCTTCAGCCAAGACATCGCGCGCACCCTGCACCACCTCAGCCGGGGCTTTGTCCACAAATTTGGAATTGGAGAGGCGATCGCCCAACGACTTCACCTCGCCCTCCGCTTTACCCAAATCTTTTTCAATCTTTGCGCGTAGGGCATCCACATCCACCACACCCGTCAGAGGAATCAGAACCTGCACAGTGCCCACAACCCCCGCAAACAGCTTTGCAGGAGCAGCGTCTGAAACTGGCTCAGCGCTCAATGGCACAGACGCAACAGACGCATCCACCGCTTTTGCCTGAGAGCCCTTTAAGGATTTAGGGACAGAAATCGACTCCACCCAGTCTTCGGCCTTACCCATAATTTCGCCGTACCAGCGTCGTGCTTCTGCAGCCAGCTCCTGACGGTCTGCAGCCCTATAGACATAGCGATAAATAAACCAAACGCTATAGCTCAAGCCCACCAGCTTCATCAGAGGCGAGATTAGAACAAGTCGATCCACCGCGTGCACAATCCCCAAGGTGATTTTGGCGCCCAGCAGCGCCGCCAAGACAAGCCCAGCCGTGACCACAGGTTTGCGATACTGCCCCAGTGATTCAAACTTGAAGCTGTCGATGGCCCGAAGGGCCGATTGCGCTGCATTCGTAGCACCAGCCGCCACCTCTGTCACAGTAGACGCTGGGGTAGACGCCACGACTGGGGTTTCTCCAGCGCAAATCGTCAGCGTTTCCACCTTAGCCAAGTCTTTCAAATAGACCTGACCCACTGCCAATATTTGCCGTTCGCGATCGCTCTCACTCTGCAAAATCGTCTCAATCCGCGCCCCTGGTTTGATCCCCGCCTCAGCCCGCAGGTTGCGAATCGTGCGAATCGTGCCAATCAGCAGATCAAACTGAGTCTCCAAATCCGCATTGATCAGGCTAGCATCCGCCACCGGATAGGACTCTGTCGCCAGCAGACGCTCAGCCTCGGCTTGATTCACCGTTTGCCACAGCTCTTCCGTAATGTGGGGCATAAAGGGATGCAACAGCCGCAAAATGCCATCCAGTACCAGCGCCAGCGTTTGCTGTGCCATCTGCCGCTTGGGCGAAGCCGCATCCTGCAAGCGCGACTTAGCTAGCTCAATATACCAATCGCAAAAATCTCCCCAGATAAACTCATACAGCCCCTTGGCAGCCTCTCCCAGGCCAAACCCGTCAATTTGCGATCGGGTCTGCTGCACCACCTGGTGATAGCGCGACAAAATCCACCGATCCGCCAGTTCCAGCGCCGCCGGATCGGGTGCACCCAATTGGGCCGGGGTTTGCCCATCCAGATTCATCAGCACAAACCGGGTCGCGTTCCACAGCTTGTTCGTGAAGTTACGCGACGCCTCCACCGACTCCGACTCATCGGTGTCGCGGTTATACGACAGCCGCACATCTTGTCCTGCCCCGGCCACTTCTCGAATTAGCGTGTAGCGCAGCGCATCGGTGCCGTATTTATTGATCAGCAGCAGCGGATCGATGCCGTTATTGGCCGACTTCGACATCTTCTTATTGTTCTCATCTCTCACCAAACCGTGGATGTAGACTGTCTCAAACGGAATTTGATCCGTGAAATGCGCCGCCATCATGGTCATGCGCGCCACCCAGAAGAAGATGATGTCGAATCCCGTCACCAACGTAGTCGTGGGATAGTAACGCACCAGATCTGCGGTCTGCTCAGGCCAGCCCATCGTAGAAAACGGCCATAGCCCTGAGGAAAACCACGTATCCAACACATCTGGGTCTTGCTCAATCTGCACACCCTCGCCAAATCGCTGCACCAGTTGGGTTCGGGCATCATCCATAGACATCGCCACCACAAACGGCGTGTGGTCGGTAATCTCGCCGCCGGTTTCGCTCACCGCATAGTAAGCAGGAATTTGATGGCCCCACCAGAGCTGGCGCGAGATGCACCAGTCGCGCAGGCTCACCAGCCAATCGCGATACACCTTCGTCCACCGCTCTGGGACAAAGCGGGGCTCCTGATGGTGGTCTAGCCGATCTAGCGCTTTGTCGGCCAAGGGGCGAATTTTGACAAACCACTGGGTCGAGAGCAACGGCTCTACCGGAACCTTGCCGCGATCGCTATAGGGTACCGTGTGTTTGTACGCTTCGATGCAAACCAAAAATCCGTCTTGCTCTAGGCGCTGCACCACCTGCCGCCGCGCATCAAACCGATCGAGTCCCTGAAATTCCAGCGCAACCTGATCGTTCATAGTGCCATCTTTGTTCATCACGGTGATGAACTCTAGATTGTGGCGCTTGCCCATCTCAAAATCGTTCGGGTCGTGGGCAGGCGTCACCTTAACGCAGCCAGTACCAAAGCTTGCATCAACATAATCATCCGCAATGATGGGGATCTCGCGATTCATAATGGGCAACCGCACGGTTTTACCCACCATCTGCTGGTAGCGCTCATCGTTGGGGTTCACCGCTACAGCAGTATCGCCCAGCATCGTCTCTGGACGTGTCGTCGCCACCTCCACAAAGCCCGACCCGTCTGTGAGGGGATAGCGGAAGTGCCACAGACTGCCGTCTACCTCTTTATTTTCCACTTCTAGATCAGAGACGGCAGACTGGCTGGCTGGGCACCAGTTCACCATATAGTTGCCGCGATAGATCAACCCATCCTGATACAGCTGGTTAAACGCGTGCAGCACCGCTTTCGATAGGCCCTCATCTAAGGTGAAGCGCTCGCGGCTCCAGTCGGCAGAAACGCCCAAGCGGCGCAACTGGTTGATGATGGTGCTGCCCGATTCTTCTTTCCAGGCCCAGGCCCGCTGCAAAAATGCCTCGCGCCCCACGTCATCGCGGGTTTTGCCTTCGGCTTTGAGCTGCCGTTCCAAAATCGTTTGCACGGCGATGCTGGCGTGGTCAGTGCCGGGGAGCCACAGAGTATTGCGGCCGGCCATGCGGTGGTAGCGCACCAAGGTATCGATCAGCGCATTCTCAAACGCGTGCCCCATGTGCAGGCTGCCTGTCACGTTGGGCGGCGGAATCACAATGGTGTAGGGGTCGCCCTCTGCGTTGGGGTCTGCCTTAAAGACTTGCCGATCGTCCCAAACCTGTTGCCATTTGCTCTCGGCGGCGGCGGGGTCGTATTGACTGGGCAGGTTGGGAAGAGGGGCAGTCATGACGGGTTATACAACGACGCAATTACTCTTACATACGTTACAAGAATTTTGCGGTGTTGGCGTGGGTCAATTATCGCCAGAGATGAATCGTGTGGCGGCAATTCATCTCTGGCGATAACCTGTGCATCTCTATGCCAGCAGCGTAGAGAGAACCCGGTTTATGGGCATTCTCATGTTGTTTGGGATTCCGAATATTTAGATATTGAGGGATTCAGAGTAGGCAGATTCATATTCACCATGGCTGATCTCAGGATGATTTTGAGTCGCGCTAATGCTCCTCGCCAGATCCTGCATCAAAATTTATGATTCCAATCAGCAGTCCAACCTTTCCTGTACCTTTCACAACCCTGTGTTGGTTCAGCTCAAGCCCTTAACGGGTCACGCGCGTTGCACACAACACATTAAGGGTTTTGGGGCACTGCGCGCTGCACGGTGCCCCAAAACCGTCCTAACTCGAGCTGAGAGGTTACAAATTTATTGCTGAGGGGAGAACTCTTCTACCCAGGGGTCTCTCTATATTGGATAGAGGTGGTGCAAAGTCATTTGCTGTGTTGGACGAGCTAGACGACATTCAGACAATCTATAGTTGACAATTTACGCTCTCGTTATGAACCAAGAATTTATTCACCTTGATCCAGACAATGTTTCTCATGAGTTGTTGATTGCCATTTGTGACGCTGCAGATGTGATCGCCTGCGAGTGTCCGGGGTATTTGGCGCGGTTACTGCGGCAGGTGCAGTCGTTCCGAACCTATACGCTGCGCTGTATTGAGCAGTTTCCTGAAGACACGGAAACCCATGAGTGGTTGAGCGATCGCGCCATGGAAGCTGAAAAGCTATTAGCCCGAACCATGATAGACCTGATGAACCGAGAGGGCCTTATTGATGATCAGAATCAGGTGATGCTCTCTAAGCTATCTGCACGAGCCCGAGAGATTGCGATGACTCAACTGGGTGGGTAAATGCTGATTGGGTAAATGCTGATGCTGTGGTCAGGTAGCGCTGCTAGATTGGGCTGTCAGCACAGAACAACTTCTTTGAGTCTTTGAAGCCAGATCATGCTTTCCATTTTTTGACCTACAGGCTTGGCTGTGCGCAATACAAATGGACAAATGGAGATTTGTCTTGATTGCGCACTCAAGTTTGGGCAATGCCCTGAGAAATATCCACGAAATATCCACTCGGAATATTGGTGTGGAATGTCTTAAGAAACCCCGTTTTAATGCAACATTACAATCACCTGACTATCACCTAATTCGAGACTCTGATATTACGTGGAGTATCATAAGTCAAGCCTGAGTAAGCTGCTAGCAATGCGATGGAAGCTGTGGGGAGACAAGCGCGGAGATCGATTGATGCATTCGGCTAGAAGTTTTGTTGCATTGTAGTACTGCTGCAACAGAGCGCGATCGTCTTCAGTAAAGCTCCAGTCGCAGCGCAGTTGATAATGATGGTTCATGAACTGACGTACTCGCTGCTTCCAGATGTGATGGGTTGCACTCCACCAAGCTGCTCGATCGCGATAGTTGCTAAGCTGCTGTTCAATTTGAAACTGCCACTCGTCTAACGCTGTTTTCAGCCGGATGTTTTCGAGCGATCGCAGACTTTCCTCGGCTCTGCGAATAGCGTTGAAAAACACATCATGCTGACTCTCTTTGGCATGCAATACCCGATAGAACTGAGCGTGAATTTCTAGCAGGTGCCCGGAAATAGCGCTGGTTGCCATATCAAAATCAGGGAAGTCGAGCGGTCGGGGCGATCGCCGCCCAAAGCTAGAAATATATCCCACCTGCTCTAGGCTAGAGACAAAGTACCAAGCTCGCAGCAGCGTGATTGGGTAGGATTGCTCTGGATAGATGTCATCAACAAATACTTGGGTATGTTGATCGAGCCATCGCATGAATTGCTGAGATTTTGTATTTCTAGACAGGGTTTGATCCAGCTTTACCTTTAAGTTCATCAAGAAATCATCGACTATGGTTTCTGGCAGCAGTTCCGCGACGACCTCAATCACAAATCGCCAGCGTTCATCGGCTACATGGTCATAAATTAGAGGAAATTCTCGCTGAGAATCTAGACACACAGCCGTTAAGTATTCTTGAAATGTGAGATGAGAAAACGAATAGTAGTTCGATGCGCGAGACACAAGCAGCCCATGCTGTAACTCGATGGATCGTAGAATAGCTGCCGCATCAATCTCTATAGGGTTTGTATTGAACTCTTTTTGAAAGAAGTCTTCGATAACTGCTTCAACTTCACGACGTGGAAATAGGGTTTGCCCCCGCTTAAAAAAGTTGGCTGCAATCACGCTCAGCAATGTCTCTTTAACTTTTGCGTTGAGCTGTTGGTAGGGCGTGTCGCGTTCGACAATGCGATACACATCCCATTCACGCAAGAGTAAATCAAACCCCCGTTTATAAAGCTCTAAACGGCTGTTGGGAAAGTCGCCATCGGCATTAAAGACGCGACAGAGCATGGTGAGCAGCAGCGGCGTGGTGGCGAGTTCCCCAATGGCAACATGTCGGCGCAGCCGCTCCATAAACTGGGTGCTGCGATCGCTCTGTTCGGTCAGAGTAAACCAGCGACGGGCAAACTCACGAATCTGATTGGGGTCAAAGGCGGCGATCGTCACCAGCTCAAAGCCAGGAAGGCGGATGCGTAAGGGAGGGCGACAACTCACCACGAAGCGGCATTTATGATACTGCGACACTAACGCCCGCACCTGAATCAGCACCCGAACGCGCTCTGCTTCTGGCACCTCATCCAACCCATCCAGCAGAAGCAAGATCCGCCCGTTTGATAAGAGGCTGCGAACGGCTTCGATAGGATTCGGCACCTGGCAGGTGGTGAAGTATTGCTCAATGTAGAAGGTCAGCGTGGAGCGCGGGCCCAGTTCAGCAAAATCCTTAAACGCGATGAAGACAGGCACATACTCAGGAAAGATCTGACCCTGGTTGCACCGAGTGGCCAGCCATTGTAAGTAGGTTGTTTTGCCGGAGCCTGGTTTGCTGTGGAGGAATAAGCGATTGAAGCGCTGAACTGCCTGCTCTCCCGAAATGCGCTGCCCTGAGGCATGGCCCAAACGATTGAAGTTGCCAATATCTGGATTACGGCTAAGGCTCCCTTCATCAGCGATGTGGTCTGCATCGGCTTGGGGCAACTGAATGAGATTGGTAGGAACGTAGATGCTATCGGTTTTGATGTTGCGGCTAAACACCTGGATAGAGGCGCAGTCATTCACAATACGTTCACGCACGCAGGCCCTAACTTGGGCAATGAGGTCATCCAGGGTTAGAGCAATAGCCGCTGGCTCAGGGTCGGGGCGACGCGAGGGGGAACGGTCGCTCTCTGGCTCTTCGCCAACTTCTTCCCAGTCTAGGCCGAGCCGTTCGCAAATCCGTTCGAACGAGTCGAAGCTTAAATTCCGTTGATCAAAAAAGCGGAATACTGTCGAACGGTCGACCTCCGCTGTATCGGCTAGCCGAGAGCGGTTGCTTTGATAGCTGATGTCTAACGAACGCTTGGCTAAGGCAAAGCCACTGTCGGTTAGACGCAAACGAGTGGGAAGCCGAAATTGCATGAATGAGCGGTAGTTGCAGACCTGATGGAGCCGATACGATTTCTCGTTAGTTAAGAAATTACCACATTGGCTTTCAGTTCCTAGCCTAGTTTCTAAGTATTTATGCGCTGGCTTTGCGGATTTTTATACAGGCTCTTGAGCTACAGACTCAAGGCTTCAGGATAGGGAAATGAGGGTCGGGCGATCGCTCTACCCTTGCATACGAGCATATGGGGGCGATCGCCAGCGAAAGGATCGCCCTCCAGAATTACCTGCGGCGGTGAGACAGATGCAGGTTTTTGGGGGGCAATGCTAAGGGATATCCGCACGCACTTCCAAGAGCAAAGTCGGTTGAGACATTCAAGACTGACGCCAATGCCCTCCTTTTATGAAGTTTTGCAAAAGAATGCCTGTTGCAGCAACAGGTGCCACAGGGTCGAGCAACACGCCCCCTTTAATGTGTAAACAGAGAGAAAACCAGAGAAACCCGTATGTGAAGGGTTGGTGCTCTCTCGTTCGGGATCTGTTCCCTCTAGTCACCCTATCCCGATTCTGCACCATTGATCCAACCGTTTTTCTAAGGAGGATTAGAAGAGCCACTGACAACGCACTGGGCCCCCACTGTTCATTGTTTTAGCTGGAGCTTTCCTATGTATACCGATCAACCGTCACCCTCTCATCACCACCCTCACTTGGCCTGCCCCCACTGTGGGCACAACTCGGTGGTGCAACATGGCAATGTCTACATTTGCCTCAACTGCAACTTCCAGCGAAATGTGTCTGAACCCGGCGCAACACTTGGATTGCTGCCAGCTTTGGGGATTACGGTACTGGTTTGGTTTATGGTTCAACTCGCTTACGCTCCTCCCCAAACTTCAACACCCTTATCCCCTCCGATTGATCAAGGTGAACAACTGCTTTAACTAGGATTTGGGATACGCTCAACCCCTTGATGTGCATGAATCAGGGGCTTTTGGAGCACCGCGCGTCGCGTGGTGCCTTAAAACGCTCTTACCCCGAGCTGACGTTAATAACTCGGCGCTAATATCAATTCCGAAAATTTGGGCTACAAATGGGGGGCAAGGGGGCTTTGCCCCCTTGTGGGGAAGGCAGTTCCCCACCCCCCTCCTCAAACAATCCGTCGTTCTGATTTAGAGAATTGATATAACCACCGCAATTCTGTCCAATACGGGGAGACTGCCGCGGCTTTAGGCTAAATCCCGATGACTAGGGAGAGGCTAAAGCCAATGGCTTGGATCAAAGACCTGTCGATTTCGGCGGCGATCGCCGGATTTGTGACGGTGCTGGTGGGGTTTACCAGTTCTGCTGTGATTGTGTTTCAGGCGGCCCAAGCGTTAGAGGCCACGCCCGCTGAAATCGGCTCTTGGATGTGGGCGCTGGGCGTGGGCATGGGGCTCACCTGCATTGGTCTATCGCTGCGATACCGCGTGCCTGTGGTGACGGCTTGGTCAACTCCAGGGGCTGCGATGCTGATCACCGCTGCTGCTGGGGTGCCCATGAACGAAGCCATCGGAGCCTTTTTGGTCTCTGGCCTGTTGATTGCGCTATGTGGCTTTAGCGGCTGGTTTGAACGGGTGATGACCCGTATTCCGCTGTCGCTGGCGTCGGGAATGCTAGCAGGCGTGCTGGTGCGGTTTGGGCTAGAGGTGTTTACGGCGATGCAAACCCAGTTTGCGATGGTGTTTGCCATGTTTTGCACCTATTTGATTCTGCGGCGGTGGCAGCCGCGCTATGCGGTGGTGGCAGCGCTGTTGGTGGGGTTGGCGATCGCCGCAGCCCAGGGATTATTGGAGTGGCAAACCGTGCAGGTGCAGCTCGCCCAGCCGCAATTTATCTGGCCGCAGTTTTCGGCTGGGGCGCTAGTGGGGGTGGCTCTGCCGCTGTTTGTGGTCACCATGGCTTCGCAAAATGTGCCGGGGGTGGCGGTGATCCGAGCGTCGGGATATCGAGTGCCGATCTCGCCGCTGATTGGCTGGACGGGTGCAGCGACCGTTGTGCTTGCGCCGTTTGGGGCGTTTGCCCTCAATTTGGCTGCCATTACGGCTGCAATTTGTATGGGACGAGAAGCCCACGAAGACCCTGCTAAGCGCTATTGGGCGGCGATCGCCGCTGGCGTTTTTTACCTTCTTATCGGCTTATTTGGCGCTACAGTGGCTGCTGTGTTTGCGGCGTTTCCCGCAGAACTGGTGTTGGCGATCGCCGGGCTAGCTCTGCTGGGCACCATTGGCAACGGGCTGGCGATCGCACTCCAGCATGAGCCCGATCGGGAATCGGCACTGATTACCTTTTTGGTGACGGCATCGGGCATTAGCCTGTTGGGCATTGGGTCAGCATTTTGGGGGCTGATCGCAGGCGGACTGGCGATCGCCGTGGCGAGATGGCGGCGGCCCGCCACGCCCTAATCCCAGTCTGGGTCAGTCTTGTCGGGGTGGCAATGCAGGATCTTCGTCGTCTTTCAGCCGTTCAATCTGGGCTTCAATCGATTGCAGTAGCTGTTGCAAGGCGGGCAGCACATCCAGCCGAGACACGCCCAAGCCCATATCATCGGCATTGCGATCGCGAATTTCGCTAATTTTATTTTGAAGCTGCTTGGCAATACCCAAGGCATCGCGTTCAAGCATGGCCAACTGCTGCCGCTTATAGAACCGCAGCGCCGCCCCGCGCAATACCTGCAGGGTGGCTTCTTCACCCCGCTCAGTGGGGATAAATCGAAACCGCAGCAGCAGGCGATTGCCCCGATAGAGCCGCTCTGACTCTGCCTGCTTGATGCGTGTAATAGGCAACAGCGACAGTCCACTGAGAATTTTTAACTCGTTAATCACGCCTTGAAAGGTGCGCTGATCAAGATGTTCGAGCACCGACTGAAGTACCCCATCTTGACTCCACAAGACACGCCCATGGCCGCTCTGCCACTCAAAGTAGAGCCGCCCAATGCCACCCACCAACACCCGTCCCAGCAGTTCTTGCATCAGGTCGTGGGGTTTGAGAGTTGCCAAGGCTTCGATGGGGCGATCGCCGTAGCGCTGCGCCACCACTAGCTCAGGAATGGGGTGCAGCAGCGGTAGGGAGTGCGGCGACCGAGCTGGCTGGGGAGAGGGCGCAGGCGAGGGGGCTTCATCATCCACCAGCATAGTCAGCGGAATGCTGTCATCGAGTTCAAAAATGGGGCTCTCGGTCTGGGGATTGGCCTTTGGATTGAGCTGGCGGTGGGCCTGGGGATTGGGCTGACGGTTGGTCTGACGATTTGGCTGTGAGTTGGGCTGCGCCCGGCGAGTTGCGGCTGATTCGGCCCTAGGGGATTGAAGATTATCGTGAAGCGTGGCATCCATCCCTGGCGCAACTGTGGGGCGGTAGGGGCGGGCTGGCGGTTCATCTAGTTCGTCAGGGCTATCCACAATTAGGGTCGGCGGTGGGTCTTGACGAGAGGCGATGGGCTGGGGCGATCGCTCTCCCGGTGGGGGCGATCGCCGAGCGGGGGGCCTGAGCGGGGGTGGAGTGGTGCCGGGCTCTGGCACAACGGCTTTCGTTGTTTTCCCGGTATAGCTGAGATAGGCCGACAAGGTTGCCTGAAGGGCTTCTGAAGAAATGACGTGAGGCTTGACCAAGTAATTGTGATAAGCCACAATGCGCCGCACATAGTCAGACGTAGCGCCATCAGAGGGATTGACCAGCCCTAGGGCAATGCGGCTGCCTTCCACAAACAGCGGCAACACTTGGTAATACAGACAGGCTTCGAAAGGCAACACCCCATCAATGAGCGTAAACATTTGAGGAATGTTGATGCGCTGCGCCAAATCTGGCGCAAACTGCTTCAGGATGGCTTGAGAAGAGGCACCACCCACGAGGGGTTCGCTGCCGTGTGGAATCGGCGTCATGGCGAAGGAAAGAAATAAGACAACATTGCGCTAAAGCGCTGAAAGAAGACAAAGATGGAGCAATGTGCCGCACTAGTTTAAGAAAACCATAGCGCGTTAGGATTCCTATCGCCCAATGATTCACTACTCTATGGCGTAACTCTATGGCGTACCGGATTGGGGCATAGTCTGGTGACGGACAGTTTACGGACAGTCTAGTGCTGCCTTGTTCGGTGACGCATCCAGACGGTTAGCCACCCATTCCAAGGGATACGGCAACGTCAGCCGGGCAGCTAGCCGCTGCAAGAGCCAGGCTTAAGAGGCGAAGTAGAGTGCGATGCGACCTCTCGTTGAGCGTTCTTGACTAAAACAAACCGAACGTGCAGTCAACACCATCCTGCACTCTTAGTCCCCTGATGGTTCGGCATTACGAAACTCGTAAGCCTCTAGATAGAGTTTAGAGCATTCGTTCTTGACTTGGTTCACCTTTATGTTGCGTTCTCGGGCAATGTCTTCTGTCGTGCTGCCAGCCTTGAGCAACTGAATCATGTCTCGCTGTGATTCCGTTCGGCTGTCGTAGAAGCGCTCCCACAGGGCGATGCTGAGACCAAAATTTTGCTCGGCGGTGGTGCCGAGCCAGGAACTGGTGAGTGTGGGCTCTACTTTAGATGCAAAGACGTTTTTGGCGTGGTAGCTAATTTTTTCTCTGAGGCGGTAGACCTGTTTGATGGGCAGATCGAGTTCTCGGGCGATCGCCTCTTGAGATTTGCCCATAACGTGCAGCTCAAGCCATCGCGCCGCTAGCGGATCAACCGTATCGTGCAGGTAGGTCACAAACTCCTGCATCACGGTAGAGCGGGCAGTTTGCTGTTCTTCATAGGCTTGTTGGGCTTGATAATCAGTCTGAGCCTGAAGGTCGAGTAAGCTCAGGGAGCCGTCAGTTTCATCAGAAGAAATTTCTTCTGAGACAATGCGGATTAAATCCCCTGTGGGCACCTGAGTCATGCCGCCTCGATGGGCCCGTCTTAAATAGTTGACGAAGCGGTAAATCAGCAGCGGCTGGTTGCGGATGGGGCGCAGGCAGTATTCCTCTAAGGTGGACAGCAGCAGCGTGTCACGCAGGCGCATGCTGGGCGTGCATTGAGAAATCCAGCTAATTTGCTGCTGAATGTAGCGATCGCTCTGAATCAGCTCTTGAATCACCTCTTGCAGCACGTCCATCACCGTGCGCTGGCGATCGCGCGAGAGCGACACCCAGGTTCGCACTTTACTGCGAATCAGCGACAGGCTAGAGAGCCGCTGCATCAACTTGCGGTAGGCCAGATCGCGTGGCACCTTAAGATAGCGCTGTTGCAGAATGCGAAAGCGATAGTCCATCGCTTGCTGTGTGACCTGAAACTGCTCTGGCGTCATCGCGTCAAACCGCTCAGCGTCATCGCCAATGAGCCAGCTCACAATACTGTGCTGAGCCGCAGCAGCTTGGTCCGACGCTTCTGCCGCCAGCCGTGCCTGCCAATGTTGTCTCAGTTCTTCAGCCCGTGACATGCCTGCTCATCCATTGCTTGCCTACTGCGCTCATCCGGTCTGTCAACTTAACGGTCTAACACTGTTTCACGTCGTCTTGGCTAGACCCACCTGCGGATCGGTTCGCTGCAATCCCTACTGTATGCCAGGACGACGGCGCTAGCTACTTAAGGGCGGCTGTGGGTGTCGAGCAGCGGTTGGGCGATCGCCCAGCCCTCTCGCCCAGCCCTCCCACTCTTCAGTGTCGCATCCTTAGGGTGCGCTCTAGAGCACCTAACCCAACTCCCAACCTGCTCAGGCTTAGGGCAGAGGGGGCTCATCTGTCGTTTCAAGGGCCACCGCTAGCCGATCGAGCGCACTGGTCACTTGGCCCATGCGCTCAAGTGCTGCATCGTGGTTTTCTGCCAGGGTTTGCACCGCGTCGCTTAGCGCAAAAATTTGATAGCCCTGCTGCTGCACCTGTTTGGCGAGGGTGTCTAAGTTTTGAGACACGCGATCAATCGTTTCAGTGCTGACCAGCACGGCTTCGCCAATTTGTTTGACCAACGCCTCCAACTGTTTAGACTGTTCGTTCACGCTCCCGTACCCTCATCCACTATCCCGTATCGTTCTGTACGAATCATCACATCGTTGTATAGCCCGCCAGTGACCGCAGTCTTCTGGCTACATGGGTGCGATTTACGTGTGCGATGATATGTTGTGCCATTCGTTGGAAAATTATAGGGGCGATCGCCCCGTCATGTTCCATCACTTGCGGCACCCCCTGAGGGCTCATGCCCTCTCCTGCCTCCAACGTATGTTAAGAGTACTGCAACTTAACGCAATTGGCTTCCATAATGTATGGATAGGCTTGTCTTCATACACCGCCCCGAGTTCATGCCCTGTGCCCCAGACTGAATCAGCGGCATAGCTATTGAAGGGGAACTGGTGATGGAAAACAGCCCACTCCATTGCGCCAAGTGCGATCGCACCATGAGGACGAGAATCCATAATTATGACCTCTGCTGCTCCTGCTAAAACCCAATATGAAGCTGTCATTGGGCTAGAAACCCACTGCCAGCTCAGCACCGAAACGAAGATTTTTTCCACCAGCTCTACCCAGTTTGGCGGCGACCCCAACACCAACATTGACCCGGTATGCATGGGGCTGCCGGGTACGCTGCCCGTGCTCAACCAAAAAGTGCTGGAATACGCCGTCAAGGCGGGGCTAGCGCTGAACTGCCAGATTGCGCCGTACAGCAAGTTTGACCGTAAGCAGTACTTTTATCCCGACTTACCCAAAAACTACCAAATCTCGCAGTATGACCTGCCGATCGCTGAGCATGGCTGGCTAGAGATTGAGCTAGACGATGAGGCGGGCAGTCTTGTTCGCAAACGCATCGGCATCACCCGGCTGCACATGGAAGAAGATGCTGGAAAGCTGGTTCATGGCGGGGGCGATCGCCTCTCTGGTTCCACCTACTCGCTCGTAGACTACAACCGGGCAGGCATTCCCCTCGTCGAAATCGTCTCAGAGCCCGATCTTCGCTCTGGCACCGAGGCCGCAGAATATGCCCGCGAACTGCGCCGCATCATGCGCTACCTAGGCGTCTCTGATGGCAACATGCAGGAAGGGTCGCTGCGCTGTGATGTCAACATCTCCGTTCGCCCAGTAGGCACCGAGGCCTTTGGTACCAAGGTCGAAATCAAAAACATGAACTCCTTCAACGCCATTGAGCGCGCCATCAATTACGAGATTGAGCGGCAAACAGCCGCCGTTGAAGCGGGCGAACCCATCTATCAAGAAACGCGCCTGTGGGAAGAAGGGGCACAGCGCACCATCTCGATGCGGATGAAGGAAGGGTCGAGCGACTATCGCTATTTCCCTGAGCCAGACTTAGGGCCGATCCAGGTTTCATCCCAGCAGCTTGAGGCATGGCGCACAGAGCTACCAGAACTGCCTGCCCAAAAGCGCCAGCGCTATGAGCAAGACCTGGGTCTATCGCCCTACGACGCTCGCGTGCTGACCGATGACCGCGCCATGACCGAATATTTCGAAGCGGCGATCGCCACCGGAGCCAATGCTAAACAAGCTGCCAACTGGCTCATGGGCGATATCAGCGCCTACTTAAACACCGAAAAGGCCGCGATTACCGACATTGCGCTCACCCCCCAAACCCTGGCAGAAATGATCGGGCTGATTGATGACAGCACCATCAGCACTAAAATCGCCAAAGACATTCTTCCCGACCTGCTCGCCCAGGGCGGCTCTGCTAAAGATTTGGTAGAACGCAAAGGATTGATTCAGATGTCTGACCCCGCTGTACTAGAAGCCGAAATCGAGCAAGTGATTGCGGCCCACCCCGATGAGCTAGAGAAGTATCGGGCAGGCAAAACCAAATTGCTGGGATTCTTTGTTGGGCAGGTGATGAAGCGCACGGGTGGCCGCGCCGACCCCAAACTTACCAACCAACTCCTCGCAAAAAAGTTGAACGGGTAACTTCGCACCTGGGTTCAACTTTATGTGGCCGTGCTTTATCGATGTTGCAGTGCAACCGATAGGTTGATTAGGGCAATCATTGTTGTGAACCCTCTGCCGCGCAGGGGATTCACAACAAGAAACCCTCAAACCATTGCGTTAAGCGGTGTATAAGGAATCGTGTCGCTTTGTCCTCCAGCGTGAGGCAAGAGACCCGATTGACTGACAAATCTTCTAAGAAATGGGTTTCGGCTGCGCTCAACCCACAATAAGAGTGGGATTGCAGGGTGAGCAAAGTCGAAACCTGAACGATAAAAGTTCTAGGTTTCAAAAGTGTTGTCAGCGCGCTAGGGCTCTGTTTGCATACGAAAAGCCGTCGGAGCATTCTGCTCCGACGGCTCAGCTCTCAGCTTCTAAACAGACAGGCTAATCGTCTAATCGTCCATTAGGCTTGCTTTTCGTTGCGCTTCTTGCGGCGAGCACTGACAAGTGCACCTACAGCTAGTGCAGTTCCTGCCATAGTGGCAGGCTCGGGAACGGCCTGAGCACCTGCAACTTTGAAGTCTGCACCGTTGTAGCTCGACTCGCTGATCAGACGTAGACGGTTGGTGGATGCACCATCCAGGAATAGACCCAACGCGCCCACCTTCTGTGCGCTGCCAATTTCAGCGGTGTCAAGGCTGAAGCCAGCGTCGGTAAAGCCGCTACCTTGATTGCTGTTTAGCAAGAATGACGCTAAGACGGTGTCACCTTCGCCCATCGCCTGCACCATGAGCTTGCTGTTCATGCCGCGCTCCCAGAAGAAGAACTCGCTGATAGCCGACGAGAACATCACATCAATGATGAAGCTGCCAGTGTCTTCAGTATCGACGATATTGTTCAAGTTCAAGTTGCCTAGCGCAGCCGCGATGTTGTTGCTGGTGGGGTTCTCGGCCTTGACACCCGAGGCGTTGTCGCCGCGGTCAGCGCTGGCTGCGCCTGTGTTGCCTTTCGTCCACAGGTCATTCTGAATGATATTGGCGGTTTGAACCAGGGAGAAATCGGTAACAGTGCGATCGCCGTAGCTCACAGAATCTAACCAGATGTCACCCTTCGGGTCGTTGCCAGTAAACGTGTTGGAGAAGATGAAGGGGGAGAAGGAGATTCCAGCAGCTTGTACAGGGGCGGCTAATAGTGCAAACGTGCTGCTTAGAGCCAACCCAGCGATCGCCCAAAGTTTCTTCGTGTTCATAGAGAATCCTTAAAAATTGCAGATAATAGGAAATGCAGCGTGTATTACAAGACGAGCCTGGTCAGCGTGGCGCGCTTTCCTTCGCAGTTGCGGGTTAGCCGCCTCATCCCTGATATCTGTATCCTACTTGCAAGACCTCTGTATCTCCTTCAGTGAAGTATCGGATTTTACAGCATTAATCTCATTCCTTTGGTGGCAAGCGTTTGGCGGATTGTAAAGCTGGCAAGGGCTTAAACAATCAAAAAAACTCGGTTTGCAAAGTTGGTCTTGATGCGATTTAGACACCTGCTGTGTAAGAGTACTGAGGAGAGCAGTGTCAAGGGGCGATCGCCCCTGGCTAATCTTGTGCTACATTAGGCAATGCAAGAGAACGTTCTGCATGATGTGCAGATTTGCTCTTGTATTTTGTGGGCCGTATTCTGCGGGCATAGTTTAGTGGTAAAACCTTAGCCTTCCAAGCTAATGATCGGGGTTCGATTCCCCGTGCCCGCTTTTAAGTTGTATAGGGGTTCCAGGAAACTTGCACCTGACCTGAGTCTTGAAGGCGCCTCTGCCAAACCTTCGGCTAGGGCGGGTAGACCAGATTTTCCGGCAAGTTTGAGATTGAACTCTAGCGTCATCTCTTCAACTTCAGCCAATCCAAAGTTGATAAATGCTCCAACCGCATACGATATGAACACGTTGGCAACTTGAAACGTGCGGCAAAGGATGTAGAAGCGATCGCCCATTTTCTTAGAGCTTGTTTTTAAACAATTAGTTTTTAAGCAATTATGAATTGCTTTACCTGAGCTTCGCCAAGCGACGCAACATCGTGCGAATCATCGCTCCATAAATCATCACCTCACTCATCTCGACTAAGAATTCGTAGTCTTTACTCAATCGTCGATACCGGTTCTACAATTCATACTCGTATTCCGCAACGCCCGATTGGGCTTCTATGAGACATAGCCCGCCTCCCAAAAAACCTGATCTAAATCCAATCTAAATTCCACTGTTCGAGCGTTAACCCCTAATCTTTATCTGGGCAAAATAAACAGAAGTATGCTCAGGGTGCTCTATGTCTGTAGTGCAACGATGGGTTCGCGTGCATCGAAATTATGTAGGCGTTCAATCGCCTAAGACCGCTGGTTACACGATAACTGAACTGTTGGCAGCGCTGCTATTAGCCGCAGCACTGGGGGCGATCGCCTCCTTAGGTTGGGTTCAATTTATTACCCGATTAAACTTAGATCAGGCCAATGACCGGGCGTTGCAGCAAATCCGTTTGGCACAAACTAAAGCTAAGGAAGCCCGCATTGTGTGGCAAGTCAGCTTTCGCTCCGAAGGTGGCACACTGCAGGCTGCCCTGCATTTGCCAACCGTTCCGCCCGAGCAAATTCCCTGGCAACCCCTCGCGGGTAATGTTGAGATTGATCCAGCTCGCACTACTCTGTTTCAACGTGATGGAATGTATCGGTTGCAGTTTAGCCAACTGGGGCGCGTCAATGGACAGTTAGGACGCCTAACGCTCAAAAGTGTGAACGGCAATCCCCAGCGGCGCTGCGTGGTGACTTCGACCCTGCTGGGCACAATGCGGAAGGTTGCTAATGAGCGCTGCCCTCTACGGGCAGGACAGTTATAGATAACACAATAGATATCATCAGTTCGGGTTAAGACGAGTTTCGGGACATTGGGCGTTGGGGCAGTGCTCTGAAACCCTTGATGCGCCGTGCGTGTCGCGCACAGCGCATCAAGGGTTCGAGATTATCTCGGACTCATGTTAGATCGGCTCAATTTAGATCGGCTCAATGCTGCAGCAAGGTGATAGCAGCGTTCCACACGGTAGCCCTATGGCATGAGGCGCGTTAGGGCTTGTTTAACTGTGGGGGGCAACTGCCGCATGATTTTGCCTTTTTCTTGATCGATCGGCACCAGCGTCACCTGAGCTGTGGCGCAGAGTTTTTGGGTGGCGGCCTGCTCAATGCGGTAGTCGCAGACCATCCGCACGCCCTCCATTTGGTTGATGCGAGTTTTGACTAGGGCTATGTCCCCCATGCGGAGGGGCTGATGATAGCGCAAGGATAGATCGACAACAGGCAAGTCACATCCCATGGCAACGAGTTCTGCAAAACTGAGGCCCAGCAGTTGCATATAGGTGACTCGGGCTTCTTCCATCCACGAAATATAGGTGCCATGCCAGACTCGACCGGCATAATCGGTGTGGTGAGGATACACATGCACCGGGTATTCAAACCAGCCATCGTCTGTCGTTTGAACCACTCGCTGAATGGCATGAATGGGGAGGGGGGTGGGCAGGGTCAATTCATTGTATGAGTAGGATAAGAGCATCAATGTCATGAGCAACTCGCCGTTGTGCTTTGGTAATCGAGGTTTCCCCTTGCAAGCGAAACAAATTGACCGCCCAACTGCGAATTAA
>JAHHHI010000078.1 GCA_019359435.1 Kaiparowitsia implicata GSE-PSE-MK54-09C
CCAGGCGATTCTACGAGTTCTCAGCACTTCGAGGAGTGTGGCGACCCAAGCTTTTCTACGGTTTTGATAAACCAAAGGGCGGACGGTCTACCACTCCTTCAAGATACAAGGGCGTGAAACGTATAGACAGCAGGGATCATGAAGATTCTTGCCCACGCCCAAGAGCTAATGTACCAACTGTTGGACACGATGCCGAGTGCTTATCAGCGCCAAAGCCTGAAAGCCCTCCTAGAGCTGTTTCTCAGGGCACAAGGGGCACCGCTGCCCGAGCATAGTCAACTGAAGTCCGCCAGCGCCCTGAGCCGCTTCCTCACGGTGTATACCTGGTCAGTGCGTCAGGTCATTCGCCACATGCGCCAGGCGATTCGTCAAGCGCTGAAGCGCTATCGACCTCGGAGCCGTCATCCTCATCTGCAGGTGATTCTGGATATGACGACGCTGGAGAAACGCGGCAAATTCAAAGCCTTTTCGAATCTCATTAACCCGAACTGACGTTCATTACAGTGTTTCATGGCAAACGAGGGGTGCATCTGGTGGTGCTCTACCGGGTTGTTGGCCCCTGGCGGGTACCCTGGAGCTTTCGCGTCTACCGGGGCAACGGCCAACCGTCTGCCGCCCAACTGGGGTTGACCTTGGTGCGGCAGCTGCCCAAGTGGCTGAAACGAGCGTTCAACGTCAGAGTGCTGGCTGACGCCACCTTCGGCAGTGTGGACTTTCTTCAGGGTATCCGTCAGCTGAAGTTGCATGCCATTACTGGGGTGCGCTATGACCGCAAACTCAGCGATGGACGGCACCTCTTTGAGTTGCACAAACCGGGGCAGCGCGTCCACCTCCAGGGGCTGAGTTGTCCCGTTACCCTCGCCTGGTTCTACCTGAAACGCGACGGCGAGAAGAAACGCTCCAAACGCGATGTGCTCTCGACCGAACCGCTGAAAGCCAGCACGATTGTTTGGTGGGGGCGACATCGCTGGCAAATTGAAGGGGGTTTCAAAACCGCTAAGCATCGCTTTGGCCTACGTCGCTTTGGTCTACAGACCTTGCTAGGGATGTACCGCTGGCTTGTCCTATCGTTGGTCGCCTTTATCCTGGCCCATTGGGGCTACCTCTCATGGGAAACCATGGTGTTACCCGATTGGGTGGAAGCCGCCGCTGTTGTGCTGGAAGCTGCCTTGGCCGATGGGTTGGTTGACCTGCTGCTGGCGGACGCGGACATTGAGCGAAAACGTCCCTGACTACAACAGCAGGGCATTGACGTTCAAATTACTAGGTGCAAGATCTGAGTTTAGTGGATATTTCAGATACGATTTCAAACCCAGCCATTATTCGCTTCTCCTTTGCGGTCTAACGACCAAGTTGAGCAGCCGCAGATAACCTTTGATTCCCACAGATAACTTCTCGGCGGTCGGCTCCAACGACTTGTTAGACCGCGCCTCACCATTAACCTCTCGCTGATATCACAATGCTTCGATCCTGACAATACCACCTTCAACTGCATCAATTTGCAATCTATACCCGTATAGTAGTGCCATACCAATCAGAGGTTCTGTCTCTGATTCTGCAACATCAATCTCACGGTACTGACCATCCCAGATTACGGTTGCTGCGTACAAATCAAATAGAGTTTCGCTACCATCACCCAACGTCACTATATCAGAAGCATTCCAAGGCAAATCTAGGGCAGCGATGATCGCAGATGGCAATGATAGAAACCCGTTGAAACCCGTGTCTATGACGGCATCAACAACTTGCCGCCGTCCACTCACCCCACCAATCACCAGCGGCAGAATGGCTTCACAGCGTTGACTCACAACTCCCTGTATCATTTACTGTTATTCGCTAGACTCCGTGCCCCGAAGTGATAAACGGCGCGGTGTCCGATGCGGATAACCCAGGGTTGAGCACTAGGATATCGCTCAAACAATCGGTTCGTTGCGGGCAAGACATTATCAGCAACCTCAAAGGCTCCAGTTTCAATGTCGATCGCCACAATTTTGCCCTCGTTTCCGGGTTCAACTTGCTGTCGAATGCCAGATTCGTAAAGTTCTTGCCCCCGTTGAGCCAACTTTTCTTTGCTATAACGCCTTTGACGAACTGCCATAGTTTAACCTCGCGCTACTGCACAAATTGTAGCGCGAGATCATACTGCCCTATCTTCTGACCCTTACTAAGCTGTAGTCATTAGGACTAATTGTGTAGTCCTCAAATTGACCATTGTCATCTGTGAATCTAAAAACTCCATTGCCTATATGAGTGATTGTTGCCCAAGTTCCACGGACTCTTTCAGCAGGACCGTATGTTCTAAGTGTGCTTCCAATCGTGCCGTTAGGAGGATTCACAACGTGAATCACTATCTGTCTGGCAGCACGATCGTAGAACAGGATTCTTCTACCCGCATAGGCAATTTGCGTCCAACTTTGGCGACAGGGTAAAGTCTGAACAACTTCACGACGACTAGTAACGACCTGACAAGTTCCCTGAGCGCGATCGTAGTTGAGAGTGCTGTTGTATTCCCTAAATTGAACCTGAAGATTGTTTGGATTCTGGGCTAAAACAGATGGAGAGGCTGTTAAGTCTGTACATCTGCTGTCTCGCCCCACACGAATAGATGAAACAACATCATTAAAACCATGCGGACGTAGATTCAATGCAGGAGGAGAGTGAAAATTACCATCGGTACTAGGTCTAGTACTAACAACAATACAAGAACCCTGAAACTGCGAGTCACTGTAAAGAGAAACTGGAGCACCGCCGGTACGAATAGATGATGCTTCATCATTCCAATTAAAATCATTTATGACATTAGAGTCATCTCTCAGTGTGTTGTATTCATTTCTGCATCCTCTCAGTCTTTCACCCCCACCATCATCGTGTTGGTAAATCTCAAAATTTGGAACAGTGCAACTACCCGCAAACTGAGCCTCTGAAGCTCTATCAAAGAACAAGATCCCTATGATCGTGAGCGTTGTAGTGACTACTGACAGTACCTTGAATTTCATAATCTACGCTGTGACTTCTTGTAAGTTTGTTGTTTGCTTTAGCTCCCTTGCATCACTTTGGTAGTTGAACGAAGTGAGGAAAAGTTACGGAAGTAGGATGCACATGGAAATTTGCAAAGTACTTTTTCAATGAAAGGTTTGGGGTCTAACTATTAATAGACTGAATTTTTCCGCCTAAGATCCCAAAATGGGGTGGATAGGCAGAACAATTCGGCACAACACCCTAAATCCACTACTTAGGCAGGTTATTTCCTTATAATACGCCGCTCAGAGTAAATAGCAAGAATTATTCCGCATAATTTCAGATTCCTTGCGGAGATGAGCAAACGTACTATTAGACACGCATTACATTTACTTGTCTCTATGCAGTCACCTCCTAAAAAATTGCTGGATCAGGTGCGGGATGCAATTCGCCTCAAGCACTACGCCTATCGCACTGAAGAAACCTACGTACACTGGATTCGTCGCTATATCGTTTCCATCCGGTTCAATCGCCCAGGATTCACGCAGTGGGCGAATGTGCCGACATCATTTACATGAAAGTGGCGTTCAAAAAGCATTTAAACAAGCATCAAGGGCAGTGGGGTTAACCAAGCGGATCGGCTGTCATACCTTCCGTCATAGCTTTGCCACTCATTTGTTAGAGAGCGGGTATGACATTCGCACGATCCAGGAATTGCTTGGGCATAAGGACGTGAAGACGACGATGATTTATACCCATGTGCTGAACCGGGGTGGACGCGGGGTGCAGAGTCCGCTGGATGGATGAGGGTGGGGTAGCGTCACAAAATGTAGAGAGGAACACTTGTTTTCTCTGGCTAGTTGGTTTATTCTTTGCGATACCGGAATCAGATTCCGGTGACAAGTTAAACGCGCGCTTGGGGTTTTGGGCGCTGATTAGGAGTGTTGACGCACTCACTAACCAGCTGACCTGACTCCTGGCTGAGGCAGGAGCCAGGCTTTGATGATTATCAAGCGCCTCGCGAATGCTGACAAGTGGTTGGGTCAACCACGTCCCAAGCGCGTTTCCTCTACAACACGCATTAGCGAGGCAAAAACCCATGAGTTCTGAGATTAAGGCCTTGGTGCGATCGCACCAGGGCGAGAGCAACGCGCAGATTTGGATCATCGGCACGAGAGACCAGGTGATCCACTTAATGAATGAGCTGTATGTGAAAAAGGTGGCGACGGATCGAGCACAGTTTACGCCGATTATCCCTGCGCCGTTTATCGACGGGCAGTATATGACGGTGTTGGTGCGATCGCACCGAACCGCTGAATAGCCGCTCAATAGAACAAGCCTAGATGTGGGCGCGGTGGGCGTCACATCCAGGCTGGCGGCAGGATTGAGAGCATGGGCTAATGGGGTTGGATGTTGAGATTCCAGGTTCCTTGAGATAGCCGACGGAGTAGTCGCTTTGGTGTAGGTATGGCGATCGCCAACAACCCGCATCGCCATACCGTACCAGAGTTTGGTGTCAGGCGTATTTAGGTCAGTTGTAGATGCAACGTCAGCGTGTATTGCAACAAACTCACTATTTATTGTCTGCATCTGCCTGTCTCACTGAGTGAAGTGAAATGAAACTGGCTCACACTTAAACTGTTTAGATCAGATAGTTAACGTTAGTTCGGGTTCAGAGAGTTTGAGCTTATCCCGAAATCGGGTTAATCAGGTTTGTCTAATCGGGCTTTTGCTTCTTGCTCAAACCAGGCGATCACCTGATCGAGGGTAAGCGCTTCGATGGGGGTGTTCAGAGCGTCTGCCGCCTGCCGCAGCGGACGCAGAGAGGCCATCACCAGTTGCAGAAAAAAACCTCGAAAGTTGCTGTCAAACCCGTGCTCAGGCGACAAGCTGGGGTCGGTGTTGATCCACTCGGCAATTTGCTGCGTCTCTAAGTGGGCGATCGCCACCCCGGTTTCTTTAGAGATTGCCTTGAGCGATCGCAGGGCATACACCGCTACCCGAGTCGAAAAGCGATCGCGGGCGGTCATGAGCGACTGGTCAATGGTGGCGCATTCCTCTGGCGTCAGAAATTCGCTCGGCATTGGTTGAGAATTAGTCATCAAAATTTGGGTCAGACAGTCGTACGAGTTGCGTCCAATTTATTTAGAAGTTTATTTAGAGGACGATGTGGAAGGCGGTTGGAGGACGTTTGAGGAGTTAGCCAGAGAGGCATCCATCTGAATCAAATAGCCGCAGCGATGCTCACCATCCACAATCCAATGGGTGCGCTCTACGCTGCAATCTTGCAGGGCCATCTGAAACAGCTCTAGCTCGTGGCCGCACACGCTGGGGAACGACTCTGCAATTTGCGAAATGGCGCAGTTGTATTCGGTAATAACAAAGCGATCGCCCGCTGCGCCTGCATCTGCCGAGGCCGATGCAGGTACCTCATCGCCAGAAACGACGGGATGCCATTCTGCCATATAGCCTTCGGCCTGCCTCAGGGCTACAAGCCGAGCAAGCCGCTCCTGCAAAGATCCCGAGCCAACCTGCTGACAATAGTCCAGCGCCTTCCGCTGCCACTGCATGCGCAGAATGTCGCCCACCTTATCTTTGCCGACTGTTTCAGCCAAGGTGGTGAGCAATGACAGGGCGAAGTCGTCGTAGCGTTCAGGCAGGCGATCGCGCCCTTTTTGAGTAAGCTGATACACATAGCTAGGGCGTCCCATCCCCTCTTGCAGGGGCCGGTGCTCAATCAGCGCCTCTTCCTCTAAGTCTTTTAGGTGCCGCCGCACCGCTTGGGGACTAATGCCAATCTGCTCCGCCACGGTGTGCGCGCTGGCATGGCCCTGCTTCAGCAGGTAATCCAAAATATCTTGCTTTGTAGACGATTGCTGAGTCGTTGTCATAATGCTCTTGCGCCATAATGTCGCACGGACTCGATTGCGGTAGCCATCTTGCGGTAGCCATCTTGCGGTAGCCACCTCACAGTCAGGCTCACCACCCGATTTTTATCATTATCAGATAAACTTTGACAACTAAGCTGTTGCTAAAGTAGCCTACAATATAGAAAAGCAACTCGCATGTTGTTTTAATTATATAGAGTCAACTCGCATCTGTCGCCCGATTCCAGATTGAGATCATCCATGAGTACACCAACCGATACCACCCAAGCGACCGACAAAAGCCTAGAAACCATGCGCAGCTTTGCTGAGCAGTATGCCAAGCGCACAGGCACCTACTTTTGTGTAGATCCGGGTGTGACTGCTGTGGTCATCGAAGGCTTAGCCAAACACAAAGATGACTTGGGTGCGGCGCTGTGCCCTTGCCGCCACTATGAAGATAAGAAAGCAGAAGCCTCCGCCACGTATTGGAACTGCCCGTGTGTGCCCATGCGCGAGCGCAAGGAGTGCCACTGCATGCTGTTTCTCACGCCTGACAACGACTTTGCGGGTGATCAACAAGAAATTACCTTTGATGAAATTCGCAGCGTGACGAATCCCGCCTAAAGACTCCTAACAGGTGAGGGGGATAGGGGCGATCGCTCCCTACTCCCTTAGCCTGCGTTCGCTCCCTTGCCTTCTGAACCTTCTGCTGAGAGAACACCAGACTCATGTCTACTTCTGTCAAATCCCTAGTTAGTCAGCCCTACAAGTACGGCTTCGTCACTGACATCGAGTCCGACAGCTTGCCGCCTGGGCTCAGCGAAGACGTGATTCGGCTCATCTCCGCCAAAAAGAATGAGCCAGAGTTCATGCTCAACTTCCGCCTGCGCGCCTATCGCCAATGGCTCAAGATGACAGAACCCAATTGGGCCGCTGTGGGCTATCCCAGCATTGACTACCAAAAAATTGTTTACTATTCTGCGCCCAAGCAAAAAGACAAATTGCAGAGCCTAGACGAGGTAGACCCCACCCTGCTCGAAACCTTCGAGAAACTGGGGATCTCTTTGTCTGAGCAAAAGCGGCTGTCTAACGTGGCGGTAGACGCGATTTTTGATAGCGTTTCAGTCGCCACCACATTTCGCGAAAAGCTAGCCGAGAAAGGCGTCATTTTTTGCCCCATATCAGAAGCGGTGCATGACTACCCTGAGCTAATCGAGAAATACCTGGGCAGCGTGGTGCCCGTAGGCGACAACTACTTTGCCGCCCTCAACTCCGCCGTGTTTACCGATGGGTCATTCGTCTACATCCCCAAAAACACGCCGTGCCCCATGGAGCTCTCCACCTACTTCCGCATTAACAATGGGGAGTCAGGCCAGTTTGAGCGAACACTGATTGTGGCCGAAGAAGGCAGCTCCGTCACCTATCTAGAAGGCTGCACTGCACCCATGTTTGATACCAATCAACTCCACGCAGCCGTGGTAGAACTGGTGGCGCTCGACAATGCGGAAATTAAGTACTCCACCGTGCAAAACTGGTTTGCCGGAGACGAAAACGGCAAGGGCGGCATTTATAACTTTGTCACCAAGCGCGGGCTGTGTCAGGGCAAAAATTCTAAAATCTCTTGGACTCAGGTGGAAACCGGCTCGGCCATCACCTGGAAGTACCCCAGCTGCGTGCTGATCGGCGATAACTCCGTGGGTGAGTTCTATTCGGTGGCGTTGACCAACCACATGCAGCAGGCAGACACCGGCACCAAGATGGTGCATATCGGCAAGAACACCCGCAGCACCATCATTTCTAAAGGCATCTCTGCTGGGAAGTCCAAGAACAGCTATCGCGGTTTGGTGAAAGTAGGGCCCAAGGCAGAGGGTACCCGCAACTATTCCCAATGTGACTCCATGCTGATTGGCGACACGGCGGGGGCTAACACCTTCCCTTATATTCAGGTGCAAAACAACACCGCCCAGGTGGAGCACGAAGCGTCAACCTCCAAGATTGGGGAAGACCAGCTCTTTTACTTTCAGCAGCGGGGCATTTCGATGGAAGACGCGATCTCGATGATGATTAGCGGCTTTTGCAAAGACGTGTTTAACCAACTGCCGATGGAATTTGCGGTAGAAGCCGATCGCCTGCTGGCGCTGAAGCTGGAAGGCAGCGTAGGGTAGCGAACGATTAATGAGGATTGCGACGTGATTCGTGAGAACAGTGATGTAATTTTATCGGTGCAGGATCTGGTCGCCGAGGTAGAAGGAACCGAAATCCTCAAGGGCGTGACCCTAAAGGTGCGGGCTGGAGAAATTCACACGGTGATGGGGCTGAATGGCTCTGGCAAAAGCACCTTCTCTAAAGTGCTGGCGGGGCATCCAGACTACACCGTGACCGGTGGCACCATCACCTATCGGGGGCAAGACCTGCTGGAACTGGAGCCGGAAGACCGCGCGCGCGCGGGGATTTTTCTGGCATTTCAATATCCGCTCGAGATTCCCGGTGTGAGCAACCTAGATTTTCTGCGGGTTGCCTATAACGCTCGGCAAGCGCACCACGGGCACGAAGAGTTAGACGCCTTTGACTTTGACGAACTGGTGCGTGACAAACTAGACGTGGTCAAAATGGACGCGTCGTTTTTAGGCCGCAGCGTTAACGAAGGGTTCTCGGGTGGCGAGAAAAAGCGCAACGAAATTTTGCAGATGGCGCTGCTAGAGCCGACGCTGGCAATCTTAGACGAGACAGATTCGGGTTTGGATATTGACGCACTAAAGATTGTGGCAGAGGGCGTTAACCAACTGGCTACGCCAGATAACGCCATGCTGGTGATTACCCACTATCAGCGGTTGCTGAATTATGTGGTGCCCGACTATGTGCATGTGATGGCGGGTGGCCGCATCGTGCGGACGGGCGGCAAGGAGTTGGCGCTAGAGCTAGAAGAACGTGGGTATGAGTGGCTGTCGGATGTGGCGGAGGCAACAGCAAGATGACAACTCCCGTAATCTCGACGGAAAGCGGAGTCGTGCTGAGTGTTGCAGCTCAGCGGGCAGCCGGGCTACAGCGCTTGCTAGAGGTTGTGCGATCGCCCCGATCTACTCTTCCCCAACTGGATGCGTTGCGTCAGCAGGCCGCCGATCAGGTAATGCAGCAGCAGTTTCCCACTACTCGCGATGAAGAGTGGCGGTTTACAGATATGTCGCCGTTGCTGACGTTAGCTCTGCACGCTCCCCCTGAGCAGCCCATTCTGGCGCTCGATGCGATCGCCCCCTGGGTCTTATCGGATGCGCCCGTTCGCTTGGTCTTTGTCGATGGTGCCTATGCGCCGTCGCTATCTGTTGTGGAGAATCTGCCTGCGTCTGTAACCGTGGGTGCGCTGTCTGACCTGCCCCAGGCCGACGATTGGGTCGCGCAGATCGCGCAGCAGCCGGATCGCGATGAGCTGTTTACCGCGCTAAACACTGCAGGAATGACCGATGTTGCGGTTGTCAGCGTTCCGAGAAACATCGCGGTTGCAACACCCATCCATCTTCTGTTTATCGTCACTGGGCAACAGACCTTAGCAACCACGCCACGCTGTTTAGTGATTGCCGAATCGGGCAGTGCGGTGACCGTGGTGGAAGAGTTTGCCTCTCTCAGTCAAGCAGCGCAGTTCACCAATAGCGTGACAGAAGTGTCTGTGGACGAGAATGCGCAGGTGTCTCACATCCGCGTGCAGCAGGAGAACGATGCCACCATTCACATGGGCAAGACTGTCGTGTCGCAGGGGCGAGACGCTCGCTATATCGGCCATGTGGTGAGCTTGGGCGGGGCGATCGCCCGTCACAACCTGCACATTCACCAAACCGGGGAGCAAACCGACACCCAACTCAACAGCCTCACCTACCTGGCCGGTCAGCAGTTGGGAGATTTGCACAGTGCGATCGCCCTCAACCATCCCCATGGGCGCACCAATCAACTGCATAAAACCGTAGTGGGCGATCGCGCCCATGCCGTTTTCAATGGCAAAGTGTTTGTGCCCCAGCCAGCGCAGCATACCGACGCAGCCCAGTTAAACCGCAACCTGCTGCTGTCACCCAAGGCGCGGGTAGACACCAAGCCCCAGCTCGAAATTGTGGCTGACAATGTGAAATGCACGCACGGCGCAACGGTGGGGCAGCTTCAAGCCGACGAAGTATTCTATCTGCAAAGCCGGGGCATTGATGCCGCCAGCGCCCGCCGCCTGTTGGTCTATGCCTTTGCCTGTGAAGTGTTAGAGCAAATTCCGGTTGAATCTCTGCGGCAGCGCCTAGTTCAGTCGATTTCTCAAGCCGTAGCCTAACGCTCGTGCCTTATTTGCCGCTTATTCCATCTCCTACGCAATTCTCACCATGACCCTCGCTACCGAACGCAGCCTCGCCACTCAGTACCGCGCCGACTTTCCCATCCTGAATCAGCAGGTGCATGGCAAGCCGCTGGTATATTTTGATAACGCCGCCACCTCCCAAAAGCCCACGGTTGTGTTAGACGCGTTGATGCACTACTACCAGCACGACAACGCCAACGTGCATCGCGGCGTGCACACCCTCAGCTCCCGTGCCACCGATGCCTATGAAAGCGCACGCGATAAAGTCGCGGCCTTTGTTAACGCGTCCACGCGGGAAGAAATTGTCTACACCCGCAACGCCAGCGAAGCCATTAACCTAGTGGCCTACGCCTGGGGCATGACCACGCTGAAGCCCGGGGATGAAATCATCCTCTCGGTAATGGAGCATCACAGCAACCTGATTCCCTGGCAGTTGGTAGCGCAGCGCACCGGAGCCGTCCTCAAGTTTGTCAACCTGAGCGACACCCAAGAATTTGACCTGAGCCACTACAAAACCCTGCTATCAGACAGAACAAAGCTGGTGTCGGTAGTGCATGTCTCGAACACGCTGGGCTGCATCAACCCGGTCGAAGCGATTGTGGCGGAAGCCCATCGCTACGGCGCAAAAGTGCTAATTGATGCCTGTCAAAGCTTGCCTCACATGCCGGTGGATGTGCAGGCGATTGGCTGCGATTGGCTAGTTGGGTCGGGCCACAAGATGTGCGCGCCTACGGGGATTGGCTTTCTCTACGGCAAACTAGACGTGCTGCGAGCCATGCCGCCGTTTTTGGGGGGTGGCGAGATGATTGCCGATGTTTTTCTTGACCATGCCACCTATGCGGATTTGCCCCACAAGTTTGAGGCGGGCACGCCGGCGATCGCCGAAGCTGTGGCGTTGGGAGCAGCGGTTGACTATCTCAGCGGCATTGGGATGAACGCCATTCACGCCTATGAGCAAGAGCTAACGCGGTATCTATGGGCGCAGCTTCAGCAGATTTCGGAAGTGACGCTGTATGGGCCGACGCCCAATGCGGACGCCAGCAATCGCGCATCGCTCGCATCGTTCACCACCGGAGCGGTGCATCCCCACGATCTCTCCACGATTTTGGATCAAGCGGGTATTGCAATTCGCGCTGGGCACCACTGCACCCAGCCCCTGCACCGCATTATCCAGGCGCAGTCTACGGCCCGCGCTAGTCTATATTTCTACAACACGACGAGCGAAGTGGATGTGTTTATTGCATCCCTCAAAGAGGCGATCGCCTTCTTTAGCGACATTTTCGGCTAGCGCTCTGAGCCATAGTGCGGGACGCGTTGGCGATGTATTGAGTGGTGTGCCCCCCTTGTTTCATAAGGGGGCACATCACTCAGTGCTTTAAATAACTCGACAGGTGTAATCCCCTTCACCCGTTACTCAGAGTTCAGAAGGATTCAAAGATCCCATCACATCCAGCACTTCAACGTTAGCCCAACGGCTGTTCCGGTGAAGTGTCCAAACTGGTCTCTAAATTATTGGTCTGTGATCGGATGGTCTGTGATCTGAGGGCATTGATCCCTCAACTTGGCCTCTCGCTGCGGGCGATCGCGCCGAGCATCTAACCATTGCTGCAAGATAATGGCCGCAGCTTTGCGATCAATTAACGCTTTTTGGCGAGAGGGCGATCGCCCTTCGGCCAGCATCATCTGCTCTGCCTGCACCGAGGTTAACCGCTCATCCACATACTCAATCGGGAGCTGCAGCGCTGCGCCCAACCGTCGAGCAAATCGCCGCACCTCCTTAGCCTGCGCCCCTTCTTCTCCCTGCATCGTATAGGGAAGCCCTACCACAAGCACCTGCACTCGGCGTTCATTCACCAAGTCGCGAAACTGAGCCACATCCTGCACAAAAGAGCGGCGCTCAATCGTGGTGAGCCCCGTGGCAATCAGCCCAGTGCCATCGCATCCAGCCACCCCAATCCGCTTGCGCCCTACATCTAGACCCAATGCAGAAATGAATGCTGAGCCAGCCAACAGATCCCCCTATGCCGATGCGTTGGGATCTTGAGAATGGGGAGGCAGTTGCAGCTCGTCTCGTGGCCCGTGGGGTAGCGACCGAGGCATAGACGGTTCTGAATCATCCTGGAGTCGCCCAGACATGAGCCGTAGCGACTGCAACAGCGAAAACCGACTGGGGACGGCTTTGCGGCTGGGCTGCAACCCTTGCAGCACCGGCAGTTGCAACGCTTCTAAGGGACGCGATTCGCGCACTTTGTGCCAGACCGAACGAGACAGCAGCACCGTATGCTCCATCCGCTCAGCTCCCAGTGTTTGCAGATATTCTTCTCGCTCAGGCTGGTAATCGGTGGAGGTCACCCGTAACGCCTGCGCCGGGTAGGCTTGCGCCGACCGCGACATTTGACAAATCAATTCGGGATACAGCCAGGTATATTCAGGATGCACCGTCAGCTCGGCGGTGTGTGGCTGAGAGCCATCACGGCATAGATACAGCTGAAAGTAGCCAATGGCTGCCTTGCGCTGGGGTTCAAACACATAGCCACGGACGGATTCCACCTTGTCGAACCAGTGCCGCACCCCCCGAGTGAACGAGGTCATCATGCCAGTTTTGAAGTCAGGAATGTGACGATCGAACACTTGGCGCACGGTCGCGGGCATCGAAAAGGTGTCGAGCTGATGAATTAGCCCTGCATCGGCATTACTAACGGGTAGCAAATTTGGCAAATCTGGCTCTTCTGCCGCCAGCGCCTCCAAAATATGGGGGGCGATCGCCCAGTAGGTTCTGTGACCCAGCGGCTGAAACCCGTTGTGCCGCGATAGGCTAATTAAGCGGCTATCGTCTTTGTCAATTTCAATTAGCCAGGTGCGGGCTTCCCAAATGGTTTGCAGACAATAGCGAATTAGCTGCGAGCCCACATCCGACGTAAAGCTAGGGGCAGGTAGCGTTGCATCCAAGCTATGCAGCAGCAGCCGATCAATGCGCCACGTACTCCGAGTGTGGTTGATGGGTGACACCTGAATCATGCCGCGCAGGCGATCGCCCTCTTCTGCCACATAGGTGCAGAACAGATGTTGAAACGGATTGGGGAACCAGCTCAAACTTTTAACTAGACCATACCAGCGTCGCACTTGCCGCCACTGCGGATCTGCCCCATCGGATGGCTCATCCTCGGGCACCACCAACTGATCAAACTTATCAAAGTCACGCAGTTGGTAAGGGCGAACAGTTAATTCTGGCGATTCAGGAGCCTTGGAAGCCATGGTTTTGCAAGCGTTTTTAGCATTCTAGCCATTCCTTATAGCTTATATCTTAGCGAATTGAGCCAAATCTGATCCAAGTTGGCTCGAGAGTCTTGGCTCACGCGCTGGGACGAATCAGCACCACCGGGGTCTGCTCATCGGCATTGCCAGCCGGATTACTAATCAGCGCTTGCGTCAGCAGGTCAACGGAAACCCCAGGGGAAGCCGCTAGCACCTTAACAGCCCGCAGATCGTTTACATCCACAATGGCAGCGGCAATGCCCGTCTCTCGTTCAATCGTGTTGACCACCTGCTGGGGCTGGTCTGGCCCTAGCACAATGAACTGGTCATAGGGGGGCAGCGTCCCGGTCACATCGTCAATAAGCCGCGCTTGCTCTCCCGCCAGTTGATAGAACACACCGGGTCTATTCAGAAACTTTTTAGCCAGTGCCCCGATCGCAAATGCCCAAAATACGCGCCATGCGCCCACCAAATCCACCAATGTCTGCAATCCACAGGCGGTTGCCAGACTAGAAGTCGGCAAAAAGTAGTAGCACAGCCGCCGAGCCAGCCAGCCAGGTTTCACCTCTGAGGGATGGCGGAAGCGGCCCTGCATCAACGCCACAGGAGTTTCGGCGATCGCCACGATATCTCCGGGCTGGGCATGGGGCGACACATAGCGCTTCACCACCTCGCTCGGGGTGTCTAGATGGGTCAATAGATGGGTGCGGATGGGCAGCAGATCCGCTTGGGCTGTGGGTCGCCAGCGGCTAGAGTCATCCGGTGAGGGAAAGCGCAGCGGCACCACCACATGCTTCACCTTGGGGATGCGCCCCTGAGGGCCGTAGGTAATGTAGTGAATCTGCACCCAGGCCGCCTGAAGCTGAGTTAGCTCTGGCCCTGTGATATCCAGCGCAACCTCAAACCGAGTGGACTTGCCGACTTTAACGATGTAGCCAAACCAGTAACCATCTGCGCGGGCGGCAGCATCGGCGTGGCGCGGTGTCACGCGCAGGCGGTGGTGCACCCCATCTAGGCTGTCTTTCGACAGCAGCATGGCCGAAGCCTCTAGATGCGGCACCATGATTTCGAGCCGCTGGGTTTTGTTTCGCAACTCTAGCTCACCTATTAGCACATAGTGCTGTGGCTCGTAGGTTTCTAGATTCCAGGCTTCTGCGTTAAGCTCCAGCGCATTGCCCGGACGGCGACGATATTGATATTCCACAATGCCGAGTCCGGCGATCGCCAGCACGCCAATTCCAGCAGCAATTGTTTCGAGGATCACAGCAACTCCAGTAATACGCAGTAGGATTCAGGGCAAGGCTATTCCGTCAACCCTTGATCGACGGGTACTCTTAGCCAGCAAACGGAACAGGCACCTTAAATAGAATCAGGCGACGGCACTCTGTGCAAGTAGATATGCAATATAGACAACCGTGGGGCAACCCTAGGTGTCTGCAATGCAGCACTGGTGCACTATATCCTTGAGCCATGCCCCATCACAAAATTTACAAACCGACATCGGGTGGGATAGGATGCTCTCACGGGTATTTTAAGTTTTATGAATTGATTGTCCTGCCCGGCACAATTGTGGGCGCAACTGGCACCGATGGCGATCGCCCTTATGGTGTCGCAAGGGTTGAAAGGCAGAACTCTGCAGCCTCTATCATCATAAGGTTCTAAGTAGTTTCACTATGTTTTGCGCTAAGGCTCAATCAAAGAGTGGGACTTAGGCCAAAGAGGGGTTGGGCAAGCGACTGCGGTTCGCGTTCACTGACCTATTGCAACAGGTTGCAAAATCTCAAATCAACCCTTGGCGCAGGCATTTTGATCAGGTCTTGAATGGCGTTCTACAGATATCGTGGATGGAGTTGACACATGCATCGAATGGCATCAGTTGAGCGCATTTGCTTGATAGGGCATCTGGTTTCGATGGCGTTTGGGCTAGCGGGGCTCTTGCTCGTGATGCCCCACCCCGAGTTTTTGGCTCATGTGCCGCTGGGGCCTAATCTGTTTGCCTGGAGTATGGCCGGTGGCGGCGTGGTTTATATTGTGCTGGGCACAATTGCTGTCACGCTCTATGCCTATCGAACCCTGGGGCTACGGGGCTGGCTCGGGTTTATGATTCCGGCGATCGCTATCTCATTGGGCAGCGAGCTGCTGGGCACAAGCACCGGCTTTCCCTTTGGCAATTACACCTACCTCAGCGGGCTAGGCTACAAAATTTCGGGCTTGGTGCCGTTTACGATTCCCCTGTCTTGGTTCTATTTGGGACTTTGCTCCCTGTTGCTGGCGCGGGCGGGTCTGCGGGCGTTGCATACCGCTAATCTCAGCGTATGGCGATCGCTCGCGGCGATCGCCCTCGGGGCTATCCTGCTCACCTCGTGGGATTTTGTCCTAGACCCGGCTATGAGCCAAACAGCCGTGCCGTTTTGGTATTGGCATCAGCCAGGAGCCTTCTTTGGGATGCCCTATCAAAATTTTGTCGGTTGGTTCGGGACGGGAGCCGTGTTTATGGGCATTGCATCACTGATCTGGAGCGATCGCACCCCCATCCTTCAGGGCAATGACCTCAACCTACCCCTGATCGTATACCTAGGGAACTTTGGCTTTGCTACAGTGATGAGCCTTGCGGCTGGCTTCTGGGTTCCAGTGCTGCTGGGGATTTTGACCGGAGCGCTGCCCGCAGTTCTCTGCTGGCGCTTTACTAAGACCCCGCCAGACCAGGATAGGGCCGAAGATGCGCAAGACACTGCAAAGCCCTCTGCCTTTCCCTCGCTATAGGCTACTGAGCGCACACAAATAAGTACACACAAATTGCCCTGACTATGGCAAATCCGTTGAGATCCCCCTAAATCCCACTCAGCAAGGGAGACTTCCGACTTGGTTCTCCCCTTGCTAAGCGGTGCCAAGGGGGTTAAGGGGGGATCAACCCAAGCGAATCCTCATTCGGAAGACTTATGTGTACTTAGTAGCTCGCTATAGGGGTTTAACCTTCTACGCGCCGAGTCCCGATGACGAGACTTAAATCATTGCCAACAGGTCGATTCGCCATCTTGGCGGCTCTGGTTTCAACAGCGCAGTCGTGTTGCTAAGCTTTTATGCTGGCCGAAGTTGAACCTGTGCGCTATCGCTACCCCCACGCCTTTGCTCTGGAGACTGATTTGACCAACGTTACGATCACTGGGTGGGTTAGCAGCATGGCGCTGTTGCTGTTGGTGGTGCAAGGGCCGGCGATCGCCCTGTGGCTATCCCGACTGCTGCAGGGACCCCGGCGCATGGCAGCACTGCAACCGGCAGTTGCAACTCCCCAACAGATCGGCTGCGTGAGCGTGGTGGTGCCTACTCTCAACGAAGCCCATCGCTTGCAGCCCTGCTTGGATGGGCTGACGCGCCAAAGCTTTGAGATGCGCCAAGTCTGTGTGGTTGACAGTCGGTCTCAAGACGGCACGCCCGACTTAGTGAAAGCAATGGCACAGCATGATCCCCGATTTTGCGTGATCACCGACGATCCGTTGCCGCTCGACTGGGTGGGTCGTCCTTGGGCGTTGCACACGGGCTTTCTCCAGAGTGCTGAGCAGAGCGAGTGGGTGCTGGGCATTGATGCCGATACGCAGCCCCAACCCGGACTCATTGCTAGCCTGATTGCGACCGCAGAGGCTCAGGGCTACGATATGGTGTCGCTGGCACCCCGCTTTATTCTCAAGGGCGCAGGAGAATGGTGGCTGCAGCCAGCGCTGTTGCTCACGCTGTTGTTTCGATTTGGGCCAGCGGGCATTAGTGCCGACCAGCCTGAGCGAGTTATGGCAAACGGGCAGTGCATGTTAATTCGGCGATCGCTCTTGGTCGATTTAGGCGGCTATCACTGTGCCCGCAGTTCCTTTTGCGACGACGTGACGTTAGCCCGAGTGGCCGCAAGCCAAGGGGCACGGGTAGCGTTTTTAGATGGTTCGCGCTTGCTCTCTGTGCGGATGTATGAGGGCATCGCCGAAACCTGGCGAGAATGGGGGCGATCGCTCGACCTCAAAGACGCCTGCACGCCAGCCCAAGCTTGGGGTGATCTAGCGTATTTAACCGCAGTGCAAGCCTTGCCTTGGCTCGCGGTGCCGCTGCTCTCCCTCGTCATGGCACTGGGCTACCACAATCCCGTGCTCCACGCGGCGCTGGGGGCAAACCTGGGTCTGCTGGCGATTCGGCTAGCGCTGCTGCTGGCGATCGCGCCGTCCTATGATTGGCGATCGCCGGGTTCATGGGCGTTTTGGCTATCCCCGCTAGCAGACTTAGCAGCCGTCTGGCGCATTGGGCTGTCTACGGTGCGATCGCCAACCCAATGGCGTGGTCGTAGCTACACCCACTTCTCTGCTCGATAACTTCTTTTTTATGCACAGCACCCTATGATCGGCATCCTCTCGGATATCCCAACGGTTTGGCTAGGCCTGATTGGCAGCACGGTGGCGGGACTGGGCACTGGCGTTGGGGCCGTGCCTATTTTCTTTTTTAACCGCATTACGGCCAACGCCCAGGGCGTGATGCTGGGGTTTGGGGCTGGGGTCATGCTGGCGGCAACCGCCTTTTCGTTGGTCATTCCAGGAATTGAGGCAGGCGAGCAGCAGGGCGCCACCTGGGTTGCGGCTGTGGTTGTCGCGACCGGTATTTTGCTAGGCGGAATTTTTCTGTGGCTTAGTCACCGCTATTTTCCCCATGAGCACTTCTTTAAAGGAAGAGAGGGGAACAGGGTTGCCAATCTAAAGCGGGTGTGGCTATTTGTGATGGCGATCGCCATTCACAATTTTCCCGAAGGGCTAGCGGTGGGGGTAGGCTTTGGGGGGGACGACGTCTCGAATGCGATCGCCCTGATGATTGGCATTGGCCTACAAAACATGCCAGAAGGGTTAGTCGTCGCGCTGTCGCTGATTGGGGAAAACTATACCCGCCGAGATGCCTTTTTGATTAGCCTATTGACGGGGCTTGTGGAACCTATGGGTGGCCTGCTGGGATCATTAACAGTTGCCCTATCAACGGCGATCTTACCCATCGCGATGGGCTTTGCGGCTGGGGCCATGCTGTTCGTGATCAGCGATGAAATCATTCCTGAATCGCATCGATTGGGTTTGGAAAAAGCCGCGACCGCTGGCGTGATGGTGGGCTTTGTCTTGATGCTTCTGCTCGATGTCATCATCGGGTAGAGATGGCGTTTGCGGTACGCTACGTTTAATTACAGTCTGGGGGGATGGCAATCGATGGATTGTATCCCTATGAATAATGGGCAATCATAGATTAAACCGCGCTAAATTAAGCATTGCGCCGCCCGCAATGGCGCTAAAATGTCCCGTGCGGAACGGTCTCGTCTCATCAAAGAGACGCGGTTGCGCTGCTACGACTTGACCCAACGGACGCTTCGCTTGCAATGGTATAAAGAACGGTACAAAGGCACAGTCCGCTGGCGATTGTGCCAGGCTACCTCTGCAAGTGGGTACTTTAGCTATAAGGGATAGTATGAGTTCGTTGGAGAAGACCTCAGAACTGACGAGCTTACCCTGGGGCGATCGCACCCTTCACAATCCATCAAAACTTATCAGAATTCACCCTCTCACCCTAGATAATCTGGGAAACCCTTCTTCCTACTGACTCACGTTCTCATCACCATGGCCCAAAAAAACGAAACACCTGCGCTGATTTTGTCGTTATTGGTCACCCTCGCTCTCATTGGGGCAGGATTCTGGTGGTTTGGGCGGCAGATGGGCATTGGCATTTTAATTCCGACGGGGGGGTCTGAACAACCTTCCGATCGCCCCTCATCGGGCGGCGGCACAACGGCAACCTTGGGAGAACGGTTTAGTGTGGGCGATCGCCTGCTGGTGAGTGCCGGGGCCACACCCGATAAGCAAGCTGGGATTGAGGCGATCGCCAGCGGCAACTATGCTCAAGCGATCGAGCGGTTGCAAGCCTCTCTGCAGCAACAGCGCAACGATCCCGAGGCGCTGATCTACCTCAACAACGCCCGCATCGGCGACGATGCCTCCTATTCTGTGGCCGTTGCAGTGCCGCTAGGGGCATCCGTCAATTCAGCGTTAGAACTCATGCGCGGCGCGGCCCACGCCCAAGATCGAATCAATGCAGTCGGCGGCATTAACGGCACACCCATCAAAATTGCACTGGTTGATGACAACAACGATCCCGAAACAGCGGCAGACGTAGCGCGTCGCTTGGTAGACGATAGCACCGTGCTGGCGGTGGTTGGGCACTTTGGCAGTGATACAACCCTGGCTGCTGCTGCCGTTTATAATGAGGGCAATCTACCGATGATTTCTCCAACCAGCACGTCGGTGCAGCTTTCTGGACAAGGGCCCTACATTTTTCGCACCGTCCCCAACGATCGATTCACCGCCACCACGCTGTCTCGCTTCATGGTAGAAGATCGCCAGCAGCGCAATGCCGCTGTGTTTTTCAACTCTGAGAGCGGCTATAGCCTGTCTCTCAAAAATGAGTTCACCACAGCGGTTGCCAGCGATGGGGGGCAGGTTTTGATGGAGTTTGACCTTGCGGCTCCGGGTTTTGATGCAGGCAGCGCCGTGAATCAAGCCCGCCAGCAGGGCGTTGAGGTGCTGGTGTTAGCAGCCAACACGGCAACCCTCGATCCCGCCCTTCAGGTGATTGCCGTGAACCGTCAAGAGCTGACGGTGCTGGGTGGCGATAGCCTCTATAACCCCAAAGTGCTGCAGGTGGGTGGAGCCAATGCCGAGGGCCTGGTTGTCGCAGTCCCTTGGATCATCCAGTCAGCCCCGCAGTCTTCTTTTGCGCAAGAGTCACGCCAGCTGTGGGGGGGCGATGTGAACTGGCGCACGGCCATGACCTACGACGCGTTAGAAAGTATTGGGCAGGCCCTGGCCCAAAGCCCAACTCGCGACGGGATAGCACAGACGATGCGGTCTGGGGTCTTTTCGGTTGAGGGTGCGACAGGAACAGTCCGGTTTTTGCCCTCGGGCGATCGCAACCAGGCCATGCAATTAGTGGAAGTGCTGCCGGGCGATCGCTCTGGCTACGGCTACGACTTTTCCCCAGCTCAGTAACGAGCAACCCCTAGATTCGTCATTTTCAACTCAGTCATCTCAAAGTCAACGTCAGTTCGGGTTAAGAGGGTTTGAGCTTATCCCGAACTCAGGTAAGTCAAGTCTCCAAGTCACGTCCCTAAGTCAAATCCCCGCTATTCGCACCCATCCCAGCCCATGAGCGCGGGAGCAAGAAGCCACTGCTAGGCCTGATGGCGTTGCTTCAGCACAGCAGAATCAGCCGGAAGCGCGATCAGATTATCGCCGTAGGTATGAATCAGCCCTTTTTGCCGCAGTTTGCCCATCAGCCGTGTTACTGTCACGCGAGTTGAGCCAATGGCGCTGCCAATTTGCGCATGGGTGAGTGACCAGGGCAGGTAGTAGCCATCATCACTGGGTTCGCCGAATTCTTCAATGAGCAGGGTAATAAAGCCCAACAGTCGATCGATAGTGCGACGTTGCCCCAGCGTGCTCAGCCACAGCAGCTTGCGCTGGTGTTGATACCGAAACGCGTCTAGCACCTCTCGGCGGAAGTGCGGCCAGTTATCGAGATCATGCCAATAAAGCCAAATCACCGAGGTTTGATCAACATGGGCAAAGGCTTGGAGCGTAAAGGGCGACTGTGCCACAATTTCAAACGGCTGACCGGCTCCGACAAACCCAAGAAATGCTTCTTCTGACGGCACTCGGGACAGGCGAGCACTGCTGGTTGTGGCACTGACTTGCGCTTCGCCCACCAGTCGCACGGCACCCCGTTGAACTAAGTAAATTAACCCAGGTCGGGCTGGTATCTTTTCGTCTTTGGTAAAGTTACGACTGCGATAGTGCTCTTGCGCCCAGTCTAAAATCCGTTGCCAGGTCAAAAATGGCCGTGATGATTCGGGGGAAGAAGATACAGATTGCATGGGAGGGGGGGGATCCTGGGTTAAGGGAGAAATGTGGTTGAAGTAGCAACCTGCGGACTAAAACCAGTGAAGCCAGACGAGCAGGGACAACTAGGGCAGAGGGTTAATCAAGCTAAGGTTCGGTCTGACGTTGAATTTTGAGAGCTAGCACAGCTAGCCCTGTGCAAAATCTTATGAAGTCTCATGAAGGGAGAGATGCAGCCCTAAATCATTGACTCTCACCAGCTTATCGGGAGTGCTAGGGCATTAACGTAGGAATCATTACGATATGGCGCGTCTCTATTAAACTTTATACCTTCTGATAGTTATGCCAGAATTGACCTTTGGGTGCAAATTATTACTCTGGATTTACGAAAGCTTCAAATCTTTACATTTGCTCGAGGGCTAGCACGTAGATTTACGGCTTTTTCTGTAAAAAAGTAATGAAGATTACTCACGGGAATCTATCCAGCCTGGGGGCCTATTTAGAGCAGATCGGTCTAGCCCGCCTCAGGGCGATCGCCCCTGTCAATTCCCCAGCTCATCAGCTTGCTGACATTGTAGCGATCGCCCCCAAAACAGCATCACCCCGACTCGTGCGAACGCAAACTCATGTGATCTATGAGTGGGCGATCGCCTATCACCTGTCATTATTGTTACCACACTCTGCAGAAACCGTCGCTAGGGCGATCGCCCTGACCCTGCAACCCTCCCATTCTGCGATTCCGTCTGATGATGCGAGCCAGGGGAAAGACGCGGCGGCAAGCCTGGAACGAACCCTGTGGAGCAGTTGCCAGATTACGCAGCAACGGTCAGCATTGATTCAAATTGCGGTGGGCGATTGCGGCCTAGCGGCTTGGTTGCAGCACTGTCTACAGACCCCACCTCTACACCTGGCTGTAACAACCGCCACACCTCCGTCGCCTGCCCAGATCTTGCCATTGCAACTCACCCACGCCCGCGTTTGTGCCTTGCTACGCCTCGGCCATAGGGCCAATCTCATTCATTTAGGAGGGCGATCGCACCAGTACCCCATCGGAGTCATACAGCAGCCTCATCCGTTACCGTGGCGATCGCCTGCGGGTGTCTTCTGGGGGCAGCATCCGGCAGAGCGGCATCTCCTCCATACCGTGCTAGCTCTGCAAGATCGACTGAGATGCTGCATCCCCCAATCCCCCAAACCAGAGAACGGCACTGCGATTCCTCAAATTGCGATTCCCCAAATTGCGATTTCACAGGATGACGCCCTGCGATGGGCCATGCTGCTCAGTCACGCCGTTGAGCAATTGGATCGAGACTGTCGGCTCATGGGCGAGGCAGAACGACACACCCCAGCACTGGCTCAAATGCGGCTAGGGCTTTTGGCGATCGCCCAACCCTGGCTAATGCGCCTGTTAGAGGATGGCCTTCAGGCTACGGCCCCTACTGAGGCTTAGCTGCAGACCTCTGCATGGAATCGTAGTGAAATACAGAACCGCAGTGTGTTTGAAGGAAAACTATCGGGGCTACCGACAGAGCCCATGGAAACATAAGTCCATATGATTTGACTGACTGCATCCGATAACTATAACAACTGATACAAAACAGTGACAGAACACATCTAACTCTGTTATATTCTTAAGCGTGTGAGGAGCGAACCAGCAAGGGCGTCGAGACGAAACACGGAAAGTCGTCGATGCCCTTTCTGATTCTTAAAATTAATGAGACCCGAAATCAATGCGGGTCTTTTTTTGTGGCTAATGTTGGGGTATTGGGTGGGTATTAGGTGTTGGGTAGCTTCAATTCAGCAGGGGCTTGAGCCAGATTAAAGGCGTTATGATGGCTCAGGCAGTTGGCTCGTGCAGCCCTGCATGTCAAGCTGCTGCTGAATCTTACTGTCCCATGTGGCATCCACAGTAGGAACTTGCTGAGCTGCATACAGCCGCAGAGTGCCATCTGGCTCTACGGTGCCGAGAAATTCAGCCTCGTAGGGCAAATAGGCTGACACTGGGGTAGATAAAAGGAGCGATCGCCCCGATTGGGTGTGCGTTCCTAGCAGTTGTCCGTCTACTACCTGCGCGATCGAAACTTCAATGGGTGTCGTCACTTCCTCAAACGGCACGGTTTCGGTCATCTCCTTCCGATAACGCACCAGACAAACGCGCCCCGTCTCCACTGCCGGAAACACCGTCATGTAATCGTGGGGATGCATGTTCCAATCCTGCGCCCAGTACCCCAAAAAGGGGGCGATCGCCGCATCGGTTTCTGCCCAGGCTTGGCGAAACTCCGTTAGCTCTGGTGGCACAGGTGCTGCGACAGAGGTCAGTTTGCCCAACCCCAACAGATCCAAATCAACCTGAACCCGCTGCTGCAGTTCGATTTGCCGCTGCGTTAGTTCAGCCACACTAAGCGGCTCGGCCACATCTGCCAGAGAGAGGGCTGGGGGTGGTGCGATGCAGGCCGTTAGGGTGCTGGCGATCGCCCCACCTAGAAGGAATGAGGCCGTTGCATGCGTCCAAGAGGCGCTCATGTCTTCCAGCCATTGAGCAAAACTGGGCTTCACAGGCATAACCCCGATGAAATAGAAGGTGTAGACCCATAGTCTTTAGCCACCAACCATAAGTTCCCCTGTTACAACCGTTGAAGTGGTTGGGACGATACAGAAGTGCAGCTTAACCTGCGTATGGCTTGGAAGAGGAGGCGACACGACATGTTATCCCAAAGACATCCTTTCCATCAGCACTGTCTGGACGTTATTCGAGCGTTATTCGGACGCTACGCTGTGACCAAATCTGGCAGCAGCGTGAGGATGTCTACCCCATCTTTCGTCACAGCAACGGTATGTTCAAACTGGGCAGACAGTTGACGATCTTTGGTCAGCGCAGTCCATTTGTCTGCCATCACCTCCACCTCATGGGTGCCGATATTGATCATCGGCTCAATGGTAAACACCATGCCTGACCGCAGTTTGCGGCCCTTGCCCCGAGTGCCGTAGTGAGGGATCTGGGGTGCCGTATGAAAGATGCGCCCCACGCCATGCCCGACAAAATCGCGGACAACCGAGAAGCCTTGGGCTTCTGCATAGGCTTGGATGGCAGCACCAATATCACCAATGCGCGCACCGGGCCTGACCTCAGCAATGCCGCGCATCATGCATTCTTCTGTCACTTCTACTAGCCGACGGGCCAAGGGTGCAGGCTCTCCGACAAAGAAGGTTTTGGAAGTATCGCCATGAAACCCGTCTAGAATGGGCGTCACGTCAATGTTGATAATATCTCCGTCCTTTAAAAGGTGCTTTGCATTGGGAATGCCGTGGCACACGACCTCATTAACGCTTGTGCAAATGGATTTTGGAAAGCCGTGGTAGCCTAAGGGCGCACTTTTTGCGCCATGTTGACGCGTCCAGGCTTCAGCCGCGTCGTTGAGTTCGAGGGTGCTGACGCCAGGCTGCACCAACGGTTCAAGATAGGCCAGCAGTTGTGCTGCAAGCTGACAGGCACCCCGCATTGTTTCTATTTCTCGGTTGGATAGGATGATAATTTGTTCGTTGTCCATGAAGCGTCCTAGGGGTATGCCACTAAAGTCCCGTAGTGAATCAGAGCCCGATTGAGTGTTGACGACTCAGCCTTGATCTTACTGTAACGGGTTGGGGGGACGGGTAGTCGGCCTGCGGCAGTTACAGCGTTTGCCCCCATCCAATGATCCGTTGCATTTCTGAATACATCATTGGATGCACGGCCAGACAGACGAATAGCGCCCTGTTTATTCTTCCGGTATGGTCTAGAAAGATTTGTTCTAAAGGGGAATCTCATAATACTTTTGGGATTTCTAAAAGAGTGTTTACCTGAGTCTTTAGCCATCGTTCTAAATCCCATGCAGCCACCTCTGGCCCTTGAGCAAACCCTGCGAGAACGCAATGCTTTGTTGCAATCCATTCTAGAAAGCTCGCCCGATCTGATTTTTGTGAAAGATCGGGTAGGGCGCTATGTCATGGTGAATGCCAATCTGGCGGCCTATTTGGGCTATTCCGTTGATGAGTTGGTGGGTAAAACAGATAGTGATCTGTTCCCAGACCAAGCGGCCACGCTTCGTCAGCAAGACCAGCAAATTTTGAAAACGGGGATCGCAGCCACCTCTGAAGACTGCTTCATCAATGCTGCTGGCGTGGAGACGATGTTTCTCACCACCAAGTCGCCATGGCGTGATGCGGATGGCAACCTGCTGGGAGTTGTGGGAGTGACCCGCGATGTGAGCGATCGCAAGCGGGCAGAAGCAGCTCTCCAAGAAAGTGAGCAGCGCTTTCGGCTTGTGGCTGAGCAAACAGAGCAAATGCTCTATGACCATGATGTGAGAACTGGAGAGGTTCAGTGGGTTGGGGCGATTGAGTCTATTACCGGAGAAACCCCGGCTGAGTTTCAACAGGTGAATAATGCAGCGTGGGAGGCCCGGATTCATCCGAGCGATCGCCCTACCGTCGTTGCAGCGCTAGATCACGCAATGCGCACCCACAGCCGCTACTGGGCAGAGTATCGCTTTCAACGAGCCGATGGCAGCTACATCCCCGTAGAAGAGCGGGGAGTGTTTATGTATGACGCGAGCGACACCGCCTACCGCATGGTCGGAACCCTGAGTGACATCAGCGAGCGCAAGACTGCCGAAATCAACTTGCACCAGCAAGAAGCACTCTACCGCAATATTTTTGAGAGCGTTAGCGATGGTCTGCTCATTACCCGTCTAGACACGCATGAAGCGGTGGTGTTTAACTCGGCCTTTGCGTCCATGCATGGGTACAGCGTAGACGAGATGCGCCAAATCAAGCCGCAAGAGTTTATCCATGCCGACTATCTGCCGCTGTTTGAGCAGTTTTTAGCCGCGATTGATCGGGATGAGCCGTTTCATGGGCATGCGGTTGATGTGCATCGAGATGGCTCTCTCATTGATGTAGAAGTATCGGGAACGCGATGCACCTTCAATGGGCAGGCCCATGCGTTAGCGGTGGTGAGAGATGTGAGCGATCGCATCCGGTTTGAACGCGAGCGGGCACAGGCAGAACTGGCGCTGCGCAAGAGCGAAGAGCGCTTTCAGGCGTTTATGGACAACAGCCCCACTGCGGTGTGGATTACAGACTATGAGGGCACGTTGGTCTACATCAACAAGACCTACCTACAGATGTTTCAAATCGAAGATGACAGCATCGTCGGTAAGTCGCTGTTTGAGCTGTATCCTCGGGCGATCGCTCGAGAATTTCACGACGCCAATCTAACCGTGATTGCCGCCAATGAAACCCTTTCTGCAGTAGAGCCATTGCCGCTGCCCGATGGCTCCGTCGGCGACACCCTGGTTTACAAATTCCCTTTAACCGATATTTCAGGGCGGCAGGCGGTCGGCGGCATCGCCATCGACATCACCGACCGCAAGCGAGCCGAAGAAGCGCTGCAGCGACAAGAGGCGTTCCTCCGCAGCATTTATGTCGGAACCCGCGAGCAAATTTTTGTTATTGACGTGGATGAGGCGGGTGAATTTCGCTATAGCGGGTTTAACCCCTATGCAGAAGAAACCTGCGGTCTGTCTAGCCAATCGGTCGAAGGCATGACCCCAGAGGAAAGCTTTGGAGAAGAGGTGGGGGGCAAGCTCCGCCGAAACTATCAGCGCTGCATAGATGTGGGCATTAGCATTACCTACGAAGAAGCCACAGAATTTCAAGACAGACCCATTTGGTGGGTCACGACGCTGAATCCCCTCAGGGGCAGCGACGGAACAATCTATCGGATTGTAGGTACTGCGATCGACATTACCGATCGCAAGCTAGTCCAAGAAGCCCTGCAACAGCAAGAAGCCTTCCTCCGCAGCATCTACAACGGCACCGAAGAGCAAATCTTTGTGATCGATGTCGATAAAACTGGAGAATTTCGCATTGGCAGCATCAATGCCTATGCCGAGAGAAGCTACGGCCTGCTGAGCCGCGACCTAGAAGGCAAAACCCCAGAAGAGAGCTTTGGGGATCACATTGGCCGCCAGCTGCGGCATCGCTATACCGAATGTATTGCAGCCGGAACCAGCATCACCTACGAAGAAGTCACGCAATTTCAGGACGAAACCATTTGGTGGGTTACGACGCTCAATCCCTTACGGGATGACACTGGGCGGATCTACCGTCTGGTGGGAACCGCAACCAACATTACCGATCGCAAACAAGCTGAACAGGCTGTGCAACTTTCAGAGGCACAATTGCGAGAAAAAGCAAACGAGTTAGAGCAAATTCTGACAAATTTGCAGCGCACCCAAGCACAACTCGTGCAAACTGAAAAAATGTCGAGCTTGGGGCAGTTGGTTGCAGGGGTTGCGCATGAAATCAATAACCCTGTGAACTTCATTTTTGGCAACATCCGCCATGCCAATGATTACATTCACGACATGATGCAATTGCTGGATCTGTATCAGCACCACTATCCCCTTCCTCATCCTGAGATTACAGCCGAAGCGGAAGCGATGGATCTCGGCTTTATCTTAGAAGACTTGCCCAAGCTTCTAACGTCGATGAAGGTGGGCGCAGAGCGGATTCAGCAAATTGTGCTGTCGCTGCGCAACTTCTCCCGGATGGATGAGGCAGAGGTTAAAGCGGTTGATATTCACGAGGGCATTGACAGCACGCTGATGATTTTGCACAATCGCCTTAAGGAAACGGGCGATCGCGCCACTATCCACATTCTTAAGCACTATGGTGACTTGCCCCTGGTAGAGTGCTACGCAGGCCAACTCAATCAGGTGTTTATGAACCTGCTCGCCAATGCGATTGATGCCCTAGAAGAACGAGATGCTGGGCGATCGCGCAGTGACATTCAACAAACTCCTAGCCAAATCACCATCACCACTAAGCCGTTGCAACAGCACGTCGAAATTGCGATCGCAGATAATGGCCCTGGCATGAGCGAAATCACCCAGCGTCGACTATTTGAGCCATTTTATACCACCAAACCTGTTGGCAAAGGCACAGGACTAGGGCTCTCTATTAGTTATCAAGTCGTGGTAGAAAAGCACGGCGGCACTCTGCGATGCGAGTCTCATTTGGGGCAAGGCACCACCTTTTTCATCACTATCCCCTGCCATCAATTTTCCGACATCGCCCCAACGTGATTAGGGACGACTAACCTAACGTTTGAAGCATCACTCTACCAAGCCCTTTGTTTTGGATGAACGTTCATAGAAACAATAGTTGCATGGAACCAATGGAACCATTGGATTCACGAATTTTGAGGTTCTAGCAACGTCTGGCATCTAGCCAAGTCCGAGTTTGTCGAAAAGCCCCTAGCAATGTATTTATTAAGCAATCGCCGTGCTTTAGGCTTCCGATCTAAGTGAATGAAGTACATCACATGAGCTGCTGCGATATTAGATGACTTATGCTTCACCAAAGACAATGAATATTGAAAGGCCTGACTTACCTCATCATCAGAAAAGGTCTTTAAATCTGAAAGCCAGCTTAGATCACAGTCAATAGGTCTAATAAGACGAAAAGCAGTGCTTGGTGAACCAGGCAAATCTACTTCAAGTGAAAAATAGTCACGCAGCCTGTACTGAATAAGATGGATCCACGATGTATGTCGATGCTTGAAATCTTGATGAAGCAACACTGACGTTCCAGGAATTAAACAAGGATAAAAAGTCTTAACAACATATTCAGCCAGTGACCACGATTTCATTAAATCTACAAGCAAAAACTCAATGGGTTGGCCGTCCCAGCCAATTTTTGTGATATCTCCAGGATAAATTTTTACGATGTCAGAATAGTCGCGAGTGCGCTCAACATACTCATCTAAAAAGCTCTCTCCAACACTGTATTGCCTTAAGCACTTATGCATGGATGAGTTCATCCAGCCTTGCCATTTAAATTGATCATAGGCATGAACAAATTTGCCCTCGGCACACTTATTGCTACGCATCCCTTGAGCTAGCGGAATTGTAGTCGACCCTAGCCAACATCCCAGATCAACAATCTCGCCAGCACCCGAGTAAGTTTTCTGAGCGTAGTTCCTGAAATAAGTTTGCTCTTCGAGCGAGGTCATCCCAGTCACCAAAGCAAGCGCTTCAGCGTTAACAGAGATTTCAAGGGTTTGATCCTGAGGGGCAAAGCGATTCAACAACGGGATTTTTCGAATAACGTCTTTAGCTTGTTTGATCTTGTTCATAGAAATTGAGAGTATACACCACTAATTTGACTTTTTCTTGGCATTAGATTGCAATTAACTGCGCTTAGCTTGCAAAGTTCGATATTAAAGGGTTTATCTAGAACGTTGAGTGCATTTCACTTTTTCAAGCTTGACTCTTACCTCCTAAACCTTTCTCGAAAATATAGAGAAAGAGAGTCAAATCAGAATTTTCCTTTCTTTTGGGAAAGGGACTCAGGATAGGGGCTGCATACTTGGAATGTATCTCTAGACGTTATTTAGAGATTGGGTTTTTGGATGCCATTTAAATAATAAACCTCACCGATCTCTAACGTTAGTATCCCTAATCAATGTTGGTCGCAGGCTATTTGAGTGATAGACAACTGAGGGCTGACCTACTTCTCTTACTAGTTGAACTGCGTAGCTAAAAAAGACGCCTTAGCAGACCTAATAAAGTCTCAAGTAGTATAACAGCCATACTTGTGATGTTGGGCTGTACTGACAAAAAACCTACAGCGGTGCGATTCTATCATCCCGCTTCTTGAAGGGGGTTTTATTGGAGCAAAGAGGGCGATCGCCCCAGCACCACAAGAGACCTCCGCATCCTCCAACCTCTCAAATCCCCACCAGCAAAAAAAACCGCGACCGAATCAAAGGCCTGTCGTGTTGCCATAGCTCAAAATAGCGGCTCCAGACCTAGATTGAATCACGAGTCGGGATAAACCTAAAAGCCCTTGATGCGCCGTGCATAGTGCACGGCGCATCAAGGGCTTTTAGGCTCCGCGCGTCGCAGCGTAACCCAAAACTTGCTCATCGTGAGCCGAGATCAACCATCATTAGCTATGAACACAGGAGAACCCAACCCAGAATTACAGCTAAGAACCCAACCCAGAATTACCTCCGCCGTTAGTAAAAGGCCCTTGGATATTGTTGGGCGAATTGGGTGGATCGCCAAAGATGGAATTGCTGACCGTTAAGGTTCCACCACTATTAAAAATCGCGCCGCCTGAGCTTATATTTTGATTAGATTGATTCCCGATAAACCTAGCCAGATCAACGGTAATATTGCCTCCGGTAGCAGCAATACCACCCCCGCTATTGACAGCAGTATTGCTGTCGAATTGAATTAGCCCATCGCTTCCGTCAATATTGAGCGTGGCCCCTGGCCCATTGAGAATACCGCCCCCCTGATTATTCGCACTGTTATTGCGAATCAAGGTGCCACTCGTCAGGGTTAAGGTGCCAGAGTTGTTAATCGCTCCACCAGATGCAGCAGCATTATTTACTAACCTAACCCCATCCAGTGTCAAATTACCTTCATTAAGGATGCCGCCCCCGGTAGGGTTTGCCTGACCTACAACGTTACCATCGCGAATGGTCATGCCCTCAAGTGTCGTGGTGCTGTTGCTATTAATTCTAAAAATTCTGTTGGTGCCAGTCCCACTGCGTCGCAGCGTCAGGCTAGATGCACCCGGCCCATCAATCACCATGCTGCGAGTAATCACTAACGGCGATTGCAAATCGATAATGCCGGACTGAGCAGCGCCAGTAAAGGTGATCGTTGGGTTGGCAATCGACCCAGCATTGTTCGCGTCGGCGATCGCCTGCCTTAGCGATCCAGGCCCACTGTCATTCAGGTTCGATACAGTGCCATTGACATCCAAAATCGTGCCGATGCGAGTGCCGTTAGCACCCACCACATAGCCAGTTCCAGCACCCACCGTAACCGAAACCGTCTCGTTTCCTTCAATCAAGTTATCGGCCAGCGGTGTGACCAGCAGCGTCGCGCTGGTTTGACCCGCAGCAAAGGTTAGCGTGCGATTGGGTAGATCGAGCTGACCACTGCCTGCGGTCAGCATGTAATCATTCCCCAGAGTTGCGACCCCGCCCAGTGTGAAATCAACCGTCAACGGATTAGCGGTGAAACCCGTTCGGGTAAAGGTAAAGGTCATCACGCCACTGCCACCTTCGAGCACATTGGCATTCGTGAGCGGAGACAGATTGACTGTCGCATCGTCATCAATAATCGTTGCGGTAATCAGGCTAGTGGTTACAAGATTGTAGCCATCCCCCGCGGTCAGCCGGAAATTGACCGTGCGATTGGACTGCGGCTGGTTGTTGGCGATGGGCGTCACAGTAATGGTTTTAGAGGTCTCCCCTTCACCAAACGACAGCACACCGCTGCCGTTGTTTAGCGTCAAATCGCCCGCCTGAGCGATACCCAAGGTGTAGTCTGTGTCCAATACTGCAGACCCTGCAATCTGGAAACTGACCTCTAACTCACGCCCCAAAAAGCCTTGACGAGTGAACGTGAAGGTCATGGCCTGACCGCTATCTTCCAGCACGTTGCTGGGCGCCACCGCTAACGTAATGTTGGCATCATCGTTGAGGATGGTGCCGGTGGCAGAGGTTTGACCCGTCGGCGCATAACCTGTTCCCGGCGACAGCGACAGCATGACCGTTTCATCGGGTTCGACCACATTATCCATCACGGGGGTAACGGTAATCGTGCGGGAGGTTTCTCCGGCTGCAAAGGTCAGCGTGCCCGCATTCGCCCCAACGTTAAACTGCGAGGCATTAGAGGTGACGGTGTAATCGCTAGTGAGCTGAGCCGTGCCTCCCACTGAGAAGTTCACCGTAATGGCACGATCCAGAAACCCACCCCGCGTTAGGGTATACACCATTGCAGTGCCGCTGTCTTCAAACACCTGATTCGGCGCAACAGCAATGGATAGGGTGCTGTCATCATCCACAATGGTGCCGAGCGCTGTGGCATTGTTGCCTACGGCATAGCTAGTGCCTCCCGCTAAGGTCAGTCGAACATTGCGATTGGGGTTCACACCATTGTTGGCAACCGGGCGCAACCGTATAGTTCTGCTGGTTTCGCCAGCTGCAAAGCTAACCGTTCCTCCGGTTTGACTAAAAGTGAGACCCGAGCCAGCATTGACCACCGTGTAGTCGTTGTTTTGCCCCAGTTGAGCGTTGCCACCCACCGTAAAATTCACGGTAATGGCCCGATTGGCGAACCCTTGCCGAGCAATGGTAAACACAAGCTCGTTGCCGCTGTCTTCTAGCACGCTGAGCGGGGCCACAGACAGATTCACCAGGGATTCATCGTCAATAATGGTGCCGGTGGCGCTGCCCTGCCCTCCCGCAAAGTAGCCACTGCCCGGAGCCACCGCCAACATTACCGTCTCATTCGGCTCTAGCACATTGTCTGCAATGGGGCGAATGCGAACCTGAGTCTGAGCCTGTCCATTCGCAAAGGTAATGGTGCCGCTATTGCCGGAAAGGGTACTTGCGCCCGTCACGCTGTAGTCCACCCCTCGAGAGGCGGTGCCGCCAAAGGTGAAGTTTACCGTTAGATCTCTGTTCAAAAACTGACTACGCGAGAAGGTGTAGACCATTTCGTTGCCGCTGTCTTCCACCACGCTGGCAGGCGACACGCTGACGTTGACCGGAACATCCGGCGGCGGAATGTTGACAGTGAAACTGCCTAATGATGCAGGTCGATTGAAGTTGGCGCTGGTGTTGAAAACCTGAGCTCCCCGCAGCCGCACATTATATGTGCCGTTGTCATTCGCATCCCACGAACCCCCAGGGCCAGAAAAGAAGTAGGTGACTGTTTGAACGGCATCGCTGCCTGTTGTACTGAACAGTTTGGCATTTTCTTGATAGCCATCTGGGCCAGTCACCACAATATTGGTGTTGCGAAAACTGCGCGTGTCTAGACCCGCGGTATCGACATACTGAATGGTAAAGAACTGGCTGTTAGTTGCGGCGTTGAGGTTAGAAATCTGAAAATTGCTGGCGGCTGGACGCGTATTGGCGAGCTCGGGCAAAGTCACCGGCACAAATCGTGCGGGTCGATTGAGCTGCGGAGCCCGCACATTGTTAACGACTGCCAGGACTTGGTTATTTTGACTATTGCGAATGATGGTTGAACCTGCCAACTGCCCCATGCCGTTGGTGAAGCTAAGGCTGTTGAAGGTGAGGCCTTCCGCTAAACCAATGCGGTCAGTACCCAGCTGAAAATCGCGAATAACGGTGGCGTTGCTTGGGTTCACAACCCCAAGACCCGGTGCTAGCACAAAGGTATCTTCCCCCGCACCGCCAACCAGAATATTGCGCCCAACGCCCCCAAACAAAAAGTCGGCCCCGCCGCCCCCGCGCAGCGTGTCGTTGCCTGCCCCCCCAAACAGTTGGTCATTGCCTGCGCCACCCACGAGCAAGTCATCTCCGGTTTGCCCCCAGAGGATGTCTGGCCCCCCGCCGCCGCGTAGGGTGTCATTTCCGTCGCCCCCCAGGATGAAATCTCGTCCTACCCCACCGAATACGCTGTCGTTGCCAGCTCCAGCCCGAATGACATCATTGCCCCCCTCTCCTAGGATGAGGTCGTCATCAAGCGTGCCAATAATGAAGTCGCCAAATTCTGTTCCAATGATGGTAGCCATTAAACTCTGTTCCTAGGGATATTCAGGGAGTAGCGCGAATGATGCAACTGGAGCAATCTGGATCAATTTTTCTAGGGGAAAATACAGATGCCTCTAAGATCAAGGATTCTAATTGATAGCGCGAGATTGCGTGCATTTTTTTTTAATGAAGTAGGGAGTAGCAGAGATGGAGCAAGCTCTACGTATATAGAGTAACTTTGGACACATTGGACGCCATTTTTACCTGTTGAATTTTGTGCAGATGCAATCAAGACCAAGGGGTATAGAACCTGACCAAGTGGGGCGATCGCCCTACCAAAAGTACTGAAAATGTTGCCATCGACACCTTTTCAGTTCCTGCCCATTGCGTGCCTATTGCCCCAAAAGCAGATGGAAAAAATCAACGTGTGGCCAAGTCACATGCGGAAGGTTCAAGACAAGATTTTGTAGTATTTTTTACCGATTACTCTCCCGTAGAGGGCGACGTAAATTTTTATTGCGGCATCCGGCTAGTCTACTCGGTACGCTGGTCTGCACACTGGCAGAGGCAAAATACACACGGAACTTGAGCAGGGAGCGATCGCCCTCTGACCCAGCACAGTGTATATCTTTGACCCACAGCGCTACTCGAAAGCAGCCTTGAAGTGTAAAGAATGAGTTGCAGCACAAACCTGTCGAGGGGGCGATCGCCCCCTCGACAGGTTCCACTGGTTTGGATTAGCTCAGTACCGCACCTGCGGAGGACATTAGCGCAGTCGGTTCAATTCTCGTTCTGCTTGACGCTGCCCATCTTGATCGTTGCGCTGGCTGTAGAGCTCAATGGCACGCTCAACTGCCAAAATAGCTTCACGGGTGCGATCGCGCCCGTGAAGGGCCGTCCCCAAATTCAGGTGCGCTTCTGGCTCATTGGGAGACAGTTCAGTCACCCGGCGGAACGACAAAATTGCATCCAGGTAATTTTGCTCAGCTAAGTAGATTTGCCCCAGCTCCATATGGGCTTCTGCTAAGGAGGGCTGCACTAGAGCAGCTTGGCGGTAATAGCTCACTGCTTCAGACGCATTATTTTGGGCACGATAGACATCGCCAATCTGCATCAGGATGCGAGCATTACGCGGCTCTAGCTCAGACGCGCGTTTGAGGATGTCTACGCCTTCGCGCATTTCGCCCGCGTTAATCAGCGCGACGGCTAACGTTGAAAGCACGTTGCCACTGCGGGGAGCCAGATCCACAGCAGTTCGCAGGGCAGTGACGGCTTCGTCGTAGCGCTCCATCTGAATCAGCAGCGCACCAACGGTTTCATGGAGTAGCGGGTTGCGGGGGTCGAGGGCTACTGCTTGACGGTAGGCGACTAAGGCTTCTTCCTGATTGTTTTGCTGCAGCAGAACATACCCCAATGCCTTGAACGCTTCAAGATGATTGGGATCAATCTGGGTGGCGCGGCGATAGGCAGCAGCAGCAGCTTCATAGTTTTGCAAGTTAGCCTGCCCAAACCCTAGAGCGTAATGGAAGGCGGCTTCGTCACCTTTGAGGGCGATCGCCCGTTCATAGGCTTCAATCGACTCGCGAAAGTTGTTTTGGCGCGCTTGAGCAAAGCCAATCGCCGCATAGATCCGGGCATTGTCAGACTCTAGACTGGCTGCTTGACGATACACCGAAACAGCCTCGCTGTAGTTGCCCTCGTTGACAAGATCTCGACCCTGATTCAGCAACTCATTGACGCGACGAACTTGGTCATCATTGCTGGCCTGCGCCACGTGAATTGAGGCTGACGTTACCCGTGCAGGCGGCAGTGGCGGCAGCAGCTCAGACGATGTCACGGAGGCGGCGATCGCCGCTGGCGCACTCAGCACCCAGCCCGCCAGTAAGCCCAGCGCTAGGGGCTGGTATCGCCGGCCAGGCCAGGCAACTAGATTGATCATTGGGCGTAGCATGGGAGTGTGATTAGTGTGGAGCATAGGAGTCTGGGGAATCGCAATATTTCGTAATGCTCTTATGAGCGTGAGCAAAAAACGACACGATAAAACACTGTAGCACCCAATCTTTTTCAGCAGCCCCTAAGAATCTCACATGAATCATGTTTAAGCAACCCTCCTAAATCATTCAGGTAATAGACAGGAATAAGCAGGCCTGTCGCATCGGGCGACAGGGCACCCGCTGCCCCACACCCTCAACCCGAACCGAGAGTTTTTAGCGCAACCCTAGACCGGGCGATCGCTCCATCTCCCATTTGCCCCCAGCCAACCCCTGTCTGCCCACCGCCCAAATCCCCTTGCGGAGGGGTTCTAGGGGACGTGCTTCGTCCCCTAGCGGGGGTTCGGGGGGACGCCCCCCCGAGGCTTGGTTCTGACGCCCATTTTTCTAATTGAGAGTAAGTCTCTAATATCAAGAGGCAGAAAGGCAAAAAATAAAAGTCTGACCATCAAGGGTTTCAGCCTTACGCATAGAAACGCATAGAATTTATTCCTGGAAAATTAAATCGCGTTGGTTATTCCTGCCATCCGCAAAAAAACGTCAAAGGCCTCGCGCAATGCGCGAGGCCTTTGACTCTATCTAGCGCAATCCCACGACTGCGATCGCTTACTCAATCCCTTCGATGCGATCCTCTACTTCTTGGTAAAGCTCCCGCAGCCGATCGAGGTTGTCATCGGTCGTATCCCAATAGCCGCGACCATTGGCCTCAAGCAGGGTAGTCACCATCTTGCGGAAGGAGTTGGGATTTAAATCCATCAACCGCTTACACATATCCTCATCTTTGAAAAAGGTGGTGTTGGTGTCTTCATAGACCCAGTTATCCACCGCATCTGCTGTCGCCGACCAGCCCATGGTGTTCACCAATCGCTTCGACAGCTCGCGTACGCCCTCATAACCATGAGAGAGCATCCCCTCATACCACTTGGGGTTAAGCAGCTTAGTGCGACTGTCCAACCGCACGGTTTCCGACAGGGTGCGAATCTGAGCATTTGCCGTCGTCGTATCGGCCATATAGGAAGCGGGCGCTTTGCCATCATCTCGCAGGCGCGACACAATTTTGGTGGGGTCAGAGTCGTAGTAGTGAGACACGTCAGTGAGCGAAATTTCCGACGAGTCTAGGTTTTGAAACGTCACATCCGCCGTCTTAAGGCTGGAGCGGAACAGAGCCTCGTTTTGCTCCATCACACCGGGGTTATCGGACGAAAAGGCAAAGCCCTTGCGGGAGAGGTACATGTTTTGCAGTTCCTCTTCATTTTCCCAAGTGCCGTTTTCGACAGCCAGGTTGATGTTGCTAGAGTAAGAGCCCGATGCGTTGGAAAACACCCGCGTTGCCGCCTGGCGGATGCTCAGCCCTAGTTCTTCTGCCTGCTGCACCGAGTGCTTGCGGACAAAGTTCATTTCAAAGGGCTCGTCAGCTTCCGCTGCCATCTTCACCGCCCGATCCAACAACGCCATCTGGTTGATAAACAGATCACGGAATACGCCAGAGCAGTTGACCACCACGTCAATGCGCGGGCGGCCGAGAACTTCTAGGGGGATCAGCTCTAGCTTGTTAACTCGGCCCAGGGAATCAGGCAGCGGATTGACCCCCACCATCCAGAGAATTTGAGCCAGAGACTCACCGTAGGTTTTGATGTTGTCCGTGCCCCAGAGCACGCACGCGATGGTTTCAGGATAGGCGCCCCCGTTCTCTGCCGCTTGCCGTGCAATCAGCCGATCCACTACCACTTTGGCGGACTTGACCGCTGCTGCCGTGGGAATAGACTGAGGATCTAAGGCGTGGATGTTTTTGCCCGTGGGCAGCACATCGGGATTGCGGATGGGATCGCCGCCCGGACCTGGGGTGATGTATTTGCCTTCTAGCGCGGTGAGCAATGCGCCCAGTTCATTGTCGGCTACGACCTGCTTGAGGCAGAACTGGAGGTATTCAAACAGTGGCTTCAGTGCATCTGCATCCACTTTGGGGAAGCCGGACTCATGCAGGGATTCTACCCAGGGCTCTTTTTTGCCGTTGTTGCCAAAGTTAAATAGGTTTCCCAGCATAGAAGTGCGCGACACGCGCCCGTCTTCATCGACTTGGGCATGCACCATGGCTGCAACTGCGGCGCGAGTGGCCATGTTGATGGCGTTCAGCAGTTCCACATCGCCCAATACGCCGCGATCGCTCTGCTGATACACCTCCTCCAAACTGCGCTCAATGCTGTTGGTGATAATGCGCTGCAGGCTGAGGATGCCTTCTTCTTCGCGATCTAACCCGGCGATGTTGACCAATGTGGCGATCGCCTCTTCAGCCGTTGGCGGTTTGCCCACCACATGCAGGCCACAGGGCAGCAGCCGCGCCTCGATCTCCATCAACTTGATGTAGATCTTGCCCACGATGTTGTCGCGCTCGTCTGGACTCAAGTCGACTGCATTACTTTCCGGCAGCATCACATCCTTGTCTAGGTTGCAGATGCGGGCCTTGTCCATAATGGTGTCTACAATCTGCACCCCGCGCCCCGAGTCTTTTAGGGTTTGATAGGAACCAATCAGCTCGCTTAGCTCCTTGAGGCCTTTGTAGAGTCCGGCGTTTTCTGCAGGCGGCGTCAGGTAGCTGATGGTTTCAGCATAGCTACGGCGCTTGGCAATGGTGGCCTCAGAAGGGTTGTTAGCTGCGTAGTAATAGAGGTTGGGGATGGTGCCAATTAAGCTATCGGGGAAGCAGTCGCCCGACATGCCCATTTGCTTACCCGGCATAAACTCTAGAGAGCCATGGGTGCCAAAGTGCAGCACTGCATCTGCGCCCCAGATTTTCTCTAGGTAGGTGTAATACGCCGCAAACCCGTGGTGGGGGCTAGCGGAGCGAGAGAATAGCAGCCGCATGGGGTCGCCCTCGTAGCCGAAGGTAGGCTGCACGCCGATGAAGACATTGCCAAAGGCTTTGCCGTAGACCAGGAGGTTTTGTCCATCGCTGTTGAGGTTGCCAGGTGGTGGCCCCCAGGAGGGTTCGAGCCGCTTGGAGTAGGGCGTTAGCCGCTCATACTCTTCGACCGACATGCGGTGGGCCACGTTAAGTTCCGGGCTGCTGTATTGAGCTTGGGCGTTGTGCAAGACCTCTAGCATCAGCTTTTCAGGCGTGTCGGGCAGATCCGTCACGTCATACCCGTTGTCATGCAGGGCTTCCATCACTTTATAGATAGAGCCAAACACGTCTAGATAGGCTGCTGTGCCCACGTTCCCTTTATCTGGCGGAAAGCTAAAGACCGTGATGGCGACGCGCTTGTGCAGCTTGGGCTTTCGGCGCAGATTGGCCCATTTGAGAGCACGCTGGGCGATCGCCTCAACGCGATCTTGCAGAGCAATGGCTTTGCCCGTAGCGCCATCGCGTCCCGATAAGATGATTGGCTCGATTGCGCCATCGAGTTCTGGCAGCGCAATTTGCAGCGCGACTTGAATGGGGTGCAGCCCGAGCTCGCTATCTTGCCATTCTTCAGTAGTTTGGAACACCAGCGGCAGCGCCACCATGTAGGGTCGTCCTAACTTTTGCAGTGACTCGATGGCTTTGGGATGGTCTTGCCGAGCGGGGCCGCCCACCAGCGCAAACCCCGTCAGCGACACCACCACATCCACAATGGGAATGGGATGAGAATCGCTTTGGCTGAGGGGATCGTAGAAGTAAGCATCCACCGGCTTCGAGAAATCTAACCCGCCTGCAAAGACTGGAAGGACCCGCGCGCCCATGGCCTCTAGTTCAGAGATCATGGCGACATAGTGGGCGTCATCCCCAGTCACCAAGTGAGTGCGTTGCAGCACTAACCCAACCGTCGGGACAAGGGGATCTTTCATGTCGTCCCCAATGTCGCGGCGTGAGCTGTACCAATTGATGTACTCCTTCACATCCTCAAACATGTGAGGGGCGAGGGGATGCCAGATGCCCATATCGGGATAGGTCTGGGGATCTTGATAGGGGAGTCCATTGGCTCCGGCGATCGCCCGATCCTTAAACACATACCGATCGGCCAGCATCAGCAAAAAGTTTTGCAGATTCTCGGAATTGCCCCCCAGCCAGTATTGGAAACTGAGCATGAAGTTGCGGGCATCCTGCGCTTTATCCATCGGCAGGTATTTCAGCACCTTGGGCAGGGTGTTGAGCAGCTTGAGCATGGCATCTTGAAAGCCAGCGCCAGACTGCTCTTTGCGCTTTTTCATAAACTGGGCGATCGCACTCTTCGACTGACCCAACTGGGACATCGAAAAGCTGCCCATCTTATTCAGCCGCATCACCTGGGGCATAGAGGGAAAGACAACAGCTACATCGAGGTGATCGCGCACTGGCTCTACTGCTGCCACCACCTTATCTGCCAAATCTTCTAAAAAAATGAGCGAGGCAATGAAGACATTGGCATTGGCGACATCCTGCTTAAAGGCCTCGTAGTTGTCGGCATCGCGCAGCTCTTCTAATAAGTAGCCACTAATTTCGATCGCAATGTCGGCGTTGTTCTCATTGATGGCACGCACTGCTCCAGACAGTGCACTTTGATACTGGGGTTCCAATACCACATAAACCACCTTCACCAATCCACGTCCGCGCACATCCTCTGGGGCGATATGACGAATCGTCGGCTTGACGTGAGTGAACATTCAGCTAGGCTCCTTCTCAAAGGGGATCTGATCCGCAATCTCACCGCAACGTCTCCACGTCTGTATAGGCCACCGCCAAGTCAGACTCGAAGAAACAGCTTGACCGAATATGGCAGGCTGTGCTCAACCGACACTGGGCTATCTAGAGCAGAGAATTTACAGTGCTACATAGATTGTTTTTACCAGAAAACCCTTGCAAAGAGCCAGCTTCAGGGTTTTTCTGACACAAATTGATAAAAAGATTGAGACATAAAGTTACACACATTGACATATTGAGTGAGCTTCTGCTCAAGAAAGGTTAAGAACTTTTAATGAAAACAATCAAAATTTCTGATAATTGCGGCCTAAGCCATTAGAGCAGTTTGGGCGATCGCCCAGTCCGCCACTATTCGCTCAAAAACCCTTTCCAACAATGAGTTTGGGATAAGCTCAACCCGTGCTTGCCCCGGAACTTACCTAACCTAAATGTGAATTTAAATCAGCCTCAACTCCTGGATGAGCGTTACTGAATGGCAGCATAACGCTGCGTATGGATGCACGGCTATGCGTCCCTGCGAAGAGCATTAATGCTTAAATTTATACTGTATTTGGCAACGCCGTGGATGTTATAGATTGAGTCGATAAATAATAAAATCTATTCTCGATCGAGCGTCCAGAGATTGCCTTCGGGATAGAGTAAATTAATCGTCCAGCCGTTGTTTTCAAGTGCGATTCGGAGTGGCCCCGAAGGACGAAACAGCAGCGTTTCTGAATTCCAATTTTGGGCGATCGCTTCTAGATCTGGCGGCTGCGTAACCAACAAGAACTGAGCGGAGTTAGTGACCTCATAACTGAGCGAAATTAAGTCGCCCGTATTGGTATATTCATCCCCAAAATCGCTTACCACAATCGGAGACGATAGCCCGTTAATGCGCTCAGCTATGCCTGCGTTAAAATAGCTCAAATCCTTGCTCCACCAAGTGTTTGAGATGGCGCTTACGGCCAGAGACGCGATGCTGCCAGCCAGCAACAGCCCGATCATGCCGATGCGCCAGGGCTGCGGTTTGCGTAGCCGATTAATCGGCGTAAACGGCATTTGCTGCGCTAGCCAAAATCCCATCGCGAGCTGCATTGATGGATAACACGCAATAAGATAGCGGCTAATGGCAGAGCGTCTGCCGCCGAATACTAAATCGGGAATTGCCAATAAGATAAACGGCACGAATGCCGACAGCAGCACAAATAGCCACACGGCGGGATGCGTGCGTCGAACTAGGGTGTATAACGCCAGTCCAATCAGGATCAAAATGGGCGATCGCACTAAATAGGTTAGCGGATTATCAAAGCCCAGATCTAAATCTAAAAACAGCGAGGTAAAGCTTAGCATCCACAGGCGAACGAGAGCGCCAAAGCCAGGGGAATACCGCGTCCACGTAGTAGCCGAGGCAACCCGATCTAAATTGTTGATCAGCACCCAAGCCCAGGGCAGAAACATAAGCAGCGTAAGGGCGATCGCCCCTATAAAACCTGGCAGCGGTCGGACGAGCGGTCGCCTGGCTCGGCCCATACGCACCTGTGCCGGTGGAATGTAGAACTGCCGCAGTAAGACATAAATCCCCTGGGGCACCATGGCTAGCAGATGAAACGGCTGGGTATAGAGCCCCACGGCATTCACTAGGCCATAGACGAGCCAACTGGGCCAGTCCATCCGCTTCAGTGCCCGCAGTAGCATCCACCCGCTGATGATTGTTAGCCCGGTCAGCAGGCTATATTGCCGAGCTGTTTGGGCAAACAGCACATCAAAGGGAGACACGGCTAGCAGTGCCGTGGCCCATAGGGCTGCTAGCCGCGATTCAAACAGCGCCATCGCCAGCCCATACATGGCAGGCAGTGCCAGCAAGCTCAGCAGGGCTGCGAGCGATCGCGCAGCCGTAATCGACGTGCCAAACTGCTGCATCCACCCGCGGGTCAGCAGAGAATAGAGCGGCGGATGGTGGGGGTTCTCGATGCGCAGAGACGCTACTGTATCCGCTGCGGTTCCGCCAGGTTTGAACGTCTGGAACTGCTGTAACTCCGCTACAGATACCAACTGATTTTGAAATAGCGCTGCATCAATTTCTTGGCGGTTATAGCCCGTCGCCCGAACCACGGTATACACCTCGTCATGCCAGAACACTTTGCCGTCTAGATTAATGAACCGAAACGCAACACCTACAGCAATGAGTAGGGCGATCGCCAGTTTCCACGGCAGTGGGATCGGGAATGGACGAGACTGAGAAAACATAGGCAGACCAAGAAGGACTCATTCTGGGCAATTAGATTCGCAAGGGCGATGGGAGCAAAACCTGCATAGAGCAAGCCCTCTCCTCATGCGGATGCGAATTCTGCGAATTAGGCATCCATTATCAGAGTTACAGCTAGGCCGACGCCTTAACAGGCATAACGTTGGCACCTCTATCGGTCACTCCATACCCCTCAACGGCTGATCGCGCTCTGTTTAGAACTTGCGCAGTTGGACGATTTCCAGGACTCCACAGAATGTGCGTAAGCCCTGTCTGTTTGGGACTACTGGAAAACGGAAGGGTAAGGGCAATCGCTATACTAGTGTGGTTTTCCTGGCAGAGAATTGAATTAGTCTACGGTATTCCGTACGTTTATCTTTAATTCGTGATCCCAACCTCTGATTTTGATGCTCGTGCTGTGCTGCCGCTGGGGCAGGGCGCTGTGGATATTTTGATTTTGTCAAATGGGCCGGGCGAGGTGACAACCTGGGTGCGACCTGTGGTGCAGGCGTTGAGGCGCCAGTTAGGGGGCGATCGCACCCAAGTGCGGATTTCGCTGGTGTTGTCGCCCTGTCCCAACGCCAGCGGGCACGAGGTCGCGGTGGCGCGTGCCTATCCCGAGATCGACCGCATCCAGGGGGCGCAGCACTTCTTCCCCTTTTTGCTATGGGGCAAAACGGCAGAGCAGTGGGACTGGCGCGATCGCGGGGTGATTGTGTTCCTCGGAGGGGATCAAATTTTTCCGGTGATTATCGGCAAGCGCCTCAGCTACTCGACGCTGATCTATGCCGAATGGGATGCCCGGTGGCATCGCTGGGTTGATCGGTTTGCGGTAATGCAGCCTGCGGTAATGCAACAGGTGCGCCCCAAATTTGCCCATAAATTCACTGTTGTGGGGGACTTGATGTGTGAGGTGGGGGCAGCGCCGTTAAACGCTACCGCGTCTCGCAACACTCCCTCGCCGCTGATTGGGTTCCTTCCGGGTTCTAAACCGGCCAAGCTAGCCCAAGGGATGCCGCTGATGCTAGCAACCGTTCAACATCTGCATCGGCTGAACCCCAGGCTGCAGTTCATGCTGCCCGTGGCCCCTACGCTGGACGTATCGACCCTGGCACGCTATGCCGATCCCCAACACAATCCTATATCACAATTTTTTGGCAGTCCCAAAGCTGTGCTAGCAAAGGAGGGCGAGCGGCACTGGCTGCAGGCAGATGATGGCTTTCAGGTTGAGCTGTGTACTGATGCGCCTGCCTATGACCGCTTGCGAGACTGTGCGTTGTGCCTGACGACTGTGGGGGCTAACACGGCGGAATTGGCGGCGCTGGGAGTGCCTATGCTGGTGTTGCTGCCTACGCAGCAGTTGGATGCCATGCGTGCCTGGGACGGGATTCCGGGGCTGCTGGTGCGACTGCCGGGGATAGGGGCACTCTTTGCCCGGCTGGTGAATGCCTGGTTTTTGCGGAAGAAGCGATTGCTGGCATGGCCTAATATCTGGGCGGGACGCGAGATTGTGCCGGAATTGGTGGGACATTTGGAGCCGGGGGCGATCGCCCAGACTGTACTCGAGCTGCTGAACCACCCAACGGCCTTGGCCGACATGCGTCAGCAAATGCGTCAGATTCGAGGTAAGTCGGGCGCTGCTGCTGCCATTGCCGCTCTAGTGCAGGATTTGCTCACAGATTCAGCTCATGGGCCTCCACAGAATTAGTGCTCAGGCCAACGCCTGTCGCAGACGCAGTCAATCTTGAGAGATTGAGCCATAGAACAAAAAATCGAGCTGAATTAACAGATAAACCCCTTCTAAAACCATCCGCTCGGGTTAAGAAAATGTGAGTTCGATCCTGACGTTCAACCTAGGGCGTGTCATCAATTTCGACCAAAAACCTTGTGCTATGAGCGTTGCCACGCCCGATCCAAAAAACAGGCTAGGGGCTGTGACCGTTCATTTCTGGGCCATTAGCGGCTAATTGATGACAACCTCTAGATTCAAGCCTCTTGATTTAGAAAAAGCCATCTTATGTGGGCAACCTGCCGTTGCGCTGGGGATAACGTGGGTATGGGCGGTGGCAAGAGCGGCTGGGATCGGGGCAGACGGGAGATGGGAGCGATCGCACTATGGCACTTGACGCTATGCCGAACGACGCTGCTGCCGCTGGTAGGCCTTCCAGCGCAATAGGACTCGCTTCAGGTTATTTGATTTTTGGGCAGGCTTAGGCTCGAACAGCTCTTGAACCATAGCGATAGTGGCATAGGTCATGGTGATTGACTCTTGAAAATTTAAGGAATCTGGTTCCTCTGGGTCAGTGCCATGCTAGTAGTCCTACACCGCTGCTCTACAGGTCGGAAAACCGATCGGGGGTTGGTGTAATAACCGGGGTGGTTTGCTGTATATCGGTGGAGCGATCGCCCTCAAGATTTCTTATATGGGTACCGATAGCTCTGGTTGCTGCGTTAATGCATGAGCAGTCTTAACTAAAAAGAGGGTAGATCGCACTGCGACCCACCCTCTTTTGGTTGGCTCTATTTTTTTGATGACTGGGGCAATCTAGGCCAGCGTTTCAGGGCAGTAGCCCAACCCAGACACAAACTGCTTACGAAATTCTTCAATTTCTTCGAAATCTGGATTGCCGTGAGACACGACAGCCACCTGATAGCGGCGCATCACGCTGACGGGCGATTGGCCTGTCTCTAGCCCCCACAGGGCCATGCGAACGCGAATATCTGGCTCGTAGGGAATCCCCAGCTCATTCAAGAACGCGCGAAAGTCGGCATCTTGATGCAGTGTGGGTACGTCACTCAGCTTCACTTTGACCACCCAACCGTCAATTTGGTGAATCACAGTGAGAGATTTAACAGAGAGCCGAGGGGACTGATGCAAAAACTCGACAATTCGCAACGTCAAGCTGGCATTGGCTAGGTAGTAGACATAGTCCATGGTGTAAAGATCCCCGGCTCATGCGTAATTCGTACTCTTCTATTGTTAACGAGTGGGATGATAGAGGATACGGGAGATCTCCCCAATGTAGGGGGGGAGGTTCACCCAACTTGTTAAGAAAATATGGACAGACGGAGGATTTTACTTCCAACGTCTCTATAAACCCATTGAAAAGGGTGTTGGCATGTCCTCCCCCCTTTTGATTGCTGAAGGCTGGGTGTCTGGAGTCTAGCGCTGTAGGGGCTATTTGCCGCAAACAGCCAAACCCCAAAATGTCTCCTATAATTTTGCTCTGTGCAGATCATAAAAAGCCTACCGCTCAGGCTAGTTACTTGAGACGATAGATAGATAGATAGAGATGAGGCTGATGGGTGCTCAATGCCAATTGGCACGTCTTCATTGTGTGGTCGCACTGTTCGTTGCAAGTTGATGTATGACAGAGTTTGAGACTGAGGTTGACCGGGGCTTGAGTGCTCCGGCCATGGCGGGGGCGATCGCCCCCTCTGAGGCAGATCTAACCCTTACCAGTTACGATTACCCCCTGCCGCCCGAGCGCATTGCCCAAAATCCGGCTGTGCCCCGCGATAGCTCACGCTTGCTGGTGGTCAAGGATCTGATCCAGCATGAGCATTGTCAATTTCATGCCCTACCCGACCTGCTGCGCCCGGGTGACTTGCTCGTGCTCAACAATACGCGGGTGATTCCAGCGCGGTTATTTGGGCGCAAGGTGGGCGGGGCCAAGGTCGAAGTGTTGCTACTCGAAGAGCGCGAGCGGGATTGTTGGCTGGCGCTGGTGCGTCCGGGGCGACGGCTCAAGCCCGGTGCCCGTATCGAGTTTTTTCAAGACCCGACTGTGTTGACCCAAGAGACGACGCCTTCGCCTGACCTCACAGCCACAGTGCTGGCCGCCGATGCTGAAACCTCGGGACGGCTAATTCAGTTCGATCTGCCGACCGATCAGTCCCTGCTCTCGGTCATAGAGACGATAGGTCACGTGCCGCTGCCCCCCTACATCACCGGCTCTCAGGCAGATGCAGAGCAATACCAAACCGTGTATGGCGATCGCCCAGGCTCTGCCGCTGCACCCACAGCAGGGCTGCATTTCACCCCAGAACTCTTGCAGCGTTTAGCCGAGACCGGCATCAACCACGCCTGCGTGACGCTGCATGTGGGGGTAGGCACCTTTCGCCCGGTAGAGGTGGACGACATCACCGCCCACCACATGCATGGAGAATGGCTAGAGGTGTCTGCGGAGGTGGTTGCACAGATCGAGGCGACCAAAGCTCATGGTGGGCGGGTGATTGCAGTGGGAACAACGGCCACCCGAGCACTTGAGGGTGCAGCCCAAGGCAGTGCGCTCCAACCGTACTGTGGCAAAACCCGTCTGTTCATCTACCCTGGCTATCGCTGGCGCGTGGTGGATGGGTTGATCACCAACTTTCATTTGCCCAAGTCGAGCTTGCTGATGCTGGTGAGCGCGCTGGTCGGTCGGCAGCGGTTGCTGAACTTGTATCAGGAGGCGATCGCCCAAGAGTACCGTTTCTACAGCTTTGGTGATGCCATGCTGATTCTGCCAGAGGCCATTCTATCGGCTGCAAAACTATCGGAACCGACTCTGTTGCAGGAAGACCGTTAGGAGAGTGTTAGGGCGATCGCGAGATACAACGCTGGAGCGTAGCCCTAAGGCCGCTGCGTGGCGATCGCCAGCCGCACCCCAGGAATCTCGCGGAGTTGATCCATCAGTGTCACCACCTGCCCGTGGGGCACATCTCGGTCAGCATTGACCACAACCAGTTGATCGCCTTCGGCAGCAGCCACCAGTTCCGTAATGCGGATCTGTAGCGATTCTGGGGCGATCGCCTCTTGATTAATCGCCACGCCACCTTGGGGATCTAGCGTGACCACCAGAGGCGTCTGGGTTTGCAGCTCAGCAGTCTCAGCCCCCGGCAGGTTCACCGGCAACCCTTCTGAGCGGGTGAGAAACAGTGACGACATGATGAAAAACGTCAGCACCGCAAAAATCACATCGATCATCGGCACGATGTTAATTTGTGGCGTGGGTTCTGGCTCACTAGGAAGACGCATGGGTTAGGCACTCAGATTAGGCATTCAGGGCAACAAAAGATAGAAGTAGCGCAGAGAACATCGCTCGAGAATTAATAAACCGCTTTGTCTTTGGGTGGTTGGGGCGATCGCTCAAACCGTCGTCGATAAAGCAGTTCCACCTGTCCGCCATACTCCTGAATCAGCGCGATCTGCCGTTGATAAAGACCGCGAAAGGTATTGGCAAATAGAAGAGTGGCGATCGCCACCACCAACCCGGCCGCCGTAGAAATCAACGCTTCACTAATCCCCAGCGTGACACCTGCCGTCTGGGTACTGCCCAAATCCCCCAATCGCAGCGACGCAAACGACTGAATCAACCCCAGCACCGTGCCCAACAGCCCCAGCAACGGCGCAACGCTAATCACCGTATCAAACACGGTACTAAACCGCTTGAGCAGTGGCAGCTCAGCCTGAGCCGCACTCTCTAGGGCCAGCCGAAACTCTTCTGGCGTAGGCTGCTCTAACTCAAGCGCCGCCAAAAAAATTCGTGCCATCGGCAGATCGGCATGCTGCTCTAGCTTTTGAAATGCCGCGCGAGCGCTACGTCGATACAGCGCCAGCACCTCCTGAATCACTCGATCTTGCCGATTCGCCACCTTAGACCAAAAGACAAGCCGCTCCATCACAAGCGCAAATGCCAAAATCGACAACCCCAACAGGGGCAGCATGACAATTCCGCCAGATTGAAACAGGGTTTGAATGCCCATGCATAGCCTCAGGCTGGGGTAGAACTACCCAACGATAGCCTACTGCTTGGGAAAATGATCCACCTGAGCATAGCCGCTAAAGGTCAGCTGCTGACCGTGGGTTTCTAGCCGATTCACCCGAACCTGCACGCCATCTAGATCAAACCGATCAAAATCCACCATTCCGTTCAAAATTTCAGCAAATGCCATAGTCAATACTTCCGATAGCCCCTGCATGTCGTCAGGAACATCATCGGGGACGAACTCAGGATCACTAAACAAAATGCGCCGCCGCCGCTCTACAGACAGCGTAGCCCGCATGCTGACGGGCACATTATCGCGGTTGGGCAAATCGGTGACAGCCCAAATCTGCACTCGGTTTTCAGACAGCAGTTGCACTTGCACATCGCGAAAGGCAATCGGCTCCCCTCCAGAGAGATTCGTCACGGCCTCGCTGGTCACGTTGACCAAATGCTGAGTGACTAAGCTAGAGGTAAATGCCTTGTTAATCGCGGCTTCTGTAAGAACAACCTGGGCTACCGCCTGAGTCGGCTGGCGCAGCTTAATTTGCCCCGATAGCATAGAAGACGGATCGATACTCACGGCATCCGTCGCAAACGACATCTCTGCAACATGGAAATCGCGACGGATCACCAAATTCCGCCCTTGCATCTTGAAACTATCGATACTGCCCTGCAGCAGCTTGCTAGAGGGGTGGCAGCGAATATCCACATCTACGACTTCGCAAGTGGTAAACAGATGGCGAATAGACTGACTAGCAACAGCGTTTAACATCTTGGCTCCAACGTCAGTGCGGGCTTCGCCGGTAGAATTGTTGAGCAGGCCAAACATAGCAGTGCGCTCGGTGTAGATGTTACTGTTTGTAACAAAATGCAGCCATACCTGCAACATTTCGCAACAGACTTGTCTTTACTATAGAGTCTCCAGATGGGAATCTGGCTTAAATCCCTAGTCTGATCCGCCACAGTCTTCAAAACTCAAGGTGGAAACAATGGCAAGCAGCCTGTACCATTCTATGTACACCAGATGAACGCCAAGCAAATTGCGAGCAAAATTCATTCGGTCGGTAGAGCTTTGCAAATCAGCTATGGTTCTACATAGAAACTGCAAACGGGGTAGCCGCACTACACTGGTTGCACTGCACCTGGTTGCATTGTGACTGGTTGCACTGCACCAGTTGCTCAGTTGTTGCTATGGGGCTGCAGTTTTGTCGGTCGCGGCTGTTTTGTCAGTCGCGGCGATCGCCCCTTCTCTTGAAAGATCACTAACTCGGATTCTCGGTGTGCCCAAAGCTGGCATCATTTATAACGACATCAAGCCCATTGCCTGTCGCACTGCAGAAGACCTGCGCGACAAGCTAGTTTCCTACGGCTGGGATGTGCATCTAGCGACAGGGATGGGCGGCATCTTGGGCTATTCCAAGCCCAACCGTCCGCTCTGCCATACCCCTATTAACAGCTTGGCGCCTCCTGGCTTCGATGATGAAATGGCCTTTGCCATTGTGCTAGGCGGGGATGGCACCGTGCTGGCGGCATTTCGTCAGGTGGCTCCCTGGGGCATTCCGCTGTTGACCATCAACACGGGGCATATGGGGTTTCTAACCGAGCTATACCTATCCCAGTTGTCTCAGGCCTTAGAGCGGCTGATAGCAAGTGATTATGAGGTCGAAGAACGCGCGATGATGGCGGTGCAGCTCTACCGGCAAGACCTGCTCTGCTGGGAGGCGCTGTGCCTGAATGAGATGGTGTTGCACCGCGAGCCATTGACTAGCATGTGCCACTTTGAGGTAGAAGTGGGGCGTCATGCCCCCGTCGATATTGCGGCAGACGGCATTATTATTTCAACCCCGACTGGGTCAACCGCCTATGGGCTTTCGGCCGGCGGGCCTGTGATTACCCCCAATGTGCCTGTGCTGCAACTGGTGCCCATTTGCCCTCATTCGCTCGCGTCTCGGGCGCTGATATTTGCTGATTCTGAGCCCGTTACGATCTTCCCCGCAAACCCGACGCGGTTGGTCATGGTGGTGGATGGCAATGCAGGCTGCTATGTGCTGCCAGAAGATCGAGTGCGGATTCAGCGATCGCCCTACAGCGCCAAATTCATTCGCCTCAAAACACCCGAATTTTTCCATCTGCTGCGAGAAAAGCTGGGTTGGGGACTCCCCCATGTGGCCAAGCCTACCTCAGTCGAACTGCCCTAGGCAGGCGCACGGGCCTACTGAGTTGACTAAGCCACAGAGGTGGAACTTCCACAAGTCGCTCAGCGTCAGACATGACATCTGTTGAGTGGGCTAGACCCAGCAAAAGTTCACCACGCCACGATATCTCCAAGTCATGCCTGAAGCACCGTATACTCTCGATCCGTTGCTTATCCACAATAGCGACAACCTGAGTTTGGGATAGGCTCAAGCCTCTCTTAACCTAAACTGACGTTGCGATACGTTTTCCTCTGATCTGGGATGATCTCAGAGTCTCCGTGCTAAAACTTGATGAGTTCTTGCCAATAGGGCATTGCAATGGGGCGTAGTAATGGAGAGTACGGAACAGACGCCACGGGTCTTGCTGATTGAGACGGATGAAACCCTGGCTCATAGTATGGGCGACGATTTGCGAGAAGCTGGCTATGATGCGGCGATCGCCCTAGATGCTGCAACGGGCCTAAAGCGCGCTGAGGAGTTTCAGCCTGCGCTGGTGGTGGTTGATCGCCTGCTGGCGGGTGAATCAGGGCTGTCGCTGTGCAGTAGCCTGCGCTCTGTGGGGGCTCGCATGCCCGTGCTGCTGCTAATGGCAAAAGATGGCATAGAAGACCGCGTTGCCTGTCTAGAAGCCGGAGCAGATGATTATTTCCTCAAGCCCTATCGAGCGGATGACTTTCTCAAGCTGGTGCGGTTTTACCTACAGCCCGATGTGGCCACCAGTGAACAATTGCGGTTTGCCGACCTGATGCTAGATTTAGGCACCCGCCGTGCCGCCCGGGGCGATCGCCCGATTGACCTGACCATGAAAGAATTCGAGCTGCTGAAGTATTTAATGGAACATCCCCGCGAAGTGCTCACCCGAGAGCAAATTTTAGAAAACGTCTGGGGCTATGACTTTATGGGTGAATCCAACGTGATCGAGGTCTATGTGCGGTATCTGCGCCTCAAGATTGAAGATGACGGCAGCAAGCGGCTGATTCAAACGGTACGAGGTGTGGGCTATGTATTACGAGATGCGTAAGCGCAAGGCAGAGACAAAAATGGGATATGGATTCAGACAGGGCGGCATGCCGCTGACTCGACAGACAATGCTGCCGCTGATGACGACTGCGTTGGCCGTTGGCCTTAGCGTGCTGCTGCTGGGCTGTTCTGCACCACCCCAAAGTGCAGATACTCAAGCCAATGCAGCTCTGGGGCAGCAGTTGCCGGTGACGGCCGAAGCCCTGATTGCGGGGCAGGTGGTGCAGCTAGAAGTCGCCGGGACTCCCTCCGAACAGGCCATGGGGTTGATGTATCGCCCATCTTTAGACGATAACCGGGGCATGCTGTTTCGCTTTAGAGGCCCGCGCCGCGCCCAGTTTTGGATGAAGAATGTGCAGATTCCCCTGGATATGGTGTTTTTGCTGAATGGAGAAGTGCGGGGAATTGTGACCGCGCCCCCCTGTGAGGCCGACCCCTGCCCTACCTATGGCCCTAATGAGCCGGTTGACAGTGTCATCGAGCTGCGGGGTGGTCGAGCCAGTGAGCTAGGCCTATCGGAGGGCGATCGCATCACCATTCAACCAATCACCGCACCGCAGACGCAACCCTAACGCCCCAAACTGTCAGAACTAAGCCCGTGCTTGTCCGCAACATAGGCGGAGCGGGTTAGCGTTGCGGCAGTCCCAGGCTGCGGGACTGCCGCAACGCTATCGAACGCACGTTTTTTTTAGGCTGCAAAACCCGGTAAAAGGCTAAGGGAGGGCGAAACTATGAGCAGTGCCCAAGCTATCCATGCGTGGATTTGACAGGTGATCTAACCAGAGATAGTGGGGAATCCGAACGTCGGGCTGGCTTTGTGATTCGGCTAGTGGGACTGCGATCGCACAACCCGCAAAATTACACAACTTAACCCAGCAGAAATTTCAGCAATTAATGCTACACTCCTTACTCAATGTATTTCTGCGGTTAGGAAATTTACGGACATTGATGACGCCGCTAGGCGAAGTCGAGTGAAATCACGGAAGGGTGTTCTCGGTGGTTTGGGGTTTAATGCCAAAGCCGCCTTACAAGATAACTCTGGCGTGCGGGAAGCTACCTCTATCTGTCAAAAGATAGAGAGCAATCATACCCGATTGTCTAAGCGAGAATCACTCCATCGGAGCATGCCAGGTTAAAGGGGCGATCGCACAATGGGAAGCCATGTAGATCAGTCTCGTTGCTGGGAAGGCCATCACAACTTGCTGAATCAATCATCGGCATCGAAAGATGGGTCAGTTGCCAAACTGGACACCCCGTCACATTGGTGCTAAGTGATCACAGCATAATAAAGACCCTTTGAGCTGATGAGTTATGGCAGGTATGGTCAGGTAGGATGCCTACTGAAGCTTGACCCGCAGAGCCAATTCCACATAACGGTTACGCATTCATATATGCCCTAACGTAGCGCTCGATTCACGCCGACTCTACTGGCTTATTTCATTGCCGCATCCGTAATTCTCAATCTTGAGAGTGAAGCGTTTAAGCTGACTGACCCAACCAACTTCTTACCTAGCTGTCCGCAGGTCTTAACCTAAACCTAAACCCCAATTTGAACCCCTAAGGAGGTGATATTCCAAATGTCGTCCGTTAACTACGCCAAACTCATTAAATTCTTAAGCGAAGACCTAATGCTACCTGCCGCATCCATTGAGGTGGCACAAAAAACCAGCGAAAAAGCTCAGGGGCCTCTGCCGATGGTGCTCTGGCAGTACGGGCTTGTGACACTAGAGCAGCTCGACCGCATTTATGATTGGATGGAAACCGCGTAAATCCCACCCTGTCGGGTTTGCGGCTGCTAGTGCATTTCTCTTATGGTCAATTCCTGCTAATTTCTGTTAATTCCTGAAATTGTGACGGGCGATCGCTCCACTCGCTACGGGCTTTCGCTCATGCACTTTCACTAACGCTTTCTCAGTTACGCGCCTTCCTCTAGCTCTGCCCTGAGTTGCGCCAGATCTGAATCCTCTCCTGCATCGACCGGCTCGGCCTGAGCTGGGGGTAACGCTTCCGCCGGAGCCCCCGACAGCAGTTGCTCCTTCATTGCGGCCAGCTCTTCGTCCACATCGCCGCTTTCGAGCGAGGAAAAGCGCTCTTCAAGGCTATCTTGGTTCAGTTCGGCGATCGCCGATGACCGAGCTTCCAGCTCTTGCACTTTATCTTCCATCCGCTCAAAGGCCGCCATGGCACCACTGGTGCTCGTCCGCCCCAGCATTTCGTTTAGCTGCTCCGAGGCCTTGGCCGAACGCGCCCGGGCAATATACATATCTTTTTTGGTCTTGGCCTCCGATAGCTTGCCTTCGAGCGCCACTAGATTTTGCTTCATCTGCGCGACAATCTGGTTTTGCTGGTCAAGCTGAGTTTTGATCGAGCTGGCCGTTTCCACATAGGATTTGCGCCGAGTAAGCGCTTCTTTTGCTAGCGCATCATCCCCTTTTTGCAGGGCCAGCTGCGCCCGCTGATACCACTCGGTTCCGAGCTTATCGGCCTGGCTCATCTGCCGCTCGCTACGCTTCTGAGCGGCGATCGCCTGCGCCACGCCCTGCCGCAATCGGATCAGGTCTTCCTGCATATCAATAACGGCCTGCTCCAGGATTTTTTCTGGATCCTCGGCTTGCCCAATGAGGCTATTCAGGGTGGCTCGAATGACCCGGCTGATGCGATCCAACAATCCCATAACGCAGCTCCGTCTATAACAAACAACTCAAACGTAATAATTAAAACTAAGGTCTTGAACGCAATGAGCATAAGCCGACCGAGCACCGGTGGCAGTGGACTCAGCAGAGGCCAAGACCTGACCCAGGGTGTGCCCACATTCTATCCTTGCAGCGGGTTCGCAAACTGTCACTCTCACTGAGATTAAAGCGAAGAGAGATAACGACAAACCCTCTAAGGGCAGGCCTTTTAGAACGGGATTGGAGTGCTTACAGACCCGGTCTCAAGCTCGGCTTGAGCTTTGTCTTGAGCAGCTTTTTTGTTAACCACAGTTAACCCGACCACAGCTCACCCAATGGGTTGCCCCGTTACCGCGGATTCTGTCTACATCCTACCTTACGTCTCTAGCGTCTTTGCTGTAGCCGTTGCTCTATTCCGCTGGGCCAATGCGATCGCCTGTCACCGCATCAAACACAAATAGCGCATCTAGATTGAGAGCTAGGTAAAGGCGATCGCCCACAATCACCGTTTGACTAGGCGGCACCAAGACGCTGAGCGTGGTGCTAGGCGCTGCGCCATCCAATACCTCAGCCCGAACCAGCACCTCGCGCCCCAGCGGTTCCACAAGGGTTACTTGCGCCTGCAAATGCCACGGGTCTTGTGCGGTGACTACCTGCATTTGCTCAGGACGAATGCCCAGGTTAATCCGCTGCTCGGGTTTTAGGGCTGCTGCCAGCCGCTCTGGGCAGGGCAAGCGCTGCTGGTGAACCGCAAAGGCCGGTGCTCCAGCTTGACGTTGGTAGGTGGCACGCAGCATATTCATGGGCGGGTTGCCCACAAAGGTCGCGACCATCTGATTTGCCGGATTGGCATAGATGATCTGGGGCGTGCCAATTTGCTGAATGCTGCCTTGGTTGAGCACCACAATTTTGTCGGCCAGGGTCATGGCTTCGACCTGATCGTGGGTGACATAAATCGTGGTGATGCCCACGGTTTGATGAAGCTGCTTCAGTTCAGCGCGAGTATCGTCGCGCAGTTGGGCATCAAGATTGCTCAATGGTTCATCTAGCAAAAATACTTGAGGCTGGCGGGCGATCGCCCGTCCCAATGCCACCCGCTGCTGCTGCCCACCCGATAGCTGCCGTGGCTTGCGGTCGAGCAGGTGAGCAATGTTGAGAGACTGCGCCACGGTATCAATGCGACTGGCGGTGGTTTTGTCGTCAATGCCGCGCATCTTCAGCCCAAAGGCCAGATTTTCGGTCACCGTCATGTGGGGATAGAGGGCATAGTTTTGGAACACCATTGCCACGTCACGCTCGCGGGCCGGCACATCGTTCATAAGGCGATCGCCGATATAGATCTGCCCTTGCGTTGCCACGTCTAGCCCTGCAATGGTGCGTAGAATAGTGGACTTGCCGCAGCCCGACGGCCCCACCAACACCCAAAATTCTCCATCAGGCACCTCAAAACTAATATCGGCGATCGCCGTCACGCCGCCAAATCTGCGGGCAATATCCTTAAGCTCAACCTTGGCCACTCACGTTATCCTTTGCGGGCTGACAGTGTGGGATCATCCTAAGCGAGATAGACCGCCTCCGGCAATGGGTTTGCCGCTATGCGAGATAGGGTGGTCAGGCACGGCGTTAACGAGTAGAGGCGATCGCCCCCGACAATGACGCCCGGCAATTCCTCCCGGCAATTCCTCCCGGCAATTCCTCCCGGCAATCGCGCTGGGGCTTCGACCTATTTCTAAATGTTTCAGGACTTGCGCACTCCGGGCAGCATCCAACTATCTGCGAAAGTCCTAATTCTTGCCAAAACCACCCTATGCAGGTAATGGACAGTAGCGGACGACTGGCACACAACTGGCACTCACCTGGCACACTTAGAATTGTGACAGTAAGGCGCATAAAGAAACGCGAAGCGCCTGCAACTCATAGGCTTGAAAATTCGTCTCGGAGAGAGTACGAGGTTCCCTGGTTCTGGCGATGCAACATGCCACCCTAAAAAGTGCCATAGGGTTATCCGGGTGAGCCCGTAGTCTTCGAGAATTGAAATGTAGACAGTTTACAGCAGACAGCAACGCCGCTCAGGAAAATCGCTCGAAACGCTAGCTGCTGTTCCACACACTGTCGTGCATCACCCACCGAGTTAGCCATGAACGTTAAATCCGCGAAGTTTCCCGGTTCTGCCAAGACGAAATCGGTAGCCCATCGAGGTGAGCCCCTATCTCTGATTGAAGGGGGCGTACCTCAGCCAGACGCCACAGAGCCTGCAACTCCGGCCAACGCTACACCCTCTGTTCCACCAGTTCTCCCAGAGGAAGAGGGAATTGGCCTATCGATTGCCAACGTAGAACCCGTATCAGAAGATCGGCTGGTCGAGGTGCTGCTTCAAGAGCTGCAAACTGCTCTATCGGTCTCAGCATCTGCATCTGCAGAAGGGGTGGTGCGACGCATTGCGGTTGAGGTAGAGCGCATTTGTGAAAAGAGCGATCGCATCCAAACATCGGGCCAACTGAATTCGTGGCGGATGACACTGGCCCAGCATCGGCTGAAAAAGCTGCTGGCCTATTATCGGCTGGGGTCACAACGGGGACGGCTCGAACTGCACAGCCACCTCAGCACCATTGTGTATCGCCATGTGGCGCGTAGCGATGCTCAGCTAGGCTTTCAGGGGCGCTACGCACTGATCGAAGACTTTATGCAGGGCTTTTATATTGAGGTGTTGCGCACCTTCCGCAAAGAGAATGAGCTAGCGGCGCACTATTCGCCTCGCACACGGGTAGAGCTGGCGGAATATATGGCTTTTACGGAACAGTATGCCAAGCGACGGATCAACCTGCCGGGTCGTCGCAATCAGCAGTTGATTGTGCTGCGAGCGCAGGGGTTTGCCAAGCGCCAACCCGCCGAGGCCTCGGTGGATATTGAACTGGCAGTGGAATCGGGCAAAAGCGATGAGGCCGAGCTTCATAGCCGCTCGCCGCTGATGCAGCAATTGCGAGAGCAGATGGTGTCTGATGCCAGCGACCCCACTGATTCTGTGCTGCGCGATCGCGTGGTGAATGAACTCATTCAGTATTTAGAATCGCAAGATCAAACCGATTGCGTGAATTACCTGACCTTAAAGCTGCAAGATCTGTCTGCCCCAGAAATCGACGACATTCTGGGGCTATCGCCTCGCCAGCGCGACTACCTGCAGCAGCGGTTTAAGTACCATGTCGAAAAATTTGCGCGATCGCACCGTTGGGAACTGGTTCATCAATGGTTGGGCGCAGATTTAGATCAAAACCTGGGGATGCCGCAGCAGCAGTGGGAGACGTTTCAGACTACACTCTCACCCGAACAATTGCAGCTAATTGAACTCAAGGCCAGACAGGCCAGTGACCAGGCGATCGCCAAGGCGCTAGGCTGCACCACAAAACAAGCCCACAAGCGATGGGTCAAAGTCCTAGAACTAGCCTGGGAGTTTCGCAACCAAGGGTAGCCATGACAAACGGCTTGACGGATGACTGTCTTAACGCCTCAGATTAAACGGCTTAGGACATGCCCATTTCCACACATGGATTTAGGATATTATTTGGGCTAATCTTGGTTGGCTGATCTCGTTCGGGCTGACCAAATTGCAGTGTGGCGTCGGGATAGATCAGCTTCGTGCCGTTATTCAGCAACGCCAGTGCAAATACCGTTATGATCTAGCACCTCTCGCAAGTGCCTTGCTCGAAAAGTTGGCCCCATCCATTACGAAGAGAGCCAGGTTTGAAGATCTCAAAGCCGTCGCACTGGTGAAAAGAGGGAAGGGATATTGCATCTTCACTCCTTTACCTCCTTACCTCCTTACCTCCTCTGTAGCGTCCAAAACGGCGGTGCTTGCTTGGCAAAGGGGCCGGTTTTAAGAATTTCAAAGCCGTGGCGTTGATAAAAGCGCACCGCTCCCTCGGTAGAGGTTTCGACATAGCAGGGCTGCCCTGTGGCATCGCAGTAGTCGAGCACCGGCTGCACGAGCTGATGACCAACGCCCTGGCGCTGATAGCGGGGGCTCACCGCCAGCAGCATCAGGTACCAGTGGGGCTGGGGCATGGCCTTGCGGTGCTCGCGCTCGAGGGCGAGGGCGGCCTGCCAGCGAGTCAGGTATTGCCAGGGCAGACGAAAGGATAGCTCGTAGAGCCCTGCTCGCAGCATATCCACTAAACCCACAGAGTTCCCCGGCGGCATCCAGATCACCACGCCTTTGAGGGTTTTGCCATCGGTGTTGGTGAGGCAATAGCCGTGGTCGCCGCCGCAGCGCAACAGCAGGCGAAACAGGTAGGCCATGAGGGCTGGGCGATCGCCCACGTCGGCGGGCACTAGGTAGTTACACTGCGGGTCATCGGCAAAGGCCTCGCACAGCAGCTCAGTGGCGGCATTGAACTGGGCGGGTTTTAGGGTCTCTAGGGATAGAGTTTGCAAGGGATTCACCAAATTAGATCATTGAGAAACTCAGTCAATTTAACGCCGTCAATTTTGACCAACGTGAGCATCCAGCGAATGGCGGCACGGTCTCGCTCAATGCCGCACTGCACTAGTAGCTGCCACCCTGCCGTTATCAAAACCAGCCAGGGATAGAGTTGGCGGCGGCCATAGCGCCACCAGATCCAGGGCGATCTCACGGTTGCTCTCCTGAGCATTTCTCTAGATAGGCGGTGAGCAGGTCGGCCAGCAACTCTGCCTGCTCGCGGTAGGACACCATCGCTGGGTTCACCATGCGCTCGGAGATTAGCCCGTCGATCAGGCAGAGCACATGGGTGGCCAGCAGTGGATTTTCAATCTGGAAGGCCGTCATGATCTCGTCGCGCGATCGCACACTGACCCGCTGCACTGCCTCATTCACCCGAGACTGGCCCACCCTCGCCTGCTGATAAAAATCCATCATCAGCAGGTTCTGCTTGATGAAGTAGTCTTCGTTAGTTTCTAAAAAATCGGCCAGGGCTAAAATGCGCTCCCTCAGGGTGCTCAACCCTTCGATCTCAGCACTGGCGCGCAGCAAATCTTGGGTAGTCAGCTCTTCGATTAGCTGCATAAACAGATCCTCCTTACTAGGGAAGTAGTAGTACAGCGTGCCGGTGGAAACGCCGAGCGCTTTGGCAATCTGCCGAGTGGCAAGGCCCGCATAGCCGTGGTCGGCAAACAGGTCAAAACACTGGCGCAGCAGCGCTTTGCGGTACTCATTATGGTCAACGACCTTAGGCATTTGTTTTTAACCGAGCGCTCGTTATTTTTTAGGATAGCATGGCTTTTACAAATGCTGGTAAGCCCAGCGCAATTCACACCTGTTGTTTCAGCGTAGGACTGAAACAACAGGTGTGAATTAGCATCAAATTAGCAAGGGAGCGCCGAACCTTAGGACACTGCGGCCCGCAAACGGGATTTAGCACCTTTTAACGGATGCGGTTTAAGAGCTGCGATCGCCCCTCATTAAGCAGGCGTTTCCTGCAAATCAGGCCGTTCTTCAGGCAAAATAGCTCCTTCTACTGGGCACACTTGCAAACAAATGCCGCAGTCAATACAGGTAGAAAAATCAATCCAATACCAATCGGTTCCTTTGGTATTTTTTTCAGGGCCGGGGTGGATGCAAGCAACCGGGCAGGCGTCCACACAATCGGCAACGCCCTCGCAAATATTGGTAACAATCGTATGTGGCACAGTGTTCTCTAGGCTGAAGGATTCGGAATTAACAGAACAGCATACTTAAATCGGGCGATCGCACAACTATTAGGTTAAGTGACGCTATCACTGCTCTTGTTTTAGCCTATCACCCTGCTTTTGGCGTGTGGCGTCAGCACACCGCACACTTCCAGCTAGAGCGTGTCATCAATTCCAACCAAACGCCTTACTCTATGAGCGTTGCCACGCCCGACCCAAAAACCAGGCTAGGGGCTGTGACTGTTGATTTCTGGAATATCAGAGGCTAATTGATGACAGCCCCCAGAACCCTCCAAAAGGCACAAGGTTTTTACCCCCATTCCATTCCCTGAGGCAACATTCAGCCCAGCAATGCCTCAGCCCGTGCTGCCCGCGTCGCGGGTAGCACAGCTTAGCCTTTCAGCCTCGCAGCGCAAGGCTGAAAGGCTAGAAACTCACATTAAATTAGGTCTTGCCCTCTCCTTAAGCACAGCCAAAACCAAAAAGCAGGTTGCTGCCGGATGGCAACAGCCTGCTTAACACCTGCTCAATATGAGTCGGCATACGCTCAAATCCATCTCAACCCAAACTGAGATTGCTTAGCAGAGCCTCAGTCTTCGAGGGTCACGGTATCAAAACTTAGATGCCGCATCCTCAAACGCGCTGCTTAACTCATTCCAAGCGCCTTGTACACCAGCCTTTACGCTATCCCACGCATCATCGCTGGATGATTTGAGGTTGGCTAGCTGCTGCTGCACCGCTTCACGCTTTGCGGTGAGCGTCTTAATCTTTTGATCTAATTCTGCTTTGGCGTCTGTACCAGATTCATTTGCTTTGGCCTTCATGGCATCTAGTTTCGCTCCCCACTCCTGGAGTTTCGCCTCCATCTCACCTTGATAGGCTTTCCGTTCAGTCATAGTGACCTCCTCTTAAGCAAATTCTTAAGGATGATTAGAAAATCTGTCTAGAACCGGGCTCAATACTAAAAACCTACATAGATTAACTCAGAAGCGCAATACCCATGCCTTACGGATAAAACATCTTTGATCTCAAGCACCTTACTACTCGTCAAATTTTCATGGCTTTGATCGAGGCTTCTCAGATCTAATCTCAGTAGTAGATTTTAGTAAAGGACAAAGGAAAAGATAGACTCTTCTCGTTCTGACATCCTCTGTATGACTAAGAGTAGTCCAATTAATAAAGCGTTCAGCGTATGCCCTCATTCCCCAACCCCTTCTCCCAGAACGGGAGAAGGGGAGCCGGAATGCCTTGCCTGCCTTCCCCCTCGCCTATGTTTGGGAGAGGAGGACTGAGGGGGTGAGGGCCAGGTGAATATTTTTTATGGAAGATTCTAAGCGATTGTATTGATGAATGAACATCCATATTACACCAATGTAATTCTCTAGCTTTTGTGAGCAGGGCAGCGGATTTCTCACCAGCCGAGAAATCCGCTGCCTCAGGATGTTGTTCAGTCCCTCTATGTAACTCGTCAAGCCGCTGTCTTTGCCGACAGCAACATGCCGTTTGCCCGGAATAACCTTGACGTAGGCCTCCCAGTAATCGGCGTAGACCTTGGCACATTGTCCGTATACAGTCCGCATACAGCAGGGATTGACTGCCATAAGGCAACCGCCGATTCTTTAGAGCGATCGCGCAGCGTCGCCTTCGGCGAATCACCAATATCACAGTCGATGATTTCTCGGGTGTCTCTATCCATCGCTAGCCAGACCCACTGGTGGTTGCCTTTGTCATCGACAAATAACCAGAGTTCATCGATCTGCACGTTCATCTTGCCTTTGGTCTTGGATGCGCTGCCGTTTTGGGCACCGCCTCAGAGCAGACATTCACATAGCGTTGTAGCCAACTATCAGAAACCCCTGTGGCTCTGACGATGCTTGCTAACGGAATCTTCTCTAGCAACAGCAGATTGACCAAGCCTGAGTGTCTTTATTTTTTGGCTTCCACTGGGAGTCTTCTACGAATTGACGGTTAGAGTCTCGGCATTTGTAGTTTTGCTTACCGCGCCTAGTGATACCGTCCTTTGAGCTATCGTGAGAACCACAAGTTGGACAGGTCATCTCGATCTTCATGTGCTCCGCTCCCTTAAAACTGCGGCGGCGATGCCTTACTTTCCTTTATCCTTTACGTTTCGTTTATGCGCTACCACTACTGTTCTGCGCCCTCAATGGGAGCAAAGCCCTGACGCTGAATGTTCTCGGAGACGTGCCGCGGCTCTAGGAATTGCAGCAGATAGTCGGGGCCACCCGCCTTAGACCCCACACCCGACAGCTTGAAGCCACCGAAGGGTTGCCGTGCCACGATCGCCCCAGTAATGCCTCGGTTGATATAGAGATTGCCTACCTCAAAATCCTCTTGGGCTCGCTGAATGTGGGAGGGCGTGCGGGAGTAGAGTCCGCCAGTCAGCGCATAAAGAGTGCCGTTCGCCACATCCATCGCTTCATCAAAGCTGTGAACCTTGATGACCGCTAGCACCGGGCCAAAGATCTCCTCTTGAGCAATCTTGGCCGTGGGGGGCACCTCGGTAAAGACGGTGGGGCCTACAAAATAGCCGTGCTCTGGCGCATGCATTTCTAGCGCAAGGGTGCCTTCCTCTTTGCCTTTTTCGATGTAGGCTTTGATGCGGTTTTGGGCGGCGGCATCAATCACCGGGCCGACCTTGGTATCGGGCTGCTCAGCGGCACCCAAGTTCAGGGATTTGGTCGCCTCGACTAACCGCTGCACAAAGGCGTCATAGATGGGAGCCAGCACAATCACCCGAGAACAGGCGGAGCACTTTTGGCCGCTATAGCCAAAGGCGGAGTACACCACACCGGCCACGGCCTGATCGAGGTCAGCGCTTTCATCCACGATGATGGCGTTTTTGCCGCCCATCTCTGCAATCACCCGCTTCAGGTGGCGCTGCCCCGGTTGCAGGATCGCGGCATCCGCATAGATGCGACAGCCGACTTCCTGAGACCCCGTAAACGTGATCATGTGCACGTCAGGGTGCTTGACCATATGGGCACCCACCGTAGAACCTTTGCCGGGAACGTACTGAAATACGCCGTCGGGAATGCCCGCTTCCACCAAAATTTCGGTGATTTTGGCGGCGATGACGGATGAAGTTTCAGCCGGTTTGAGCAGGGTGCAGTTGCCCGCAACTAGGGACGCAACCGTCATGCCCACGGGAATGGCTAACGGAAAATTCCACGGCGAGATAATCAGCGAAATGCCGCGAGGCTGGTAGTGATAGCGGTTGGTTTCGCCTACCACGTCATAGTTCATGCCAGTATCCAGTCGCTCCATTTCGGCAGCATAGTAGCGGCAGAAGTCAACCGCTTCTGAGACTTCTGGGTCGCCCTGTCCCAGAGCTTTCCCCGTCTCTAGCGCCATCCAAGCGCAGAGTTCGGCTCGGCGCGCTTCCAGAATATCGCCAGCGCGGCGGATGATGGCGGCCCGTTCCGTTGCGGGGGTTTTCTTCCAAGTGATGAAGGCGGCTTTGGCTGCGGCGATCGCCCCATCGGCCTGTTCCACACTCAGTAGCCCCACCCGTCCCACCACCTCATCGGGGTCAGAGGGATTGAGTGAATCCACAAAGTTGAGCGTATTGACCCGTTCGCCATTCACCAACGGCAGGTAGGTATTGCCCAACTCTTGCCGAACCGTTTGCACGGCGGCGAGGTGCTCCTTGCGCTTAGCCGCATCGGCATAGTCGGTGTCGGCAGCCGGATCAAAGGGAACAGTGGGGGAGGAAGGGCGTGAGGGAGTAGACGCGTGCTGATCTTCGGACTGCAGGTGAGGAATCGCGATCAGTTCTTCAACGGGTTTGTCTTCTAGATTTTGCCGCAGGAAGGAGGTGTTGGCGGTGTTTTCTAGCAATCGGCGGATCAGATAGCTCATGCCGGGGATGAGTTCGCCATAGGGGCAATAGACCCGGACGCGGTAGCCTTGAGCCACCAGCGCTTTGGCGAGTTTATCGGCCATGCCATACAGCACTTGCAGCTCAAAGCGGCGGGGGGGAATATTGAGTTCTTGGGCAATGGCGATCGCATAGGCTTGCGACCTCACATTGTGACTCCCAATCGCCGCATAGAGATACTCATGGTTCTCCAGCAGCATCCGCGTCAACAGCTCAAAGTTATAGTCAGTAGATTCCTTACGCTGAAACACCGGAACCTCCCAGTGGTTCTGCGCCGCCTTGATGGTTTCCTGATCCCAATAGGCCCCTTTCACAAGGCGAATGGTGATGGGGACGCCCCGCTGTTTGGCCCAGGCGATCAGTCCCTTCAGGTCTGCTTCCGTATCCCTTAAATACGCCTGCAACGTCACCCCAATATCCGATCGGGTGCGGAATTCCTCTTCCATCAGCACTTCTTTGAGAATGGCGAGGGTCAGGTCTTTATAGGCGTATTGCTCCATGTCAAAGTGGATGGCCGCGCCAAGCTCTTTGGCTTTGCGAAGCAGAATGCGGGCGCGATCGCACACTTTTTCCTGGCTTCCCTTAGCATCCAGCGGATCAAACTGGGAATAAAACGCCGTGAGCTTTACCGACACCTGCACCTTGGGCAGCGCTTCACCCTCTGCCTCATCAATTTGCGGCACCTTATTCCAGGATTGGGATACCTGAGTTAATTGCTCCAGCAGCTCAATATACCGATCAAGGTAGGACTGCGCCTCTGCCTCGGTGATCACCGCCTCGCCCAGCAAGTCAATAGTGAAGCCCATCTTATCCCTCCGCAGGGCTTCAACGGTTTTGATCACCTGCTTGATGGTTTCGCCCGAAATGTATTTGTGAGCTAGGGTTTCTGTGGCGCTGGTGACGGTTGTGGCGGCCACCTGCCCCGGCATGGAATCCGCATTCGCAAAATTCAACAATCCCTTCAGGGCGTTGGGCAGCTCCACATCCTCTTGGCTGAGGTATTCCTGCATGTGGCGGGCAATTTCGGCCTTGCTCTGCAGCGAAGGCAGGCAGTCGATGAAGCGAAACAACTGCACGCGCAAGCCGGGGTTGCTCATGGCAAACCCCAGCATTTTGTCGTCCCAGCGCATTTGGTCGCGCATTTGGGCAAAGAGAGAGCGATTTTCCCGCGTGGCGGAGAGTAATTGGCGGGCGATCGCCTGAGTTTTTGATTCGTAAGCCGTGTTAGAGACGTGAGTAACCACGGATAATTCAACTCCACATGCGTCTGGATAAGGGATAGCGATCAAGTAGCGAGCTAATAGCGATCTTAAATGTAAGAATTTGCAGGTCTGAGCCCCTATCCAAATCCTTACACATTTACAACGGCTCAAAGAGCCGCTGAAATAACGCTAAATCAAGAAGACCTGCCCTATGCCATCGCTCAATAAAATGGGGCGATCGCAAGAAATCTCACAGATGTGCTCTTTTATACTTTAATTTCGTACCAAGGAATACAAAAAGAATTTTACTAAGCCAAACAGCAGAGAAAAATCGGCTCTTAAGTTTATTGAAATAAACCTCTGTCAATGGGATGACTTTGTAATGCAAAATCATTTCATAATTCAGCCTTGATCTAACCTGAAATGCGTCTTTAATGCGTCTTTAGAGGGTGCAATTGGCAAATAGAAAATGCATCAGGTATAGACCACTACTAAACTGCATTTTTTTGGTTATGTTGGCGACATATTAGCGGTTTTGGCGCGTCACATTAGTTGACCAAGATGAGAGCGTCAACCATCAAAAGAGTTTAGAATGTATCTAGTTGTTACTTTTCCTGTCGGAAGCTTGTACTTTTAATGTGACTGCTTTTGAATTGTATATGGAGGAAGTCAGTTTGATAAATCTATGTATCCCAATCCTGACAAACCACCTATAGAGCACCTACAGCGCTCATTACTCAGTATCTCTAGCAATTTGTATCCGCCGCTTCCATTACTTTTACCTCTTGGAGAATGATTGCTCGGTCAATTCTTAGTTCATCAATTCGCAGTTAATCTGAATAAATAGAAAACGCGAGCATTTTCTCAATTCTCTTTCCAGAAAAATTTATCTTTAAAGTCCGTCATCCATCTGAAAATAGAGGTGGTCAACTCTAACGAATTAGCAGTTTTTTATAGACAGATTGACAATGACTTGCTACTTGATTTAGCCAAACGCTACGTCGAAAATAAGATCAAGAATTTGGGATTTAAGCAGGCATGAGGGAATAATAAGTACATAATAACTTTGCTGAAGTGCTGATCTATTGAATTGCTTGCTCCTCCTTCCCTTCAGCGATGTTGTTAGAGTTAGTTTTCTTGCTTGGCACTAGAAAAAATGACACATAAATGCCTGCTCCAAGAGACTTTTGTTTTCTGTTTTTTTACTAGGCTGTAATAACTAAAGCTGTTGAAACGATAGCTTCAATCAGACGATTTAGAGAGCTCGCTCTACTTTTGCCTAGTCGGTTTAATGTGGCGGTTTAATCGAGAGATTGGCCCGAAAAACTGACTAAGCACAACTTTGAAAAAAATTGAGATATCCCATTATGGCCACATGCCCTTGCTGTTCAAATACACTCCTACGTCACGCGCGGCAGAACCGGGTATATTGGTTTTGCTCATCTTGCTGGCAAGAGATGCCAGATTTGGAAACCTTGGTGCTAACAAATTCTCGAACATCGGGGCTGAGCCAACCAAACACGCGAGAACTCGAAGCGGTGTAAGCGGATAGTCTAAACTCTGGACTAAGATTCTGGACTAAAACTCGGCATTAAAATTCGCGCTCTAGCCTAGGCGTGGTGGCAAAGCTACCATGCCCAAACTCATCGCATCAAGACGACTTCTGTGAGCTAAACTTGCGAGGCAAGAATGCTCCGGGGTGATAGGTCATGAATTTGCCGCTGATCTTTGACATTGTGCTGGGTGCTGTGTTTATTCTGCTGATTCTGAGCCTGCTCGCATCAGAAGTGCAGGAGTTGATTGCCACAGTGCTACAGTGGCGCGCCGAGCATTTAAAGAAGTCAATTGAAAATTTGATTTTGGGGCATGGCAAGCTCGACCCAACCACACAAGAATTTGTTGATCGGTTGTATAACAGTTCATTGATTCAGGCGCTTAATCAAGAGGGGCGGGGAATTCTGCCGGGCGTGTTTAAGGGGCTGACCCGGGGCTTGGGTGCGGTATTGCGGCAACTCTTTGGCTGGCGCGATGTATTTGTGGGGCAAGGCACTGGGCCGTCTTATATCAATTCTGAGGTATTTGCCGATGCCCTGCTGGAACAGATGGATCTGGAAACAATCAGCCAGCGCATTGGCGAGCTGACGTTTCGCCAGTTTAGTGATGACCGATTGGGGCAACTGCAGGATGTGCTGCAAGCGCTGCGCCACAGCGTGGGCGATCAGTACCTGCTGGAGGCGGAGTTTGACCGACTGCGGCAACAGCTTCTACAAGTTCAGGATGACTACCGCAGCAGTCGCATAGGGCTAGAACAAGGCGTGGATCTGGCGATCGCCCAAATTGTTAGCTTTATCGATTACTGCGAAGCGGCATTGAAAAACGACAACTTCTGCAAAGATATTATTCGGACGCGGCTGCCTTTTCTTAAACAGTCTGTCGGGCTGAAGCAGCTCGAACCAACGGTGTATGAAGTGGTCGCGATGATTTTAGAAGGCGATCGCCCACTTCCACCGGATATTGCTGACTTAGTGACCGACATTCGGTCTCGGATGGCGATCCTTCCCGTAGAGCTGCGGCACAACATCATGCTGCTCGCCAAACAGGCTCAGGTGCGATCGCACAGCTTGCGCGAGGGCGTGATTCAACTGGATGAGGAGGTACAAGCCTGGTATGACCGCTCAATGGAGCGCGCCTCTGGGGTGTATCGCCGCAACGCCAAGGGGGTTGCTATCATCCTAGGCATTTTGCTCGCCACCGCAACAAACGCCGACACCTTTTTGATTGTCGATCGGCTCTCACGAGATACCGTATTGCGCACAACCATTTCCCAAAGTGCTGACCAACTGCTGACGCGCTCGATAGAAACGGCACCGGCCCCATTCCCTGCAGACGGGGGCGAGGTTGTGCCGCTGCCCAGTGACGGTTCTCTAGAAACTGACCTGACCCTGCTGCGCGATGCCGTCAGCAATGTGTTGGACGAAATTCCGCTGCCCATCGGTTGGACGGCGCAAAACCTCGCGCGGCAACTGCCAGCCGACCGTAGCTGGGTGTTGTCAATTCCCCAAATGCTTCTGGGCTGGGTGATTACCGGCATTGCCGTGTCGATGGGGTCAAATTTCTGGTTTGATTTGCTCAAGCGAGTGGTGCAAGTTCGCAATACCGGAGATGCCCCCGGCACCCGCAAAGATTAATCAGGGCTAGTGCCAAGCTATCCTAACGCCCAAGAGGCTGCTCGCCAGGCGCAGGGATGCGCATGAGGGCTAGTCCTCTGCAAACAGTCCAGTGCCCCGGAGCGCATCCAGAAACGCAAACACGGCTGGGGGATGCAGCACGTTAGTCAGCACCGCTGCGCCAATGACTCGCTCTAGCGGCACCGGGAGCGATCGCACCTGCACTTCTTTCGGAATGGGAAGCGCCGCCAAGCGGGGCAGAATCGCCGCCCCTAGCCCCTGCGCCACCATGCTGACAATGGTGGAATCTTCCTTGACCTCATACCCGATTTTGAGTTCCTGCCCCGATAGAGCCCAGTGATCGCGCACCGCAGAGGTGCATTCGGCATAGTTATACAAAATGAAGGCGTAGGATGAGAGCGCACTCCAGGTGAGGGGGTCGGGGATGGGAGTGGCGCTGGGGGGCAGCAACACCACAAATTCATCACGGGCGATCGCCCACGTCTCAAATTCTTCAGCTCGTGGCAGCGGCACGAGGCCAATATCGGCCTGCCCTTCGCGCAATGCCTGCTCTACTGCCGTCGGCTCTGCCTCCATCAAACTGACATCAATCGTGGGGAAGCGATCGCCAAATCGAGCAATGTGGGGCGGCAACAGGTGGGTGGCCGCACTGCGAAACGAGGCAATGCGAACCTTGCCCCCCTGTAGCCCTTGGGCTAAGTTCACCTCATAGTCAATTTTGTCACGCAGCATCAGGATGTCGCGCGCGTGGCTCAGCACCCGCTCTCCCAGTGGCGTGGGATAGGCCCCAAACCGTCCCCGCGCCAGCAGCGATACCCCAAGTTCTTCTTCAAGGGCGGCGATCGCCCGGCTCACTGCCGATTGCGAAATATCTAACTGCAAGGCTGCGGTTGAAAAATTCTTGCATTCCACCACCGCCAGTAAAATCCGCAGGTGCTCTGTGTTCATAGCTGCATCGATTCGCAAACCGCATGGATGCGACCCGCAATGAGAGTTGTTTCTACCGGAGTCTTGGGATTAATTGGAAGGAACAGCATAAATAACTGTAAAGCAGGACTGAGGTGCGCACTCACCTCACCCCCTGCGACAAAACCTGGTTAACGATCTGAGCCAACCCACTGCATCTCATAGGAACCATGTTTGAACTGCTTTCCTACAAAAAATTCCGCGATACACCCAGCGTCCAATTCTTCGATATTACAATTCCTACCTCAAACGCTCGTGACTTGGTATACCACGATGGGCCTGCCACTAGCCCCAACAATAGCCCCGAAGGGTTCTGGCAGTTTTATCTGCATCCCAACCAAGAAGATAACCTGCTGGCATTATCGGGTGGGCGCACTTTTTATCTGGTCAACCTATCATGGCAACAGCCCTTCCACATTGTGCGGCTTCAGGCCAACGGCGACATTCTGCGGATTCCCCCCGGCACCTTCCACCGCTCCGTCTCTGACCCCCAAGGATCGCTAGTGCTGAACCAAGCCGTCCGCACTGCGCAAGCCACGGTTGAACGTGAGTTTCGGGTTTACAACAGCTATCAGATTCCGCGCTTGCTGCAGGTCACGTCGCAAGTCTCGCCGCCGCCAATGCTGCACGGCGTCGATCGCAGTCAGCGCCGCGCGGCGTAGGCGATCGCCCCAATCCGTGACCCTCGCCCCGGTTCGGTCGGGCAACCCCGCCTCAGTTCGAGATCGACTGACAAGTTTTGGGGCACTGCGTGATGCATAGTGCCCCAAACCCCTTTTGACCCAACGGGAGTTCGAGGATAGGGTTTCAAGCTTCTGAGTACATTAATTGGCCGTTACCCTTGAGCGATCGCCCTTGGGGCCGACTTGCGCTGTTGAGGAATGTGAATCACAAACTCAGTGCCTTCGCCTGCGGTTGAGCAGCAATACATCCTGCCGCCATGCTTCTCCACCACAATTTGATAGCTGATCGACAATCCCAGGCCTGTGCCTTTACCCACCGGCTTAGTGGTGAAGAAGGGATCAAACAGCTTAGGCAATATATGAGGTGGAATCCCCGGCCCATTATCGGCGACACGGATGATGACGTTGGCCCCATCAGGTTCTGTGGAAAGGGTGATAGCGGCAGGCTCTTTGCTGTGGCCTGCTGCTGTGGCTTGCATCTGATAAGTCTCGAGCGCATCAATGGCATTTGCCAACAAGTTCATAAACACCTGGTTAAGCTGCCCTGGGTAGCACTCTACCAGAGGCACGTCACCATAGTGCTTAATCACCTGAATGCCAGACTGGCTGGCCGTTTGCTTGAGACGGTTTTGCAAAATCATTAAGGTGCTGTCGAGCCCTTCGTGAATATTCACTGTTTTGAACTCGGCTTCGTCGAGGCGCGAGAAGTTCCGCAACGAGCGAATAATTTCGCGAATCCGCTCAGCTCCGACCTGCATTGAGGTAATCAATTTGGGGAAGTCGTCGCGGACAAACTCGAGTTCGGCATCGTCTAGGGCGGCTTGCAGGCGTCGGGTGGGATGGGGGTGCTCCCGCTGATATTGGTCAATGAGATTGAGCAGGGTGTGGGCGTAGTGCTCGGTGTGGGTGAGGTTGCCGTGGATGAAGTTGACGGGGTTGTTGATTTCGTGAGCCACGCCAGCGACCAATTGCCCCAAACTCGACATCTTTTCAGTATGGATCAGCTTGCTCTGGGCTTGCTGCAAATCGGACAGCGCATAGGATAGTTCTGCTGTGCGAGCGTCTACGCGCTGCTCAAGCTCGGCGTTGGTGGTTTCTAGCTCAGTAAAGGAGTCCCGCAGCTGATGGGCCATGCGGTTAAAGGTTTGGTGCAGCGCATCCAGTTCGGTAATGCCCGAGGCGGTTAAATGCTGTTGCAAATTGCCTTGGGCGATCGCCTCTGCAGCCAAGCTCAACTGCAAAACAGGTTGAGCAATCCACCGAGACGTGACAATGCCAATCCCTGCGGCGACCAGCAGCGCCAGTGCACAGAGCAACACGGTGCTGCGGGTGTTGGCGTCAATTTGTGCCATAAAGTCTGATTCGGGTAGCGTGATCACCACAAGCCAGTCCAGACCGTCGGTGCCGCGCCACGGGGCGACCTGCACAAACTGTCGCTGCCCATTCCAGGTGAGCTGAAACTCTTGGTCGGTGGTGATGCGCTCGAGGGGCTGAGCCTGCTGCAAGGTGGTGGCGATCGCCCGAATCAGCGGGTTGGGACTATCTTGGGCGGCATAGCGCTGGGTTACCTCATCCTGTCGATAGAGAATTGGCTGATGATCAGAGCTGCCCACCAACAGACCTTGGCGATCCATCACAAACACTTGTCCCGAGGGGCTAATCTGCAGCGACTGCAAATAGCGGCTGATGCCCGTCAGCAGCACATCCACATTAAAAATGCCCCGGAGGTTCTGCGCTTTGTCATAGAGCGGATAGGTTGCTGCTGCAGTGGCGTAATAGTGAATTCCCAAATCGGCGGCGGCTTCAGAACCCTGAAGGGTGGCAGCAGCCATTTCGGTTTCGGTATTTTTGATCTCTGCAACAAATACAGGACTCCAAGAGGGCTCGCCTGCTTCTAGCGCGTCTTGATAGTCGGGTAGCGGATCATAGTCATAGCGTTGCAACAAGCGGGTGCGGGTGCCTTGATCGTCGGTTAGGTAGTCAGCGGCCTTGCCGTTGCCCGGCAGGTTTTCAAACACGACGAGATCTGTCCCGTTGAGGTAGCGCCCTGCGCCAACCTGCGTCCCGTCTTTCAGCACATAGCCAATGTAGTTGATGGTGTCAAAAACCCGAGCCTCGCTCCAGAACTGCTTCTCTGCCGCCTCTGGTTGGTCAATACGGAGTCGCCCAGCGGCGATCGCATCGGCATTGAGGCGGTTGAGCTGCTGCGGAATCGACAGGTATAGGTCCAGATGCTCATCCACCTGTTGATTGGCTTTATCTACCAGTTGATAGGCTAAATCATTGACCGCCTTTTGCCCGTTCCGAAAGGAGAGGTAGCCCACCAAGCTAACTGCCAGCAAAATTTGACAGACAACCGTCAAAACTAGAACTACGCGCAGGCCAATCTTGCGCGACGCCCGTTCTGCGACACCCGGAATTCGAAATACCATCGTCAACTCAACTCAGAGAACAAAACTTTACACCAGTTAGAGTGCCCAACCTAGGGTATAAATCACGACAGCTAAACGCTGAGTCTGGCTGGAATCAACGCCTCAACCCTTCAGATTAGCTTTACACTGAGTGGGTAAGCAAGTAGACCAAACCGATGAAATTTTGTAAGTTTTTGTGCCGTTAGCGCTGCAAGCGATACAAGGTTGTAGGTCTAGATTTTAATTTGCCGTTGTCCGTAACGCGCACAATCGAGTGCATGCGTTTCACAAGCGCCTGGGTCAATCTCCTGTGTATGCTCATCTCCCTAAATATTGAAAATTTTGCGCTGGTTGACCGACTAGAACTGGACTTTGGCGCTGGGTTAAACGTGCTCACGGGCGAAACCGGAGCCGGAAAATCCATCATTTTGGATGCGCTAGATGCAGCGCTGGGCGGAAAGGTCAGCGGGCGTGCGGTTCGCAGTGGGGCCGATCGGGCCGTGATTGAGGCTACGTTTCGGTTAGACGGTTCGCTGCATACTTGGCTAGTGGAGCAGGGGATTGAGGCGCTGGCCGATGGCGCAGATGATGCCACTCACCTCGTCTGCAGCCGCGAGATGACCGCAGGCAAGGGCAGCGTTCGCAGCCGTTCGCGGGTGAACGGGGTGGTGGTCAACAAGCAGCAGATAGAAGAATTGCGCGATCGCCTGGTAGAAATTACTGCCCAAGGACAGACAGTGCAGCTTGGGCAGCCCAGCCTGCAGCGAGAGTGGCTAGATGGCTTTGGTGGTGCGGCTGTATTGGCCCAGCGAGAGGCGATCGCCCAGCATTATGCGGCCTATCAGCAGGCCACTCAAGCGCTAGAAAAACGCCGCCAGCTAGAGCAGCAGCGGCAGCAGCAGTTGGATTTGTTTGAATATCAAGTCAAAGAGCTGCGCGAAGCCGCCCTAGACGATCCAGATGAGCTAGACCATTTAGAGCAAGAGCGGCAGCGACTCGGCCACACCGTAGAGCTAAAAGAACACAGCTATGCGGTCTATCAAGCGCTGTATGAAAACGATGAGGGGCAGGCCTGCGCCGACCTGCTAGGGCGCGCCGAAGGGCTGTTAACCGATATGGTGACCTATGATAGCGAGCTTCAGCCGGTGCTGAATTTGGTCGCAGATGCGCTGGCCCAAGTGGAAGAGGCCGGACGCCACATTAACACCTATGGCGATGGGCTAGAAGCTGACCCCGACCGCCTGCAAGAGGTGGAGCAGCGGATCATTCAGCTCAAGGGAATTTGCCGCAAGTATGGGCCGACCTTGGCCGAGGCGATCGCCCACTATCAACAGCTTCAAGGCGATTTGGATAGCCTCACGGGGGGCGGCCAGTCGCTAGAGGATCTGGAACGGCAGGTGCAGAAACGGCAGACAGAGTTAACCCAAGTCTGTGCGGTGCTCACGCAGTTGCGCCAGACCGCTGCCACCCAGCTCGAGCAGCAGCTTGTGGGTGAACTCAAGCCTTTAGCCATGGACAAGGTGCAGTTTCAGGTAAGCATTACGCCCATTACACCCACGGCGACGGGGGCTGACCGCATCACCTTTTTGTTTAGCCCCAATCCGGGTGAGCCTCTGCAACCCCTGTCAGATATTGCCTCGGGCGGAGAAATGAGCCGCTTTTTGCTGGCGCTCAAATCCTGCTTCTCTCAGGTCGATCCCATTGGGACGATGGTGTTTGATGAAATTGATACCGGTGTGTCAGGGCGGGTGGCTCAGGCGATCGCCGAAAAGCTCCATCAGTTGGGGCAGCGTCATCAAGTGCTCTGCGTCACCCACCAGCCATTGATTGCAGCGATGGCGACCTCTCACTTTCGCGTGGGCAAACAGGTGATTGACCTGCCCGCAGAAGCACCCGCACCTGCTAGCCGCAATGGGCGGCGCAAGTCCAGCAAACCGAAAACCGCCGCGCCTGCCCCAGATGCAGCTCCCAGCGGCGGCGATGATGTGCGGACGGTGGTGCGCGTCACCTCTCTTAGCGAGCAAGATCGCAAGCAAGAGCTAGCGGCCTTGGTGGGCGGCACCGATCAAGAAGCGATTGCCTTTGCCGAATCTCTGCTGTCTCAGGCTGCGCAAATTCGCGCAGGCTATGGGGGCTAGGGAGCTAGGGGTGGAGCTGGGCTGCATTCTCAGGAGGACTCTACACGCGCTGAAATGCAAAAAAGCGTGTAGCCCTTGCGCTCCAGTAAGAATCGACGCACTTTGCTAGCCCGCGTTTGCAGAATCCTTGCCAAGGCAATTACCTGGAGCTGTAGGGCTTAAATAGCGCTAAACCGTGCTGCCTGCGTTGCGGACAGCACGGTTTTAGGCAGTTGCCGAACTGACGCTGCTCTAAGACCGTTAGTCTTGATTCAGGCGATCGCCCGTTTCAGCATCAAACCAGTGAATGGCATTGCCAGAGAAAACCAGCTTGATCGGGCGATCGCTATGGGTGTGGCTGAGCGGAATGAGCGATCGCACCGTCATAGGCATCTTGCCCGGCACCTGCACGGTATAGAGCTTGTGCATCCCCAAATGCTCGACTAGCGATACTGTTCCTTCTACGGTAGGAGACTCGCCCTCTCGGGCTAGGCGCACATGCTCGGGGCGAATACCCAGCGTAATTTCTTTAGCATCCGTGCGAACCTCTGTGGGGAGCGGGGCGCGGCGATTGCCCAACGTCACCGACTGTCCATCACAGGGCAGGGTTAAAAAGTTCATCTGGGGGCTTCCTACAAACCCTGCCACAAACCGATTGGCCGGATGGGTATAGATGCGCTCTGGCGTATCGAGCTGCTGTAAATACCCTTCATTCAGCACCGCCACTTTAGAAGACAGGGTCATCGCCTCTACTTGGTCGTGGGTGACGTAAACCACAGGCGCTTGCTGCGATTCAAACAACTGCTTCAACTCGGCCCGCACATTTTCTCGCAGCAGCGCATCCAGGTTGCTCAACGGCTCATCTAGCAAAAAAACTGAGGGCCGCCGCACCAACGTGCGCGCCACCGCTACCCGCTGCCGCTGCCCACCCGACAACTGCCCCGGTTTACGATTCAGCAACTCGTGCAGTCCTAAAAAGTCCACCACATCGCGAATGCGATCTTCAATATCGCCTTTGGGAATACGCCGCAGCTTTAATCCCGAGGCAATGTTGTCATGCACCGTCATGTGGGGATACAGCGCATAGCTTTGGAACACCATGGCAATGTTGCGATCGCTCGGCGATAGGCGCGTCACGTCCTCCCCATCAATCAAGACCTGTCCCTTGGTGGGGTGTTCTAGTCCTGCAATCATCCGCAGCACGGTTGATTTGCCGCAGCCGCTCGGGCCAAGCAGCGTCAAAAACTCTCCCCGTTCCACCGTCAGGTTCAAGTTCTTTACCGGAACCACCGTAGGCGCAAAGGTTTTGTTTAAACTGCGAACCTCCAGCGCAGGAGCGTTGGTGGTGTGAGCTTGGGTTGGTTTGAGATCAGTTTGTGTCATGGCACCAGAAGCAAAGAGAAATGGTCGAGTCAAAATGGAGCATCAAATGCATCAAAGCAAAGGAGCCCTCACCCCTTTACCGCACCAGAGGTGAGCCCCTGAATAATCTGTCGCTGGAAGAACAGCACCAGTAAAACCAGCGGGAGCGTCCCCAATACGGTTGCAGCCGCAATGGGGCCATAGGGAATTTCAAAGATAGACGCGCCGCCTAGCTGTGAAGCGGCTACGGGAACGGTTTTCATGCTCTCACGGGTAATGAAGGTAAGGGCGAAGATAAATTCATTCCAGGCGGTGATAAAGGCCAGGATGCCTGTGGTCGCCAGGGCAGGCAGCGTTAGCGGCAGCACAATATTGAGCAGCGTGCCCACAGTGTTGTAGCCATCTACTTTGGCCGAGTCTTCTAAATCTCGCGGCAGCTGCTCAAAAAAGCTGCGCATGACCAAAATTGTCAGCGGCAGGTTAATGGCGGCATAGGGCAGCACCAGCGCCAGGTAATTGTCACCCAGAGATAGCACCTGTACCACGCGCAGCAAGCCCAAAAACAGCAGGATGGGCGGAAACAGCGTCACAATTAAAACCCCTGCCAAAATCACCCGCTCACCCTGCAGCCGCAGCCGCGCTAACGCATAGGCGGCAGGTGCGCCCAGCCCCAGCGCCAGCAGGGTAGAGGCTGCGGCTACAAAGAAGCTGTTGAGCAAATAGTTCCAAAAGGGCCGACGTGCAAAGAGCTGCTGGTAGTGCTCTAGTGTAAAGCGGCGGGGAAAGTAGACGCTGGGAACTGCTGAGATATCTTGGTTGACCTTGACGGAGGTCAGCAACTGCCACAGCACTGGCGCTAGGCAGAAGAGCACCACAAGAATAACTGCAATGGGCAAGATCAGCGATCGCCAGTTGATCCCGCTACTGCGCTGTGACTTTGATACGGATTCAGGAAAGGTTGTCATGGTTAATTCACCCCTCTGGCTTTGGCTCTAGAACGATTGAGGAAGAAGGCGGCGATCGCCACCACCAGAATCAGCAGCACAAATGTCACCACAACCAACGCCGCGCCATAGCCAAAGTCGAGATAGCGCATCACCGTTGAATATATATAGAGCGACACCGTTTCTGTTGCGCCGCCAGGGCCACCCCCCGTCATCACCGCAATCAAGTCAAAAATACCGAAGGCTTGAGCGAAGCGAAACAGCAGCGCAATCACAATCTGCGGCATGAGCAGTGGCAGCGTAATTTGCCGGAAGCTCTGCCACGGGCTAGCACCATCAATCCGGTGCGCTTCGTATAGGTCTTCAGAAATGGACTGCAACCCGGCCAGCAGCAAAATGCTGATGAACGGCGTCGTCTTCCAAACATCCGCAAAAATTACGGCCCCCATCGCCAAGGTCGGATTGCCCAGCCAGTTGATGCCGGTTTGAATCAGACCCAGCCGCAGCAAAATATCGTTGACAATGCCGTACTGATCGTTAAAAATCCAGGTCCAAGCCAGAGCAATTAGCGCCGTTGGCAGCGCCCACGGCAAGATCGCAACCGTCCGCACAATGCCGCGCCCTCGAAAGGACTGATTGAGCACCAAAGCCACGCCTAGCCCCAGCAGAAACTCAAAAAACACCGAGAAAAAGGTGAACACGCTAGTGTTCCACATCGTCTGCCAAAAGCGCCCATCCTGAGTCATGCGGGCATAGTTGCTGAGTCCGGTAAATTCTGACGTGAGCTGTGTCCCTAAGTTTTGGTTAAACAAGCTCTGCCAAAATGCCTGACCGATGGGGTAAGCAAACACCCCCAGCAGCAGCAGCAGCGCCGGTAAGACCAGGAGCCATCCCACTCGCCGCTCACGTTGAACAATAATATCTTTGGTCATCCTACGGCCTCCGGCTCGTCTGCTTGGGGTTCAGGTTGGGCCTCTGGCTGGGGCGCAGGTGACGCCTCTGCATCGACCTCAGAAGGTTCAGCGGGAGCGGGCTGAGTCCCTGGTTGGGTGCCCGCATCGGGTACAGGCGAGGGTTCCGATTCCGATGCCGGTTCTGAGGTTGGGGCAGCGTCTGGTGCTGACCCCTCAGTCGGCTCAGCCGCCCCGGATTGAGCGACTCCGAGCAAATTTCGCGTTTCGCGAGCTGCCGCATTCAGCGCATCTTCGGCATTGGTGCGCCCCGAGAAGGCGGCACTCAAGTAGCGTTGCAAAATGTCAGAGGCCTGAGCATATTGTGCAGTAAGGGGACGGGGTGCTACATTCTGCACCACCTCGAATAGATCGCTGAAGTAGGGGTATTCCGCCAAAATGTCAGCATCTTGGTAGAGCGATCGCACGGATGGCGTAAACCCAGCTTCAAGCGCAAACCGCTTTTGCACCGCGTCACTGGTGAAAAATTCCACCACCCGCCAGGCCTCTTCAGGATGGGAAGTCATGCTAGAAATACCCCAACCCCAACCGCCCAAGCAGCCCCCCCCGTCGAAGCCCTCGGTGCCTAGCATGGGGCGAGTGCCCACATTGCCCTGCACTGGAGACCCGTCTTCGTTGAGCAGCGGAATCGCGTAGGGCCAGTTACGCATAAACACTGCGTTGCCGTTCTGAAACAGCCGCCGCACGTCTTCTTCGATATAGGTAGAGACTCCAGTAGGCGACACGCGATCGCGAATGGTATCTACCAAAAACTGAGCGGCCTCAATCGCCTCCGGCTCATCCAATCCCACTGCGTTCGTGTCGGGATTAATCCAGTAGCCACCAAAGCCCTTCAAGACTTCAGTAAACATGGCAGACACGCCTTCATACTGCCGTCCTTGCCATAAGTAGCCAAACTGGGCACTGCCCGCGTCTTGCACCTGTTTGGCAATTTCCACCATTTCCTGAAAGGTTTCAGGAGGCTGAGCACCAACTTCATTCAGCAAGTCTTCACGGTAATACAATACCCCTGCGTCAGTTCGCCAAGGAATGCGGTAGAGCGTGTCGTTATAGATACTGCCCTCAATGTCGCCCTCCAGAAACTCAGCCCGGCGTTCCTCAGGAAAGCGATCGCCCAGATCCATCAGCCAGCCTGCTGCCGCAAACTTGGATGTCCACACCACATCTAAATTAATCAGGTCGTAGGGCGAACTCCCCAATAGATAGGCGGAGGTGTTCAGGTCTTCCACCAAGTTGGCTTCGTTTGGACCTTCCACCATGTTGATGCGAATGTCAGGATTCTGCTCCTCAAATTCGCGGATTAGGGGCTCAAAAAACGGTGTTTCAGGAGCCAGCATAATGAAACTAATTTCAACGGGCTGCTGAGACAGCACCGGAAGAATCACTAAGCTGGCAGTGAGCAGAAACGCCACCACGCAACTCACTAGCCGAAAGGGCTTTGACCGTCGCCAGCGTGCTGTTATCGCTAACGAAATCGACGAAATACTAGCCATGAAACTACATCATTATCCAGATTACAGATTCAAAACGAAATTAAATTTGGACTAAAGAAAATTGTAAACATAACTAACGACTTGGTGCGTTGAAGCATTAGACCTTATTAGACCTTAATTAATCAATGCCATAATTCAAACCAACCCTACTCAAAATAAGGCAGTTCGTTCATTAAAATTGGCATTTTGTAAATGAATGAAACGAAACAGCAGTTCACTTCAACACTCAGGGCGTAGTCAACCAGGGGCTGAACAACGCAGATTCAAATCCCAATTAGGCAGACTTATCCACTGTCAGGTACCTAGCGAGATCTGTGATCATCGGCCTGACTACCCTGCTCTCATGAATGGTCTGCCTAATTAATTTTGTGGGTCTACCTGTGGGGGCGATCGCCCCACGTAGTCCTCCCCCACAACAGCACCCCAAATGCATAGATTGCAGCTTTAACGCCGATCTTTAGGATAGAAGTTTATCACCCTTCGACGTATCTACTGAGAGAGATAGAAGCTGAGAGCAAATGTAACGTTTCACGAACAATCTGAGCAGGCTATCGAGCTGACGGTTGAGGGAGCACCGACGCAACCAGTCTGGCAGCAGTCTGGCAAGGGTTTAGAACTGCTCTGGCAACAGTGCGTTGCCCCTACGGCTATCTCAGCTATGCAGCGGTAACAGCACTCCAAAGAGCGGTTCGGTTTCTGTTGAATGCTGCATGAGCTAGCGCCAGATCGCTGCCTGTTCCCATGCTCCTGACGCCTATTGAGACTGTCACACCCCTTGCCCCATCTTGGTTAGAAGCAGACATAATGAGGAGTTAAGACAAGCAACAACCGTTGCAGCGTTGAGGCGCAGCATTCGGTTTGATTCTGTTCAGTCCCTTATCTCCGAATGCCTTCGAGAACAAACTGGAAGAGTTCTCGGGACGGTTTACTGAATAGTGGGCTAAGCGGCAGCTCGGTTGAGCGTATCTGAATGAATCTGAATGAAATGGTGTGAATTTAGGAGTATTGGAGAGATTTATGGGGGTTGCGATCGCCTGTTTTCTGGCTGCATTCATCCTGGCAAGCTTGGTGGAATACTGGGTTCATCGCATTATGCACTGGTATCCCAAAAGCTTTGGCAAGCGTCACCTTGACCATCATCGCCGCAATGAAGGCCAAGGCGTGGTGTGGGAATTTTTGGACTACATTAAGGCCACTGTAATTTTGATTGTGCCGATGTTCTTTGTCTCATTTGAAGCAGGCATGGGATGGCTGCTCGGCTCAGTAGGGTATGCGTCGTTCTCGGCCTATGCTCATCAACTTCAGCATGAAAACCCGGTTAAGTGCTTTTGGATGATCAAGATGCCTGTTCATTATGTGCATCACAAGTATGGGCAGTGGGATCACAACTTTGGGCTAGCTGTGGATTGGTGGGATCATGCCTTTGGTACCTATAAATCCACCGACTGGGTTGATGATCTGGAGCGGAGCCGTCCCAATAAAGGATTTCTAGAACTGCGTTGGTTCTAACGGCTCACTCCAAAATCTAAGAGTAACCCTACAGAGATGAGAGGGTATTGCACAATTCATGCGCAATGCCCTCTCATTTCCGTTTTCGCTGCCTTAGCCGATTGTGGAGTATGAAGGAGCGCGCCTCTCAGAATCCACCTAGAATCGATATATCACTAGAGTATTGCAGCCTGTTGGAAAGACCTGGGCATCATAGAGCTGATTCGATGCCCAGCGTGTTGGGCGATCGCCCTGTGTGAGTCTCAGAGTTGAGCCTGTCGCCTACCCATCCCCACCGCAGCGCCAGAAGCATGGCCAAGTCATCTGGAAAACGTCTCAAATCCTTGCCCATTGCCAGCGGCAGCAGCATTTTAGGGAAATTGCCCCCTGAAGCGAAGACCTGGGTCGAGAGCCTGCCCTGGGATCAGCGCCGCTATATGCTGTCGCTGTGCCATCTCATGTGTGCGGCCACACCCGAAGTGCAGGCCGAGTTTTTAGACGACTACACCGCTGATGGCGTGGTGTCAAAAAAGCTAGAGGACAAAGAAACCGAACAGCGAGTGCGTGACTACCTGAAGGAGTTTCGCATCGACACTGAACTCAATGCGGCCGTGTTACGAAAATACATCCGGCAGTTCTATATTCACTCGGCTCAAGACGCGCGGCGACAACCTGATTTGTATCTAGAGTCAGCGCTGAAGCTGGTGTTTAGTACCGAAGAACGGAACAACGTGTTCAATTATATTTTGGGGTTTGAGCTGCTGCGGATGATGTTCCGCATGAGCTGGCTTCAGCATGAGCGGCTGTATCGCCTACAGCGCAACCAAGAAGAGTTCATCTCCCTCTATATTCGACCCATTCAGCACGCCCACCGCATCAACAGCATCATTGTGCCAAAGGACGAGGGCGTGTTTTTTGCAAAGCGCGATTATTTTGTGCAGCAGCCTGACCTTTCTGAGCGAAAGCTGGTGGAGCTGGTGATGGCCACATTCACGACTGATGTGGTGTCTCATTTTGGCTTCTCCATCATTCGCCATTCCAACTCGTTAGCGTTTGAGTACGACTTTATTATGAACTCTGAGCAAGATGCCATTTTTGATGTGCGCTGAGCGTCTATGACGGGTGCACAGGTCGGATATGTGCGATGGGTATGACGCGGTTACTGATTTTAGGAGGAACGGGAGAAGCGGCGGCGCTGGCCACAGCAGCTCAAGCGCTGCCCGGGTTTGAGGTTATATCCTCGCTGGCCGGACGCACCCAGCACCCCACTCAGCCCCAGGGAACGGTGCGAGTGGGGGGATTTGGCGGCATAGAAGGACTGACAGCATATTTGCAGCAAGCCCAAATTCACCTGCTGGTAGATGCTACACACCCCTTTGCCGCACAAATCTCATGGCATGCCGCTGCTGCCGCCCAAGCTGTGGGAATTCCTCATCTGAGGCTAGTGCGCCCCGCTTGGCAGCCGCACTCGGGCGATCTCTGGTTTAATGTAGCCACCCATCAAGATGCAGCTGCAGTCGTGCGAGCGATCGCCCAACGCGTTTTTCTCACAATTGGGCGACAAGAACTAGCCGCCTATGCCGGATTGGGCGATCGCTGGTTTTTGATGCGAATGATCGACCCACCCACCGCCCACACCCCCATTCCACCCGGAGTCCTAGTGCTAGAGCGAGGGCCCTTTACCCTCGCCGCTGAGACCCAGCTAATGCGCCAGCACCAGATCGATGCAGTCGTGAGCAAAAATAGCGGTGGCCCTGCCACCTATGCTAAAGTTCAGGCCGCCAGAGCGCTTCAACTCCCCGTCATCATGGTGCAGCGACCACCCATGCCCGACGTTAGCCAAGTCGGCACCGTAGAGGCAGCAATGGATTGGCTAGGCTGCTGGGCAAAATTACCATGAGCATTTATGCTTAATAATAAGCAAACGCTACCACAGGAGTGCTGTTAGAGCTGTCGTTTGATCAAGCAAATGGGACGCAGGTGGGCTGCAGCAAGCGCCTAACGTTATCATTGCCAGCTACGAATCTGCTCTGAATACAGCCTAGGGTTGGGCGTTGTGCTGAGTTCTGCCAAGTCTTGCGATCGCCCCACGAGATTTTGTGGAGACACAAGTCTTCCCTGATCACAAAGTGGCTTAAGATTATCGTAAGAATTGCATCCCGAGCTGAACAAGCTATCACACCAATTAGGAGGAATCCCCATGGCACTTGTGCCCATGCGACTGCTACTGGATCATGCCGCTGAAACCGGTTATGGTATCCCTGCCTTCAACGTCAACAACATGGAGCAGATCCAGGCCATCATGCAGGCTGCCCACGAAACCGACAGCCCCGTGATTCTGCAAGCGTCTCGCGGTGCTCGTAAGTATGCCGGGGAAAACTTCCTCCGGCATCTGATCCTGGCTGCCGTTGAAACCTATCCTCACATCCCCATCGTGATGCACCAAGATCACGGGAACGAGCCAGCCACTTGCTACTCCGCCATCAAAAACGGCTTCACCAGCGTCATGATGGACGGGTCTTTGGAAGCTGACGCCAAAACCCCCGCTAGTTACGAATACAACGTTGCCGTCACCAGCGAAGTGGTGAAAGTCGCACACGCTATTGGTGCATCTGTAGAAGGTGAACTGGGTTGCCTAGGTTCTCTAGAAACCGGCAAAGGTGAAGCCGAAGATGGTCACGGCTTCGAGGGTGAATTGGATCACTCTCAATTGCTGACTGACCCCGACGAGGCTGTGGACTTTGTAGAGCGGACTCAAGTAGACGCACTCGCCGTTGCTATCGGCACCAGTCATGGTGCCTACAAGTTCACCCGCAAGCCCACCGGCGAAATCTTGGCCATCAGCCGCATTGAAGAAATCCATAGTCGCCTGCCCAATACCCACTTGGTCATGCATGGTTCTTCGTCAGTTCCCGAAGATTTGATCGCCATCATCAACCAATATGGGGGTGCCATTCCTGAGACCTACGGCGTGCCCGTCGAAGAGATTCAGAAAGGCATCAAGAGCGGCGTCCGTAAGGTAAACATCGACACTGACAACCGTCTGGCGATTACAGCTGCGGTTCGAGAAGCTCTGGCAGCGGTGCCCAAAGAGTTTGACCCCCGCCACTTCTTGAAGCCTTCAATCAAGTACATGCAAAAGGTCTGTGCTGATCGCTATCAGCAATTTGGAACGGCAGGCAATGCCAGCAAGATCAAACAGCAATCTGTTGAAGTCTATGCGGCCAAGTACTCCAAAGGTGAATTAGATCAGGTTGCCAAAAAAGCCATCAACGTTTAAGACATCAATCTAGCTTTTAGGTCAACTTAAAAGCGCTGTACGGCCAGGCCGTACAGCGCTTTTTCCTTTTGGGTCTTTTGGCTTAGGCTGAGCCGAGTGAGGCGGCGGCTGTCTCATATAGCGTTTCTAAGACCTCGACTGTTGATGCATTTGCTGCAGCTAACGGCAACACCGCGACGGCTGCCATCGCTGGTTGGCTGGCTAGATCAACCTGGAACAAAGGCGTTGCTTGAGAACATGACTTCCACGAACCCTGCACGGGTGCCCCTAACAGACGGCATTGACCGCCTCTACGTCCTACCGATTCGTAGTTGAAGCAGTGACGACAAGCAAAAACAGCGTAATTTTCGTCGTTCATCAGAGGTTTGAACTAAATTATTTTTTTGGGTGCAAACTCTCTCTATTCTCGTTGGCAATTTTTGTTGAAAATCGATATCAAATAGGTGGAGAGGCATTATCAGACTGGTTTTCAGCGATCCCAAATAAAAAACAGCATTTATATTGTCTTCAGCTTCTAAGCCTTGAAAGACACATATTTTAAATATTCCAAGGATTTTATAAACGATGGACTCGTCCTATAAATTTCCCTAAAACCCTTTGGGATCATGCAAAACAGCATGCGAGAAATGAAAAATCTTCCCAAATCCGAAGCTTTTATCCAAACCCAAAACCTAAAGTTGCATGTTGTTTTTGCAAAACATCCGTGATAGTGCTGAACTTTTGCACTTGGGCTATTTATGCAACAAAGCCTCTAGGGATCAGGAATGCTTTAATCATGAGCGCTTGTGGTGCTATAGGATGGTTGATCGAAAGCCTGAGCACTTTGAGTAATGTCAGAGGGAGGAATTTTGAGTCAGCATTTAGAAACTATCGCTGCCCATGGCGGAATCTTAATCAATCGCATTTGCAGCGCCGACCAAAAGCAAGCTTATCTTGACCAAGCAGGGCAGCTACCCCGCGTGACCCTTGATGAGAGAGCTTTTTCAGATTTGGTGATGATTGCCATTGGTGGTTTTAGCCCGCTGACGGGGTTTATGGGGCAGGCTGACTATGAGCGGGTGGTCAATGAAATGTATTTGGCCAATGGGTTGCCTTGGTCTATTCCCGTTACGCTTTCGGTGTCAGAGGCCATTGCGGATTCGGTCAGTGCGGGTGATTTAGTTCGGCTAGATGATGCTGCGGGTCGGTTCGTAGGCGTTATGGAGCTGACGCAAAAATACACCTATGACAAGATGCACGAAGCGCTGCATGTTTATCGCACGAATGAAGAGAAGCATCCTGGTGTAGCGGTTGTGTACCAACAGGGTGTGGTGAATCTGGCGGGCCCGGTGTGGCTGCTGCAGCGGGATGTGGACCCCCGCTTTCCTTCGTATCAGATTGACCCCGCCGAGTCGCGATCGCTCTTTGCTGAAAAGGGCTGGAAAACGGTGGTGGGTTTCCAGACTCGCAATCCCATCCATCGGGCGCATGAGTACATCATTAAGTGTGCGATGGAGATCGTGGATGGGTTGTTTCTCCACCCATTAGTTGGTGCAACCAAGAGCGATGACATTCCCGCCGATGTGCGGATGAATTGTTATGAGCTGATGATGGAGCACTACTTCCCCCGAGACCGGGTCATTCTGGCAATTAACCCAGCGGCTATGCGCTATGCCGGGCCGCGAGAAGCGATTTTCCATGCGCTGGTGCGGAAGAACTATGGCTGCACGCACTTTATTGTTGGACGCGATCACGCTGGGGTGGGGGATTATTACGGCACGTATGATGCCCAGCATATTTTTGATGAGTTTAAGCCTGGGGAGTTGGGCATCCAGCCGCTCAAGTTTGAGCATGCCTTTTTCTGCAAGCGATCGCACCAAATGTCCACAACCAAAACCAGCCCTAGCTTGCCTGAGGAACGCATTCACTTGTCAGGAACCAAGGTGCGTGAAATGCTGCGCCGAGGAGAACTGCCCCCGCCCGAATTCTCTCGCCCAGAAGTTGCGGCTGAACTGGCAAGAGCCATGTAAATTGCGGCAGCCGTTTGAGCGACAGGTACTCTATAGAAAACACCTGTCGCTCGCCCGTGCAGATCCCAAAAATAATATGATGGAACCCTTGTACTACAAGGGTTCCATCACGTGAGACTAACTTTATTAAACTGGCGATCGCCCTTAGGGTGATCTAAATCGAAGGGCCTTTGGCTTTAGCCTTGGCCTTGGCTGCGCTCTTTTTCAAAGCATCCAACCGCGATTCGTAGCGCTTGCGCTGGTTTTTCTTAGGCGTCTGCTCAATCAGAACTTTGAGGGCGCTGCCTAGGCTCTTGTAAGCATTAGGGAGGGAATAGCCGAAGCGAGTCGCTAGGGCGATCGCTCGATCGTCTGCCTCAATCGCTTCTTTCAGAGTTTTTTCGCCATTGTTTTTCTTAAACAAGCGCCAGCCCGATACGCCACACAGCGCCAGCGCTAACATGAGCAGCAACCCATCCTGCACCCACAGTTCACCCACGGCACCCCCAAGGCCAATGGCCAAAGCGGCCATTTCCCAACCATCGCGGGGGATGGTGTCATTTTGGATGCGGGCAATTTCGTGCCAGAACAGCAGATTGCGCTGGTCTAGAGCCAGCACTTCCCACTTTGCCAAATCGACCAGCACTTCCACCTGATCTTTACCAATTTCTTCACAGGTAATGATGGGTGGGTTGGCAGCGGTAGACGCCTCAATGGTCACCCAACTGCGTAACTCGGGTGGGAGGAGGGACTTTAGCCGCCGCAGTTCGCTCAAGTCGGCGCGGGCAGAAGACGTGGCGTAGGAGGTCATAGCAGTTTATGTAATGCGAAAACTGTGAAGCTGAAGCTAGGAAGCGGAAATGAATAGGACTGGGTTTAGACTTGCATCCATGATATCAATTTGACATCACATCGTTGCCAGTATTCTAATCCACTCTATTTCTTTCACTTCTACTTCACTCTATTGATTTGCTCTATTGATTTAGTAAAGTATACCGACCTTTGCGGTCGATGCAGAGAGCGGAAAACCTCACTTGGGGCGATCGCCCTTCAGCGTTAATTCAGCCGCTACGATTCCAAATGCCTGAGCAACCGGGCGTAACTCTGCATCTCCTTCTCTGTATCTTCTTCAGTGCAAGGGATCAAGGCTGGCAGGAGATCACCCCTTCACGCTCAGCAGGATGAGCCTATTCCGCAGTTGCAGTTTGTAGGATCGGCACCCGCTGCACCTGGGTTTCTACGCGGCCATCGGGGTGCAGATGCAACAGCCGAAACCCGGGCGATCGCTGCGAGTCAATGGCAAATTCTGAACTGTTGGGCATAAACTGCACACAGGTGGAAGGGGTGCCTAGATAGAGCACACCTTGGCGCTCGGCCTCAACTGCTTGGTGAATATGGCCAAACAGCACCACCTTAACTTGGGGATGGCGATCGAGCACAGCAAACAACTGCTCAGGCTGTTGCAAGCCAATGCTATCCATCCAAGCTGACCCAATGGCAAAGGGCGGATGGTGAAGCGCAATCAGCGTGGGGCGATCGCGCCCCTGCTGCAAGTGTTGGTCGAGCCAGGTCAGGCTGCGATCGCTTAGCACACCTGCCGTTTGCCCTACCACAGCCGAATTCAGCAATAGCAGAGTCCACTCCTGATGCTGAAGTTGCTTTGCCGAAAAGAACGGTTCTCCCTGAAGGATAGGCTCCATCACCACCGGAATGTCGTGGTTTCCCGGAATCCAATAGGTGGGAATGCCCAGTGGGGCCACGAGCGATCGCAATCGATCATAGGACGCTGCAGTTTCATCTTGAGACAGGTCTCCGGTGAGCAACAGCACATCAGGCCGTGGCATCAGCCGATCAACAGCCCGTAGCACTGCCGCTAGAGCGTCTGCGGTGGCGATACCCTTAAGTTGGCGATCGCCCTCGGCAAACAAGTGTGTGTCAGTGATCTGGGCAACTAGCATAGAATCTGGAGGGATAGAAGAACCGAACAGGTGCTACTCCTGAATTATAGGCGGGCGATCGCGCGATTCCTGCACCCCGAGCCAGACAATTGATCGAAAAAGAGGCTCAGGTTACGGTTCTATCCTGATCCAATCTCAGGTATACTATAGTTCCGAATGTGTTGTTCCTTGGCACACTTACGATTAGATTTAAGCTTAGTGAGATGGGGCAATGCCCTTTGGGTTTAGACTGGGTTAGTAAGTTGAACCAAACGGCTAAATCCCTTGTCACCTGCTCAACATCGGTGATGTTCTAGACCTTTGGTCAGGGTTGCTAAACTGCCTAAGGCTTAGGGCATTCAGAATTATCATCCACATGTCTACAACACGACCCTCAACATCGTAAATCACGGCGCCATAGCCAAGTGGTAAGGCAGAGGTCTGCAAAACCTCCACTCCCCAGTTCGAATCTGGGTGGCGCCTTTAACGATAAACCGATAGATTCAGCCCCCAGAGATCCCGACCGACGGTGAGTGCAGTACTTAAGTGTTTCTACTCGCCGTTTCTGTTTTGGGCATAGTTGTCCATGGTTGGACAAGCTATTGGGGTGAAGTTGGGGTAAAAATCGTATCACCTGGTGGCACCATGTGTCTGAGAGTAGGACTTTTTGAGTGCATGTGTTACCTAATGAACCTGAGTTCGGGTTAAGGCTCAGGCTAGAATCCCTACAGGCTATGGCTAGAGCTTCTATTTGTCAGTGCTTGCAGATGTCAAGCTCGGCTCTCTCAACAAGCTTCACGATTGAGAATTCTTGCTGTTGAGCCTTATTGAGAGGCTTGGAAAGCCAGTAAATTGATGTTATCGCCTAGTTTCAAGGGCTTCAGAGGACGGACGCACGGCTGTGTGCCCCTGCGAGGGATATTGATGCTAGAATTCATCCTCGTATTCATCAACGTCGGATTTCGCAACTCTTGCCTAGTGCAGCGTCAAGACTTAATTTTAGGGTAGACAGACGCGAGCTTACAGCGTGCGTCGTCTACCTTCATCTGCCAGTCAACCCCGCGCTGGGCATTGTTGACATCGCATGACCAAGCAGCCGTTT
>JAHHHI010000079.1 GCA_019359435.1 Kaiparowitsia implicata GSE-PSE-MK54-09C
CGCACGCGACACAGATGTGATTTTGTTTACCCTTTCTCTTCCCATTCTTACGGATATGGGTAGCTCCACACTCTGGACATTGCATTGCAAAGTTCCCTAACTCATCTCTTAATTATGCAACGCCGATTCTTGAACCGTGGTTTGTGAATAATGAATTCTTGAACCGTGGATTCGCGAGCAGTCGGTGCGCATGTCCACAGCGTCAGGGCAAATCCTTTGTTCAGCCCCGCATTGGGAAAGGGGCGATCGCCCAACCCCGACCGAATCTTCTATGATGGCATCGGCATATCGGTTATCCACCATGAAGATCCGCATTGGCAATGGCTACGACATTCACCGTCTGGTGAGCGATCGCCCTCTAATTTTGGGCGGCGTTCACATTGAGCATCATCTGGGGCTGCTGGGGCACAGCGACGCCGACGCACTGACCCACGCCATTATGGACGCGATGTTGGGTGCGCTCAGCCTCGGCGACATTGGGCTGTACTTTCCTCCCACCGATCCGCAATGGGCCGGGGCCGATAGTCTGCAACTGCTGACCCAGGTTCACCACCTGATTCAAGAGAAGGGCTGGCAAATTGGCAACGTGGACTCGGTGATTGTGGCAGAACGCCCCAAACTTAAGCCCCATATTGCAGCCATGCGCGATCGCCTCGCCGAAACCCTGAGCTTGGACGCCGATCAAGTGGGCGTTAAAGCAACTACAAACGAAACGCTAGGCCCCGAAGGTCGAGAAGAGGGTATTGCGGTGTATGCGGTAGCGCTGTTGACTCGGGATTGACGACCATGACCAGATCGGGTGGCTACCGCCACGAAAAAGGAGGTTATCCCCCTCAATTGGGTGTGAGATCCTGCCTCGAAGGCGATCGCCCGCATCCATTAAGATCGGGGAAACTGCGAGATTACCTGTGCCGTCATGTCAGAGCACCCCAACCCCACCTCTACCCCAGAAGATCCACTCACTGAAGATAGCCTGAGTGAGCGATCGCCCGATTCCAATGCTGTCAATGCTGTCGTCTCTGCGGCAGAAGCTCTTGCGGCCCAACTGCACCCCGTAAGCCGGGTGTGGAATGGCATGGTGACAAAGCTGAGCAGCCTGCTGCCGGGAGACGTGCGATCGCGCCGCATTGATCGCTGGTTTAGCGTCAACGACGAAGACATTGCTGAGATTCTCGCCACAGTGCGGCAGCAGCTTCCCACCACCGAAGCCGTGATGTTGGGCAAGCCGCAAGCAGGCAAAAGCTCCATCGTGCGGGGACTCACCGGCGTATCGCCAGATATTGTGGGGCAAGGCTTCAGACCCCATACTCAGCATATTCAGCGCTACGACTATCCCTCTAGCGACCTGCCGCTGCTGGTGTTTACCGACACGGTTGGGTTAGGGGATGTGGATCGGAATACTGAGGCCGTAATTCAGGAACTCGTGGCCGAACTTCAGGCTGACACCCATCGCGCCCGAGTGCTGGTGCTCACCGTCAAAATCACTGACTTTGCCGTAGATTCCCTCAAGCAGGTCGCGCAGCAGTTGCGCACCCAGTTTCCCAGTCTACCCTGTCTGCTGGTGATGACCTGCCTGCACGAGTTATATCCCCTCACCCTGGCTGACCATCCCGCCTATCCGCCCGATCTGCCAGATGTGGCGCGGGCGGCAGCGGCCTTGCAGCAAACCTTTGCAGGACTCTATGACCAAGCAGTGCTCATCGATTTTACGCTAGAGGAAGACGACTTTACACCCACGTTTTATGGGCTAGATGCGTTTCGGGATGGCCTGGCGGAGTTGCTGCCCGAGGCCGAAACCCGCGCCATGTATCAGCTATTAGACACCCAAAATGAGGCCAGTCGCCAACTGGGAACCATCTATCGGGATGTGGCCCGGCGCTATATCTCGGCCTTTGCGGTGATGGCGGCGACCCTGGCGGCGGTGCCGCTGCCCTTTGCGACGATGCCGGTGCTCACCGCGTTGCAAGTGTCGATGATTACGCTGCTGGGCAAGCTCTATGGACAGGTGTTGACGCCATCTCAAGCGGGGGGCGTGGGCAGTGCGATCGCCGGAGGATTTGTAGCCCAGGCCATCGGGCGAGAGTTAATCAAATTTGTACCCGTCTTTGGCAGCGTTATCGCGGCCTCTTGGGCCGCAGCCTATACGTGGGCACTGGGTGAAGGGGCCTGCGTTTATTTTGGTGACCTCATGGGCGGCAAAAAGCCTGATCCCCAACGGATTCAGCAGGTGATGAATGAGGCGTTTGCTTCCGCTAAAGATCGGTTTAAGCGGTCTGGTTCAGCGTAGTCTCATTGCAATGCTGCAGCCCGGGTTGGGAGACGCTTCACCTTGGTAATGCCTGTCCAGAAGACGACCGACGTTGCTCAGCCATCGCCCCTTGAGCAACGTCAAATAGGTCGCTGAACTTGCGCCATTCTGCCCTAGAGCTGTCATCAATTAGCCTCTGATGTCCCAGAAATCAACAGTCACAGCCCCTAGCCTGGTTTTTGAGCCGGGCGTGACAACGCTCATAGCATAAAGCGTTTGGTCGGAATTGATGACACGCCTTAGGGATTTAGATACCGATTTAGATACCAATTACATATTTTTGCCATTCTTTGTGCACGCCGCTTTTGACATGCTTTGTCACTTCGAAATATAAACCGCTGTGGGGCTTGTGGGGTGGGCGGTTGATTGGCATACTGGCTTCTTTGGGGGTGCGGTTGCCTTTTTTGACATTGCAGCGCACGCAGGCCGTCACAATGTTCTCCCAGGTGTCGCCACCGCCACGCGACCGGGGCACAACATGGTCTAGCGTGAGGTCATCGCCGGTATAGCCGCAATACTGGCAGGTGTGGCTGTCTCGATGCAGCAGATTGCGGCGCGTTAATGGAATTTCTTTATAGGGCACCCGGACGTAGTGCCTCAAGCGAATCACGGTTGGCAGGGGCAATTTGTCGTAGACGAGTTTACCGTTGTGCTCAACCTGTTCTGCTTTGCCTTTGATCACCAGCACAATCGCTCGCCGCCAGCTTGTGATGTTGAGGGGTTCATAGGACGCGTTCAACACCAGAACTTTGCCCATTTGGCTACTAGTAAGAAGGTTGACGTGATATTAACATATTGACACTATTAACTGGCATTGGAAACCGCAGGCCACAGAAACGGGATCGCCCTGCGGTGGGCGATCGCGCCGATCCCTAGTACACAGGCTCACCGTTTGAGCGTTGCAAAAACAGACTCAAGACTCACCGCAGCCTGTTTGTCCCTGTGCCGCAGCAACCAGATTTTCCCAGGTTTAATACAAGGGTCTGAGTATAGTGGTCAAAACTCATGCAGTTGAGTGAATGGTGTGTCGGTCTAGTCCGCCCAGCATCCACTTAAACGACCGGGACGCTGCACCCGTGCAAGAGTTCTAGACATACATTCGGTGTGGAGGAATTGCAATGGGAAGTAGCTGGGAGCCGTCTTCTACGGCAATCAATCAGAGTAATCGGTCACATCTGCCGATGCCGCTGGCACCCGAGTTAGCCGGAGTGAATTCAGCAGATGCTGCGGCTAGAGATGCTGCGGTGGGGGAGGTGCAGTGCGATCGCGCCTGGGTCGAAATTAACCAGGATGCCCTAGCGTTTAATGTGCGGCAGATTCGGCAAACGCTGAGCCCCGGCACCGCGCTAATGGCGGTAGTCAAGGCAGATGCCTATGGGCATGGGGCTGTGACGGTAGCGCAGACAGCGGTGCAGGCGGGCGCAAGCTGGTTGGGGGTAGCCACTATTCCTGAAGGCATTGAGCTGCGGCAGGCGGGCGTTACAGCTCCGATTTTGGTGCTCGGCGCAGCCAACATGCCCGAACAAGTGCAGGCGATCGCCCACTGGCACTTGCAACCCACCCTAGGCAACCCCAAACAGGCGCTCGTGTTTGCCGAAACCCTAGCAGAGGGGGAGGGGCGATCGCCCCTCTCGGTGCATCTAAAGCTAGATACTGGAATGTCTCGCCTAGGCACCTCTTGGCAAGAGGCGGCTAACTTTGCCCACCTGGTGCAAGGATTGCCGCAACTGCAAATCGCTAGCGTTTACTCGCACTTAGCCACCGCCGACGAACGCGACTTAACGATTCTGCGAATGCAGCAGCAACGGTTTGAAGCGGCGATCGCCCAACTGCACACGGCTGGCATTCACCCGCCCCGGCTGCATCTCGCCAACTCCGCCGCCACACTGGTGGATTCAGCCTTGCACTACGACCAAGTGCGCACTGGGCTGCTGCTCTACGGTCTGCATCCTGCGCCCCATCTTGCCGACTGCATTGCCGTACAGCCAGTGATGCAGGTCAAAGCGCGAATCACCCAAATTAAGTCTCTTCAGGCTGGTGAAGGCGTGAGCTACGGCCATCGCTTTGTGGCAGAGCGGGACATGCAGATTGCGGTGGTTGGCATTGGCTATGCCGATGGGGTGCCGCGCCTGCTGTCAAATCGGCTAGAGGTGCTGGTGCGGGGGCAGCGGATGCGCCAGTTGGGAGCCATCACAATGGATCAGATGATGGTGGATGTATCAGCGTTGCCGCAGGTGCAAGTGGGTGATGTGGTGACACTGTTGGGAACCGATGGGGGCGATCGCATCACCGCTGACGACTGGGCCAACGCCATCGGCACCATCTCTTGGGAAATTCTCTGCGGCTTTAAACATCGTCTGCCGCGCATCACCACTCATCCCCGTCCCCCCCAAGTCGGCTGAAACGATTAAATCGACCAGGGCGGCCCGGGTACAAACAATGTCTATACCCGGGCCGCTTGTCCCCTTGCTGCCATGCTTCAATTGGGAACTGTCTAAAGATGACCTAAATTGATAACCCCAGCTGCAGACCAAAGACGCCGTGAATTACTAGCAGCGCTAGTGCCACACTCCCCACATACGCATGGACGGTGCGAAAGCCCTTGCCCTGAGAAAACCCGAAGGCGGCAATTAAACTATTGATCCATAGAAGGGCGATCGCCACTGAGCCTGTCCAAAAGTGAGAGCTTTGCAAAATCGGCTGCTGCTGCATAACCAGCGACAACACTCCGCCGGTATACCCCAGTGCAATGAACAGAAACATCAATGCCGCGATCTTCTTGTGGGCAGTGCGTTTTTCTGCTGCTAGGGCGTCATCCGTTGCCGTTAGCAACCGTCCTTGCCACCCCGTCACAGCTGCAAAGCTGCCCATCACCAGCACCACAATACCCATCATGGCAGGGTGCCCCCAATGCACAATCGGCGCTGGCACATTCAAACTACGAAACCAGGCGGCAAGCGGTTCCAATACATCGCTCAAGCTTGCTCCAAGATCAGACATTGTGGTCTCCTTAATCTTTAGCCACATTCTTAAAAAATGTTAAGCCCATTGTAATGCTGTTTCTCTTCAAAGGCAGTAGTCGGTGCGCGTTACGGCATATAAGCCTGAGCCAAATAGATGTATGTCAACAATCGCTCAAATACCTAGCAGACCTGTTGAACAGGTTGCCGCAAGCTTTCCAGGGTTAAGCGCAGATCTGCCCCAAGTCCTGCCGTCTTACGAACCATCCTTCGCAAACGCTCGATCAATCAACTACCTAGCGCAGACGGTTAACCGATTATTAAGAACATAGGCAACTGCCGCTAAGCAGGTCTATAATGGTGAAGTAAAGCTAAAGCATGGGGCTGTACCGGTTTCGACGTTTTGGCGAACACTACTTTATGATTCAGGCCGAGAGCGAGCTACCTCTCGAAAATCAATGGCTCAAACAAAACGTAACTGCGAACAACATCGTTCCTTTTGCTCGTAAGCGCGTGGCTGTAGCTGCCGCCTAACAACCTCTTTTAGGTTCGAGCGTCTGCGGTTTGACTCCGTTAAGGATTGCAGACTTAAACCCCAACGGATGCTCTAGTACACTGCCTCTGGTCGGTTGCTAGCTAAGACATCACTAGAGAAGCCCGCCGACGGGGATAAGCGTCGGTTCCCGCTTTGAGGATCAGAGAAGCTAAGCCTGTGAACGAGTGAAGTACTAATACCCAGGGCGGACAGGAGTTCGACTCTCCTCAGCTCCACTTAAATCAAGGCTCGCGCACAGCGCGAGCCTTGATTGTTTTGTAAACCTTTGTTTTTATCCTGACCCGGCAACCAAGCTCTTGAACACTTCACAGGAGTGATTGCGTCATCAGGATATTGGCTCAGTTTAGGTCAATCTGTCGAACTCTTAACTTTGGATGGATGCACAGCCGCGCGTGCATCTATCCAAAGTTAAGGGTCTGAAATAGCCTTGTTTTTTGTTTTGAGGTGATGGATTTCTTGTAGTCAATAGAGCACAGAGTCGTCTAAGGGGTTTAACGGATAAGCAGGGTTAAGACTATCAGAAGGGCATAAATTAGCATCGTTCTAACCTAATTGCGACGTGAAAAATCTACCCAAGGACATGCGCGATTTGCAGATTAACTGGGAAAAATGATCTCAGGATGGATGAGATGAGCAGTCAGTTAAGTCTAGTATGAGAACTGTGCTGGTGTGTTTAGCTTCATCAGATCCCACGTTGCTAGCTCTGGGTGCCTAATACTTGGAACTAGTGAGTTTTTTTATGATTTAAGTTGCTAAAAGTAGCGCTAAATCATTACATCAACGATTGTTCTCGTAACTCGGTCTATCAATGAGTTGAGGGTTACTGAATACCTTGACTCTCTATAAATGCCTTGCGCTGAGTTCTTTGCCTCGCTCCACCTGCACAATTCACCAGCTTTTTTGTCGTTATGAAAAACTCGACCAGCTACCGTATTTTGATTCCTGTTTGGATGTTCTTAAATCAACGGTTGTTTGATGCATCTTCTCCAATGATTTGGAGCCCAAAACAATTCTGGTTTACTTATCGAATCCAGCATCTTGAACGCTGCTTAGAAAAGATGGCAGAATCAAAGAAGAATTACCGGAATTAGTACTTTAATAGTTCAGTTTTATATTGTCACCATCAAAGTGGTGATATACAAGCGATATAAAACTGTTAAGCCATGATACGAAATATCACCAGATATGTTGCAGGCAGACAGCTTTTTGAGCGTTAAGTAGTCGGCTAGGTAGCGGATGCCGTTGGAGCTAGCTGCTTTCGATCTCATAGTCGGACTGATAGTCAGACTGAAGCTTCTGCAACATCTCTGCCATCTGCCTCACTGATGCCCGAGGCGACATTCGGGGCACTGGCACCCAAGCCGACTCGGGCTGTTCCGCTAAATTTGCCCAATACATGACTGGAATTTCGTATTGGTAGGCATTGAACCAGTCAGGGCGAGTTGTGATATCGCGAACCTCGATGTGCAGGGAAATACTATCCACCTGCGCCAACTTTTCGAGAAGCCCTTCACAAAGGTGGCAGTCTGGCTTGCTGTAGACGATTAGGTGCATGGTTTGAGCGCAAGGTGCGGGAATTATTTGGAGAAGGCACACCGGGAATGTGTGCGGAGCACTGCAGAATCTGTAAGCGTTTCTGTAAGCGTTGCTTAGTCTAGGGGCTGTCATCAATTAGCCGCCAATGGCCCAGAAATCAACGGTCACAGCCCCTAGACTGTTTTTCGGAGCGGGCGTGTTAATGCCCATAGCATAAGACTTTTGGTCGGAATTGATGACACTCCCTAGGGTTAAACGCCGCTTTCTTATAGATGTTGCTTGTTTATACTGCAACGTGCTCTTGTCAATGTCACAACTGACGAAGCCCGGGAGGGCAGGTTATCTCCGTGCAGCGGCGACAACCTGCTCTCTTTTAGGTTTTGGTGCAAGATAGCAGAATTCCTACTATTCTTAGTCCTATCGTTGTTCTGTGAGCAGTTGTTCTTGACTATGCCATCGTCTCAATCTCAAACCTGGAGCCAGCGTTTTGAATCAGCGCTGCATCCGGCGATCGCCCGATTCAATGCCAGCATCAGCTTCGATATTGAACTTATTGAGTACGATATTACCGGCTCACAGGCGCATGCCCGCATGCTGGCGCACACAGGCATCATCGCGTCAGATGAGGGTGAGCAATTGGTGCAAGGGTTAGAGCAAGTTCGTCAGGAATATCGCCAAGGGCAGTTTACGCCGGGGGTAGAAGCGGAGGATGTACATTTTGCTGTAGAGCGGCGGCTGACAGAACTGGTGGGCGATGTGGGTAAAAAGTTGCACACTGCGCGATCCCGCAATGACCAAGTAGGCACCGATACGCGCCTGTACCTGCGAGATCAAATTCAGCAAATTCATGCCCACTTGCAGGCCTTCCAAGTGGCGCTGCTGACCCATGCCGAACAGCATGTGGAAACGCTGATCCCCGGCTATACGCACTTGCAGCGGGCACAACCGTTGAGTTTGGCGCATCATCTGCTGGCCTATGTGGAAATGACGCAGCGGGATGGCGATCGCCTGCGAGATTTGCTGCCCCGCGTCAACATTTCGCCGCTGGGCTGTGGAGCGCTGGCCGGCACCACGTTTCCCATTGACCGCCACTATTCCGCAGAACTGCTGGGGTTTGACGCGGTCTATGCCAACAGTTTGGATGGCGTGAGCGATCGCGACTTTGCCATTGAGTTTCTCAGCGCTGCCAGCATCATCATGGTGCATTTGTCGCGGTTGTCAGAAGAGGTCATCCTATGGGCATCAGAGGAGTTTGGCTTTGTGACGCTGCGGGATAGCTGCTCTACGGGCTCTAGCATCATGCCCCAGAAAAAGAACCCAGATGTGCCTGAGCTGGTGCGCGGCAAGACGGGGCGAGTATTTGGGCATTTACAGGGGATGTTGGTGTTGATGAAGGGGCTGCCCCTCGCCTATAACAAAGATTTGCAGGAAGACAAAGAAGCCCTGTTCGACGCGGTGAGAACGGTTAAGGGCTGCCTAGAGGCCACCACTATTTTGCTAGAAGAAGGGCTGGAGTTTCGCCCTATTCGCCTGAATGCAGCCGTAGCAGAAGACTTTTCTAATGCGACAGATGTGGCTGATTACCTAGCCGCTAAGGGCGTGCCCTTCCGCGAAGCCTACAATCTAGTCGGCAAAGTGGTCAAAGCATCCCTTTCTGCTAACAAGCTGCTGAAGGACTTGACCCTGGAGGAGTGGCAGGCGCTACATCCAGCCTTTGACGCAGATATCTATGAGGCGATCGCCCCTCGCACCGTTGTGTCTGCCCGCAACAGCTACGGCGGCACGGGGTTTGACCAAGTGCGCCAGCAATTAGACCGAGTGCGATCGCACCTAAACAACGCGTAGTTCCACTCGCCTCTTACCAATCCAAACGGTTCAAAGCCTACCTCTTCTGCACTAAATCCGCACAAAGCATTTTGACGCACTGCGAAACTGGAACGCACCCGTTGCCTTATGTGTAGGTTTGTTATCCTATCAATGAGTCCAATGAGTCTGAGCAATGAGTTGATGTGGATGCAGGCTGCAAATGACCTTCAGCCCCGTTAAAGTTATTGCCTAATGGCAGCATCCCAACTCCAACACATCAATCAAACATGATCAGGAGAACACGGTGTTTGATTATCTTCCGCCCCTGAATGAGCATAATTTGCCCTATCCCGATACGATGCACCCAATTGTGGTTCACTTCGTCATTGCGATGGTGCTTTTTGCCTTTTTCTGCGACGTGGTGGGCTACATCACACGCAATACCAAGCTCTACGAGGTGAGCTGGTGGAATATGTTTTTTGCCACCATCTCTATCTTTATCGCCATTATTTTTGGACAGGTTGAGGCAGGTCTGGCAGAGCCCTACGCGGCGGCGGTGTCTACGCTGAACAAGCACACGCTAATTGGCTGGGCGCTGTCGGGTGTGATTACGGCGATTACTGGCTGGCGCTATGTGCTGCGATCGCGCGATCCCAAAACGCTCCCGATGGCCTATCTAATGATGGGTGTGCTGCTGGTGGGCATTGTGTCTTACCAGGTGTATTTGGGCGACAAACTGGTGTGGGTCTATGGCCTGCACACTGTGCCTGTGGTTGAGGCTGTTCGGGAAGGAGCGCTGTAATGAATCCAGAACTTGTCACTCAACTGGGTGAAGGGCTTGGCAGCAATGGCTTGCCTTACACCATTCCGATCCATCCCAACCTGGTGCATATGACGCTGGGTTTGTTTATTGTGGCGATTGGCTTCGACATTGTGGGAGTGCTGTTCCCCTTAGAGAAGCCAGTGTTTAAGTTTCTGGCGATCCCAGCAACCCGCACCAACCTGTTTGATGTGGGCTGGTACAACATGGTCGCCGCTGCAATCATCACTTTTTTTACGGTGGCTGCAGGGTTTTATGAACTGATTCTGGCACAGCCCCTGACAGATGTAACCAGCCCTTGGGGGCTGGCGGCGATGGAAACCATGCTATGGCATGGCGTGGGCGGCGTGCTGCTGCTGGCATTGATCGTTGGTATGACGGTGTGGCGAGGCTTTCAGCGATATGTGTGGCGCAAGGAGCGGGCGCAACAGGTGCAGTGGCTTTATTTGCTAGCAGGCCTGTTTATTTTTGCGCTGATGTTTGCCCACGGCACGTTGGGCGCGCACATGGGAGGAGAGTTTGGCATTCATGTCACGGCCGATCAATTGCTCGAGATGGGGCAAGATCCCAACACGTTACTGCAGTAAAGGGTTGGGGGATGGATGCTCCCTGATGAACAGCCTACGTTAGCTATCCAGAAGCTATCCAGAGTGAATCTTCTCTTTGCAGTCCATCGGGGCGCGATCGCTTGGATCTAAAGGTATATCTAAGGCAACCTGGTTATTTCTGGGAATTCCTTTTATCGTGTTTAGTGGTGTTGGGCATCTGTATCCCGTCCACACCTGACCTAATCTTGCCTATCGGTGTTTCACCTAATTGACCCCTGGCTAGGCTGCTACATCGAATCGTTTGTCTTAATTAACCCCCAATGAAGACACGCACATTTTTGACATTGGCGATCGCCGCAATTGTCCTGGCTGCCATTAGCTGGTGGATTGGGCAGATGTCGTATAGCTGGATGCCGCCCGAAGCGTCAATAGAAGCAAAGCTGGTCGATGATCTGTTTAGCCTCTTGGTGGCGGTTGCCAGCTTCATCTTTTTGGGCGTGACGGGAACGCTGCTCTATTCGGCCGTGTTTTCGCGAGCGGCCAAGTATGACACTAGCGACGGCCCCCCCATTGAGGGCAACGTGGCGGTGGAAGTAGTGTGGACGGTGATTCCCTTTGTGATCGTCATGGGGATCGCCTTCTATAGCTACCAAATCTATGACCAGATGGATGTGCATGGCCCCATGGAGCATCGTCATGCGGCGGTTCCGACAGATGCTGCTGCACCGCAGGTTCCCACTGAGCGCCCTGCCGAAGTTGAAGAAATCGAAGTGTTGGCTTGGCAATGGGCTTGGGAGTTTCGCTATCCCAATGCCAACGTGAGCAGCACAGAACTGCACGTGCCGAGCGATCGCCGTATTCGGTTAGCACTCAAAGCCGATAGCGTGATTCACGGCTTCTACGTTCCCGCCTTTCGTCTAAAGCAAGACATCATTCCCAGAACCGATGCTCAGCTTGAGTTTACGCCCATTTTAGAAGGCACCTATCGCCTGCGCGATTCTCAATACAGCGGCACCTATTTTGCCGCGATGCAGGCAGATGTAGTGGTGCAATCTCCAGAAGACTATGACCAATGGTTGACATTGGCAGCCTCTCAGCCGCCCGCCACGGCCTATAACCAAGCGGTCTATGAGTACGAGCGCGCCGCTAAAAAACCCATCAGCGCGGGGTGGAAGTCTGTACCCCCCGCTCCAGCTCCGATGGTGAATTATGCTGCCGATCCCCAGCCTGTGAGCCCCCAAGCTGCGATTCCTACACCTGAGGACAAGCAATCATGACGACGAATGCTCCAACTGGGGCGATCGCCCCGAATGTTGAGCAACCTGCTCCCGGTGCTCCTAATAACTGGCGGCGGTTCTTTAGCTTTAGCACTGACCACAAAGTGATCGGGATTCAGTACATTGTCACCGCCTTTCTGTTCTTCTTGATTGGTGGCCTGTTCGCCATGATCATGCGAGGCGAGCTGATTACTCCCGACGCCGACTTGGTCGATCGCACCGTCTACAACGCCCTGTTCACTATGCACGGCACGGTGATGCTGTTTATGTGGACGTTTCCCGTGCTGAATGGACTGGCGAACTATCTCGTGCCGCTGATGATTGGCGCGCGCGATATGGCCTTCCCTCGGTTGAATGCGATCGCTTTTTGGATGGTGCCCGTATTTGGCATCATCCTGATGTCGAGCTTTTTGGTGCCCGGTGGGCCTGCCCAAGCGGGATGGTGGTCATACCCGCCGGTGAGTTTGCAAAACCCAGGCGGCAACCTGGTCAATGGCCAATTTCTCTGGTTGGTAGCGGTGGCGCTGTCAGGGGTGTCATCCATCATGGGTGCCGTCAACATCGTCACCACCATTATCAAAATGCGCGCCCCTGGGATGGGCTTTTTTCGGATGCCCGCCTTTGTGTGGACGGTGCTGAGCGCTCAGATGATTCAGCTCTTTGGTCTGCCAGCCCTCACGGCAGGGGCCGTGATGCTGCTGTTTGACCTAACTACGGGCACCAGCTTCTTTGATCCGATCAAAGGCGGCAGTCCCGTTCTGTATCAGCACTTCTTCTGGTTTTACTCGCACCCGGCTGTGTATGTCATCATCCTGCCGGTGTTTGGCATCTTCTCAGAGGTGTTTCCGGTCTATGCCCGCAAGCCGCTGTTTGGCTATAAGGTGGTGGCGGTGTCGTCGCTGATTATCACGGGCTTGAGCGCAATTGTGTGGGTTCACCACATGTTTGCTAGCGGCACTCCGGGGTGGATGCGAATGCTGTTTATGTTTTCTACCATGCTGATTTCGGTGCCAACCGGCATCAAGGTATTTGCCTGGGTGGCTACGGTGTGGGGCGGCAAGCTGCGGCTGACGACGCCGATGCTGTTTGCGTTAGGTGGTCTGGTGATGTTTGTGTTTTCGGGCATTACCGGAATCATGCTGGCGGCTGTCCCCTTTGATATTCACGTCAACAACACCTATTTCGTGGTGGGTCACTTCCACTACGTGATCTATGGCGCGACGGTGATGGGCGTCTATGCTGCCATCTACCACTGGTTCCCCAAGATGACAGGGCGGATGTATTACGAGGGATTGGGCAAGCTGCATTTTGCCCTTACCTTTATTGGTGCAAACCTTAACTTTTTCCCGATGCATCCCCTGGGCCTGCAGGGCATGCCGCGCCGCGTCGCATCCTATGATCCCGAATTTGCCTTTTGGAACGTGATTGCCAGCTTGGGCGGGTTTTTGCTGGGCATGTCGACGCTGCCGTTTATTCTAAACATGGTGAGTTCATGGGTGCAGGGCAAGCCTGCCCCCGATAATCCCTGGCGCGCTATTGGGTTGGAGTGGTTGGTCTCATCGCCCCCGCCGACAGAGAATTTTGAAGAACTCCCCAATGTGATTGCCGAGCCCTATGGCTATGGCAAAGATGAGCCGCTGGTGTCGAATGCGAGCGCCATGATTGGGACAGAATTAGCGCCAACCCCTAGCCCTTAACCCCCCTAACAGGAGACCGATGGAGAGTTCTGTGGAATCTCAAACAATGAATTCTCAAGTGGTGGATGGAGCGGCGATCGCCCACACCGCTCATGAGCACGACGAAGCCGCCAACAGCATGTTTGGCTTCATTGTGTTTCTGCTGTCAGAAAGCGTAATTTTCCTCAGCTTTTTTGTCGGCTACACCGTCTATAAAACCAATGCAGTGAACTGGCTACCCGACGGCGTGTCGGGGCTAGAGGTGCGAGAGCCGTTGATCAACACCCTCGTGCTGGTCTCGAGCAGCTTTGTGATTTACGTTGCTGAGCGGTTTCTGCATAAAGACAACCTGTGGGGTTTTCGGGCCTTTTGGCTGCTGACGATGGCCATGGGCAGTTTCTTCCTCTATGGGCAGGCGGTGGAATGGCGCAGCTTAGAGTTTGGCTTTACCTCTGGGGTGTTTGGCGGCACGTTCTACTTGCTCACTGGATTTCACGGCCTGCATGTGCTGACGGGGGTGCTGCTGCAAACGCTGATGCTGGGGCGATCGTTCATTCCGGGTAATTACGACAATGGCGAGTTTGGCGTCGCGGCTACGTCCCTGTTCTGGCACTTTGTGGACGTGATTTGGATTATTCTGTTTGTGCTGATTTATGTATGGCAGTGAGTCCGCTGCTTCCTCTGTTCCCCGTTAGTCTTGACCTTGGCAGGTGTTTCCCATGATTATTGATGACCAGCACTACGACTTCATCATTGTGGGCACGGGCGCGGGGGGCGGCACCCTAGCCCAATCGCTGGCAAAAACGGGCAAGCGCATCCTAATTTTGGAGCGGGGCGGCGCGATGGCGCTAGAGGAGCAAAACCGCAGCAATGTGGATGTGTTTAAGCGCGATCGCTATCGAGCGCCTGACCAGTGGTATGACGAGGCGGGGGAACCCTTTTCGCCCCAGACGAACTATGCCATCGGGGGCAACACCAAGATTTATGGTGCGGTGCTGATGCGGCTGCGCGAGCGCGATTTTGAGTCGGTGGAGCACGAAGAGGGGCGATCGCCCGAGTGGCCGCTGAAGTATCGCGATTTTGAGCCCTACTATTCTCAGGCAGAACAGCTTTATCAAGTTCATGGGCAGATGGCAGATGACCCCACTGAACCCGCCCACAGCGCCGACTATCCCTATGAGGCTGTGCCCCATGCGGAGCCCGTCAAGGATGTGGTCGAGGCGATCGCCCAACAGGGTCTGCATCCCACGCGTCTGCCCCTCAGCCTCACGCGCCAAACGGATGACCCCACGGGCGATTCCCAGGTGTTTGGTATTGACCCGGCGGTAAAATCCCCTAACGTTACGCTCAAAACTGATGCGAAGGTCGTTTGCTTGCACACCAACTCTACGGGCAGCGAGGTGCGGGCAGTAGAAGCGACCATCAACGGCCAGGCGTTCCTCTTTTTTGGGGATGTGATTGTGCTGGCCTGTGGTGCGATCAACTCGGCGGCATTGCTGTTGCGCTCTGCTAGCGAACTGCACCCCGATGGGTTAGCCAATCGCTCTGGCTTGGTGGGGCGCAACCTGATGAAGGTGACCATGACTTCTATCGTGCAGCTAACCAGTTCTTCAAATGAGGGCAAGTTTCAGCGCTCGGTGAGCGTCAACGACTTCTACTGGGGCGACGACCAATATCCTTACCCGATGGGGCATATTCAAAACACAGGCGGGCTGCTGCAAGACGTGATTTTTGCCGAGTCGCCGCCAGTGCTCTCGGTGCTGGCAAAGGTGATGCCGGGGTTTGGGCTGCAGCAACTCGCGGTGCGATCGCTCGGCTGGTGGGCTCAGACCGAGGCGTTGCCCAATCCCAATAATCGAGTGCGGCTAGAGGGCGACAAGCTGTATTTAGACTACACCCTGAACAATGTGGAAGCCCATGATCGGCTGGTCTACCGCTGGCTAGAGGTGCTAAAAACAGTCGATAAGGCCGTTAAAAGCTCCGTGCTGCAGCGGGGCGGCATGTATCCGCGAGGCGAAGTGCCGCTGCAGGTGGTGGCAAACCAGTGCGGCACCTGCCGATTTGGCGAAGACCCGGCCTCTTCGGTGCTTGACCTCAACTGCCGCACCCACGATCTCGATAACCTGTATGTGGTGGACAGCAGCTTTTTTCCCTCAAGCGGGGCGGTTGGCCCGGCGCTCACCGTGATTGCTAATGCGCTGCGAGTGGCAAAGCATCTCAAAGCGCGAGTGGGCTAAGCCAACATTCTCAGAGCAACGTCCTTGCAGAACAACACCCTGTGTTCAGACCTCGGATAGCGCGGCAGCGTCTTATCCCAACTCCGAGTTAGTTGTCCTGATTTAGCAGGATAAATTCCATTCGTTCTTACTTAACGTCAGTTCGGGTTAATATCAATTCCGAAAATTTGGGCTACAAATGGGGGAAAAGGGGGCTTTGCCCCCTTTTAGGGAACGCAGTTCCCCACCCCCCTCCTCAAACAATCCGTCGCTCTGATTTAGAGAATTGATATAAGAGGGTTTTGGGGCATCGCGCGACGCGCGGTGCCCCAAAACCCTTAATGTGCCGTGCGCACCGCGCACGGCACATTAAGGGTTTGAGCTTATCCCGAACTCAGGTTACTTACAAATGACAGTCGTGAAACCAGGGGGATGGGATTCAGATTTGGGGTTTGATCGCTACAACGGGTGTTGCCGTTGTCCGCAGGTTTTTTACCGCGTGGTCAGAAATAGCCAGCAGCCCAGCAGCGTCGTTAAGCCAGCGATCGCCGTTGACCAAAGGGGGTGTCCGGCAACCAAGCGCTTCCCCGCTTTTGGATAGAGCTGATCTACATCGAGCCAGGGGGTGGAGCCTCGGCGCAGCCAGCCAACGACGGTAACGGACTGCTGCAGCCAAGCACGAGGATGGGGCGTGCGCGGCCACAATGCATCCAGCCAGCCCCAGCGCGATACATAGTGCAGTTTTATCAGCGCTCCGTTGGTGAGGTGGAGCAGCAAATCTTGCCCTAGCACTGTTTGGTGGCCGGGACGCCCCAGGAGCGTGCCTTCTAGTTTGACCGGAATACTGTGGATCGGCAGGGTGTTAGGCTCGCTTAGCCAAGCCTTTAGCTGCTCGTCACTGTGCAGATTATTGCGGGTGATATCGGGAAAAAACGAGTTGATGCGGAGGAAGGTGCCTATGCTGAAGCCAATCAATCCACAGCCTAGAAACACTGACGATTGCTGTAACCAATCAAACTGAAGCCAGCCCAGCCGCAGGGCGATCGCCCCAAATAGCCCCAGCATAGAGCCAAACGCTAGGCCCGCAGCGGCTCCGGCAAAGGGCGCAGCCTGTAGCAAAAAGGTGCGAGATTCGGCACGGGTGGGCGTCGGGGGCTTGGCCGTCGTGGAACCTAGCGTGTAGGCTGGGGTGAGCTGCCAGTAGTGCGCCACCTGCGCCAGCCGATGCAGCCGCACCGCCAACGGCAGGTGAGAACTGCGAATCCACAGCCAGCGGCCAAAGGAATGCAGGCGATCGCGCTCTAATAGCGTTGCCTCTGGCGGCTGCGGCGTTAGGCTGCCCGAGGTGATGGCTTGCTCTAAGGAGACCGGCAACAGCAAGTCAAAGCTGGCGAGCAGCGGCGGAATCTGGCCCTGGTGGGCACAGGTTTCTGCCAGGCCAGCCGTGGTTTTAAGCAGCGCTCGGCTCATGCCGTTGGGGTTGCCGGTTAGGTCTAGGGCAAGGCGATCGCTGTAGTTGAGCCGCAGCCGCGACAGCCCGACTCCTATTAGCCGCATGAGCCAAAACAGCCCATAGCAGAGGGATGACAGCCCATTCAGCAGGGTCTGCACGATTCGGTTCGACAGGCGATCGCTCCCCAGGGCAAGCTGCCAGTAGCCCAAGTAGCCCAATTGGGCGATCGCCATCAACACCGACAGCGGGGCGGCATCCCAACGGGCGAGGTGGGCAATTTCAGCAGCAACGAGGGTTGCTAACTCGTCGGCAGTGAATTGTGCTAGCGCACCTCGGCTGAGGGCCAGGGTTGCCACCGTTGGCGCAACACCTACTGTAAACACGATGGGTGCATCGGTGGGTAACAGCCCCAGGGTCGGCAGCTGATTCCACCGCTGCCGACCCGTAAAGGCTTGCCTTAGCAGCCGCACAGCCTCGGGACTATAAGTTTCTAAATCGCTCAGGTGATAGGGTGTCATGCCATAGCAGCGACGCAGCAGCAGCGGCAGCAGCCAAGAAGCTGCCGCTAGCATGATCCCCAACAGTAGGAGCGTGGGCGGCCAGGGGCTGCCATACAGAGCAAACTGCCGCAGGTCTATCACAATGTAGGGAATCGCGATGCGAGCAATCGTGAGGTTAAAGCCCAGCCTGAGCAACTGCATAATCACCAGCGTTGCCACCAGCAGTGCTCCCAAGGTTAGGGCGATCGCCCCCCATAATCGGTAAGGTTTAATCGGTGCTAGTGGCCCCCAGCGGGTGGCGCGGTCTGACGACGAGTCTGCTGGGTCGATTGAACGAGGCGGCTCGGGGCGAGGTGCTGGGCGTTTTGCTGAGGACAGCTTGCGGGCATGAGGCGAGGGAGACCGCCGGGTCGGGCGCGTTGGCGGGGTAGAACGGCGCGCTCGGCTGAGCCCCGCCGCCAGGTCAGACTGAGCTGATGTCAGACTTGCAGTCGGTGAGACGGAAGCGAGCTGATCAATTAATTCAGTCAATGTCTTGCTCGCCCACTGCTGCGCGGCAGGTTGGGGACTGCGCTGCAGCGCTAAACATAGGGCGATCGCCCGCTGCATCTGCCCATTTTTTTGGCAGGCGCGCACCAACCCCGCTTGAGCCTTGAGGTATATCGCTGGCGCTGCATCGGCTGAATCAATAGAAGATAGCAGGGCGATCGCCTGCGACTCATCTCCTGCTTTTAGGGCTGCTAGGCCAGCGGCTAACGCTTGCTCTGGCAACAGTGCTTCGTCTGCACGCACCGGAGCAGGGCGATCGCGAGACGCATCTGGGACATCTGCCATAAATCCGCACTCACATGCTACGCAATAGTTTCTGTAATCAGCCAGTATAGTCTAGCCGCCGCCAATCGGCCTTGCTCAAATTTGCGGAACCCTAGTTGCAAATGGCTACATGGGGCGGGGCGCAGTTGGGCGATCGCAAGGGTCGCTCACGTCTTGAACCATACCCCAAGGCGCAGTTAGTTAGTCCCAAATGCGGTCAAGGGCGATCGCCCCTAAAAAGCAAAAGCTCGCCGCAGCGAACAGGTTAGGGATAAGCCCGATTCATGAGTATTAGGCATTCATGCGGAGTAGATGTTTAGCCTGCAAAGGGGTTGATAGCTTGATTAAAGCGAGATAACCGAGTGTAGAATCCAGCGTTTCTGAATTGAGGAATGAACTTTCAAAAACAACAACCTCACCTGGCCCCCTAAATCCTCCAATAGTGGGGAACTTGAGAGGCTCTTGCTCCCCCAGAATTGGGGGTGGGGGGCAAATCATCCCTTCGCCAAGCAACGCCTGGAATCCTTTCTGCTAGGGCGTATTTTATAGTGCTTAAAACTTGAAACACTATAAACAAATAGAGTTGACTAGAAATACCCAAACACAAGCAGAACCTCAGCCTCCAACAACACCGATATTATCTATTGGGATATTTGGGATATTTCCTCAGTGGATCTAGTCACCTCAAAGCCTTAGACTGGGCTTAATTCCAGTTGAGGAACGCCCCAAAAAATCATAAATTAGTCTTTCTAATTCCAATGATTTAGAAGAGCTGATGTAGTCAGCTGTCAGATAAAAAATTTTGTGGCCTTCTGCCTGAATATAGGGTCGATGTTGTTGGATCAGATCGCCATAGCGAGTCCTCCCTTCAGAGATATCAGCACCAACCAAGAGAATACGATCAAGCGGCACCTCAACCGTTTTAGAACGAAGATTGTGTGAAGTAAAGGTCATCACGCCGGCCGCCTTATTAAAACTGCATAAAAGAACAGGTGTAAGGCTCCACGTATTCACAACCATAGAGATAGACCCGCCTATAATCAGAAATGAAAGCATCAGCGGAAATGTACTAAAGCCTGTCATTGAAGCATAAGCAATTAGCGCAAACGCAAATAATATTGACAAAGCAAATAGAACAGGCACAACGATTGCAGCCAGAAACCAGCTAAAGACGGATCGATACCTCAGCGTCAGAACATGCTGAGTATGTTCTAAAACCTGAACCATGGCGATTTCCACTATTCAGAGACGTCAGTTGGCCTTGTTATAACGGTTGGAGCGTGCACAGATGCGAAGCAAGCAGACACTGGATAAGCTCTTACGCAGGTTATTTAACGGTTAAGACCGTGTATCAATTTAGCGATTCGTGCTTCAGTACGTGTTCGATTTATACACCGATGAGCAGTTGCAACTGTACTGAATTCTTGGCTGTTGTTTCTATTGGCTATTGTTTCTATTGGCTGTTGCTTCTGTTTTGGTATTTTCACTGTAATATAAGGATTCTCGCGACCCCTTTCAAACATTCGTTAAGGGCAGACATCTCGCAACAGACGACCAGGTTCTTAACGGTATAGGTCTTGCGCTTGCCACTGTAGTCCGTTTTGCGGTCGGCTTTGTCTTTAGGGCGATTGATCCGACGTTCCGTGCCATCAATGAGAAACTCTAAGCTCGGACAGGCGCTGAGCACTGCCTCCAGGTTAGCTGGTTCTCGCTCCGGTAACTGCCGTTCGGACCCTAACGCTTGGTTGAGCACTCGAGTCAAACGATGAACCCACTCATTCGCCTGGGCCTGACTCATCCCAAAGAGAAACCCCTGCACCGCTTGGGTGGGATAGAGCCGGAAATACACCAGGATGAACAGCAACTTATCTTCCAATTCCCTCAGGTGCGCTTTGCGACCCGCTCCCATCGCCCGTTTACGCCCTCCCGCTGGAAGGTCTCTTGAATAAAGGTGTCCCAGTCCGCCGCAAAGCTAGGCAGCAGCGCCTCAAACTCTTGACCCTTCAGTCCGGTCAAACTGCATAGAATCCGAGACTTCGTCCGCAACTCGGCGTAGGTCATTCTCATGAGATCTACCTAGTCTCTGCTCCTACTCTTGATTCTACAGACTCAATTTCCGATAAGGTTTACGATTGCAAAACACGATAGAGGCCTACGAGTTGTTTCGATGGGGATTTGGCTGATTTGGCCCCAGATGCAGCGGTGGGTATCAACCAAAGAGGAACCCAATAGGGGGGCAGATGTGAACCCGTGCGCTAGGGCGAGATTAGGGGAACATGACATCCCTCGCGACAGGTTGAATACGCTTCTAAGGTAGCGAAGTTGCATCGCTCTCGGATTACATTTAGGGTGAACCGTTGAATAAATTAATGCAAGCTATTCTGCATCGCATTCTGACTTTCTATCAAACTATTGATCAAAACACCTGCCGACATCTCTGGCGCGGTCTCTGGCCCATTGGGCGGTGGGGCTTTGTGGCGGCGGTCTTAACCAGTTTGGTGTTGGCCCTAGGGCTGTCGCTGGGTTGGGGCATGCAGGGGGCGATCGCCCTCCCCAGCCCGCGCAACTCCAACGACGCGGCCTCCCCCTTTCAGGCTGGGGTTGCGGCGTTTCAGCAGGGCAACGCGCCCCAAGCGCTGATTCACTTTACTGAAGCCGTGCGACAGAACCCGACCCAGGCCTCCGCCTATGGCAACCGCTGCCTGACCTACCTGACGCTAGACAATCCCCAGCAGGCGATCGGCGACTGCGCCCAAGCGGTGCAGCTCAATCCCAAAAATTTGGAGGCGCTGCTCAACCAGGGCTTGGCCGCTGCACAACTGGGGGAATTGGAGGCGGCGATCGCCATCTATGATCGGCTGATCCAGGCGCGCCCTGCGGACTACCGCGCTTACTACAATCGGGGGCTGGCCCATGTAGAAACGGGCGATCTGCGAGATGCCATTGTGGACTTTAGCGAGGCGGCGCGGCAGGTCTTGCCGTCCGATCGGCGCACCAAGGCGATTGCCTACAATGAAAGGGGGCTTGTTCATCTTCAGCTTGAAAATCATCGCAGTGCGATCGCAGATTTTAGCGAAGCTATCCAGTTCAGCGCTGATAACCCTGAATACTTCTATAACCGGGGTTGTGTGTATCACCAAATCGGCAGCTTAGAAGACGCCCAGATTAACTTTACGCGGGCATTGAGCGATCGCCCTGACTATGCCGAAGCCTATGCCAGCCGAGGCTTGGTCTATAAAGACCTGCATCAACCCGACGCAGCACTAGCCGATCTCGAGCAAGCCGCACAGCTCTTTTCCGATCAGGGCAACCTCACCGCCTATCAACAAACCCTTAGCCTCGTGCAGCGAATCCGCAACCCTAGCGTTGCCGTAAGCTAGGGCTCACGCAATCTGGGCGGCTGAGTGCTATTATTGCTGAAAAATTCTTGCGGACTATTAAGGACAATCGCATGGCACAAGCATCAATTTCACCTGTTGTCTTGATTATTCTCGACGGATGGGGCTACCGCGAAGATGCTGACAGCAATGCAATCGCCGCTGCCGAAATACCTGTGATGCGCAGCCTTTGGGCTGCATATCCCAAAACTCTGATTTCTACCTCGGGTAAAAGCGTCGGGCTGCCCGAAGGCCAAATGGGCAACTCTGAAGTCGGGCACTTGAACATCGGCGCAGGCCGTACGGTTCCTCAAGAGCTGGTTCGCATTTCTGACGCAGTCGAAGACGGCACCCTATTGAGCAACGGTGCGCTAGTTAGCGTCGCGCAGGCCGTAAAGAAGGCCGACAGCACCTTGCATCTGGTGGGGCTCTGTTCCGACGGAGGCGTGCATTCTCACCTCAGCCACCTGCGGGGCCTGCTTGAACTGGCAAAAGAGCAAGGCCTGACCAAGGTTTGCATCCATGCCGTCACCGATGGGCGCGACACCAAGCCCACTGATGGGTTGGCTGCCATTCAAACCATTGAAGATTACATTACTGAGGTGGGCATTGGGCGCATTGTCACCGTCAGCGGTCGCTACTACACCATGGATCGCGATCACCGCTGGGATCGGGTGCAGCTCGCCTATGACGTGATGACTCAGGATGGCGACGGCGACGGCGACGGGCGCTCGACGCTCGACGTGATGCAGGCATCCTACGCAGAAGAGATCTCCGATGAGTTCATTAAGCCGACTCGCGTCGCACCGGGGGCTGTGTCATCCGGGGATGGAGTGATCTTCTTTAACTTCCGCCCTGATCGCGCTCGCCAGCTCACGCAGGCCTTTGTTGACCCTAACTTCAGCAGCTTTGAGCGCGAGTTTATCAGCCCGCTGTCGTTTGCTACCTTTACACAATACGACCCCACCCTGCCGGTGCAAGTTGCGTTTGAACCCCAAAACCTCAACAAGATTTTGGGTGAAGTGATTTCAGAACATGGGCTACGGCAATTCCGCACGGCTGAGACTGAGAAATATGCCCATGTCACGTACTTTTTTAACGGGGGGCTAGAAGAGCCGTTTGAAGGAGAAGAACGGGCGCTGGTGCAAAGCCCGATGGTGGCCACCTATGACCGCGCCCCGGCGATGTCTGCGGCAGCAGTGACGGATGGGGCGATCGCCGCAGTGGAGCAGGGCGTGTATTCACTAATTGTGATCAACTACGCCAACCCCGATATGGTGGGTCATACCGGCAACATTGAGGCCACCGTCACCGCCATTCAAACCGTCGATCGTTGCCTAGGGCGGCTGCTAGAAGCCATCAGCAAAGCAGGCGGCACGGCGCTGATTACTGCCGACCACGGCAACGCCGAGCTGATGCGCGACGAGCAGGGCAATCCCTGGACGGCGCACACCACCAATCCAGTGCCGTTCATTGTGGTCGAAGGCGAAACGCGCAAGATTCCGGGTCATGGCACAGAGGTGCAGTTGCGCTCGGGTGGCACCCTGGCCGACATTGCCCCCACGATTCTGCAAATTCTGAATGTGCCCCAGCCCGACGAAATGACCGGGCGATCGCTCATTCAGCCTGCCGAATTTGATGCTCGCCCCAATCGCTCTCCCGTCCGCCTGACGCGGTAGCGACGCAGCACGTTAAAATGAGGCAGCCGGGGCGAGTTCCTCTGCCCCAACTGTTAAGACTGGTATTGACTCCCTTCTTCAACCCACCATGACTATCGTTTCTATCGTTCAAGGCATTTGGATCTTCTGCGCCATTGGTGTGATTGTGCTGGTGCTGCTGCACAGCCCTAAGGGCGATGGGCTGAGCGGTTTGGGCGGCCAAGCGCAGCTCTTTACCAGCACCAAAAGTGCAGAAGAGTCGCTGAATCGCGCTACCTGGCTGCTGACGGTGCTATTCATGGGGCTTACGGTCGTGCTGAGCGCTGGCTGGCTCAATCTGCTCTAGTGGTTTCTAGGGCGTGTCATCAATTCCAACCAAACGCCTGATGCTACGAGCGTTGCCACGCCCAACCCAAAAACCAGGCTAGGGGCTGTGACTGTTGATTTCTGGGTATCAGATGATTTCTGGGATATCAGAGGCTAATGGATGACAGCCTCTAGTGCGTGGGCATAAATTGTCATATCCTTCAATCCATCCGTCAATTCCGGTTCAGAACGGGTTAGGGCATCGCGCGGTGCCCTAACCCATTTTTGTGCCGTATGGATGGCATCGTTAAGGCTCTATCCCTCGCCATAGCTAATCTGATCAGACTTATAGCTTTTGGGCTCGATGTGAATACTGGCACGGGTCGGGCCATACAGCTCATTCAACCGCTTTTCTACGGCTTCGGTAATGCGGTGTGCGATCGCAACATCCGTCGCATCCACAATCAAGTGCATTTCGATAAACACCTGCCGCCCCAGCAACCCTCGCGAAGCAATGTTGTGGCAGTTGAGCACACCCGGCACCTGCATCACAGCAGCATGAATCGCTTCGGGGGCGATCGCCATCCTATCCACCAGCCAGGGCAGGTTATCGCGCAGCACCTCCCACCCACTGCGAAACACCAGCAGCGCCACCGGAAACGCCAGCGCCACATCCAGCCAGGTCAAGCGCAGCACCCACACGCCGATTAGTCCAGCTAAGACCGAGATGGTGACCCAGACATCGCCCATCGTATGCTTGGCATCGGCCAGCAGGATAGCGCTGCCTACCTCTGTCCCAACCCGCCGCTCATAGAACGCGACGAAAATATTAATCCCCAAGACCAGCAACAGCAGCCACAACTCTGTAGGGCCAATTTGAATTGGGGACGCACCTGCCAGAATGCGCTCCACAGCGCTTTTGAGAATCTCAAAGCAGGCAATGCCTAAAAATGCGGCAATGCCTAAGGCTCCCACCGCCTCAAATTTTTGGTGCCCATAGGGATGGTCGCGGTCGGGTTCTGGTAAGGCCAGCCGATTTGCCACTAGCCCCAATACGTTATTGGCGCCATCCGTGACGCTGTGGAGCGCATCGGCCACCAAACTGAGGGAGCCCGTTGCGATCCCCAACCAGGCTTTGATGCTCATGACGACTAGGTTGAGCCCTAGGGTCAACACCAGCACTCGACGAACTTGGGCACGCGCATCAGGAGTCATGACACTTGGCGATAAACCGTTGCATAGCTCTGTGGCATGGATCTGTGTCACAGCTCTACGGCATAGCTCTGTGACAAGCGATGGAACGATGCCGTCATCATCCCTATGTCATAGCCTTACCTCCTTACAATAACGCCCTTAGGAGAAGCCAAAATACTCCCATTTCCCTCCCTCGGTTAGACCTGTCAGTAGGGGGTTGTGGCATAGGCTTGTTCTTATGCATCAATTTATCTGGTCAGTATCCCTAGACGTGTGTTTTCTATGAACGCCGGAGTACGCCGTTCACAAAAGATACAGGCGCAGGCGACTGGACTGGCTGGACAGTGCTTAGTGCAAATCCCCATTCAGGGATGGCTCTTGCAGTGCAACAATCGCTCAAGAGTTCGCTGCTGTCAGGATTAGAGATTGCAGGAGATCACAATGCGAATTTTGTTAGCCGAACGGAATCTGACGCTGTTGCAGCGCTTGCAAGATGCCCTAAGCGCGGTGGGGCATGTGGTGGATACCGCCACGACAGGCGCGGCGGCAGAATGGCTAATGGTGCAGCGCGCGTATAGTCTGCTGGTTGTTGATTGGGCGCTGCCGCAGGTGCCAGGCTGGACACTGTGTCAGCAGTACCATCAACACTGGCAGGGTGCGCCGGTGCTAGTGCTGATCGAAACCGGCGACACGCCGCCTGCAACCGCGAACATCGGTATCATTGATGTGTTGGAGAAGCCCATTCATCCTCCCGATCTGTTGGCGCGGGTGCAGGCGCTGGGGCGGCGATCGCCCCTCTGGTCAGGTGAGACTCTATCAGTCGGCGATCTGAGGCTGCATCTGCAAACGCTGACCCTAGAACGGCGGGGTAAAACGCTAGCGCTGACCAGCCGAGAGTTTCAGTGTATGGAGCTGTTGATGCGGCACCCCAACCAAGTGCTGTCTCAACCCAATATAGGAGCCGCCGTGTGGCCTTGGGGCGCGACTCCTGAGAGCAATGCGATCGCTAGCTTGATTCGGCGACTGCGTCAGCGGCTAAAAATGCTAGAAGCAGCCGACTGGTTAGAAACGATTTATGGGATGGGGTATCGCCTGCGGCTACCGGTAGGTGTGCTATCCCATTCGACCCAGTAGTTTGAGCGTTGCATGGCTCCTTCCCGTCTGCTCAATGGAGTGACGAGTTTTGCAGGTTGGGGCTGCTACCGCAAATAAGTTTGCGCTTCTTGGGCAACAGCAGGATTTTGGTCAGTCGTCATCGATTGCAGAATGGCGATCGCCTCGGGTGTTTTTAGTCGTCCCAGCGCCTGCGCCACCCGCTGCCGCAGTTGCCAGTCTGGATGCGTGGCATAGGCGGTGATCAGAGGAACTGCGCGAGGGTCGCCCAGTTCGCCTAAGGAACCAATAGCAGCAGTTCTAATCAACTCAGTGGGAGAGCCCAGCGCCTCTTCTAGCAGGTCAAACGCGCGAGGATCACCCAGTTCTCCCAAGGCCGCAATGATGCTAAATTGCACCAGCCATTCCTTTGTTTGGTGATAGAGAGAGTTCAACTCGTCGAATGCTTGGGTGAGATGCAACGCCCCGATGGAATCGGCGGCAGCGGCCTGCACGTCAGTTTCTTCATCGGCCAACCCATCCAGCAAGATTTTGTAGGCATCGTCTAAATTTTGGGTGCCTAGGGTAGAAATTTGGCTGATAGCGGCGTAGCGCACCCGCACGCTCTTGTCATAGGCGGCAATTTTAATCAGGTCAAAGGCGATCGCCGGTTCTAGCTGTCGCATTTGGTTTACCGATCGCAGGCGATCGCCAAAGTCTTCAGAGTTCAACAGCGTCTTGACCGATTCTGGAGTCACACTCATGGCTATTTGAAACTATCTAGATAACTGATTTGAAACGGTAGGACTAGGGGCTGTCATCCATTAGCCTCTAATATCCCAGAAATGAACGGTCACAGTCCCTAGCCTGTTTTTTGGATCGGGCGTGGCAATGCTCATAGCACAAGGCTTTTGGTCGGAATTGATGACACGCCCTAGGTAGGGCTAGATTGAAACGGTAGATTTATAAAAAGAGATGCCATTCACCTCCCATCCTGTGGCATCGGCTACGGGGCTAGCTCTGCATGGCTGCCATATGGCGAATAATATCGCCCCGAGTCACAATCCCCACCAATTGAGTGGCGTCATTCACCACGAGCACTCGATGCACCCCTCGCTCATGCATCAGGGTAGCGGCCTCTCGCAGAGGGCGGTTAGGGGTAATCGTCACCAAATCTCCTTTGCGTTTGGCCTTTGTCATAACCTCCCCAACCGTTTGCCCCAGGGCCTTATGCAGCTCTCGTTCATGCTGATTTGGGTTTTCTAGATAGATAACGCTGTCGAGCAGCATGATGTAGGCGGGCGGCGTCACCCCCGATTCTTGCCACATCAAATCCCCTTCCGAAATCACACCCACCAAACTCTGATGGTCATCCACCACGGGCAAGCCGCTGATGCGCTTTTCTGCTAAAAGACGAATCACATCACTCAGCGGCGTGTCAGGCGTCACCACAATCGGGGCATGGGTCATCACATCAGCGACGGTGGTAGTCATAGTTACCAATTGCTATAGGGCCTAGGCTCATTGTAGGGAATTCAGCCCCCCATCCGAACGGGATTCATAGGTTGTTACATGAAGCACGAAGGCGGGAGCTAGCAGGTTAAAGACACCCCAAGGGAAACCAAGATCTCAAGATCTATAGCCTCGGGAAAATCAAAGACTTGCGGTAGAGCAACCGTCCTAGTCGCTTCCCCGGCAATAGGCTTTTAGGATCGTTGCACAGTGGGCGATCGCCCCCAAATGGGCAATCTCATACCCGTGGGTGTTTTGAGTCGGGAAGCTGAGGCATGCGGCGCGACCCACATGTCCCATTTTCATGGCGATCGAGGCATCACTGCCAAAGCCGCTGATGGTCGCCAGTTGCAGCGGCACCGGAATGGCGGCAGCGGCGTCGCGGAGTGTCTGATTAAGCCCTTCGTCATACAGACCGTAGGCATCTTGTGCCAGCAGCACGGGGGCGTCGCCATCGTGAATTGGATATTCAAGGGAAAGAGGGCAAATTTCAAGCGCGATCAGGGCCGCGAGTTTGGTGCGGGCCGTAAAGAACAGCGCCCCGATCGCCCCAACTTCTTCCTTTGCAGATGCAACCAAATAGGTATCTACCGCAGGCTGAGTCAGCCCTGCGGCTAGTTCCAGCAGAATTGCGACCGAGGCTTTGTTGTCTAGGGTATAGCTGGCGATGTAGTCGCCCATGCGAAAGGGCCGCTTCCGGTGCTTGCCAATCACCACGCGGGTGCCGGGACGAATGCCCGCCTCGTCTAGTTCACGATCGGTCAGTTTCGTCTCGATCCAGGCATCTTCCCAACGGACAGCTACGTTTTCTTGCTGCACTTTTTGAGGCGACTCGTGAGAGACATGGCGCGACCCAAAACTGAGAATGCCGCTGATGGTGGTGCGATCGCCCAGCAAATCCATCACGCCCTCGCCATACACCCAGGGGAATGCGCCTCCCAGCTTGCGCACCTGCACGCAGCCATCGGGTTCAATCGATTTAACGATGCCGCCAATCTCATCTTTATGGGCAGTAATGGCGATCGCCCGAGTATTATCTTTACCCGGAATTTTCACAATTACGTTATCAGCATCATCCACCCAGCAGTTCAGGTTTAATGCGGCAAAGCATTCCTGCAAGTATTCATTAATCTCTGCTTCTGCGCCGCTGGGTGAATGGCACAACACGAGTGCTTCAATACGCTCAAACAGCCCATCTAACTGAGACGAGGCGGACGGTTTTGTGGATTTTTCTGTGGTCAATCGTTTGGCCCTCATTGGCTATCCCAAGTCTACGAATTGGGGATTCTGCTTGGGGAGTCTGCTTGCTGATTCTATGAATTGAAGGTTTAAGCAGTTTGACACCCACTTGACACCCACGTTGGGCTATCTGAACTAGGCTATCTGAATTTAGATATAAAACGACAGAAGCTGTAGACTCGGGATGCCGCCGTTGTCGCGAAGCCCAGTCGTGATTTCTGCCTACCTCAATCAACCGCACTAGGAGACCTGTAAACGCATCCAGCCCATCGAGCAGGCTTCTGTACCCTAGCGCATTGATTAGGGGCTAGCCCTAAAGGAGGGCTATTGAGGAAGCATCGCGCATAAAACAATCACCCGTTCGAGTGACACGCCAGAATGAAGCTGCTTAAAGAGCTTTCATTTACACTCTAGTTACATAACTCATCTGCCTCCTGTTCAGAACAAGCAGATTACAGTCGTTTGATATTTGATAACGGCTGCAGTTTAGAAGGTTTGCTAGGTGTTGCCCGAATGAAGCACATGCTCAATTCATCAAGTTTGATGATCGGATGAAATAAGCAAACATGCTCTACTCCTGAAAATTTCAGCTCAACGGTTCAAAAAATCATGGTGTCAACTATCAAGGATTCACATTGTTTTAAATCTAGTGATGATTCAGAACAATGTGAATCGTTATATCCTCAAAGCTCTCCTGCTCCCGATGCAAGTCATTGCTCGACCTGTGCAGACAAACGCTGCCTGGATCGCTGTTGGGTGGGTGAAAATCGGGGCGATCGCCGCTGCTTAATAGCCTGCTGGCGCGATGAATCTACCCGAGCAGACTCTAACGCGAGGAATTAGAGGCCCTACCAATCCCCCAGCAACGTCTAACTCTGATTTCATCATGCTTGCCCTATGACCTCTGCATCCAATTCCCCAGTATTAATGAATTTATCTATGGTGGGGCAGCGGCAGACGGGTATTGCCATCTATGCCAGTCAGATAGCGCTGCATTTAACTAGCGATTCGCTGGCACTGTTGTCCCCGTCTCACTGGCGCGATCGGGTGAGCACTGACCCAAGGCTGAGAGAGCGGCAGTGGGCAGTGGTGCCGTCAAACCTCAGCCCCGATGATGGCAAAGTGGGGCATCTGCGACGGCTGCTGTGGACGCAGCGCAGCGTGCCGCGCCTGATGGCCCAATGGCACGGACGGCTGTTCTTTTCTCCGGTGCCCGAAGCACCGCTGGGGGTGGGATGCCGCTCAGTTGTGATGGTGCATGATCTGATTCCCCTACGGTTTCCTCAGTGGCGATCGCCCCTCACGCTATACTTTCGGGCCTATGTGCCACAGGTGCTACGGCAAGCGGCGCATATCCTCTGCAACTCTGAAGCCACCGCGCGGGAAGTGAGCGATCGCTTTGCCATCCCAACTCATCGCATCACGCCCATTCACCTGGCGTACGATGCGCAGCACTTTCAGCCTCAACGGGGGTCAACGCAGAACTATTTTGTTTACTTAGGGCGGCATGACCCGCACAAAAACCTAGAGCGACTGGTGCGGGCGTTTGCGGCCCTGCCCCAAGCGCAAGAATTAGAGCTATGGCTTGTGGGGCCAACTGATGCTCGCTATACGCCGCTGCTGCTTACCCTCGCGCAAGAGTTGGGGGTGGGGGGCCAAGTGCGTTGTTTAGACTATGTGCCCTACGCCGAACTGCCGCAGATTTTGGGAGGGGCGATCGCCCTAGTCTTTCCTAGTTTGTGGGAAGGGTTTGGCCTGCCCGTGCTAGAAGCAATGGCCTGTGGAACTCCCGTGATCACCTCTACCGCAGCAGCCCTACCAGAGGTGGCGGGGGATGCGGCACTGCTGGTGTCGCCTACCGATATCAGAGCGCTGATGGATGCGATGCAGCACGTGGCGTTAGATAGCAGCGTGCGATCGCACCTGCGGTCAGCAGGGTTAGCAAGAGCCAGCCAGTTTAGCTGGGCCACCACAGGAAAACGCACCTCTGAGGTACTTCAACAATGCCTCCAATAACCGCAGACCAACGTGAGTCTCCAACGCCAGGGAGCAGAAAGGCGCAAAGAAACAAAAGGTCGGATCACTAAGGGGCTCCGGCGGAGTTAATGCGCTGTTTCGGCCCTGCGCCGTAAGGCTGGAACAACACTAATATCAATTCCGAAAATTTGGGCTACAAATGGGGGGTAAGGGGGCAAAGCCCCCTTGTGGGGAACGTAGTTCCCAACCCCCCTCCGTCAAACAATCCGTCGTTCTGATTTAGAGACTTGATATAAACCATGCTGCTTACGAGGCGAGCAACACGGTTTTAGAATTTGCCGAACTGACGTTTAGCTGAGATTTGAAAGAGGTTGAAAGGGGTTGAGCCTATCTCGAACTCAAGTTATTCGAGACAAGATGGATTTGATTGAGCCCAGCTTAGCCTGCTTGTTCGCTCGTTTGCCGCTTATACAGCGTGTAGACCAAAACCATCAGACTCACCGTGAGCAACCCATCCGAGGCCAAGCTCGACCAAGCCGCACCCTGCCAAGAAAACGCTGGAATCAACCACAGGTTGAGCAAAAAGTTGAACGACGCAGCAACTACCTGCAACCCGCTGCGGAAACCCTGGAACCCTGCCCCAGTGAGCGTATCGGCTGCAAAAAACTGAACCGATTGCAAGACTAGCAAAGGTGCCAACCATCGCAAGGCCCCAACCGACTCGGCATAATCGCTGCCTAAAATAAAGGGTACCAACGGCGCACCAATGAGCAAAGCGACGGCAGCGGCCAGCCCATAGAGCGCTGCAATCGGCACCAAGCGCCGTGCCAGTGCCACACTTCCTGTAATGCCGCGTTCACCCTGCTTGAAGAACTTGGCATAGGCCGCGCTCATCAGCGACAGCACCGGAGTAAACGCTACATCTACTAGACGATAGGCTGCTGCATATACCCCAGTTGCCTGTAGCGTTCCTAGGCGGGTGAGCATTGTTTTATCGACGTTGTGATTCACACTCTGCGCCAGCATGCTAATCGAGAAGTAAACGCCTTCTACCGTTTCGCCAGGTAATCGCGCCAGAGCCAGCTTGGGCCCAGCCACAATGCGACAAATTAAAATAAAAGCAACCACAGCCGCCAGCATGGTGCTCACACAATACAGGATGGCCCAGTTCAGCACTGTTGCCTGGGGAAAGAAGACAACCAAGGTCAGCGCTGCCAGCAAGTTTTTCAGGCTTAGCATAATCTGAATCTGGGCAGTTCGCCCGACTAGATCCACTGCTAAAAAGCCTTTGGAGATCATGTCGAGCATGCGCAAAAAGAAGAGGTCAGAAATGCTAATGAGCAGAACCACCAGAGGCGCAACCGAACTCGGCAAGATTAGTTGAGAGACAGCAAAGATTAACCCCGTTAGCAACACGCTGGTGGTCAATGCCATAAACATGGCATTGCCAAAATATTGAGGAAAGACCGCGTGATTTCTGGAGACGTTTTTGATCAAGATATGCTCAGACCCCAAGCCGCAGAATGGATTGAGCAGACCCACCAGAGCCGTCACTCCAACAAACGCACCATACTGCTCCACCCCGAGGGCTCTGGCAACTAGCACAAAGTACCCGGCCTGAATCCCAATTCTGAACACCCGCGCCATCATCATCCAAAGCGTGCCCTGCACCATGGGCTTTTGAAACGTTGCGACTAATCGCGCAATGAGTGCGTTGAAGTTCATAATGCGAAGTCCATTAAAGTTCCCTGACCCTGGACATAATTCAAGGGGCTGCCTACATACAGGTGGTTGCTGTTATTTCTAGCAGACCTTTAGATGAGTTCTGCGTAAATTCTCGGTTCCTTTGCCGAAACTTCAAATCTTTTACCTGCTAGATAAATCTGGGGCGTAGATTCTACCGCTAACGCCATAGGTAACGTCAGTTCGGGTTAAGGGGGTTTTGGGGCACCGCGCGACGCGCGGTGCCCCAAAACCCTCAATGTGCCGTGCGCACCGCGCACGGCACATTGAGGGTTTGAGCTTATCCCGAACTCAGGTTAGGTATTTGACGAATAGCACGCTATCCTTCTCGCTAGACGCGTGTGGGACATGGAGAGATCCAGGCGTTTCTTGTCGCCTTTTAGGGCGTGTCATCACTTCCAACCAAACGCCTGATGCTATGAGCGTTGCCACGCCCGACCCAAAAACTAGGCTAGGGGCTGTGACTGTTGATTTCTGGGATGTCAGAGGCTAATGGATGACAGCCCCTAGCCTTGGCGCCAAGGCTGAAACGTTTGGGGACGGTGGGCGGGCGAGAACTCTGCAAGTCCAACCAGAGAAAAATGCCGGGCATATTGGCATGTTCGAGTTCGCCAAGGCGGTCAGTGTTGTGGAACCCTTGCCACAAAAGAGTTGCACCTTAACGGGTGACAAGAGGACTCAACGCCATACGGTACAAAGTTTTAGGAGAATAGAGGGGCAAAAAATAGGGAGCCTTAGTGCAGCTCCCCTCAACCAATATGTTCCCCACAGTTTAGCAAACCACCCTTCGCATCCACCTCACTGTTGTTATTGCTACAGGCCCAACCGCAGGTCAAGCTCTCGGTGTTAGCCAGCGTCTTTCCCCAGCCGATTCAGTCTCAATAGCTCGGTCTGAGATACCAGCTAGAGCCGGTTTAACTGGGCTGATTGGTTAAACCGCCGTTGGCTTGAGGCAGCAGTTGCTCCATGTGCTGGAGCAGGTCTTTCATCTTAAAGGGTTTGTTGAGCCAGCCGTTGGCGAGGGGTTGCACGGCCTGGGCCTCTGGAGAGTGAGTCAGGCGGGCGGTGACCACTAGCACGGGGCAGGTGATGTGCTGCGATCGCAGTTCCTGCAACACCTGCTGACCGCTCATGCCCGGCAGCCCCAGATCAAGCAGCACTAGATTAAACTCACGGCTCAAGGCTGCCTCTAGGGCAGCGTTACCGTTGCTGACCACAGCGGTGTTATAGCCAGCGTTGTGCAGCCCTTTTTGCATAAATGCGGCAATCTTGGCCTCATCTTCGACAATCAAAACGTGATACATGCACGATTCCCAGGTTGGTGCTGGGCTCTCCCCACAGCTACACCCCCATAGAACACCAAAACTATAAGGGGCGTCTAAGCCAGAGATGAAATTTTTCTTAGATTCTGACCCACCCTTACCCCTCTCGGTCGGGGATTTTACGGGGCCTATCGGGTGAAGCGATAGCCCATGCCGCGCACGGTCTCAATGGCGTGGCTACCCAGCTTTTTGCGCAGGTAGCCGACGTACACGTCCACCACGTTTGACCCCGGCTCGTAGTCGTAGCCCCAGACCAGATCGAGCAGGTGCTGGCGGCTGAGCACCTGATCGGCATTGCGCATAAAGGTTTCGAGCAGGGTAAACTCGCGGGCCGACAGGTCAACAGGCTGCCCGCCCAGCCGCAGCCGCCGGGTGCGCAGATCTAGGGCAATATCGCCCTGGGTTAGCACCGTAGGGCTGTGGTCGGCGGGAGTACTGGGGTTGCGCAGGCGGGCGCGAATGCGGGCCAGCAACTCTTCAAAGCGAAAGGGTTTTGTCAGGTAGTCGTCGGCTCCGAGCTCAAAGCCCGCCACCTTGTCGTCAATGCCGCTGCGGGCGGTGAGAATGATCACTGGAGCCTGAAAGCCCTGGCCGCGCAGATCTTTGAGCACATCCAGGCCGTTTTGCCCCGGCAAGCCTAGGTCGAGCAGCAGCAGATCGACATTGCCGTCGAGGGCGATCGCCGTCGCATCGGCCCCGCTGCTGGCCGGGGTGGTGGTGTAGCCGCTGGCCTGTAGCCCCTTTTCTAAGAAGGTGGTGATGCGCGACTCGTCTTCGACAATGAGAATGTGGGTCATGCGGCCCGCTCCTGTTGGGGAAGATCTAGGGGAATTACCAGGGTGAAGGTGGAGCCTACCCCCGGCTGGCTGACTAGCTCAATGCTGCCAGAGTGGCTGTCGGCAATGGTTTTGACAATGGCCAGCCCTAGCCCCGCCCCCTCGGACTGACGGTAGGTGTTGGCGGCGCGGGCAAAACGATCAAAAATGCGGGTTTGGTCGGCGAGGGCAATGCCCTCCCCCGTGTCGCGCACCCAAAACCGCACCTGGCTGCCCAGGGTGGCCGACCCCAGCTCGATGGTGTCGGCGGGCTGGGTGTGCTGGGCCGCGTTTTTAGCCAGGTTGACCAGGGCCCCGGTTAGGCGCTGGCGATCGCCCACCAGCACCCCCCGCCCCAGGCTGCCCAAGCGCCACTGGCGATCGGCCAGCACCGACACCTTGGCGAAAATTTCTTCGGTAAAGGCCGCGACCGGGATGGTTTCGAGCTGCAAAAAGTTGGGCTGGTCGGCCTGGGCCAGCAGCAGCAGGTCGTTGGTAAAGCGGCTCATGCGCTCAATTTCATCCATCACCAGCGAGAGGGTAGCGGCCCGATCGGCTGGGTCGTCGCCCATGACTTCGAGATGACCCTGAATAATGGTGAGGGGGGTAAACAGCTCGTGGCCCGCGTCGTTGATAAAGTTGCGCTGGCTCTCAAAGGCGCTCTGTACCCGGTTCATCATGGCGTTGAAGGTGGCGGCCAGCTCCGACAGTTCCCCCGAACCGGCCACCTCTAGGCGGCGCGACAGATCGGCTTCGTTGATGGAGCGAGCCGTAACCGCCAGCTGCTGCACTGGCTTGAGCAACTGCTGGCTAGCCAACCAGGCCAGCAAAAACGAGAGCAGCACCACCCCGATGGCCACCTTGGTAAACACGTAGACGCTGGCCAAGGCTTCAGTCCGCTCTCCGGCAGAGAGGTGGGCCGCGACAAAGACCCCTCGGGGAATATCGTTGGTTTCAAGCACATAGGTTTTATAGAGCACGCTGCCGACCTTGGGGTTGGCAACGGTGACTTTACCATCGGTGGTGTCAGTCAGCGTTGCCCACTGCTGCCCTAGCTCAGACGCTGGACGAATCACCTCTGGTAGCGCACCAGGGTTAGCGCGAAAAAACTTGCCGTTTAAGAAGACCAGGTGGTAGTTGTCATCTTGGGGAATTGTCTCTGAGAGAAAAGTTTCGACAAAGGCTTCTAACTCTACATCGCTCTCAGGGGTAACGGCATCCCAGGCTTGGTAGGTGTCCTCAAATTTGTCTAGCTCTTCTTCAAGATCGGCCTGTACCCGCTGGTCTACCTGCAAAAATAGCAGGGCGCGAAAGATCGGCACGGCTACCCCCACCGCCGCCAGCATAGTAAGAGCGTAGAGCAGCAAAATGCGGGTGCGCGTTTCGCCTAGCAGGCGCTGCCAGGCGCCTTTGAGGGGTATAGACGGGTATACGGTGGACATAAAAACAGGACTTTTCAAGACCTTATTTCTGTTAGGAGAGAATGAAGCAACAACCTAATTTTATGAGCAGATTTTATGGCTACAAATAAATCTATCGCTGGCTTAGTTAGGCCAGTTTGCAGAATGGACTTAATTCCAGTTTGCAGAATGGACTTAATTGGAAATAATATTGGTCACGCTACAGGTGGTGCCAAAGCTAGGATAATTATCTTGACAGGTTCTACCTATAGCGTGGCCTCTTGTAACCGACAAAGTCTAGTGATTACGATCGGCCGAATCAGTCGGCCGACTGATTGATAATCTGTAATGGCGTAATTCAAGATTAAAAGTGTCAGGTGTGGCAGCCCTATCTAGGACAAGCACGTATCTATTGTGGTTTATCCTAAATTTTTAGTCGAGAAGATCAGACTGTGGACACGTACGCAATTGGCCCATGGCTACCAGGGCAACTTTGGTCAGTTAAGAAGGCTCTCATGTGAATCCCATGATTCCTCATTAAGTGGTTCTCATAAACGCTTCATGCAGGCCTTACAAAAACCAGAGAGAGTGGTGTTAATGGAACGCACACCATTGACGGCATTCCTTATCTGGAGAACTCCATCATGCGTGTATTGGTCTATTCCCACGATGCCTTTGGGCTGGGCAACATTCGCCGCATGGTGGCGATTTGTGACTATCTGCTGAAGGCGCTGCCGGGTCTGTCGATTTTGGTGGTGTCGGGCTCTCCGGCACTGCACCAGCTGCGGCTGCCTGCCGGACTCGACTACGTCAAGCTGCCCTGCCTAGGGCGCGATGAAGTAGGCAACTTGGGCGTGCGGTTTTTGAATACTGAGGTGGCAGAGACGGTGCAGCTGCGATCGCAGCTAATCCGCACCGTGGCTGCCCACTTCCAGCCCGATGCGGTGCTAGTCGATAAGAAACCCGACGGCTTGAAAAGCGAACTCCAGGCCACCCTAGACGACCTCCAGCGCTACCGCCCTGACACCCGCAAAATCCTGCTGCTGCGCGACATTCTCGACAGCCCAGAGGCTACCGTAGCCCAGTGGCAACACCACAACTACTACACCACCGCCGAAACCCACTACGACCAGGTATGGGTCGTCGGCAGTCCCGACATCTTTGATGCGCCGACGGCCTACCAGTTTCCGCCCGCGCTGCGGGCCAAGACTCGCTTTACCGGCTACGTGCGCCGGGGCTGCGGCCAGCGCAGTGCCTTAGAGGTGCGCCAGACTCTGGGGCTGAGCGCCACTGACCCGCTGGTGCTGGTCACCCCCGGCGGCGGCGGCGACGGCGACCACCTGCTGACCACCTATCTGCAAACCCTAGCTCTGCTGCCCCCCGACGCCAAGCCCACTAGCCTTGTAATTGGCGGCCCAGAGCTGCCCGCCGACAAAAAGCCCGCCCTGATGGCGCAGATAGAGGCCAATCCGCACACCCACTGGCTCGACTACACCGACGACCTGGCCAGCTATATGGTGGCCGCCGATGCGGTGGTGTCGATGGGAGGCTACAACACCGTGTGCGAAATTTTGTCGCTGGGCAAGCGGGCGATCGTGGTGCCCCGCACCGAACCCGTGCAGGAGCAGTGGATACGGGCAGAACGCATGGCTGAGATGGGCCTGTTTCAAGCAATTCACCCCGGCCAGCTGACCCCCGAGGGGTTGAGGCAGGCGCTGCTGTCTCAGCTCGCCGCCACTACCCGACCGCCCTCGACTCAGCTCGACATGGACGCTCTGCCCCGCATTACCAACCTGCTGCTGGGGCTGCTGCGCCCTGAGCCCAGCTGTTTTGAGCTACCGATTCGCTCCCGTTCGTTTCCTAACGTTGAGGTCGCCGTCTGATGAAAAAGCAAAAGCTGCTGTTTTATTGCCAACACATTTTGGGCATTGGCCACCTGATTCGCAGTATGGAAATTGTGCGCGGACTGCTGGCCGACTTTGAGATTTGCTTCGTTAATGGCGGGCGGGTAGTGGAAGATTTCCCCATTCCGGCGGAAGTGCAGGTGGTGAATTTACCAGCGATCGCCACCGATACTGAATTTCAAGCCCTGCGGGCGATCGACCCTGACCAAGATTTAGAAGCTGTCTTCGTCACCCGCACATCCATGTTGCTGGATTTAGTTGATCGCTTTCAGCCTGATCTGCTGGTGATTGAGCTGTTTCCCTTTGGGCGGCGGCGGTTTTCGACTGAGCTAATTCCCTGTATTGAAAAGGTTAAAGCTAGCGGCGCAAAGGTGGTGTGCAGCCTGCGCGATATTGTAGTCACCAAGCAAGACCAGGCCCGCCACGAAGCCAAAATCTGCCGCCTGATGAACCAGTATTTTGACCTGCTGCTGATCCACGGCGACCCCAGCTTTCAGCCGCTGGAGCTGAGCTTTTCGCGGGTGCGAGACCTGCAATGCCCGGTGGCCTACACCGGCTACGTGGTGCAAGAGACGGCGGTCGGTGGCGAGACCCCGCTGGTTGACCCAGACCGGCCTCTAATTTTGACCAGCGTGGGCGGCGGGCGCTTTGGCCACGAGCTGCTGTTTAGCGTGGTCGAGGCGGCGCATTATCTGGCGCATCTGCCCCACCAGATGCTGGTCTTCACCGGGCCGTTTTGCCCGCCCGAGGTGTTTGCCGAGCTAGAGGCCAGCGCGGCCCAGCGCCCCAATGTGCTGCTCCAGCGCTACACGCCCAACCTGCTGGCCTACATGCACCAGGCCGATCTGTCGATCAGCATGGCGGGCTACAACACCACCATGAATGTGCTGACCAGCGGCGTGCGGGCCATGGTGCTGCCCTTCACCGGCAACGACGACCAAGAGCAAACCCTGCGGGCTAAGCGGCTGGAGGAGTTGGGCATAGTGCGGGTGATTCGCCCCGACGATTTGCGCCCCGAGCAACTGGCCCAGGGGGTGATGACCTGTTTGCAGCAGGGGCCTGGGGGGCGATCGTTCGATTTTGGCGGAGTGGAGAAGACCGCTGGTTATTTAAGGGATTTGGCCTACGAAAGCGTTGGCACGCCCGTCGCGTGAGTTGTGCTCTGGATGAGACCCGATCCCCCCAGATTCTCGCAATCAAAAACTCATCCATTACCCCCCTTTTTAAGGGGGGCAGGGGGGATCTTCTAAAGCATCTGATCCAGTGAAATTTCCACGACCGAGAGATCTCCGGCGACGTTACCAAGAGGACTCGATGAAAAAAATCATGTTCTATAGCCAGCACCTGGCAGGTATTGGCCACCTGGTGCGCAGTACCGAAATTGTGCGCTGTTTGGCCCAGCAGTTTGAGGTTTATTTCGTCCACGGTGGGCAGGCGGTGCCGGGGTTTCAGCTGCCCACTGGGGTCAGCGAAGTGCGTCTGCCGGGGCTGTATATGGAAGGGCCAGTGCTGAAAGTGGTGGACGATTCGCAAGCGTTGGAGAAGGTGCAGGAACAGCGTCAGGCGCTGCTGTTGGCCGCCTTTGAGAGCATTCGCCCCGACTGCCTAATTACCGAGGGATTTCCGTTTAGCAAGCACACGTTGCGGTTTGAGCTGATTCCATTGCTGAAACACATTGAGGCCTCTGGCTACCCGACAAAGGTGGTGTGCTGCCTGCGCGACATCATTATGACCCAGGCCATGACCGACAGCGTGCGAGCCAAAAAACAGGCCCGCACCTGCAAATGGATCAACCGCTACTACGACCTGATTTTGTACCATTCAGACGTCCAGTTACAGCGGCTAGAGGAAAATTTTTCAAGCCTAGACGAGCTGAATCCTGAGGTGTTTTATACGGGCTATGTGACTCAGTCCGAACCTGCCTCTGGGGAGCTAAGCGATGAGGATCGCCATTATTTGGGCCAGCCAGGGCCGAGCATTGTGGTGAGTGTGGGTGGCGGGCGGCATGGGTATGGGCTGCTGAAGGCGATCGCCGCCCTGGCCCCCGCCCTAGGGCAAAAAATCCCCCACAAAATCTACGCCTTCGCTGGCCCCTACCTGCCCGAGGCCGATCTGTTAATGCTTCAGGAACTGGCGGCGCATAGCCCAAATTTAGTCATTCGTCGCTTTACGTCCCGACTGATGGACTACCTGAAACAGGCCGATCTGTCGATTAGCCTAGGGGGCTACAACACGACGATGAATGTGCTGAAGACGGGGGTGCGATCGCTGATCTATCCCTCGCCTTCAGAGGATCAGTCGGGGGAGCAAACCCTACGCGCCCGCAAGCTCGAAAGCCTCGGCATTTTGACCGTGCTTACCGAGGCCGACTTAGCGGCTGAGCCACTGGCTCAGCACATTTCAAACGCGCTGAAAAAGTCCTACCAAGCTCACACATTTAATCTAAACGGTGCTCAGATGGTGGCGCTGAAATTGCAGCAGTTTCTCGGTGGCGAGGCAGAATTAGCTGCGGCTGCGAAGAAATTTACGACGCCAGAGGAACGTTTTTCATCTTCAGTTCATTCCCCAGATGGCCTGCCTGCGGTAGGAGCATTGCAGCGCTAATACCCCTGATGAACTGGTCTTTCAATCCACGGTTGGGTGGTGGGCGGTGCCCACCCTACGGGTAAGTCTTTTGATAGCTCAAATGGAGATAAAGCGATGATATTTGACTCGAATGTAAATTCTAAAACGATGCCAAAGGTCACAATTGTAGTTGGCCCCAGGGAGCGGTTTAGCCACACCCAGGCATCCCTAGAAAGCGTCTACCGCAATACCCGCTATCCCTTTGATCTGGTGTATGTGGATGTCTGCACGCCGCCCGTAATCCAGGCCTATCTAAAGGCCCAGGCCCAGGAAAAGGGGTTCCAAATTATTCGCACTGACTACTACATCTCGCCCAACCAGGCGAGAAATGTGGGCCTGCGTCAGGTGTTGAAAGCCTCTCAGGCACAGTATGTGGTTTTTCTCGAAAACGACGTGGTGGTCGAACCCGGCTGGCTGACGCAGTTGGTCAAGTGCGCCGAAGAGACCGGGGCCGAGGTGGTTGGCCCGCTGACCTGCCTGGGCAAGCCCGAGCACGGGATCATTCACAACGCGGGGGGGGCCACCTACATTCTCAACGATGTCAAACCCGATGGTCGCGTCAAGCGGCGGCTGCGGCAGGACACCTACCTGACGGGGCAGGCGATCGCCCAGGTGCAAGACCAAATGCACCGAGTGCAGTGCGGCTTTGTGGAGTTTCACTGCGTCATGGCCCGCACTGACCTGTTTGCCAAAATTGGCCTGCTGGACGAGGGCATGCTGGCCACCCGAGAGCACATTGACTTTTGCCTGTCGGTGACCGAAGCCGGGGGCAAGATTTACTGCGATCGCGAGGCGATGGTTACGACCGACACCGTGGGCATTGCCAAAAATAAAACAGGGCTGGTTGAGCTGCTGGGGGCAACCCGTCTGCCCGACTTCAGGTGGTACGACCTGCCCTACTTTATGGTGCGCTGGAGTAATGCTTGGGACAGGGCCAGCCTCGACCACCTGCGCCAGAAGTGGAACCTGGCTGAAGACTCCTACTTTAGAAAGCGCTACGCCGGTATTGGCAACCGCAGGCGCGAACTGCTGGTGCAACCCCTGGTGCAGCGGCTGACCCTAGGCCGGGGCAATGCCTGGTTAGAGCAGGTGTTAAACGCGGCTGAGCAGCGGCTAAATAATTTCTTTTATCAGCGCCACCTCAAGCACAAGGCCCAGGTGTTGGCAAAGCAGCCAGCTTTGGCCACCGAGCCCAGTGGCCCCACCACGGCGGCGGCGGTCGATGACAAAATTGCGGCCTAAATGAATCAGATCCCAGGGTTTTTAGGTCAATGCCACCGATCTTGGTCTATGCCCTAAGAGAACCCTGGGATCTGCGCAAAAAAGTTTTCACAGTTGAGGATGAACCAATGACGCTACGCATTTGCATGACCACGCTGGAATTCCCCCCCGATGTGGGTGGGGTGGGGGAGTCGGTACACCGCATTTCTCAGATGTTGATCGGACTGGGTTTTGAGGTACACGTTGCTGTGTTTCGCGCGGTGTTTCGCGATGAAAAGGCTGACGCTGAGGCGGGCATTTTTCGGCGATCGCACTGTCAAACCACCATGGTGGATGGAGTGACGGTGCATCGGCTAAAAGCAGCGGTGCGATCGCCCATGGCCAAAGAGCAAGACTACCTCTGCGACCTCTACGACCAGCTCGCCGCTCTCCACGCCCAGTACCGCTTTGACCTGCTCCACGCCTTTTTCATCAACGAAATGGGCTTTTTGACCACGCTGCTAGCCCAGGAGAAAGACCTGCCTGTAATCAACAGCATTCGCGGGGCCGACCTGCAAAAGCACCTGTTTAGCCCCCAGCAGCTCAGCCAGATTAGCTGGACGCTGGCCAACTCCGACTGGGTCACCTTTGTCAGCCAAGACCTGATGCACCGGGCCAGGGTGCTGGTGCCCTCCATCAGCACAAAATCCTCCGCGTTTTGGAACTCCATTGCCCCTATCGACTTTGAGACACTGCCCCAGCCAGCCCTGGTGGAGCAGTTGCAGGGTACGGTGATTGGCTCGTCGGGCAACTTCCGGGATAAGAAGGGACTGGAATACCTGCTAGACGCATGCAAAATTCTCAAAGCCCAGGCTGACATTACCCTGCTGCTGGTGGGCGACGTTGTGGACAAGGAGCGAACCTACTGGGAGCAGGAGCTAACTGCCAGCGGCCTGGGCGATCGCCTAGTGATCACCGGCAAGGTCAGCCGGGTTGAGGCTCTGGCCTACCTGCCCCATATGGACATTTTCGCCATCCCCTCCATCCATGACGGCTGCCCCAATACCCTGCTGGAGGCGATGCTGGCGGCTCGAGCCATTGTGGGTACTCCGGTGGATGCGATCGGCGAAATTCTCACCCACGAAGCAGATGCCCTGGTGGTGCCTCCGGCCTCCGGTGAAGCCCTGGCGGCGGCCCTGGGCCGCCTGATTGACCAGCCCGATCTGCGGCAGCGGCTGGGTCTGGCGGCGCGGCAAAGGGTGCTGCGCGATCTCGCCCCTGGTGTGGAACAGCAAAACTGGCAGAAGGTCTATCAGATGGTGCTGTCGCGTTCTCAACTGGCGGCGGTGGGGAGTTAGGAGCAGGGGTGCACGGTTAAACGGTTCACGGTGTACGGTGCACGGCTCGAACCGCAAACCGTAGACCGCAAACCGCAGACCGCAGACCCTTTCCCCCCGTAGACCCAGATTCCCGTTGAGGATTTCCCCCCATGAGTTCAGCGCTGATCAAACGCAAACGACCAAAGACGGCCAAAGCGGCCATTGTCGGCTGGCGTCGCATTTTGACCCGGTTTTGGCCAGAGGTCCGCAAGGAGAAATTTTTACTGACTCTGGCCTGGGTGGGGCTGCTGGGCGAAATTTTGGCTCAGCTGCTAGAACCCTGGCCGCTGAAGCTGATCTTCGACTACATCATTGTGCCCGATGCCACCGCTCTGCCGCTGCCCATTCCCTTTCTCAATGACCTGCCAGAGCTGGTGCTGCTGACGGTTTTGACCATCTGCATTGTGCTGGCGACGGCGCTCAAGGCTGGGGCTTCGTACATGAGCTTGGTCAGCCTCTCCATCGCATCGAGCCGCATCATCGCCCAGATTCGAGCCAAGCTCTACGGCCACCTGCAGCGGCTGTCGCTGTCGTTTCACAGCAAGGCCCGCAACGGCGATCTGATCACCCGCATCATCAACGACATCGACCGCCTGCGGGAGGTGACGATTACCGCCGCCGTGCCCCTGGTGGTGAATACGCTGACCCTGGTCAGCATGGTGGGGGTGATGTTTTGGATGAATGCCCAGCTGGCTTTTATTGGGCTGCTGGTGTTTCCGCTGTTCATTTTGGCGGCGACGAAATTAACCAAGCAAATTCACCAGGTGGCGCGGCAGCAGCGCAAGCGCGAGGGGGCGATGGCCGCCACCGCTTCTGAGGCGATCAACGCCATCAAGGTGGTGCAGGCGCTGTCGCTGGAAGGCATGTTAGAAACCATGTTCGCCACCGACAACACCAAAAGCCTGGAGGACGTGGCCCGTACCCAGCAGCTCTCGGCGGGGTTGCAGCGCACGGTGGAGATTTTGGTGGCCGTGGCTACCGCCGTGGTGCTGTGGCGGGGGGTGCAGTTGGTGACGACTGGGGGAGCCACGCCGGGGGATCTGCTGGTGTTTATGACCTACCTGAAGACCTCCTTTAAGCCCACCAAGCAGCTGGCCAAATACATGGCGGCGATCGCCAAGGCCACGGCCTCGGGCGAGCGCATTATCGACATTCTCGACACAGTGCCCGAGATTCGCGATGTGCGGGGGGCGATCGCCGCACCCCGATTCAAAGGCCAGGTCAGCTTTCGCAATGTGGCCTTTAGCTATGAACCGGGCAACTCCATTCTCCACGGGCTGTCCTTCGAGGCGCAGCCCGGTCAGCGAATCGCCCTGGTGGGGCCATCGGGCGGCGGCAAGTCTACCCTGGTGAGCCTGCTGCTGCGGCTCTACGACCCCGTCGAAGGCAACATCCTGATCGACGGCCACGACCTGCGGGAGTACCAGGTTGAGTCGTTGCGTCGCCAGGTGAGCATTGTGCTGCAAGACAGTGTGCTGTTTGCCGTCAGCGTGCGCGACAACATCGCCTACGGGGCGCTGGGGGCCACCGATGCCGAGATCGAGGCAGCGGCCAAGTTAGCTAATGCCCACGAGTTCATCATGGCGCTGCCCGAGGGCTACGACACGCTGATGGGCGAGCGGGGGGCAACCCTCTCGGGGGGGCAGCGGCAGCGAATTGCGATCGCCCGAGCCGCCGTGCGCCGCGCCAGCATCGCTATTCTCGATGAGCCCACCGTGGGCCTCGACAACGAAAACGAGCAGGCGGTCTCTGAAGCTCTAGAGCGCCTTACCCAGGGCTGCACCACGTTTTTGATCACCCACAACCTGGCCGGGGCGGTGTCTGCCGACCAGATTCTCTACATCGAGCAGGGCCAGATTTTAGAGCAGGGCACCCACGCCCAACTCATGCGCCTGGGTCAGCGCTACGCGGCGCTGTATCAAATTCAGAGTGCCCTCTCAAATTCGGGCGACAGTGCTGCGCCCTACGCGGAATGTCATTAGAAGGTTTTTCCATTAGGTAGGATGCGTCGTTTAGTCGGCTGGATCCCCCCAGTCTTTCGCAGTTAACGATTCAGCCATTGCCCCCTTACGAAGGGGGGCAGGGGGGCTCCCTAGCGCATCTCATCACGGCAAAATTGCCGCCGGTTCTAAATCTATTGAACGAATCCACATCCGAAAGGACGTCCCATGACAGCTCTTCAAAACACCCAAAATCAAAATTTATCAGTGACTTCACCTAAGCCTGAGGTCACGATCATTGTGGTGCCGCGCGAGCGCTTTCAGTTCGCCCAGGAATCCCTAGAAAGCCTGTATGCGGCAACCCATTTTCCTTTTCAGTTGATTTATGTAGACAACAATTCTCCAGACAAGCTGCAGCAATATTTGACTGCCCAAGCCCAGGAGAAAGGCTTTCGGATTGTGCGGAGTAATCGCTACCTATCGCCCAACGCCGCCCGCAATTTTGGCTTACAGTATGTCACCAGTCGTTACGTAGTGTTTGTCGATAATGACGTCATTTTTGCTCCCGGCTGGCTGGAGGCATTGGTTAATTGCACCCAAGAGACTAACGCCACCGTGGTCGGGTCTCTGGTGTGCCAGTACAGGCCCGTGCATCAAACCATCCACTGTGCCGGGGGCGAGTTTATGAAAGCTGATGACCTAGAGCGGTTCTTGCAGCATGACTCTCCGTTCAGCGAACCTGGCGGTTGGCACATCTACGAAAAGACCTACTGCCAAAATCGACAGGTTAGCGAGGTCAAAGACCAGCTCTATCGCCAGCCCACGGGCTTTGTGGAGTTCCACGCCATGCTGGTACAGATAGATTTCTTTCACCAGCATGGGCCGCTGGATGAGGGCTTTTGCTGCACCAAAGAATACCTAGACTTTGGCATGGTTGTAGCTAAATCAGGGGGCAGCCTCTATCTGGAACCGGCTTCGGTAGTGACGTTTCTCACCCATCCTCCAGCCCCGCGCCTGCAGTGGGTTGACCTGCCCCACTTCTCGCTGCGCTGGAGCGATGCCTGGGAGCGCTACAGCCTGCAACACTTTCAAGAAAAGTGGAATTTGGCCGACAGTAAATATTTCCAGAAGCGCTACAAAAAGCTGGGCTGGCGACGGTGGGAAGAGCTGATCAAACCCCGCATGGCAGGGTTTGCTTGGCTGGGCCAGCAGCGGGCCAGGCGGCTAGAAAAAATACTGATTGTCTGGGAAAAACTGCTGAATCGGTGGTGGTGCGATCGCCATCTCCGACGCGCAGCCAAACAGCTCGGCTGTGACGTGGAGGCGATCGCCATGGGCCAAAATTATCCGCCGATAACGCTGGCACCCCCTACCAATTTGTCACAGGTTTCTGAAGCCGGAAGCCTGGCTGTACATCGCTGAGTGGGTTGGTGGGCAGTGCCCACCCTACAGGACAACTAGCACTTTTATCTAATAGGAAAACCCATGCTTTATCACGACTTTGGTAAGACTGGCCTCAAGGTATCTGCCGTGGGCCTCGGCACCTGGAACATCGGCAACCAGTGGGGCGAAGTTGACGAAGACACTGCCTTGGCCACCGTCCACGCCGCCATGGATCACGGCGTCAACCTCATTGACACAGCAGAGTCCTACGGCATTCCCTGCGGGCTGTCGGAAGAGCGCCTGGGCCGGGCGCTGAAGGGCAAGCGCGATCGCGTCCACATCATCACCAAAGTGGGCCGCTGGGGGCGGCGATCGGGCCAGACCGTGCCCATGACCACGGTGGATATGGTGCGTCTCTGCGTCCACGCCTCCCTCTATCGCCTGGGCACCGACTACATCGACGTGCTGCTCTGCCACGAAGGCAAAATCGAAGACCCCAGCGTCTATCTTGAAGCCTTTGAGCTGCTGAAAGCGCAGGGCACCATCGGGGCCTACGGCATTTCGACCGACCAGCCGGAGGTGCTGGAGCGCTTCAACGTCCACAACACCTGTGGTGTGGTCGAGCTGGACTACTCACTGCTCAGCCGCAAGCCCGAGAAAAAAATGCTGCCCTACTGCCAGGCCCACGGCATTGCCGTGGTGGCGCGTGGGCCGCTGGGCAAGGGGCTGCTGACGGGCAAATACTCCAGTGAAACGGTGTTTACCGACCCGGTGCGATCGGAGTGGTACGCCAGCGAATCTGCCCGCGAGAAGCTGGCCCGCAACCTGGCCAAAGTCGAGCGGCTTAAAACCGCGTTGCCCCCTGGTGATGAACTGGTGAGCACCGCCCTCCAGTACGTCACCTCCCACGAGAGCCAGCCGGTGATCATTCCAGGGGCCAAGTCGCCAGAGCAAGCGGTAATGAATGCCAGGGCGGGAGGTGGCACTCTCACCGCTGACCAGCGCGCCCGGTTGGTGGATCTGGTCAAACTCGACGCTGTTCAGGGAGAGCCAGTCCCAGCGGCGGCGCTGGTCTAGACACAGGGGCAGCAACCAGATTTCTCAGCCACCGCGAGAGACATCAGTGCTTTCTCTAGGAGAAACTCGGTTGCTCTCGGTAGAAAAGCTTTTTCAATCCAAAATCACAAATCCAAAATTGTTACGGAGAAATTCACCCATGCAATACCGCACCTTTGGCACCACCGGCTGGCGGGTTTCGGCCACCGGGCTGGGCACCTGGGGCATTGGCAACCAGTGGGGCGACATTGACGACGCCACCGCCACCGCCACCCTGCACGCCGCCTTTGATCAGGGGGTGAATCTGTTCGACACCGCCGAGGGCTACGGCATTCCCCCCGGACTGTCGGAAGAGCGCCTGGGCAACGCTCTTAAGGACGTGCGCGACCAAATCTACATCGTCTCCAAAATCGGCAGCTGGGGTCGGCGGGAGGGCCACACCATACCCAAAACCTCGGTGGATATCATTCGCCTCTGTGCCCACGCCTGCCTCTATCGACTCAAGACCGACTGGGTGGATGTAATGCTCTGCCACGAGGGCGACATCGAAGATCCCACCCTTTATCTCGAAGCCTTTGAGCTGCTCAAGCAGCAGGGGCTGATTCGCGCCTACGGCATTTCTACCAACGAGTTTGACGTGCTGAAGCGGTTTAACGCTCACCGCACCTGCCAGGTGGTGGAGGTTGACTATTCGCTGCTCAACCGCAAGGCCGAAGCCGATATGCTGCCCTACTGCCAGGAGCACGGCATTGCGGTGCTGGCGCGGGGGCCGCTGGCCAAGGGGCTGCTGTCGGGGCGATATTTTCGCGACTCGGTATTTGCCGACTCGGTGCGATCAAGCTGGAACCCCGGCGGTGAAAAGCACAAGAAATTCAAGAAATTGATCAAAGCCATGGAGCCCATTCAGCAAGCCCTACAGCCCGGCGAAGAGATGGTCACCGCAGCGCTTCAGTTTGTGATGCAGCATCCCTCTCGGCCCATTCCCATCCCCGGAGCCAAGTCTCCTGAGCAGGCGGCGATGAATGCCGGGTCGGGCGATCGCCCCCTGTCGCCCCAGGCCCAAGCCTATCTGCAATCCCTACTCAACAACGCCGCCACTCCAGAACCCGCCCTAACCTAATCCCCATCCCCCCATCCCCCCATCCTCCCTTACCCATGACCGCCCAACTCACCCTCCCCACCTCCACCCTCCCCGGCTATGCCCTACCCCCGGTTCCCCCCCAGGGGACACGCGTCATCTTGCTGCGTCACGGGCGCAGCACCCTCAACGATGCGGGCTGCTACCAGGGCAGCTCCGACACCTCTGACCTCACCGCCAAGGGGCGACTGGCCTCGCGGCAGGTGGGTCAGTTTCTCCGCCATTGCCCCATTGATCGCCTCTACGCCAGCCCCCTGGGCCGAGCCCAGCAGACCGTGCAAGAACTGCTGCCCCAGCTAGAGGCGATCGCCCCACTGCCCATCACCACCACCGAGGTGCTGCGCGAAATCGACCTGCCCGCCTGGGAAGGTCTACGCTACGACGAGGTCAAAACCCGCTTTCCGGAGGCCTATCGCTGCTGGCAGACTGCGCCGGAGCAGTTTGCCATGGGATGGGGAGATGGGGGGATGGGGAGATGGGGGGATGGGGAGAACAGTTCCCAGAAGGACTCAGAATCCCTGATTTACCCCATACGGGATGTCTATCGACGGGCAAGAAAATTTTGGCTGACCGCCCTGCCCCAGCACCGGGGCCAGACGCTGCTGGTGGTCAGCCATGGCGGCACCATTCAAGCCCTGGTGAATACGGCCCTGGGGCTGCCGATGATGCAGCACCACGACATGCAGCAGACCCACAGCGGCCTGACGGTGATCGATTTTGCCGCCCCGATCCTAGGCGCTGGCTATCTACACCTGCTCAACCTGACCACCCCCATTGGCGAACCACTGCCCAAGCTCAAAGCCGGCAAGCAAGGTCTGCGCTTGGTGTTGCTGCCCTGCCAAACCGGGGCTAGCCCCGATGCATCCCTGGCTATGTTACTGAAGGATCACCCCATTGCCGCCTGCGTGGTCGAAGACCACCCCTGCTACCACCCCAGCCAGCGATGGTCGAAGACCGACTTTGAAAGGCCATCGCTGCTCTCTCACCATCCTGAAACCGTAGCCCTATCGGTGGGTAGAACCGATTTCCTACACCAATGGCAGCGATTGCTGCTAAAATCCCTCAAGCAAGTTCCCCCCGCCGAGCTGACTACAATAGCAGCGGTGTGCCACCAAGCCCACGCCGAATCGTTTTTGCGGGGAGTGATGGGCTGCCCCCTGCCGCTGCTGCCCAACACCCTCACGGTGCTTCATTACCCCGGCGTCGGAGTGCGGCCTATCCTTCAGACCCTCAACAGCAGACCCATCCCCACCAGCTCCGACTAACCCCACCTACTCGCCCACTCCCCCACTCCCTCCCCCCAGGAGACTCCCGCCATGCAACGCCATACCGCCTCGCCCATTCTTGTCACCGGAGCTGCTGGCTTTATTGGTTTTCACGTTTGCCAAGCCCTGCTTGACCAGGGACAGGCCGTGGTGGGCGTAGACAACCTCAACGCCTACTACGATGTAAATCTCAAACTGGCTCGGCTCGACGAACTGCGGCCCAACCCAGGGTTTAGGTTTGAGCGAGTGGACTTGAGCGATCGCCCTGCCACTGAGCAGCTCTTTACCCACCATCGGCCCCAGCGGGTCATCCACCTGGCGGCCCAGGCTGGCGTGCGCTATTCCATCGAAAACCCCCACGCCTACGTCGATAGCAACCTGGTGGGGTTCATGAACGTGCTCGAAGGCTGCCGTCACCAGGGGGTTGAGCACCTAGTATACGCCTCCTCTAGCTCGGTCTATGGGGCCAACCGCACCCTGCCCTTTGCCACCAACCAAAACGTAGACCAGCCCATCAGCCTCTACGCCGCCACTAAAAAGGCCAACGAACTGATGGCCCACACCTACAGCCACCTCTACGGCATTCCCACCACCGGGCTGCGGTTTTTTACGGTCTACGGCCCTTGGGGCAGGCCCGATATGGCCCTGTTTAAGTTCACGCAGGCGATCGCCGAGGGCAAGCCGATTCAGCTCTACAACTACGGCCAGATGGAGCGCGACTTCACCTACATCGACGACATTGTCGATGGCGTGGTGCGGGTGCTGGCTCAGCCGCCAGCGGCTGCCATCCTCAACGACACCGACAACGATGCCTTTGCCCCAGCCCCCCACCGCCTGTTCAACATTGGCAACCACCGCCCGGTGGCCCTGCTGCACTTCGTTGAAACCCTAGAAGCCGCCCTAGGCATCGCCGCCCAAAAGCAACTGCTGCCCATGCAGCCGGGGGATGTACCCGCCACCTACGCCGACATTGCCGACCTCACTGCCGCCGTTGGCTTTCAGCCCGGCACCCCGATTGAGGTGGGCATTCCCAAATTTGTGGCGTGGTACCGCCAGTATCACAACATCAAAAGCGGTGGCTCTGTCGGTTTGCAGAAACCACCGCCTCATAAATAAACTAAACAATTTTAAGGCGTCCTGGGCTGGGCGCGGTTGGGGCCACCAGCCCAGGGGGGCCGTCCTGGGCCATTGCGAATCACAAGCACCTCGCCGCTGGCGCGGGTGATGCGGTAGGCGTCAAATTCGCCGTTGTCGTACTCCCCCACCACGGTCAGCTGTTCCCCTGGGGCGATGTTAATTTCCTGGTACCAGCGGGGGCCCGCATCGACGATGATCTCGCCAGATCCGTCGCTCAGGGTAAAGTTATTGCCCACCACGCCGTCGACTCTGCCAGAAATAGCAATGCCATCCTGCTGTCGCAGCGATTGAATGGGTACGGTTTGGGCCAAGAGGGGAGAGCCTACACCTAGGACGACGGTGAGGCCAGCAATGGCTGCTAGAAATTTCATATTCCTAAACTGCTTAAGGACACAACCGAACCATGGCAGAAATGACGCTGTTTTGGCTTCTATCGATGGGCGGATAATATACAGCGAATTCGGGGTTTATGATGCACAGTAGCAGCAATGTGTGAACCAATGTTCGAGGTATTCAGGATTCATTAATTAAAAATTAAAGTGCTAGTTTGATTAAACCATCACACCAGAAGCAGTAGTCGGGGAAAATAGCCGGGAGCATCCCACTTTCGACAAAATAGTCAACTGGCGAGTTGACCGTTGCGTAGGCACAGCGCAGACTCAACATCGCATTGACGGAAGCTGTATTCCAGCAAGCACCCGAGATTTGGAGGCGTCGCCCAATCTGTTTGACAGCCGACTCTACCGCCCCTGAGCCAATGGAACAGAGTTGCTCGCTCTGGTAGGCTCCATAATTGACGATGCGAGTTTGATGAGTGCTCAGATAGGCTTCAAAATTGCGGGCTTGCTTGCGCCGACAGTCGGCGAAGAGAGCTTTAGCAGGCTCCACAGATCAAGGCGGGCGTTGACCTGATTGCCACTGGGGAAATTGCGGCGAGGGCGCGGCAGTTGAAGCCTTAATTCAGCAGATGAGGAGTCAGGAGGCGAGGGCAGCGGCGATCGCCCGCTTCCTTTCACTTCGCGAGTATACCCCTACCTTTATCCTCAAATGGCTATCGAACTTTACCTGATCCGCCACGGCCTTGCCGGAGAGCATGGCACCTATGCCAACGACGATGAGCGACCGCTGACCCCCGAGGGCCAGCAAAAAACCAAGCGCGTGGCCGAAAAGCTGCGATCGCTCGATCTACAGATCAACCTCATGCTGACCAGCCCGTTAGTGCGCGCGCGGCAAACCGCTGAGATTCTCTACAGTGCGGGCGTCAGCGCTCAGCTGCAGGAATCGGCTGACCTAGCCCCGACAGGCAAGCTAGAGAACTGGCTAGGCTGGTTGGATCAATGGCGGCAAACGGCAGACCAACGGCTGGCGCTGGTGGGGCATGAGCCGTGCCTGAGTGAGTGGGCGGAGCAGTTGCTTTGGGACTCAGTGGCCCACAGCATCGTGATGAAAAAAGCTGGCGTCATTGGGCTGCTATTGCCAGAAACAGGCGATCCGCGTGGGCAAAGTCAGATGTTTTGGCTAACGCCGCCGCGCCTGCTGCTGGCGTAGCCAGGTCACAGCTTTCTCTCAGAGCCCGATGCCGCAGACTGCCCGCAACAGAACGACACATCGGCTCAAGCGCTTGGGGTGAGGGCGATCGCTCCTCATCTTAGAACTCAAAGCTGGCTTACCCCATTGACAGATCAGGGCTTCTCCGAAACATTGGGGAAGTTCATCTTGTTGCGACAAAATAACGCAGGCAGATCCACGCTGGGTCGCTGGGGACTGTTGTTTGGATCGGGCGTGGCAAGGCGTCTAGCACAAGGCTTCTGGTCGGAATTAACGACACGCCCTAGGGGGAAGTATGACAGCAGGCAGAATGCAGGGGCGGCTAGCAGTAGAGTTGATGGGGCTGGCGATCGCCCTGGGTAGCGCGTGGCGATTAATGCCGGGGGCGATCGCCCAGATTACCCCCAATACGACCTGGGGCTCCGAAGCGTCTACCGTGACGACAGTTGCCCCCAACCAAGTCGAAATTGACGGCGGGGCCATGCGCGCCACCAATCTATTTCATGACTTTTCTGACTTCAATATTGCGCCGAATGGCAGCGTTTATTTTCGCAACCCGGCGGGCATCGACATCATTATCACGCGAGTCACAGGTGGCACGGCGTCTAACCTGGATGGCGTACTGGGCGTGTTAGGCCCTGCCGATTTGTTTTTGCTTAACCCCAGCGGCATTGTGTTCGGCGCGAATGCCACGCTAGATATGCGCGGCGCGTTTGTGGCATCTACTGCCAGTGGCCTGCTGTTTGGCACGCAAGGCGTGTTTCCGGTGCAGGGGGGCAATGCGCCACCGCTGCTCACCATTCAACCGACAGCGCTGCAATTTACAGAAGCGGCTACGGCGATCGCCCCGATCACACTCCAGCCGGGGGCTGCTCTGGCGGTCGATCCAGGCCAAAGTCTGCTGCTGGTAGGCGGCGATGTGACACTCAACAACGGCAGCATGTCGGCGCTAGGCGGCCACCTTACCCTAGCCGCAGTGGGCGGCCCCGGAACTGTAGCCCTAGATCGGGAGGGCGATCGCCTCGCGGGTCAAGTTCCCAGTGCTTCCCGGGCTGCCATCACATTGACCAACGCTAGCCAACTAAACGCAGCAGCGGGCGGCGGCAGCATTGCGCTATTTGCTCAGGATCTCTCCCTTAATAATGAAAGTCAGATTGTGGGGGGCGTTGCCGACAACCTAGGCACGACAGCCTTACCGGGTGCCACCATCAGCATCAACGCCACCGGAACTACCCGCCTTGATAATCGCAGCCGCATTCGCAGCGGCACCAGCAGCGGCAGCAGCGCCCCCAGTGGTGGCGATATTCAAGTGCAAACCCGCACGCTAGACCTGCAAAACGGCAGCGCGATCCTGATGGATCAGCAGGGGGGGGGCGCTGCAGGGCAGCTAACGATCAGTGCTAGCGACTCTGCAACGCTCTCGGGCTGTTCGCCCCCTCAGGGAGACAACGGGTGTGATTTTTTTAATCGCGACACTCTCACCCGCATCGGGGCTGAGATGGGAGAGTTGGCAACGGGCACCGCTGGGCAGGTTCGCGTCACCACACCCACGCTGACGATGGATCAGTTTGCTCAGATCAGCTCTTTTTCAGAGGGCAACACCACGGCCAGCGCGCTGGTGGTCAATGTTGACACTGCTACGTTGACCAATGCCGCACGCATCATCAGCCGGGCTATTGGCCAAGGCAATTCTGGGTCGGTGCAGGTGAATGCAACGGGTACGATTCAGCTTTCGGGACGGGAGCGATCGCTCGACGCCCGGGGGCGTCGTCGTGATATTGAAAGCGGCATCTATTCAGACACCGCCGAAGAGGGCACCACTGGCAGCGGTGGCGCACTCATCCTCACCGCCGATCTGCTGCAGGTGACGAATCGAGCGGAGGTGAGTGGCGAGACGCGAGGACTAGGCGATGGCGGGGCAATTTTCATCACGGCCAATGCTGTAGAAGTGACGAATCGAGGACAAATTATTACCCGCACGACGCAGAATGTGGATGGGGTTTCGGGCAATGCAGGCAGCATCACCATAAATACTCGGGGCGGCGATAGCGGCGGCACGGTGTCAGTGCTGGATGATTCCAGCCGCATTATTGCTGAGGTGGGCAAAAATTCGGCGGGGAATGGCGGTACCGTGCGCATCAATACCGGAACGCTGACGGTGAATGGTCGAGCGTTGGTGACGGCGGGTAATCGCTCGCGCCTTGCGGCCAACAGCCAGGGCGGAAACGTCATCGTAACCGCAGACGAGGTGCGGCTGTTGCAAGGCGGGCGGCTAGAAGCCCGCACAGACGCCAGAGGCAACGGCGGCAACATTACGGTGAATACCAATGGGGGATTGGTTTATGTCGCCGGACGTCGCGGCAATATCGAAAGCGGCATCCGGGCCGATGCCGTGCCGGACGGCAGTTTTCGCGATGATGTGACTGAAACAGGGGATATTCAAATCACAACCGGGCGGTTTATCGCCGAAGACGGGGCAGAACTGGGCACTGAGCATCGCGGCACTGGGCAAAGCGGCACCGTAACACTCACAGCTGAGCGGATTCGCATTAGCGGGGGCAGCACTATTTTTGCCCAGGTGCAGCGGCAGGCCATCGGGGGCAACATTATCATCAACGGGCAGGGGGGCACAATTCTGCTAACGGGGCAGAACACGGCGCTGTCTGCGGCCACGGCGGGCACGGGCAACGCGGGCACGGTGTCTATTCATAATGCCGACACAGTGCGGGTTGTAGACCGAGCCCAGATTGTGACCGAAACTCGAACCTCTGGTTCTGGAGATGGCGGGCCCGTGACGATTCAAGCCGGGCGGCTGATTGTGCGCGGGCGATCGCGCGTGTCAGCCAGCAACCGCTCTCGTGAGCAACCCAGCAGCCAGGGGGGAGACGTATCCGTCATGGCTAACCAGGTGTTGTTGCTAGAGGGCGGGCGGCTAGAAGCGCGCACCACCGGGGTAGGCAACGGCGGCAGCGTGCGGGTGAATACGCAGGGTGGGCGGGTGTATGCGGCTGGGCGGGTGGGCGAGATTGAAAGTGGACTGAGGGCTGACGCTATCCCTGACTCGGGCTTTGGAGATGCGCTCACCCAGGCTGGCAACATTACCATCCGCACCGGGACTTTGATCGCGGAAGATGATGCTGAAATTGCGGTTGAGCATCGTGGCACCGGGCAGGGCGGCACAGCCACCATCACCGCGAGGCGAATCCGCTTAGGCAGCGGCAGCGCCATTCTGGCGCAGGTGCAAAATCAGGCCCAGGGCGGCGATATTGTGCTGGATAGCAACGGGGGTTCCCTGGTGCTCACGGGGCTAGATTTGCCGAATGGGGTGCAGTCTTCGTCGTCGCGAGTCACGCGGCTGTCGGCAACCACCCAGGGGACGGGCACCGCTGGAAGCATTGAGGTGCGGAATGCAGCGGCGATGCGCGTGCTCGATGGGGCACAGGTAGTGGCTGAGACGGGGGCGTCTGGCAGTGGCGATGGCGGGCAAATCGGGATTGCGGCCACTCGGCTGGTGGTGCAGGGGCAGTCTGCCTTAGGGCGATCGCTCGTGTCTACTAGCAACCGTTCAGAGGTCGCACCTGGCAGCCAGGGTGGGGATATTCAGGTGACGGCCAATCGGGTGCTGTTGCTCGCAGGCGGGCGATTAGAAGCGCGCACCACTGGCGTCGGAGACGGCGGCAGCATTGTGGTCAATGCCCAAGGCGGTCGGGTCTATGCAGCGGGACAACTCGCAGATCTGGCACCGGATCTGTCTAATTCTGATCTATCTAACCTCAATCAGGCCAATCCCAATCAGGCCAACGCTCCGGCCATAGCACCGGGGTCAGCAGCGAGTACCCCATCCGAGCCTTTGCCCGATGGGGAAAGCGGCATCCGCGCCGATGCTGTGCCCGAGGCCGAGTTTCTCACCTCGCCCACTCAGGCGGGCAGTATCACCATCACGACCGGGGCTTTAACCGCTGAAGATGGGGCTCAAATTGGGGTAGAGCATCGGGGGACTGGGCAAAGCGGCGAGATTGTGATTACGGCCCCTTCAATTCATCTGGGCAGTGGGGCCACAATTTCGGCGCAGGTGCAAAATCAGGCCGTGGGCGGCAACATTCGGCTCAATGGGCAGGGCGGTCACATTCGGCTGACCGGTGGGGCGCTGTCTCCTGGCTCGTCTTCTGGCGTCACCCCCAGCGGCCCAACTCAACTCTCTGTCGCCACTCAAGGCACGGGCACAGGCGGCAACCTGACCATCAGCAACGCTGAGACGGTAAGCCTGACAGATGGTGCGCAGATCGTCGCAGATACCCGTTCGCCGCAGGCGGGTGCAGGCAACAGCGGCAGAATTCTTATCCGCGAGGTCTCCCAGGTCGATCTATCAGGGACGAACCCCCAAACCCCAGACCAAGGCTCAACCCTTTCAGCCCGCACCACCGGAGCCGGGAATGCTGGGCGGATTGCACTGCGCGATGTGCAGCAGTTAACCGTCACGGAGGGGGCCACTATTGAGGCGATCGCCACCGAAGCCGCCAGCGGTTCAGGGGGTGACATCATTGTGCAAGCGCAGCGGGTGCAATTGGGGACAGGTGGGGCGATCGCCGCCAGCAGTGCGGGCAGCAGCAACGGCGGCAATATTCGCATTAACACTGACCAACTGCAACTGAACGACGGCTCTATCACAGCTCAAGTTAGCGCCGGTCGAGCGGGCAACCTGCAGATTCAGGCGGGGCGATCGCTCCAGCTCCAGGGCAACCAAAGTCAGATCTCCATTGCCGCCACCAATAGCGCCGGAGTCGCGGGCGATTTGCGGCTAATTAGCCCCGAAATCACCGTTAGAGAAGGGGCCACCATCACCGTCAGCAATCCCCAAGGGCAAGCGGGCAACTTGACCCTCGCTGCCACTAACCTAATTCTGAATCGGGGAACGCTCTCTGCCCAAACGGGCGGCACAGGGGCCACATCCGGAGCCAACATTGGCCTCAATATTGCCAATGTGCTCTCGCTGCGAAACAACAGCTTGATTAGCGCTGAAGCCTTGCAGCAGGCCAATGGCGGCAGCATCTTTGTCAACGCAGGCAATGGCTTTTTAGCGGCAGTGCCCCAAGAGAATGGCGACCTCATCGCCAATGCTCAACAGGGGCGCGGTGGTGAAATTAGACTACAGGCGCTCGGTGTCTTTGGCATGACCGTGCAGACTGGGTTAACAACTGAGCAACTGCGGCTCAACCGCACCAGCGACATCAGCGCCAGCTCAGACGAAGGCCCCCAGGGGATTGTCACCATCGCCACACCCGGCGACGACCCCAGCCGCGGACTGGCAGAATTGCCCGCTAACCTCATTGACGCCACTAATCAAGTCGCTCAGGGCTGCGGCAGCCAAGAGCAGCGCCAAAATCAGTTTGTTCGAACGGGGCGGGGCGGCCTGCCCCTCAACCCTGCCGAACTGCAGCGCCCCAACTCTGTCGTCGTAGACTGGGCGCAGCTAACCGCCGAGCCCACTACTCGCGCCGAGTCAACCCCACCGTCAACCGCATCAGGGTCGGGTGACTCGTCTAGCCCCGCATCCAACCTGGTAGAAGCGCAGGGCTGGTACCGCAGTGAGACGGGGGATGTCATGCTGCTTGCCACCTCCGACCATGCCCCGTCTTCAAACTCTCAGCCCTGCCAATAGCCAACAGGTTGCAGAATGGGGACTAGGGGCTGTCATCAATTAACCTCTGATATCCCACAAATCAACAATCACAGCCCCTAGCCTGATTTTTGGGTCGGGCGTGGCAACGCTCATAGCATCAGGCGTTTGGTTGGAATTGATGACACGCCCTACTTCAGATTGACGCAGTTAGGCGATTTTTGGGAAGCTATCCCCCCAAAAAATCGCCCAAGATTCCCAGAATGACCCATGAAGTACGCAAGTCCTGTCAATAGTCCTATAGTCCTGTCAATGCAATTGCTAAATGGGTCAAGGTTGAACCACGTGAGTTCGATAGCGGTGTTTCAGTGTTAGGAGTTTGCCGAAGTGACGTTGACTAGATTCAGTCAAATAGGGTTGGGGCACCCCGTTAAGCTGGGATTCCGCAACCCTATCAACACCAATCAGCGCTTTGACGGCGATCGCCCCAATCTAGACAACGCTTGCTTTAGATGGGTTGCCAACCGAATCGCCATGGCTGCTAGGGTCAGCGTCGAGTTTACCGCTGGGGACGAGGGAAACACCGACAGATCGCAGACATAGAGGTTGTCGTAGGTCAGAAACGTGAGATTGCTATCCACAACGCCATCGTTCAGTGTCATTCCATCTGGCGTTTCGCCGCTTATGCGGAGTGTGCCGACTTCATCTCGGTTAGAAAGCTGATCGGCCAAGATGCCGCCGCCATGCCTAACCTAACCACATTGCCATTCGCCATTGGCATAGATGCCAGGCAGGTCTTTGGCCCAGCCGTTGGTGCTGTTGCGAAGCGTGATGATGCGATCTAGGCGATAGTTAACGGTTCTGAATCGGATGGTAAACATGGGGGGCTTTTGCTCCTAAGGGCAGGTTGAGGCTGTGGTTCAACGATCGTTTCCAGCAGCAGGGCGTGCATCCCGCCTGTTGAGATCCTTAAGTGCGATCGCACTGGCGATCGCCCCAAAATCCTGAAAAAACGCCCCTGCCTATGTCAGGTCTTGCTGACATAGAGGGCGGTGTAACCTAGGTTAAATCTCTACGGTCGCCATGATCTAGACCCTTCGTGCAGCCTGTACGCTGGTAATGACGGGTAGTGAGTCCAAATCTGCTGGATTGCCACGCCTAACCTGGAAGCCATCCTGGTTCTGAGTCAGCGTTCAGAGTCAGAGTCCTCAGTCAGGGTCATCAATCACGGGTGCCAATCCTGAAATCAGGTCTTGGCGTGGCTCCATCTGTTCAAACGCTATTTCGGGTTAGACGCTGCCCGCTATCGAGGGGAAAAGGAGAACTTGCATGACTGCTGCCACTGACGTCTCTACTCAACCGAGGCTAGTTTTGCCGACGATCGGCTGTGGCACATGGGCTTGGGGCAATCGCTTGCTGTGGGGCTATGACCCCAGCATGGATCCAGAATTGCAGGCGGTCTTTAACCGATGCGTCAGCGGCGGCGTCACGTTATTTGACACGGGTGATTCCTATGGAACAGGGCGGCTGAATGGACGGAGCGAGTCGCTGCTGGGGCAATTTGCCGCCGACTATACAGGGCCTAACCAAGAGCAAATCTGTTTGGCAACGAAGCTGGCGGCCTATCCCTGGCGGTTGACGCGGGGAGCCATGCGGCGAGCCTGTGGGGCATCGGCAGAGCGGCTGCAGCGACCTGTGGATTTGGCGCAGTTGCACTGGTCTACTGGCAATTATGCCCCTTGGCAAGAGGGGGCGCTGCTGGATGGATTGGCGGATCTATATGAGCAGGGCCAGGTGAAGGGGATTGGCCTGTCAAACTTTGGGCCAAAGCGGCTGCGCTGGGTGCATCAACGGTTGGCGCAGCGGGGGGTGCCCATTGCCACGCTACAGGTGCAGTATTCGCTGCTCTCGACCTATCCCGTGACAGAGCTGGATGTGACGGCGGTATGCGCGGAGCTGGGAATTCGGCTGATTGCTTACAGCCCGCTCTGTCTGGGGTTGCTGACGGGTAAGTATGGGCTGGATAAGCCGCTGCCTGGGGGGCTGCGAGGCTGGCTGTTTCGGCGCATGCTGCCGGGTATTCAGCCGGTGCTGGATACGCTGGGGGCGATCGCCCAATCTCGAGATAAAACTCTGGCGCAGGTTTCCCTCAACTGGTGCATCTGCAAAGGCACGATTCCGATCCCTGGGGCTAAGTCTGTGACTCAGGCAGAAGATAACCTAGGAGCGCTGGGCTGGCAGCTTGACAGCGGCGAGGTGGAAGAGCTAGATCAAGCGGCGGGGAGGTGCGATCGCACGATGGTGCAAAATATTTTTCAAACCCGCTAGTAGCCAACAAAAGGCGTTTCCCTGCCAAGCGCGAGGCTATCTAAATACACAAAAGCGTGGTGCGGCTAAGCCGCACCACGCTTTTGTCAACCTCTTTGTCAAACTCCAGAGTTACTTGATAAACAGCATCTCTTGATACTTGGGCATGGGCCACAGGTCGTCTGCTATCTCATCTTCGATGGAATCCGCATACACGCGCACCTGATCCATCATGGGGCGCAACACCTTGGCACAGTGCTGCATGTGGTCTTCGGTGGTGGCAAAATCGTGACTGTCAAGGCCGCTGCTGAGTTTGCTAACGGCTTCCATCAGTGAGGTGGTGAGCGTTGCCACATGTTCTAAGCAGGTGGTTTCCGCCGAAAGACCAATGGCCTTCATGTTGGCGATCGCCCCCGACATTTCTGACAAGTGCCGCATCGCTGCTGGATAGATCAAGGTTTTTGTCAAACTCATGACTAGCTTGGCCTCCATCTCAATCACCTGAATATACTGCTCAGCATAGGTTTCAAATCGGCTCTCTAGCTCTTTAGCAGACAGCACTCCAGTCCGAACAAACAGCTCCTCAATGCCCTTGTCTTTGAGCATGGGCAAGGCATCGGCCGTCGTTGGCAGATTCAACAAGCCGCGCTCTTCCACTGCGATGCGGTGCCATTCTGACGAATAGCCATCGCCCCCAAACACAACAGCACTGTGCTTCTCCATCACCTCTTTGAGCACGGCATAAGCCGCTGCATCCAGTGATTTGCCCTGGCCCAGCTCGCTTTCAAGATGATCGGCAATCCAGGTGATGGAATCGGTCAGAATCGTGTTCATCGCCACTAACGGCCCCGACACTGACTGATTTGACCCCACCGCCCGAAACTCAAATCGATTGCCTGTAAAGGCAAAGGGTGAAGTGCGGTTGCGATCGCCCGGATCTTTGGGGAACACCGGCAGCGTGTCAACGCCCAAATTCATCAGTCCGGCTGTGCGAGAGGACTGAACATCGCCTTTCTTGATCTGCTCAAACACATCTTCTAACTGCGAGCCTAAATAGACCGAAATAATCGCAGGCGGAGCCTCGTTAGCCCCCAGTCGGTGGTCATTGCTGGCCGTGGCTACCACCGCCCGCATCAGCGGCCCATACTTATGTACTCCTCGGATCACCGCCCCGCAAAACAGCAGAAACTGCAAATTCGAGTGGGGCGTATCACCCGGATCAAGCAAATTCCCCTGGGTGGCATTGCCAACCGACCAGTTGACATGCTTGCCCGAGCCGTTAATGCCTGCAAAGGGCTTCTCGTGCAGCAGGCACACAAACCCATGCTTCTTCGCCGTATTGCGGAGAATCGTCATCGTCAACTGCTGGTGGTCGCTGGCCACATTCGCCGCTTCAAAAAATGGCGCAATCTCAAACTGCCCCGGTGCCACCTCGTTATGGCGCGTTTTTGCCGGAATGCCGAGGCGATACATCTTCTCCTCAACATCTTGCATAAAGACCTGCACCCGTTCAGGAATAGCCCCAAAGTAGTGGTCGTCAAACTGTTGCCCTTTAGCCGCCGGATGCCCAAACAGGGTGCGACCTGTGAGCAGCAGGTCGGGGCGGCTGTTGGCAAAATGGGAATCGACCAAGAAGTATTCTTGCTCAGCACCACAGCTAGAATTCACCGTGGCGATATCGGTATGACCTAGCAGCTTGAGCAATCGGGTCGCGGCCTTGCTCATTGCCGCATTTGACCGCAGCAGCGGCGTTTTCTTATCCAACGCTTCGCCACTCCAAGAGATGAAAACCGTGGGGATGCAGAGGGTAACCCCGTTGTCGGTCTCCATCACATAGGCCGGACTGGTGACATCCCAGGCGGTATAGCCCCGTGCTTCAAACGTAGAGCGAATGCCGCCATTGGGGAATGAGGAACCATCGGGTTCACCCTGCACGAGCACCTTGCCTGTGAACTCGGTCAGCGCAGTTCCATCCGACTGCACCGAAATAAAGCCATCATGCTTTTCAGCCGTGATGTTGGTCATGGGGTAGAACACGTGGGCATAGTACAGTGCCCCTTTGGAGATCGCCCAATCCTTCATCGCGGCAGCCACAATCCCGGCTACTGAGATATCTAGCTCACCGCCTGTTTGCAGCGTCTTTTTGAGAGAGCGAAACACATCTTTCGGGAGACAGGCCTGCATCTTGCTCAGCGTAAACACATCCGTTGCCCAGAGATCTTCTAAGCGGTTGGGCACCTTGGGAGGCAAGCTCTTGCGCTCGGTCACTTGGCAAATTGCCTGAAAACGCAATTCATTAGAACTCATACAGGGTTGTCCTTTTCTTAGATAGGGCGCTTGGAGCACGGGTTGATGTGATTAAGCGTTGTAGAACCTGGGGCAGCTAGCGTTTTATAAAATTGAGCGGTCTAACTAGTGGGACAGCACAACTCAGGATTGCCAGCTCTCGAACGAGCTGAATGATGGCTTTCTGTGGAACCTAGCCGAGGGGTGAATTCCTTAGCCGTTGTGCCGTGCGTTAGTTCTGTAGATTTAGCGCGATACGTGCATCCTGTCTGCTGGATAGTCTAACCACAAGGAGCTGAGTTGAATGCGACAGGTTACCGTGCCGCGTTGGACAGAGCCACTGTCTGCTAGCTTCAGTCCCCTATACCCACAAAAAACCTACATTGAACATTTGACGCAGCTTGCCAATGTATTAAATCTACATCTGCGGCAGAAAACTGTTCATTGTGCGTCAAAATACAAAATTTGAGCGCCCCTGAATATTGAGCTGACCTCATCCTGACAGGGTGGGGCAGGGTTACGGGGGTAATCTTTAGGATTGACTGCTGAACACAGGATTAGAAGGTTTTGGCTTAAAGTCGAAATTCTCTGAAGAGGATTAGTGGTTTGCTAGTCCCAGCTGTTTTGGCAGATTTCTGTCGTGCACCGAATCAATTAATTGCTGGCTTGAGCGTCAGTGGTGGCAAGTATCTTCGAGTCATTGCCAGAGCGTTTAGGCTATCCGCTGCCTGCCCTTGTTAGCTGGCTATCGCAACTGAGTTAACCACATCAATTAGACTCGCCACAGATTTTAGCGCCGATGGATGACTTGCACCGCCTACAAGAATACAACTTATTCCTGCTGCTGTTGCTCCACCTAAATCTCGCCTGACTGAATCTCCAATCACTACTGCATCTTGTGGATTAACTTGCATTTCTTCTAGTACTTCCAAAAATGGACGCGGGGAGGGCTTGACCATCCCACAATCTGATGAAAATGATGTAGCTTCGCACAGTGGTAAAACACCGCACTGGTTCAATGTCTCAATCCATCGTGCTTTCGGTGCCCAAATATCAATGACTAAACCCAGTCGGAATTTTTGAGAGAGACGCTCGATCGAGGCTGCATATTCTGGTGGGACAATCCCCAATTCATGACGAGAAAATGTCTCAATCAAAAGCTCCAAGTCGCCCTCTGATAAAGAATCATCATCTCCAACACTCAAAAAGGCTTCTCGCAAACTCGGAAATGTCTCTCGATATTTCGGATCAGGATAGCGAATATCTAAATAGCTGTAAGCAGCTTGAATCAACCTATTGACTCGGCTTTGCTCCATGATTCCACCAAGCTGATGGTAGACGAGTGAATAGTCCTGATCAGAGCTAAATTTGTCAGCACCAAACATGAAGGTGTTATTCATATCTAGTAATACGGTGCTGAATCGGTCGATCATCACTCTTACCTAATCGATTAAAGCCAGCTAACAAGTGGTTAAGTCGATAACTACGCTAGGGGTTCTAGACAGTCTGGGCTGTCGTGGCGCGCATTGTTGACGACTGTGCTGACGGGATAGCGAGCAAGGTCGCCAAGGTTACCCGGGGTTAGGAGCGATCGCACGGCTTCCCCATCCTGTAGTCCTGGGTCGAGCCAGAGATCATAGTCACGGGGGGACAAAATCACAGGCATGCGATCGTGGATGGGCTGCATGTCAGCATTGGCCTCGGTGGTGACAATGGTGCAAGATTCTAGCACCGACCCGTCGCCGACCTCCCAATGCTCCCACAACCCAGCAAAGCCAAAGGGCTGGCGTGCAGGACGCGGTTCTGTGGGCATCGCTGCCTCGGATGATTTTGCAGGCTCGCTGGCTGGCTCTGGCAGATAGGGCTGATAGAAGAAATAGGGCTGCTTGCCGCTGGAGGTCTTTTGCCATTCATAAAAGCCATCGGCCACAATCAGACAGCGCCGTCGCTTCAGCGCAGTGCGAAACGAGGGTTTTTCCTGCACGGTTTCGGCTCGCGCATTGATCAATCGCGCGCTCATTTTGGCATCTTTGGCCCAGCTAGGCACCAACCCCCACTGAAAGACCCGCACATGCCGAGTCCCCGCTTTGGCGTGATCTCTTTTATCTCTACTCACGACTGCTAGCACGGGCTGGGTGGGTGCAATGTTATAGCGCGGTTGGAGCGATCGCACCTCTCCCAACCGAAACGCCGCAGCCAGTTGCTCTCCCGATGTCGTCAGCGTAAATCGTCCACACATGGGTGATCCTACGTTTGTTCCAAGTCTGCTTAAGGCTGTTCGCCCCTCTTGATCTTAGGCGTTACAAATTGGCAGTGTGAATTAATTAGCCGGGTTCATATCAGAACAACGTCAGCAACATCGTTCTCAAATCCAACCTCAAATCAAAGCTCGGCAGTGATATTCGCGGTATTAAGGTCATGATCCACCAAACCATCATGCCCCAATGAGAGCGACTCAAAGCTGCACCGTCACAGGGACATGATCGCTGGGTTTTTCTAGGGCGCGGGGCGCTATGTCAATGGTGCAGCCCTGGGCGCGCTCGTAGAGGCTGGGCGATAGATAATGGTGGTCAATGCGCCAGCCCAAGTTCCGGCGAAAGGCAGCGGCGCGGTAGTCCCACCAGCTAAACTGCCCATCGTCTTGGTTGAACTTGCGAAAGGCATCGGCAAAGCCCAGCTCTAGCACGGCTCGCAAAGCGTTGCGCTCGGCATCAGTCGCCATCACCTGTTTCTCGCGTCCTTTGGGATCGTGGATATCGCGGTCTTCTAACGCAATATTAAAGTCGCCGCACACTAGCACCTGGGATTCGCTGGCGAGAAGGGTCTGCAAATAGTCGCGCAGAATGCCCAGCCAGGCCAGCTTATAGGGATATTTGTCACTGCTCACCGAGGAGCCATTGGGCACATACAAATTCACAATCCGCACATCTGCAAACCAGCCTGAAATGACGCGCTTCTGCGCATCCCATTCGGCCCCAATCGCCTCACCCAGCACGCCGCCAAAGCCATAGCGCACATCTGTTAAGGGCACACGGCTCAGCAGCGCCACGCCGTTATACGACTTTTGTCCATAAATGTAGACCTCATAGCCTAATTCGGTGAAGGGCGATCGCGGAAAATCATCATCCACCACCTTGGTCTCTTGCAGGCACAACACATCCACAGGATTATCGGTCAGCCATTGGGTGACATGGGCCAGTCGAGTGCGAATTGAGTTTACGTTCCAGGTTGCGACGTTCATCAGCCCTTGCCGGTTAAGATCTTGCTTCAATATCTTTGTATCTCTTATCAGCTTAGGCCCACAATGGGGTCGCTCCACTAGTGGGTTTGTTGCTGAGGCGCCGTATCTGGCTCCGGCTCAGGCGGCGCTGGGGCAGCGCGATGCGGCGATTCAGTCCTATAACCGGGCGATCGCCATTGGGTTGCACATTGGGTTTGAGCCTCTGGCTGACTACGCCAAAAAGCAGCTTGCCCAGCTCTAGTCTGTTTTGGGTTCTCCGTCCTGTATCGTAGGAGCAGACCCCGTTTAGACCTGTTTAGAGAAGGGTGAGGAGCGCGCATGAACCTGTGGATGCTGCTGGTGCTTGCGGTGTTGGGGAGCTACCTGCTGGGGTCGATTCCTACGGGCTATTGGGTGGGACGACTGCTCAAGGGCATCGACATTCGCGAGCATGGCTCTAAATCAACCGGGGCCACCAATGTGCTGCGCACCCTGGGCAAAGGGCCAGCGCTGCTGGTGTTGCTGGTGGATGTGCTGAAGGGCGTCGCAGCCGTGACGCTGGCGCGGTGGCTGTTTAACCCCGTCGGATTTGCGGCTTCATTGCAGATGGAGCAGATGGATGCTTGGCAACCTTGGATGGCTGCGCTGGCGGCTTTGCTGGCGGTGGTAGGGCACAGCAAATCGCCTTGGATTGGCTTTAAGGGCGGCAAGTCGGCGGCAACCGGGCTGGGGGTGCTGTTTGCGCTGAACTGGCAGGTGGGGCTGGTAGTGGCGGCTGTGTTTCTCAGTGTGTTGGCGATCGCCCGAATTGTATCCCTGGGGTCTATTGCGGCGGCGCTGGCGGCTCCCGTGGCGATGCTGCTGCTGGGGCAACCGCTGCCCTTTGTGCTGGTGGGGCTGGTGGCCGGGGGCTATGTGCTAATCACCCATCGCGCCAACATTCAGCGGCTGTTGGCTGGGCAAGAACCTCAGATCGGGCAAAAGGTTGAGAATCCATAGGTAATCTAGCAGTTGCACTACTCGCTGGCGCTGCTGGGGATGGCGGCGGTGCTGGTTTGCAGCACTCCCCGCTTAAACACGGCGATGCGATCGGCCTGGTGCAAAATCGCAGTGGGAATGGTCTCTGCATCGAGCACGACCAGGTCGGCAGGGTAGCCCACAGCAAGGCCATAGTTCGGCAGGCGCATCATGGCAGCGGGATTGGTGGTGATGGTTTGCCACAGCTGGGTTAGTTGGCGATCGCCCCCATAGCCAATGAGCTGTGCCAATAGCAGCAGCGCCGCCAGCGGGTCTGCCTTGCCGTGGCGCACAAAGGGGTCGCGCAGGTTGTCGGTGCCGCAGACGACGTTCACCCCCGCCTCTAGCAGCGCCGCCACCCGAGTCAGCCGAATGCGCGTGGGCAGCACCGCCACCGTGATCTGGGCCGCTTTGACTAGGGCGATCGCCGCCTCAGCATCCGCATCAGACACATAGGCCAGCGACGCAATGTGCGCGACAGTGACGCGCCCCTGCCAACCGTGGTCAATAGTTTTTTGGGCTAGGTAAGGCAGCGTAAAGGCAGAGGCATCGTCCCAGTTGTCGAGATGCACGTCAATGTCGCAGTCGTAGCGACGTGCGAGATCAAACAACGCATCGACCTGAGCCTCGGGACTAGAGCGCCACAGCCCCCGGTTGATGTTGCCGCCAATGACCTCAACCCCCGCCTGGAGCGATCGCTCCATATAGTCCGCCACGCCAATTTCTAGCGTATCTGCGGTGGCAAACCAGCCCTCTTGAGGAAAGGCGATTAGCTGCACATCGATCTGATGGGCCATCTGCTGCTGCACGGTTTGCAGCGCCGTGACCGCCTGCAAATCCAAAAAGGGATCGGCTTCAACATTGGTGCGGACTGCCGTAGTGCCCGCCGCCACGCTCCACTGCAAGGCCTGGGTTGCCCGTTGAATAATGTCTTCGAGGGTGAAGCTGGCCTTCATTGTGCGAATGGCCTGAATGGCGTCGGCCAACCCGCCGCTAGCAAACACATCGCCACTGCGATCGGCGGTGAGGGCTTTGTCGAGATGAATGTGGGCGTCGATAAAGCCGGTTGAAAGCAGCCGTCCGTCTAGATTCCACTGCTGACGTGCCGCAGTAGACGGGATAGAGGTGCCATCGCCTTCGTTGAGGAGGGCGATGGCCCCCTCTGCAATACCCACACACCAACGACCTGGGCGATCGCTCAGGCTAGCGTTGACCAACAGCCAATCTAAATCAGTCATGAGAATTCATTCAAGAATAAAGCTAACGTCGAACCAGAAGCAGGATGTTGAACGTGACCTCCCTTCTTCCATTTGGGGAAAAGCGATGGGCTAAGCTGGATGTCCTGAGCGTGCCGAACAGGGCTAGGGGATGTGGAGCTGGGCGCATTCCCCTAGGTGAGCCGACTTGCAAAGCTGGGACACTCTCCTAAACAGGCTGCTGCAATGCCGCCTGAAGTGCTGCGATGCCCGCCTGCGCAACCTCCACATCCTGTGACCCCGTGCCAGAGCCGACGCCCACCGCGCCCACCACTTCGCCTTCTAGCACAATGGGCACCCCGCCTTTAAGATTCGTCAGCTGTCCGCCTGTTGCTAACGCGAGCTTAAGCTCTACATCTTCGGCCACACCGCCCGTCGGCACTCGCGATGAGGCTGCGGTAATGGCCTTCTGCGTGGCAGAAATTTGGCTGAGCACCTTGGCCCCATCCATGCGAACGTAGGCCAGCAGGTTGCCGCCTGTGTCTACCACGGCAATGCATTGGGGCACCCCCATGGCCTCGGCTTGGGCGATCGCCCCCTGCAATACCACTAGGGCTCCGGCGTGGGTGAGTTCTTGGCTGGGTCGAATATACATAGCGTTCCGAATCATGACCGTCTGAATAATGACCAATAAAACTGAATAAAACTGACCAAAGTGTACAGCCTTGCCCCCCCGCCCATCGCAAAACCCGATGAGATTGGGCGATATCGCGTATTCTGGTAGCAGTTGCACTGCTAGTCAGATCATCAGCTCACGAGTTTGGTAAACTGTTTAACCCTTAGCTGCGAGCGATCGCGTCCCCTCAGCGATTGCTGCGCCATCTACGTGACAGGATGCATTTATGAGAAAAGCACTGTATCTGTTAGCTGCCATCAGCGATCGCGACTTTGAATGGTTGCTGAGCGTGGGCAAACACCAAGCGGTGTCCGCCGGTCAAGACCTGATTTTGGAAGGAAGCCCCATCAACGCGCTTTACATTGTGCTCAGCGGCATCTTTTCGGTGTCCGTGGAAGGACTGGGCGACAACGAACTCGCCCGCATCTCAACCGGAGAAGTGCTGGGTGAAATTTCGTTTATTGACGCGCGATCGCCCACCGCCACCGTGCGCGCCGTCGAAGATGCCCTGGTATGGGCCATCCCCCGCTCTCAGCTCACCGCTAAGCTGTCGCAAGATGTCGCCTTTTCGTCTCACTTCTATCGGGCGATCGCCACCTTTTTGTCCGATCGCCTTCGCAACACCCTGGGTCGCCTAGGCTACAACAACGATTTCCCCCCCGAAATAGACAAAGACGACGCTCTAAACCCTACGATAGAAGGCAACCTAGAGCTGGCAAAAGTGCGGCTAGACTGGCTGCTCAGTCACTAGTGCCACCTAGCGCAGCAGAGATTCCGTTAGACCAATGGGCCTAGGGCGTGTCATCAATTCCGACCAAAAGCTTTATGCTATGAGCGTTGCCACGCCCGGCCCAAAAACCAGGCTAGGGGCTGTGACCGTTGATTTCTGGAACATCAGAGGCTAATTGATGACAGCCCCTAAGCTCATGGCCTCAGTTAAGCCAGCGTGGGAGATATCCTCTGCGAGGACTCATTCCATTGCGCGCCATCCCTACCCTGCCTATGGTTGCAACCGTTCGCGTTGCGCCCTGTCCCTGTTGATACTGCTATGCACCTATCCCAAGCCCGACTTCACTTCCAGCAAGAGGCGCAGCGTCCCGATGCCGACATTGATCTGGCAAAAGCCTCACTTTACCTAGCCCAAGAGGAATATCCTGACCTAGAGCCCACCGAATACTTGCAGCAGCTCGATCGGATGGCCGCTGCCGTGTCCGCGCAGTTGCCCTCATCCCGGTATCCTCTGCGGGTGATTCAGACGATTAACGAGTATCTGTATGACAGCCTTGGCTTTGTGGGTAATGCAGACGATTACTACGATCCGCGCAATAGCTATCTAAACCAGGTGCTAGCGCGTCAGACGGGTATTCCCATTACGCTGTCGCTGGTGTATTTGGAACTGGCGCAGCGCATTGAGTTTCCGATGGTGGGTGTGGGCATGCCCGGCCACTTTCTGATCCGCCCTGTGGTGGATGACATGATGGTGTTCGTCGATCCGTTTCATCGGGGTGAGGTGCTGTTTCCTGAAGATTGCGAGGCGCGCTTGCAGGAAGTCTTTGGGCAGCCGGTGGGGTTGCGGCCAGAGTTTTTAGCCCCGATCACGTCGCGGCAATACCTGGCGCGAATGCTGACCAACCTCAAGCTGATTTATCTCAATGAGCAAGACCTAGAGCGGACGCTAGCGATGGTGGAGCGGCTGCTGGTGCTGTCTCCTGATGATGTGACAGAACGGCGCGATCGCGGCCTGATCTACTACCAACTCGACCGCTGGCGCGAAGCCGTGCTCGACCTAGAGGTGTATCTGGATGCGGATGCCGCTGCCCAAGATGCCGCTGCCATTCAGCAATTGGTCGATCAAATCAAAGGCCACGACCCCACCTAATCAGCTCACGTTACTCGAACCAGTCAGCATCTGTAGATCGACAGATCGACAGGGATGTTGGGGTGGCGTCGTTGGTCACCTCGGTGCATTTGATCGATGTGTTGTATCGATTTTTGTATCAATTAATGCTGTGTCTTACCCCGCATCTTTTTACAGTAGCGGTTGGCTTTGGCTTCATTGCTCTTTGTTGACTCGCTATGCCTCACCCCTCAATGCAGCTGACAGATCAGGACATTCAGCACTATCAGACCGACGGGTTTTTGATTGTTGACCAGTTTATTGATTTGGATTTGGTAGAGCGGTTGCGCGATCGCATTCAGCCGCTGTTTCACGGCGACTTTGAGACGGGGGTGTACCCCGATGAGTGGTATTGGCGACCGGGGCTGAGTCTGCCCGATGTGACGCGCGAAATTTGTAATGCTTGGAAGTGCGATCGCACCGTGGCTAGTGTGGCGCTTTCTGCCGAAGTGGGTCGCCTCAGCGCCCTGCTCGCGGGATGGCCGGGTGCCCGCATTGGGCAAGACAGCCTATGGTATAAGCCCCCCGGTGGCGGCAAAGAAATCGCCCTGCACCAAGACGGAGCCTATATCGACTACCTTGCCCCAGCGGAAATGGTCACCTGCTGGATTGCGCTGGATGATGTCAGTGTGGATATCGGCACGCTGCAATATGTGCGCGGGTCGCACCGCTGGCCGCTGCTGGCGGTCGAGGGTGAGTTCCACGCCCCCCAAAAAGATTACCGCTGGGCCATGGCCGAAACCGCCCGAGCGGCTGGGGTTAGCCATCCCGAAATTGTGTCGGTGACGATTCCTGCGGGCGGCTGTGCCTTTCACCACGGACTAACCTGGCATGGCTCGGGCAAAAACCTTAGCCCAACCCAACCGCGCCGCAGTTTGGGCATTCACACCCTGAGTTCTGCCGCTTGCTTTAGCGAGATTCCTGCAGGCTACATTTATGGGCGCTATCGCCAGGTCAACAGCACCCAGATGGATGAATCATTTTTCCCGATTCTGTGGACGCGGGATGGCTATCGCTCGCCGCATCTGGCGAATTATTGTGAGGACGCGATCGCCCCCTATGTGCTGGCCTGACCTAGCACGGTCATCAAAACAGGGTCAAGGGATTTCATCAGGATGCGTCGGCCTTACACAAACTGCTGTAAGGCCCAGTGCCAAACCGCATAGCCGCTCGGGTTTAGATGTAGTCCGTCTGTGGTGAGATCGGGGCGCAGGTTGTCTTGATGGTCGGTAAAAAAGGTCTGCAAATCCATAAACTGCGCGTTTTCTTGCTGAGCGATCGCCCGCAGATTGGTGTTGAGTTGACGGATGCGATCGCTCGATAGCTCGGGCAAGCGCGTTGGCAAAATGGAATAGAGCACCACCCGCGACTGGGGATGCTGCTGCCGCAATTGCTGCGCGATTTGCTGCAAATTGCCCAATACGGTTGCATCAGACTCTCCCCGTCGAAGGTCGTTGATGCCCACCATCACATGAATTGTATCGGGGCGGGTGTTCTCGAAGGCTGAGAGGCGCTGCAGCACGCCGCTTGTAGTGTCTCCCGAGATGCCCTGATTCAGCCAGAAGCGATCGCCCGACAGCCGCTCTGGCGGATACCACTGACTAATGGAGTCGCCCACCAAAATCGACAGGCGATTGTGGCCCTGCCCATAGGCCATGGAGCGCGCCTCTTGCGCCAGCAGGTCAATCCACTGTTCGTGGGTAGGCTGCGCGTTGGCATTCACCCAGCTTTCATAAAAGCTGCTGGTGGGCAGGCGCGTATAGGTTTTGCCCGCTTGCAGCGCCATTTGTCGCTGTTGATACAATTGACTGCCCGAGCCGGGGCGAGGCGTAGGCAGGGGCAGCAAATCCTGATAGGCCAATTCGGGCAGCACCACATCGGCGTCACCGCGAAAGGCCATGGGCAGCAGATCGTTGGCAATGGGCGGGCGGGGAGTTGGCTGCGCGATAGGGCGGCGGTAGCGAGGATGGGTGGAGCGTTCAGGGGCGATCGCCTCGGGACGACTCACGGTGATGCCAGTCGTCTGCGGGGCGATCGCCCCATCGTTTCGACCTCCGGCCCGAGACTGCACTGCTAGCGGCTGGGTTGACTCTGCCCCCTCGCTTAGGGCTGTGGCCAATAGGCTCGCCGCCAACATGACTAAATCACTCATGCCTCACTCCTGATTACGGTAAACGATGGCCGCAGCTCTGCATTACTGCTAACCGCAGGAGCAGCCATATCTTCTTTTCACAGCCCAGAGCAGCGATGTCAGGAGTATTTCAGGCGAATGGCGAAAATAATTTACAAATTGAGAGGGCAAACGTTGGTCACTGCCATTCCGCTGATGGTTCTTTTAGACACTTCGAGTTCGCGTGGGTGCAACCCCGCAGCGCAGGGCTGAAATGATGCGATCGAATCTACTGACTCGGTGAGGCACCGCGTCTCGGTGTCCCAACACCCTGAATAAGCCGCCAGGGTTGCAGCTTGGCTCGAACTGAGGGCGCTAAAGGACTGCGGTTTAAACAGGTGAATTGATCAGCGCAGGATGGTGTTGAGGTCTGCTGCCAGGGGCAGGCCAGTGAAAGCGGCGATCGCTCTCTAAAATAGGGCGATCGTTAATGCTTGCCTCTCGCCGCCGCATTAAGCCACTCTCGGCAAACTCCCAGTTTTCGTTGCCATAGGCGCGATACCACTGACCCGCATCATCATGCCATTCATACTGAAACCGCACCGCAATCCGGTTCTCGCCAAAGGCCCACAGTTCTTTCACCAGGCGATAGTCAAGCTCCTTGTCCCATTTGCGTTGCAGGAAGGCCCGGATGGCGTCGCGTCCCTGCAGAATTTCGGCCCGGTTGCGCCAGTGGCTGTCTTCGGTATAGGCCAGTGCTACTCGGTCAGGGTCACGACTATTCCAGGCATCTTCAGCCATGCGAACTTTGGCGATCGCACTCTCTTGAGTAAACGGGGGAACAAGCGATTTCGGAGTCATCTTGAATACGGAAAGCAACAGGGAGAGAACGGAAAGACTGCCAGCCAATGACCAACAGCCTTAGGGCGCGTCATCAATTACAACCAAAACCCTTGTGGGATAAGCCCTGCCGCGCCCGCTCCAAACAACAGGCTAGGGGCTGTAACCTTTGATTCTTGGACCATACGCGACTAATTGATGACAGCCCCTAGCACACAACGGGCCTAGCCCGATTAACCAGATGCAAACCCATGCAAACAGGCAGAGCGCAACTTACCACTTCTTGTAGGGGAGGAACTTGCCACACATCACCACTTTGACGCGATCGCCCTTGGGGTCTTCCTCCTTCTCCACATCAATCGTGAAATCGATCGCACTCATAATGCCATCGCCAAACTTCTCATGAATCACCGTCTTTAGCGGCATCCCATACACCTGCATAATCTCGTAAAACCGATAGATCAGCGGATCGGTAGGAATCACCGGTTCCAGCGAGCCCTTCACGGGATATTCCATCAGCGCCTCAATCAGCGACGAATCCGCACCCAACGCCTCTACAATTTTAGTCGCCTCTTCTTTCGATGCACTCGCCTGTCGATACACCACCGATGCAATCCACACTTCATCACAGCCTACCTTCGCTTCCAAATCAGCAAAGGTCAGGCCAGCCGTCTTCTTCGCAGCCAACAATTTTTCAGTTACAGCAGATGTCATACTCATATCCTCGCTACTAGATTCACTGCAAATAAGTCAGGCATATCACTCCCAGCAGGGAGTTAGGAGTCACGCATCCTCTCAAGACGGGGCAGAAGGTGAGAGGCCAACGGTAAGCTAGCGACTCATCCGCGCTTCCTCCACCGCCCGTGTCTCACGGAACAAGTGGCTCTCCATTTCCGCCTTCAGCGCATGATAGGCGGGATGCTGCTCAATCGTTTCGCGGTTACGGGGCCGGGGAAACGGCACCTCCAGCACCTCATCCACCCGCGCCGCAGGCCCCCGTGTCATCATCACAATGCGATCGCTCAGCAGCAGCGCTTCATCAATACTGTGGGTGATCATGATCACCGTCTTGCGCTGCTGTTCCCAAATCCGCTCCACCTCGTCTTGCAAGAAGCCCCGCGTCAGCGCATCCAATGCCCCAAACGGCTCATCCATCAACAAGATTTGCGGGTTAATGGCCAGAGCACGGGCAATGCCGACCCGCTGGCGCATCCCGCCAGAAAGCTCATGGGGATGCTTGCGCTCTGCCCCGGTCAGCCCAACGAGCTGAATGTACTCTTTGATGATGCGATTTGCACCTTTAGTGGACAGGGTTGGATCTACTGTCTCCACGGCAAAGCGCAGATTCTCCTCCACCGTCATCCAGGGCATCAGCGCATAGCTTTGGAACACCATGCCTCGATCTGGCCCCGGCCCAGTGATGGGTGCGCCATTCAGCAAAATATCGCCTTCAGAAATCGAGCTAAGCCCCGCGATCATGTTCAACAGCGTGGATTTGCCACAGCCAGAGGGGCCAATGATAGAGACAAACGTATTCGGCTCAATCTCTAAACTGATATCTTCAATTGCCACAAAATCTCGGCTGGTTTTGCCAGAGAGCTTGTTAAACAGCCCCCGCTTGCCCGGAAACACCTTCGACACATTGCGGATAGACAACTGAGGGAGTGGCGATGACTGATCGGTAGGCGAACTACTATTCACAGATGCTGATCTCATGAGTTTCGACCAAATGCAACAAATTTCTCAAGAGCCGCAAACAAACTATCCAGCAGCAAACCAACTGTGCCAATAATGAAAATTGCAACCAGAATGTTGGGAATAGATAGGTTATTCCACTCGTTCCAGATAAAATAGCCCAGCCCCGTACCCAGCAGCATTTCTGCGGCCACAATTACCAGCCAGGCAATGCCCATGCTGATGCGCAGCCCCGACACAATGTTGGGCAGCGCCGCTGGAATAATCACCTTAAAGATGGTGCGCAAGCGAGACGCACCCAGAGTGTTCGCCACATCCAGATAGTCTTTATCCACACTGGCCACCCCAAACGCAGTGTTAATCAGCGTTGGCCACATGCTGGAAATAAAGATGACGAAGATTCCAGTCTTCTCAGAATCTCGCAGCAAGTAGAGCCCAAGCGGCAACCAGGCTAAGGGCGACACTGGTTTTAACAGCTGCATATAGGGATTAAACGCCTTGTAGGCAACTGGCGAAATACCGATGAGGATGCCGATCGGGATTGCCACGAGCGATGCCAGAATGTAGCCGATGGCAACGCGCCGCAAACTGATCAACAAGTTCCAACCAATTCCCAAATCATTCGGCCCGTTATCGAAGAAGGGGTTAGTGACCCACCACCACAGTTCCTTAAAGGTGGCGCTTGCAGTCGGCACCCCCCGAGTAAACCACTCAGCACGGGCACCCACTTCCCAAAACAGTAAGAACAATCCTAAAGAAGACAAGAACACAATCAGCGCTCTCACATTTTCGTTATGGAATATAGAGATCTGCTTGCTGTCTCTTCTTAGCCCAGTCGTGGCGTTGCTTAGCGCCATGACGTGATACCTCCATAAATGCGACTAATGTAACTAGACTGCGATGCAAAAGGCTATTCAGCATGGGGCTTAGCGCTTTAGAGGCCAAACTTGTCAACTTGCTCCTTCACATAGTCACCTGGCGCTTCTGGATCAAAGGTGTCAAAAGCTAAATCTTCTACTCGGTTTGTTTCTGTGGGCGGGTTTTGACCCAGTTCTTGAGCCAGCTCTCGCGCCAAATCGGTGAGGAAGACTTCTTCCCCAACTTGGTCGTAGGTGCCATCGGTGATCTCTTGTGTGGCCTTGCCATCTCCCTGGAGATCCCACCGCACTAACTGAGATGAAATCCACTTTGCGAAGCTCTGCCAAGGATAGGGATCGAACCCAATGCGATCAGGGATTTCAAACGAGTTGCCCTGACCGTCTTCGAAGTTGCCTGTGAGCACCGCTTCCACCACCTCTACAGGCTGATTTAAGAATGCTCGCTCAGAAATGGCAGCTGCAATTTCGGGGCGGTTAGCTGGATCTTGGGCGTAAGCTGCCGCTTCGATAATGGCTTTGTTCAAGGCGCGGAAGGTGTTAGGGCTGGTCTCAATCCATTCGTCGCTGGCGGCAAAGGCGCAGCAAGGGTGCCCATCCCAGATGTCTTTAGTCAGCAGGTGGATAAAGCCAGCACCTTCATAAACTGCCCGCTGATTAAAGGGGTCGGGCATGAGCATGGCATCGATATCGCCTGCAATCAGCTGAGCAATGCTATCGGGTGGGGGAACAGGGCGAATCTGCACATCGACATCTGGATCTAGCCCACCGCTTGCTAGGTAATAGCGCAGCAACAGGTTGTGCATAGAGTAGGGGAAGGGCACTCCAATCACAAAGCCTCTGAAGTCTTCTGGGCCATTAACTTGACCCATGTGCCGCTCGGCAATGGTGATGGCTTGGCCGTTGATATTTTCAATGCTGGCGAGTTTGACGCCAAAGCTGGCAGAGCCTAGCCCTAGGGTCATGGCGATGGGCATGGGCGCTAGCATATGGTAGGCGTCGAGTTCTCCGGCGATCGCCGAATCCCTAACAGCACCCCAACTGGGCATTTTCACGACGCTGGCATTAAAGCCATACTTTTCGTAAAAACCCAAAGGCTCTGACATGATGATGGGCGTCGCGCAGGTAATGGGGATAAACCCAACCTGAATGTCTGTTTTTTCTAAATCTTCAGCAGCAACGGGAGCCTCGCCTCCGTCTTCGGCAGTAGGGCTACCGCTCCCGGCACAGCTAGCTAGCGTCACCAGCGCTGCGCCCACTGCCATATTGCGCATGAACTCGCGTCGAGTTACGCCACTGTTGCGAACAGAGTCGGCAAAGAACAGACCGGCCTGGGGGCCAAAGGCGGCTGCAAAGGCATTCTCTAATCCGCCTGCTTGCTTGCACAAAGCCAGAATGAGTTTTTCACGCTGAGGATTGTTTTGGCCCACCCGCTTGAGAAACAGTGCCTTTCTTAGTTCATAGGCGTTGACCGTATCGGCAGCTCGCAGCTGATTCTCTTTGTAGATGCCCATTCTGACCAAGTCATCGACCAGGTCTACTGGATCCTGGGGCATGGATTGCATAAACTCCCAGTGGTCGCGGTTGGCATGCATGCTGCCGCACTGTCCACAAAATTGACCGAATGGGGTTGAAGATAACGTCTGACTCCCGAGACTTCCCCAGTCGCTGAGCGACTTCGCTGCTGATGATATACGCATAGTTGCTAGGTTGAACGCGGCTAAAAGGTGCTCTTTCTCTTGCCAGCACTGCGATTAAAGCTTTGCAATAGTTCCGCTTACGGAGTGAACTCGAAGGTAGGGTGCAAAGGCCCCATATCGAAACCATGATCCGCGATAGTCAACCTACGGCTAAGCAGTAATCGGTAAATCGTCATCGACAGAAAAAGTCCTAAACGGCGGCGTTTGATACAGAATAAATCGCTTTTTACGCCACTGATTCTATTTAAATCTAAAGACCGTTTAAGAAGCACTGCGCAAGTTGCTTAGTACTCTATCAAGTCCAGTTAAACCTCGCATTGGATCATCTTTGGAACTTGGATGGGATTTTCTTTAGGAGTTGCGATCGCCCTCAATATTTAAGCCTAATCTGTTAATTCTGCTACAGATTGCTGTCTCCAAGCCAGCGGAGAAACGCCATGGAGCTGACGGAATTGCCGTGTAAAGTACCCCGCATCACTGTAGCCTGATAGCTCTGCAATCTTGCGAATGGAATGGGTTGTAGCCTTGATTAAGTGTTTAGCTCGAGTCATGCGCCGCTCAATAATCCATTGTTTGATGGTGTGACCCGTTAACTCTTGGGTCAGATTGGTAAGGTATGCCGGTGAGTAACCTGCTGCTTGGGCCACATCATTGAGCGTGATGGGTTTGTGATAGTTGGCTTCAATAAAGCAAAATACGTGGTCTAGCTTTGGGCAGTTGGGAAAAATGCTGCTAGGAGCGCTATGTTCGGCAGAATCTGGACGTTTGGCAGCTTGAGAATTTGCTGAATTACTAGTGTCAAAGACTGACCGAGACGCTGTATTGTAGAGTTGATTGATCTGATCATGACGGTTGAGCCGAGTGATAATTGCGGCTAAGAACTGCTCGATGGTGCAGGGTTTGGTGAGGTAATCGTCTGCGCCTAGCTCCATCCCTTGACGTAGATCAGCCATCGTGACTTTTGCGGTTAAAAAAATTAGGGGAATGAGTGCGGTGATGGGCGATCGCCGTAAGGTTGACAAAACAGAATACCCATCCATGTCAGGCATCATAATGTCGCAGACCACTAAGTCTGGCTGGTGGGTTTGCGCGAGCGTAATGCCCTGACTGCCATCATTGGCCCCAAAGGCTGCAAACCCCTCAAACTCAAGGCAGCGCAAGAACATGTTGCGGGTTTGAGCTTCATCTTCGATCACCAAAACTGTCTTCATAATGATTCAGCAAGCATCCACGGGGATGGCTAGAGATGGATGCAACGGATACCTGTACATCGGTTCACAGACTTACCTATCCTTTACCTTGTTACTCTTCGAGCGAAGAAGGCATTGTGTAGAGCGATACAGTTGGGCGATCGCCCCTACCCGCGTTGGTCACTGCTAAAGAATAGTTAGAAGATCGGTTAGAGATCGGTTTATGACGCTATGTCGGAACACTATTGGCTGCCTGACCGAAACACACTGGCAGACCCTGCACCGGTTGACCCCACGCTGGAATATCTGCGCCGTCAGCATCAGCTCATTTTGAATGCGGTGGGTGAAGGCATTTATGGGCTTGATTTAGCGGGTAATGTCACCTTTGTTAACCCGGCAGCGGCGGCCATGATCGGCTGGTCAATGGAAGACCTGATCGGCAAATCGATGCATGCAGTGCTGCATCACTCGCAGTTAGACGGGTCACCCTACCATCGAGAAGATTGCCCGATCTATGCCGCGTTTCAAGATGGCAAAGTGCGGCGGATTACAAACGAGGTCTTTTGGCGCAAAGACGGCACCAGCTTTCCGGTGGAATATATCAGCACGCCCATGCATGACGAGGCGGGGCGGCTGATTGGTTCGGTGGTGACGTTTCGCGACATCACCAAGCGGCGCTGGGCCGAGCAGGTGTTGCAACAGGCCAATGAGGAACTAGAGCTTAAGGTGCAAGCGCGTACGGCAGAATTGCAAACCGTGAACCAGCAACTGCGTGAGTTGAGCGATATGCGATCGCGCTTTGTTTCTATGGTGTGTCACGAGTTCCGCAACCCGCTGAACAACATCGCGCTGTCGGTATCTTCCCTTAACCGCTACGACACCCAACTGCATCCCAACGAGAAAGCGGACTATTTGTTAACGGTGAAGGCGAATGTAGAACGCATGACTCAAATGATTGACGACATTTTAGTCATCGGCAAGATCGAAGCCAAGGTGCTAGAAGTGAATCCCCAGCCGCTAGATTTAGTGGCCTTCTGTCAAGACTTGTTGGCAGAGCAAGAGTTTGTGCGGGCTCACGTTCCCATTCGGTTTTGCTGCCGGGCGCGTCACGTGTGGACGAGTTTGGATGAGCGGCTGCTGCGGTCGATCTTGGGCAATTTGCTCTCTAATGCCATTCGGTATACGCCAGAGCTGAAAGCCATTATGCTCACGCTCAGTCGCCGCCAAAACTACGTTATTTTTCGGATGCAGGATGAGGGGATGGGGATTCCGTTGGACGATCGCCGTCATTTATTTGAGCCGTTTCACCGCGGGCGCAACACCAGCAACATCCCCGGTACTGGATTAGGACTGAGTATTGTGAAGCAATTTGTGGAGCTTCAAAACGGCACAATTCGTGTGACCAGCCGACTGGGCGTGGGCACGTCGTTTTGGGTGCGGCTGCCAATTGAGGATGAGAGAGTGAAAATTAGGGGGTAGAAATTGCAGACTGGTAGAGCGATCGCCCTTGGCGCATCGTCAGCAGCACATCATCTGGCGTCACTCGGGTAATGAGGCTCGCAATCAGGTGGCGGCTAGCACACAGGTGGGGCTGGTGAAAGTTGAGCACCACTAGGTCAGCGGGTAGACCCGGTTCTAAATAGCCGTGGAGGTCAGGAATCCCCACATGACGCAGGTTGCTGGTCGTCATTTTGAGGATATCAACCGGCGCAGGATGAACAGCGTCGCCAAACTGGCTCTTCGCCACCTTATAGGTAAAATCCATCTCGGCAAACAGATTAGGACTGTTGAGGAGGCCATTATCGGTGCCGAGCAGCAGTGTGGCGTCGCTTTGCAGTAGCGCGGCGATGGGCGGCAGCGGAAGGCCCAAGTTGGCATTGGCACGAGGGTTCAGCACCACGTTGGTGCGGTGCTTTGACAGGAGCGCTATTTCTGCCGGGTTGGCGACTGTGGCATGAATGACCAAATCGGGATGATATAGGTCTAGCGCACGCTCTAGGTCGCCTCGCCCGGTTACGGCTAGGCTGACATCGCGATATCCCTCATTTTCTAAACAGTGAATGGCGCGCAGCTTCTGGCCCTTGGCCGTGAGGGCATAAACTTGTTGCCAGGCTGCGTCGGTGAGGTCGTTCATGGTGCTTTCAGAAAAACCATCGGCGATCGCCAAAATGCTGGTCAATTCGGCGATCGCCCCATCCTTCAGCCCAACTTGATTAGATTGCAGCTCTTCAGCGGTAAAGGGCAGTTCATTAAACTGACCCAAGATGAGCGATCGCACGCCTGTTTGCTCTGCCGCCTGCTGCAACAGCCAACTCCCATACACCCCCTGCTCTCGGAAATCTAGATGTGCGATCGTTCCCGTGCGCGTCATATAGCGCAGGTGATCTGTCATGTGCTGCAACAGCTCTGCCTCACTGCGCTGCTCCAGTTCCCGATACTTGTAGCCATCGGGACGAAAGAAGCCCTGCTCTAAGGTCATCCCCGTTGCCCCGTCGGGCAAACAAGAATCACCCATGTGAGTATGGCCGTTCACCATTCCCGGCATCACCACCAGCGCCCCAGCGTCAATCGTAATGCAGGGCTGGCGACGCTCAATTTGATGAATCAGCCCATCTTCTACAACCAGGCGATCGCACCAAAAGGGCGTTAATTCTGGCCCCCACAGCACCACACAATCAGTCAGATCTAACTGAGGCATTTAGGGTCGCTTGGGTGACATCACCGGCTCGGTCGAATCAGCGCTGGTGTCTAACGCTTGGGCGGCTTCTGGCTGAGACTTCTCCGTCTTGGCATGACCATGAAAGCGAATGCCTAAAAATAAATCGTAGACAAACCCAACAAAATCATTGAGCTTTAACAGCCCTAACGATTGGTGACAGCCTTTTGAATCTAACAAAGGGCGGGTAGCTCGATAGGCGGGCTGATAGTTATACCAAGGAACGGTGGGCCACAGATGATGAATCAAGTGATAGTTCTGCCCCATAATCAACAAGTTCAAGATAGGGCTGGGGTAGACCCGCGCGTTTTTCCAGCGATTGCGCTCTTGAAACGGACGATGCGGCAGGTAATCAAAAAACAGCCCTAAGGCCAACCCCACGACAAGCGCTGGTGAAAACCAGTAGTTCATGATATAGGGAAAAAATCCGTGGTGAATCGAGAGAAAAATCACCCCAGCCACCATCAGCCGCGACAGAAACCACTCCAGCAGCTCGTTCTTGCGCCACAGACGTCGCTTAAAAAAGAAAATTTCGTGGTAGAAGAACCGGGCGGCAATCATCCATAAAGGCCCACCCGTAGACACGAAGTGATCGGGGTCATTTTCTGGATCGTTGACGTTAGCGTGATGCTGCATATGCACCCGCGTAAACACCGGAAACGCAAACCCCAACATCAGCGCACTCCCGTGCCCCATGACGGCGTTTACAACCTTATTTCGATGCGCCACATTGTGCGAGGCGTCGTGAATCACAGTGCCTACCGTATGTAACGCAATAACATTAATTAAAAAACAGCACCAACCGCTCCAGTGCCAGCGCCAAAACCCTACTGTTGAGGCGATGACAAGGGCGATCGCCAACAAAAACATGAGAAGTGTAGGGTTGAAGTCACCCGGCGGACCTACAAGCTCTCTTGGAACTGTCAGGGGCTTAACGGCCTCCGACATCGTGCATTCACTCCTCAATAACCGTCCTTGCGTAGTATAAGATACCTGAGAATGAGAATGAAGTTTTGTTAAATCAGCTCATCTGATTCCCAACTCTTAATGTGATTGATTCATTTAATGTCTAAATCAAAATGCGCCTGTCAAAACATGTCTTAAATTATAGATTCTGTAAGGTTTTCTCAACCGTTGAGTTCCGTTCAATGGATCAGTCGTTCGTGTAAGGCGGTGTGCTCACTGTAGAGCATAGTGCGCCCCATTGGTTCTAACTTCCTCAATTTGCCGCTGGCAACAAACTCCGGGTCTTAGCTTATCCCAAATCCACAGATATTCTACCCAATTCTTTGGGCAGGCAAATTATGTCGGGATTGAGCAACGCTACAAAAGCCCCTTGCTGTATAGGTTGCAGAACACTCAACTCCTCGTCTCAAGGTTCCAATCCCAATGCCTTAACGGCTGCTCAGCCTCCCATCAGAGAAATGCGATGACGACAGTGAAGCCCGCCTGGTTTAGATAGAGGCTAAACGGAGCGACGCAGGATTGGGCCTTTCGTGAAAGGTTTTATGCCGGATCTACGCTTTTATGGCACCTGTTGGGCAGAACTGATGGAACCCAGTGCAATCAAAACTCAATAAAAAACCTAAGTTCGGGATAAGCTCAAACCCTTAATGTGCTGTAATGTGCCGTGCGCGACGCGCACGGCACATTACGGGTTTTGGGGCCTCGCGCGACGCGCGAGGCCCCAAAACCCTCTTAACCTAAACTGACGTTAAAAAAAGCTCCCAGCCGCGAAACTGGGAGCCTTTAATCAGGGTGCATCTACCACTTCATTCTTCTGAGGTTTGGGGTTCTATCCGGACAGTATGTCGGATAGTCTCCTTAGAGAGCCATAGCCGCTATGGTCAGATTTGGGAGCGGGGAGCATCTGAAGGGTGCGATCGCCCCTCTTCTAGCTCTCTAGCAGCAACGGCTTAAACCCATGCTTTTGCGAGACTTGCCCAATCAAATCCATTTTTTCTAGGCTGATTTGGTTTCGACCCCAAGAAAAATTCGTGTAAAGCCGCTCAAACTCTAGCAGCATAGACTCGGCAAAACAGGCAAACAACTGTCGTGCTGGCACGTCCATGTTGACAATGTTCATGATCTTCCACTCGATGTCGAGGGCGTGCTCCACAATGCCTCCGCTGAGCACATGCACGCCGGGGTGTTGCACCTTGCTGCCCATGTTCTTGGGATAGCCTCCATCAATCAGCAAACAGGGATGCTTTAGTGTATCAGGGTCAATCTCTACACCCTTGGGCATACTGGCTACCCACACCACAATGTCAGCAGCGGGCAGGGCATCTTCAAGTGCTGTAATGCGCCCGCGTCCCAGTTCTTCCCTAAGCGCCTGTAGGCGCTCGCGGTTGCGGGCGATGAGCAGCAAATCTTTAACGTCCACACGGTGGGTCAGCCAGCGGCATACGGCACTGCCGATGTCTCCCGTTGCGCCACACACGGCAACGGTTGCATCCGATAGGTTTAGCCCTAACTGCCGCGCTGCCATCTCGACCTGGCGGCAAATAATATAGGCGGTGTGGGTATTACCGGTCGTAAACCGCTTAAAGTCAAGCGTTAGATTGCGAACCTGACGGATTTGGTCGAGGTTAAAGTTCTCAAAAATAATGGAGGAGAACCCGCCCAATGCAGTGATATCGATGCCATGCTTTTGAGCATGGGCCATCGCATTGGTGATTTTGCGAGTGGCTGCCTTGATGCGACGTGCAGCCAGCATCTCTGGCAAAAAGCACGATTCAACATAAAGGCCTTCGATTATTTGCCCAGTGGCGCTGGTGACCTTGATGTTGTCTACAATTTGCGGTGGCGCGCTGCACCAAAAATCAAGCCCCTGATCAGAATATTCTGGGTATCCCAGCTCTTTTGCGACAGATTGTGCGTGTTCTAGACTTGTGAGATGACCAATTAAACCAAACATTATTTATGATTCGGATTGAGCCAGTACGTGGCAGATAGGGAAATGGCGACCTAGCATAGCTACCGCTATAGAATCAGAACAAGTTGACAGAGCCCCAGCAGAGCCAGGGTTCTACTGAGTTGTCCTGTCCTAACTTAAATGCGAGCGCTATGAATGCAGGATTAGTGCACGCTAGCGGAAAAGCTCCAAATTTGTAGGAATTCCTCAAAATTTGGAACAGCAGTGACGCTTTCCACCATAGATTAACGAAAGGTCAACCCAAATAGTAACAAAAAAGGCTGCTGAGGCTGTTACCTCTCTAGCCGCAGTTGCACGATAGCGACCTGTTCATACTGCTGAGTTACCGATAGCTATTGGGGTAGGGGTGTTGTAGTTGGGATTATGAAACGACCCAGGTCATGTCTTAAACCAATCCTTAAATGCCTTGCCGTGCTAGAAGCGGCGCAGCGGCTAGCAAAGTTTGGGTATAGGGATGTTGAGGATGATTGAAGATATCGACCGTGGGGCCAATTTCAACAATTTGGCCTGCATGCATCACGGCAATGCGATCGCACAAGAACCGGGCTAACCAAAGATCATGGGTGATAAAGAGATAGGTTAGTTCAAACTCGCGTTTGAGATCTAACATCAACTCCAGCACTTGAGACTGAACGCTGGCATCGAGCATGCTGACAGGTTCATCACAAATTAGCAGCTTGGGTCGGGTGATGAGGGCGCGGGCGATCGCCACCCGCTGTTGCTGCCCACCCGAGAGATCGCCAGGGTAACGGTCGTAATACTCTTCGGCTGGGGTTAGTCCGACACGCGACAGCATGTCGAGCACCTGGGGCCGTGCTGTCTCGGCAGTCGCCAACTTGTGAACCAGCAGCGGATCGGCAATGCTGTGCCCCACGGTCATCAGCGGGTTGAGGCAGGCATGGGGGTCTTGAAACACCATCTGCATATACCGCCGCTGCTGCCGAAGCGCGTGGCGCGACAGTTGCGTCAAGTCTGTTCCTAAAAATTCAATCCGCCCAGTGCTAGCGGGAATCAGCTGCAGAATGGTGCGGGATAGGGTGCTTTTGCCGCAGCCCGACTCGCCGACCAGTCCTAAAATTTCGCCCGGATATAGATCAAGGGTGACGTCATCAACGGCTTTGATGGTGAGGTTGGGCTGGCGTGATAGCAGCCGCTCTACGAGGTTCTGTTCTAGCGTGTAGTCTTTGCTGAGATGCTCAAGATGCAGAATGGGGCAGGGTTGGACCTGTGCTGGGATGGAGCGATCGCCCCCGTCTAGCACTTCGCCTGAAGGTTCCCCCTGAGGCTGGTCTAAACAGGGCAGATCGTCTAGTGCGATCGGTTCACTCGTGAGAACGGGAGTTGAGTCAGGGCTGCGCTGGGCTAGGACTTTCCCCTGTCTGAGCCGATCGCTTGGCCGCTGAGCACCCGCCTGAATGTGGAGAGCCGCCTTTAGCAACGATTGGGTATAGGCATGTTGAGGCTGGCGCAGCACGGCAGCGGTAGCGCCGCTTTCCACAAATTTGCCCTCATACATGACGGCGATGCGATCGCAATACTCGCCCACCAGCGCCAGATCGTGGGAAATCATCAACAGCGCCATATCTCGAGCTTGGCAGAGGCGGGTAAGCTCGGTCAAAATCTGGGCTGCAATGGTCACATCTAGGCTGGTCGTGGGTTCATCCGCCACAATGAGCCGGGGATTGAGCACCAGCGCTAGGGCGATCGCCACCCGCTGCCGCATCCCCCCACTAAACTCATGAGGATACTGGGCCCAGCGGCTAGCGGGAATATTCACCGCTTCGAGGGTGGCGATCGCCCGGTCTTTAGCCGCACGGCGCGAGAGCTGGGGCTCATGAGCGAGCAGCGTTTCCAGGCAATGCTCACCAATGGTCATCAGCGGGTCCAGGCGAGTCATGGGGTCTTGAAACACAATCGCCACGGCCTCTCCTCGAAATCGGCGGAGCGCCGCAGGCGACAGGTCAAACACGGCCTGCCCATTAAAGTAGGCGCTGCCCTCTATCTGACTGCCCTGAGGCAACAGCCGCACCACGCCCCGCCCCAGCGTAGACTTGCCACAGCCCGATTCTCCCACCAAGCCCAAGCGCTCTCCCGGATTGAGGGTAAACGACACATCGTCTACGGCCCAGTGGAGCGATCGCTCGCCAGCTTGATTCAGCCCGCCACGCTGGTAGGGATAGGCAATGCGCAAACGATCAACGGTCAGCAACGCAGAGGTCATGCAGGAAAAATCCAAAAAGATTTAGCGCGATCGCAGAGGATGTCGACCGCCATTATAAGGGGATGCAACATGGGCAAGCGACTTGGGCGATCGCTCACGTGAGATTACCCGCAGTCTCCAATACAAGTCAAAGCCCAGTCTAAGCTAAGCCGAAGGCGCAGATACCGCATTCGCTTGGAGATCGGCCAGCGCCACGAAACCCAGCGCCGCTTCATGGGTTGCATCGAGGACCACAGGCGGGGCAGCGCCTGCATCCAGCGCTTCCTTCCAGCGCGAAGCACACAGACACCAGCGATCGCCCGGCTTCAGCCCCGGAAAACCATAGGCGGGCATAGGCGTACTCAAATCATTGCCCCGCGACTGAGTAAAGCTCAGAAATTCTGCCGTCACCTGGGCACACACCACGTGTGTGCCGGTATCGGTTGGCCCCAGGGTCAATTCATTGTATGAGTAGGATAAGAGCATCAATGTCATGAGCAACTCGCCGTTGTGCTTTGGTAATCGAGGTTTCCCCTTGCAAGCGAAACAAATTGACCGCCCAACTGCGAATTA
>JAHHHI010000080.1 GCA_019359435.1 Kaiparowitsia implicata GSE-PSE-MK54-09C
AAACGGCTGCTTGGTCATGCGATGTCAACAATGCCCAGCGCGGGGTTGACTGGCAGATGAAGGTAGACGACGCACGCTGTAAGCTCGCGTCTGTCTACCCTAAAATTAAGTCTTGACGCTGCACTAGAGCAATGTTAGAAAATACAACCTTTTCTGAAAATCCTCTTACTTCACTAGGCCAAAGGGGTCGGGCGCCGCGTGGCCATTGGCGTTATTCCAGAAATTTTGCAGCACAAAGCCATACTCCGACAGGTTTTGCGTAAACGGCGTCAGCATGGCGTTGGCGGTGGGGCGCTTCCAGTCGGCCTGGAGTTCGCAGGCCAGGGCAAAGGTGGTCACCAGCTCAGCCCCCGCATGGGCCATTCGCAGCATGGCGGCTTCCGCCTCGTAGTGGCTCCACGCGCCGCAGGCATCCACCACCGGAAACACCCGGTAGCCATCGTGGAGCATCGACAGCGTGGGGAAGGCGCAGCAGGTGCCAATGGTGACGGCGGCAATGATCAGGTGGCGTCGCCCCGTGGTCGCAACTAAATCCTCCAGCGCTCTGCGAAAGCTGGGGTCTTCGTAGGCGTTGATAATGCCGGTGCGGCGGTAGATTGGCTGGTCGGCGAAGAGGTCTTTGATCTCGGGTAGGGTGTCGCCGTTTTGCCACTGGGCATTGGACGAAGTGATCAGGGTAGGAATATTCAGAGCCTTTGCCACCTGGGCCAGGCCCACTACATTGCTCTTGTACTCCGCCAAAGCGCTGAAGTCGCGCACCCCGGCCATCAGGCCAATCTAGTGATCGATCAGCAGCACAATGCTGTTGTCGGGGGTGGGCTTGGTGTAGCCAAAGTTGCCCGCCATGCGAGCCTGTTCTGGGGAGAGTTTGAGGGACAGCACGCCGTCAGCGATGGGGCTGACGATATCGGCGGGCCGTTGGAATGAGTCGGTCATGGGAAAAACGGGTTGGGTGGGGGACGAAAGAGAGCACTGATCTGTATTTTGGGATTGGCAATAAAAGTCCCTCGGAAAACGAGGGACAGTTGTGCGAAGGAAACGTGGGAAAATCTGCGGTGCCCTACCGGGTGGGGCGCAGCCGCTGGGTGAGGCCAAAGGCTCCATCGCCCAGCAAAAACTGCACAATGGTGGCTACGGTAAAGAAGGCCGGAAATTCCCAGCCGCCGCCCTCGTTGGTGAACAGCCAGCCGCTGGAGAGGTGGGTAAAGGTGGCCACCAGCATCACTGGGAACAGGGCCAGGGCCACCCAGCGGCTAAACAGCCCGGCGATCAGCATGACCCCGCCGATGATCTGCATGGGGGCCACGATATAGGCCATAAAGCCCGGCAGGCCAATGCTGGCGAAGAACTGGGCCGTGCCCGGCAGGGTAAAGGTAAACACTTTGAGCAGACCGTGGGCCAAAAACAGCAGCCCCAGGCTAACCCGCAACAGCGTGATGGCGTAGGGGGCGGTGTCGAGGTCGATGACAGGTTTGGCCAGGCGTGGGTTGCGGGGGGCCGCAGCGGCGGTGTCGATGTCGCGGATGGTGAGTTTCATGGGAAAAGTCCTCTTGTTGGGGGAAAACCTGAAAAACGAAGATCGAAAATCGAAAGCGAAAATTGTCGGGCTGTGCTTGTGAGAAGCGTGGTTCTTGAGCGGTGCATTGCTGCGCCAATGCACCCTGCGCGGACCCTCAAAATTAAGTCTGATAAAACACTAGCGACCTTGTTTAATTAGAGACACGGGCTTTTCTACCGGGGCGGGCTGCCACAGCACCTGGGAGACCCGCTCGCGGAAGCAGTAGCTCAGGCCCCAGTGCAGCAGGGTGAGAAAGCGGTGGCGCAGGCCGCGCAGCAGCACTACATGCACCCCCAGCCAAAGCACCCAGGCGACGAAGCCGGTGGCGCTAAAGCAGCCTATCTGTACCACGGCGGCGTGGCGACTGAGAATGGCCATTGCCCCTATGGACTGATGCTTGAAGGGTAGTAGTGGCTGCCCCCTCACCTGACGCTGAATGTTGCGGGCGACGGTGCGCCCCTGCTGCGCCGCGACGGACGCCAGCATGGGTAGCGGAGACTGGCGATCGCCCGCCACATCTCCTAGGGCATAGACTTGAGGGTCAGACTCTAGCTGTAGGGTAGGCAGCACCGGGAGTCGTGGGCCTGTGTCCCTAGAGGGCAGATTAGCTTCTACCCCCGCCGTCCAGATCACAGTTTGGGTAAAAATGTCGGTGCCGTCGGTGAGATGCACGGCCGTGGGGCTCACCTCGCGCACTCGGGTTTCTAGATACACGTCAACCCCGAGCTTTTGCAAATGCCGCAGGGCATAGCGCTGGAGGTGGGGCTTAAAACCAGGCAGCAGCGCGGGGCCAGAGTGCAGCAGCACCAGCCGAATCTGCTGACAGTTGAGCTGACTGTAGTCCTTAACCAACGAGTGCTGAATCCATTCAGCCATGGCTCCGGCTAGTTCTACGCCCGTAGTGCCGCCACCGGCGATCGCCACCGTCAGGCATCCCTGGCGCTGATCAGGGTCAGCAGTTTGCAGCGCCCGCTCAAAGCAGCGCAACACCTGATGGTGAATCGCTACCGCATCGCTGACGGTTTTGAGGGCAAAGGCGTAGTGTTCGGCACCGGGCACCAGAGACAGCCGGGGTTTGCTGCCCGTGGCCACCACCAAAATGTCGTACAAAAACCGACCGGCGGAGGTCTCAACCCAAGACTGCGTAGACTGGGTGTCGATAACGTCAGCCAGCACAAACTGCACATTGGGTGCCCGGCGCAAGGTCCAGCGAATGGGGTAGGCAATCTGGCTAGGTTCTAGCTCAGCGGTGGCTACCTGGTGCAGCATGGGCTGAAAAGTGTGATGATTTTGGCGGTCAATCAGCACCACATCTAAGGCGGTATTGGCCAGCCGCAGAGCCACCTCTAGGCCCGCGAATCCGGCTCCTAAAATGACGATTCGCGGGGGCTTATGGAACTGGGCATGAGCTTGGGGCTTGACTTGCTGGGCAAGACGAATCCGGCGCCATCGTGTTTTCATTGGGCGTCCTAGGTGAGGGGCTAAATCAGGGACTGACCTAGCGGGTAATTTCGACCTGTTTAGCGGTATCGAGTTCTAGGGCTAGGGGCGTAAACGGAGTGCCCTTGTGCCTGCCGTCGCAGTAGGGTTTATTTTTTGATTGGTCACAGGTGCAAAGCCAGTAGCTACCAGCTTGAAGGGTGACCACGTGGGGAGAGAGTTTTTGGTTCACAAGAGTAACTCCTAGTTAGAATTGCAGCGGCAAGATCGTCTGCTGCAGGCTAACCACAGTGGGCTTACTGCAGCGGGTTGACTGCAGCGGGTTGACTGCGCCGGGAGAAAAACCGTTGAACAAAGAGTAGGAGGTTTCTGCGATCGCCGCCTTAACCGCGGTCAAGTTTGCAGAATTTGGCAAAATTTTCGAACACAGGGGTGAAGCAAAAAACAGGCCGGAACGCCGGCCTAGCGGTTAGCCTAGCGTTCTGGACTGTCTTCATCATCTCGTCGATTGCAATAGCTGAAACCCTGGCTAAAACAGGGTCTGGAGGCGGTTAAGCAAGACGCGCAGCAATTCCATCTCTGAGGCATCTAACGGTTCTAAACGCTGTTTAATATCGCCAATGTGGGCCGGAAACACCCGCTCAAACAGCGCCTGCCCCTCGGTCGTGAGCTGAACGATCACGCTGCGGCGATTTTCTGGCGGAGTCTCTCGAGTCACAAAACCTTTCCGCTCTAGGCGATCGACTACCCCGGTGAGAGTTCCTTTGGCGATCAGCGTTTTTTCGCCAATGTCGCCCATACTCAGCCCCTGGGTGTTGCCCAGGGTGGCAATGACATCAAACTGGGCTGGGGTCAGGTCGTACTGCCGCACAAAAGCTTCTGAATAGCTAGAAAATGCCTGATAGGCTCTGACCACCGCCCTAACGGTAGCGAGGCTAGGCTCTTGGGCCGCTGTCTGAGGCAGATCGGGAATAGACATGGCAAAGAAGAGCGCATAGACTGTTTGAACCAGTACTATTCTAATGGACTATGGCACCCATAGAAGACCGAGTTAACCAAGTTTAGGGTATCTGAACGAACCGATCCAGAATTGGGTGCTGGCTTAATGATCCTCTACAACCATTGACGCTGGGCTGCCTGTTTGCGAATAACGTCGGGATAGATTAGCCCCGCGGAACCAGCCTTTGCGGAGGTGATTGAGCAATCTGCCCAGCGTTTGAATCTGGCCTTTCAGCAGGCTATCCAAGCCGGACAGGCTAAAGGCGAAATTTTGACTCACCAGGATGCAGCAGATTTGGCTAAACATGCGATCGCCGTAGGAGACGGTGCCCTACTTCACAATCCAGCCAGCGGCGTCCAAGCATCAGGAGGCGGCTTTTCGGTTGTTTTCAAGCTCAATTGAGCAGTAGGTCCATCGGCTAAAGGAGTTGGGGAACAAAGCCTTTATTCTTCTACCCATTTTGCGAATTCTAATTCACTAATCTAATTCACTAATTAGTTTCGCGATTAGCTGTCTAAGCTTGGCTGGCTTTTCAAGTTTGGGTTGATGAGAGTGTCTAGCCTCGGCGTAAGGGAGCTTTTATGTTTTCGGTCTCTAGGGCGCGTCATCAATTACAACCAAAACCCTTGTGGGATAAGCCCTGTCGCGCCCGCCCCAAACAACAGGCTGGGGGCTGCAACCTTTGATTCTTGGACCATACGTGACTAATTGATGACAGCCCCTAGTTAATTGCTCATTTATCACACTGAATCCATGGAGAACGGCAATGCAACCAAATTGGACCAATTGGCAAGACTTTAAGGCCAACCAGCACGAATTGGTGTTGGCTGCGGGTACCGCTGCCCATATTCCGGTGACGATTCGCTACATCGACCGGGGTGAGGCCCGGCTTGGCACTGTGCTGCTCATGCACGGCATTCCCACCTGGGGCTATCTGTACCATGCGGTGATCCCCCCCCTGGTGGCGGCGGGCTATCGGGTGCTCGCCCCCGACTTTTTGGGCCATGGCTGGTCTGATCGGCGCGATCGCTTCGACCGCTCTTTCCAAGACCAGGCAAGGATGATTGTCGCTTTTCTGGCCGCCCTGGGGCTAGAGCAGGTGGATGTATTGGGTCACGATACCGGCGGCGCGGTGGCGCTGATCTTGGCTATCGAACACGCTGCGTTGGTGAACCGCCTAGTGATCACCAACTCGGTCTGCTACGACCGCTTTGACGACGACATGCTCGACTTTGGCCATCCCCTGCGCTGGAAGCCCCGTCCCGTTACCGACTTAGTCGCCGCGTTAGAAGAAAGCCTGGCAGCGGGGCTGTCGAACCCCGACCACCTCACCCCCGAGTTTCGCGCGGGCATCATCGCCCCTTGGGCCAGCGAGGAGGGCAAGCTCAGCCTGCTGCGCAATGCCTCGGCGCTGAACGCCAACCAGACCATGGCCCTGGTCGATCGCCATGGCACCATCACCGCCCCTACTCTGGTGCTCTGGGGCATGGATGATCCCTGGCAAAAGGCCGAGGACGGTCGGCAACTGGCCAGCGAAATTCCGGGGGCGCAGTTCTGGGCGCTCGAGGGGGCATCCCACTGGATTCAGCAGGATGCGCCGGAGCAATTTGCCGAGGCGGTGCTGACGTTCTTGGCGGGTTAGTGGCTTCTCATGGTCTTCTTAAGTTGACCTTACCAGAGCTTCAGGTGGGCCGAGTCTACTGGGTCCGGTGCTCTGCTACGGTGCGATCGCCCCACTGCCTCTGGTGCGGCCATCTCTCGTCCGCCAGCTGACACTTTCACCTCCTGATCAGGTGCTGTCGCTGTAGTTCTCCAAGGTTGTTATGAAGATTCGATACCTGCCGCTTTTTTGACCGCCTCTGCCCTCGCCGTTGGCGCAGTCAGCCTGCCTACTGTCAATGCGCTAGAGAAGGCCGAACGGCTGAAGCGACTGCTGAACGACATTTTGACCTATTCCCGCGAGCCCCATTTAACGAGAGGATGTTTTGACCTCAGCGCCCTGTGCCAAGCGTTGGCCCGATCGCTACGGGAAAGCCCTGCTGCTCAGGGGCGTCGACTAGAGTTATCGCTGCCGCCGGAACCCTTGGTGGTAGAAGGCGATCGCGATCGGCTTAAGCAGGTGTTCATCAACCTAATCACCAATGCCTTTGAGGCGATCGCCCCTGCGCAGACCGTCACCTGGCGCGTCATGCTCCAAGTCCCACACGTGGAGATCTGCGTTCACAACGGCGGCGAGCCGATTCCGGCCCAGGATCTGCCCCAGCTGACGAAACCTTTTGTCTCGACCAAACCCAGCGGCACCGGCCTGGGCCTGGCTATTACCCAGCGCATTGTCGAGGCCCACGGCGGCCAGCTCGCCATCGCCCGCCACAGCCTGGATGCCCAGCTGATCCACTGGCAAACCGGCCAAATTTTAACCACCCGCACCTGGGTCTGGAACCTGTATGGCGCTTACCAAAAGAGCGCCGATCAAGCGGGCCTCAGCGCCTACCTGCGCCCCCTGCTCGCCATTCTCGACCAGGGCAACCAGGCCCAGCGCTGGCTGGCCGACTACCGCTAGGGGCAATCTTTCCCGCGCCATTCTCACCGCCGCCACCCAGGACTTTGCACTGCCTGGCCTTTTACTCCCGTGTGCTGGGCATGGAGGTCGTCACCTTTGGCGAGGACAGAAAAGCACTGCGGTTTGGATCCCAAAAGATCAACCTGCACCAGCAGGGCCGTGAGTTCCAGCCCAAGGCCAAGCATCCTCTGCCGGGTTCCGCCGATCTCTGTTTTATGACGCAGCACCCGATTGAAGCGGTGGTTCACCATTTGGCCCAGTCAGGCGTCCCGCTGCTGGCGGGGCCGGTCAAACGCACCGGGGCCGTGGGGGCAATTCTGTCAGTCTATTTCCGCGACCCCGATGGCAACCTGATTGAGGTTTCAAATCAGCTGGATTCTCTAGATTTCATATCGACTGCTGGGGAACCCTTGCCATGAGAGCTTTGGGGAAATCGCTCTTGTGTAGTTGAGAAGCCTATCAGCCCATGGGGTTAAAACCAAGCGTCGTGGCGCACCTTCAGGGTTTGCGCCACGACGCGACTCAGGCTGACTTAACGCCGGGGCGATTTTTGCTTGCCACTGATCGGACAGGTGGAGAAGCCGAGCATGTAGTAGATGCTGCAAGAGCCCAGTAGGCTGGTCACTAGCAGCATTCCAGCACCGATCGCCAGGATGACCGCCAGCCCTCCGGCGATCCAACCGCTGTACCAGGCAATGCCCACGGCGATCGCAGGCAGTATGCGAACAATACGATCCACAGTGCCGACATTGCGGGTCGTCAACGCTTTGAGAATAGACATCTTGGGTACTTCCTTACGCTAATACGCGGCAGTGGTCTTCGAGGGCCTGAATGCCCTGGGCGTAGAGGCTACCCAGAGTTTGGTCAACAATGTCAAGGTAGGCCTCTTCGACGGTATAGTCAGCCCCCCAGCGAATTTCTGTCTTGTCATCTCCGAGATCCGCCACCTCAATGGTGGCTACTACATCTGTGGCGGGCAGTGGGTGCTGGTCGATCGCATAGCAGAACCGTCTGGCATCATGATCGGCCTCAATGATCCGCTCCCTCAGCTCAGCGCCATTGGCCATAGTGCAGAAGCGCTCGGCCCCGGCCCCGGCGCCCTTGAGTTCGCAGGCGGTGATCACGGTGCCAAACCACTGGTGGACGCCACCGCCTGCGGCGATCGTGGCCCAGATTTTGTCTGCGGGTGCGCTAGCGATCGCCACCACACTTGTTTGCTTTTTCATGGATAAGTCTCCTTTTTTACAATGATCGTTGTCATTTTGCCTAAAAAAATCAGCTGAGGCGTTTAATCGCCCCGCTGACAACGTCTTCCAGGGTTTTTCTGGGATGGTTGGCACGACCCAGCACACAGAGACTCTGGATCACGCCCAGAAAGAAATTGGCCTCCTGGGATATCTCTTCAGGGGTCAGCGCAATCTGCCCCTTCGATACTGCCCCTTGTAGGGCATTTAGCATCGCCGCCCGAATTTGGGCGAAGTAGGCGTCAACCTGCCGTGCCGCCGCGGGCATGTCTTGACCCAGCTCAACCGCCGTGTTGCAGATCAAGCAGCCCATGCCCCCCTCTGGCGTGCCCCCGAGGCTGGCCAGTTGGTGCAGCAGCGCCTCAATGTCGTCGAGATCGGCGTCTTCCTCCAGCAGAGGAGCGAGGTTCTCTGCTGCCATCAAGCGCCGGTAGTTGCCGAGCGCGGCAAGAAAGAGGTCTTCCTTGTCGCGAAAGGTGCGATAGAGGCTTTTGCGACCGACACCGGTTCCAGCCTCTAGATCGGCCACAGATGTCCGCTCAAAGCCCTTCTGCCAGAAGACCATCATGGCCTTCTGCACAGCTTCGCTCGGCTCAAACTCTAATCTGCGGCCCACGGTGAACCCCCTTTTGACACCTACTGTTGTAGTATAGGCCAGCTTTTGGGATACGACAATAGGCGTTGTAGTATTCTCAGCACTGTAGGGCGCATTGCTGCAGCAATGCGCCCTACGCAGGCTATGCCAAGAAAAGCCCGTCACCTCCAGCCAAGTTGCCCTAAGGCGACAGGAACTATTGTCCCCTCTTTGGAGGGTGCCGGAGGGCGGGGTGGGTCTTTTCGCGCCCATGCTGGCCCACCCACGCCCCTAGCAAATTTCTAGCTGCTGGCAATTGTGATCGCACGATTCAGTTTTTCGGTGTCCCCAAGGACAAATTTATATAAACGTCTGCCGCAAGGTGCAGTCCGGAGAGCTTTGATTCTAAATGGCTGGCAGTGCCAGCCATTTAGAATTTAGCTGCCGAGGTGCATGAGTGATTAGGTTAAGAATGCTTTTTGAGTATAGTCATATACAAAATACAAGAATTATCTATAGGTAGATTAGCAGCATCATCTTTGATAGATTTTCCAACCAAACCTAATGAATAATTAGCTATGCCAAAAGTGATTGCAATCCACTCCTATCGAGGAGGAACTGGCAAGTCTAATTTAACTGCTAATCTAGCCACCATGGTGGCCCAGCAGGGATACCGGGTGGGGGTGGTCGATACTGACCTGCCTTCGCCGGGGATTCACAATATTTTTGGCCTAGAGCCAGAGATGATGACTAAAACCCTGAACAGCTACCTGTGGGGAGAGGCAGAGCTAGCCGATGCAGCCTATGACGTGAGCAAAAGCCTCGACATTGCCGGTGCTGGGCAGCTCTTTTTGGTGCCCTCTAGCTGCAAAGCCAACGACATTGCCCGCGTTCTCAAAGATGGCTACGATGTGCGGCTGCTCAATGACGGCTTTCGGCAGCTGGTGAAAACCCTGGAGCTAGATTACTTGTTTATTGACACCCATCCAGGGTTGTCGAAAGAAACCTTTCTTACTATTGCTATTTCTCACTGTTTATTGCTAATTGTGCGGCCTGACAAGCAAGACTACCAGGGCACCGCCGTCACCCTCGATGTGGCCCGCCAGCTTAATGTGCGCCATGTGCAGTTGGTCATCAATAAGGCTCTGTCGTCTGTAGAACCCCAAGCGCTACGCCAAAAGGTAGAAGAAACCTACAGCGTGCCAGTGGCGGGGCTGTTTCCTCTGTCTGAAGACATTGTGCAGTTGGCGAGCGAGGGAGTGTTTTGCGCCCGCTACCCCAAGCACCCAATTACCCAAGAGTTTCAGGCGGTGGCCCGCCGGATTATGGAGTAGACAGTGATGACCAATACCGGCGAGTTGAAAGCGTTTGCAGATTCGATTACGGCGGCGACCTCGCCCTTTCGCAACTACCTCAGCGACCTGCACCGCAAGTATTTGCCCCTGACCGACGGAGCCGTGGCTGACTACATTCCAGAGCTGGCCTTGGCTGACCCTAGCTGGTTTGGCGTTGCGGTTGCGACGGTCGATGGCCAGGTGTTTGATGTCGGTGACTGCGATCGCACCTTTACCATTCAGTCGATCTCTAAGGCGTTTGTCTATGGCTTAGCCCTCGAAGACAACGGGCGCGACTATGTGAACAGCAAAGTCGGCGTCGAGCCGACCGGGGAAGCGTTTAACGCCATTGTGCTGGATGAGACCACCAACCGGCCCTATAACCCGATGGTGAATGCCGGGGCGATCGCCACCGCCGACCTGATCAAGGGCAAAGACGGCACCGAACGCCTCAAGCGCATGCTGGATATGTTTCGTCGCTACACCGGACGCGACCACGACATCAACGTGCCGGTGTTTCTGTCAGAAAAATCGACCGGCAATCGCAATCGGGCGATCGCTTACCTGATGCTCAACTTTGGCATGGTGGGCGATCGCATCGATGAAACCCTCGATCTCTACTTTCAGCAGTGCTCGATTTTGGTCAACGCCCGCGACCTCAGCCTGATGGCGGCGACCCTGGCCAACGGCGGCGTAAACCCCATAACGGGCGATCGCGCTCTCGATCAGCGCTACGTGCAGGATGTGGTCAGCATCATGCTCACCTGCGGCATGTACGACTCATCGGGCGACTGGGCCTACCGGGTGGGCATGCCCGCCAAAAGCGGCGTCGGCGGCGGCATTACCGCCGTTTCCCCCGGCAAGCTGGGCATCGGCACCTTTTCGCCCCCCCTCGACGCCAAGGGCAACAGCCTGCGCGGCATTCAGGTCTGCCAGCAGCTCTCCCAAGAATTTGGCCTCCACCCTTTTAATGTGGCCGCTCCGCCCAAAGACCTCGCAACCTGGATCAAAGGTGGCGAGGGCCTCGATAGCTGGTAGGCCGGCTCAGACAGACGACCCGGAGTTTGTCAGCCCGAGATGGGGCTAGCCTTGTATTTCACCATTCTCACAGAGTTCCCAGCCCGTCATGAAACGCTACCTGGCCCATTTCTTCCAGCTGTCTACAAATCGCCCCATTACCACCGTTGCCGTCGCTATTATCCTGACGCTGTCGCTCTTTCTGCCGCTGGGATGGAGCGCTTGGAGCGCCTACCAGACCTTTAACCGTGTCATCGTCAACGATTTTCGCTTGCAGTATCTGGTGGGCTCTATCATTCATCTCGATGAAGTGCTGACCATGTCGGCTCGAATGAATGCCGCTACGGGCGATACCCGTTGGGAAGATCGCTACAGCCAATTTGAACCCCAGCTTGAGGCCGCCATTGAGGAAGCGATTCAGATTGCTCCAGAGGCCTATGAAGGAGAAGGGGCCACCCAAACGGATCTGGCCAACCAAAAGCTGGTAGCGATGGAACAGCAATCTTTTGAACTGGTGCGCAGCGGGCAGCAGCTAGCAGCGTCAAAACTATTATTTAGTGCTGAGTATGAACAACAGAAAGACATTTATGCCCAGGGCATTCAGCGGGGGCTAGAGGCCACTCAAACGCGCATTCAGGAAAACCGAAACAACTTTGCTCAGCAGTTGATTTTGGCCAGTGCGATCGCGGTTCTCAGTTTGCTGATGCTGCTGCCGATCTGGCGGGTGGTTTTGCAGGTTTTGCAGCGCTACCTGGAAGCTCGAAACATTGCAGAACATGCCCTCAGCGCTGCCAAAGATCAGCTAGCAGCGGTACTCGATGCGGTACCAGGCCCAGTTTCCTGGATTGACTCGGGGGGCGTTTACATTGGCGTCAACCGCCACTTCGCCAATAGCTGGAGCATGTCCCAAGGAGCTTTCATTGGCAAAACGGTCAATTCCCTCAATGGCAATACCCACCTAGCCACGTTTCTCCAGGAGTTTATCAACAGCCCCCAGGAAGCCGACGCGCGCACCATTGAGGTAAAGGTAAAGGGCATACCGCGATACTATTTGGTTGCTGTCCAAAAATATCAGCAGGGCATGGCAGTTGTCTCCGTCGGCATTGACATTACCGAGCGCAAGCGGGCTGAAGAAGCGCTTCGCATTGCCGAAGAAAACTATCGCAGTATCTTTGAAAATGCCTTAGAAGGCATTTTTCAGTCTTCACCCCAGGGCTACTTTATCAACGTCAACCCCACCCTGGCTAGAATCTACGGCTACGCTTCTCCTCAAGAGATGATCGACAGCATTACCGATATCTCTAGTCAGCTCTACGTTGATGCCGATCGCCGGACTGAATTTATTAGGGCAATCGAACAACAGGGCACGGTCAAAGACTTTGAGTATCGCTGCCACTGCAAAGACGGCACCATCATCTGGACTCAGATTGATGCTCGTGTCGTCAGAGACGATAGCGGCAATGTGCTTTATTACGAAGGCATTGTGCAAGACATCACCGAGCGTAAGCAGCGAGAAGAACAGCTCAGGCGGCAGCTAGAAGAATTGCAAATCGAAATCGACCACAAACAGCGAGAGGCAGAAGTCGCCACACTGACGAGCAGCAATTACTTTAAAGAAATACAGCAGGAGATGACAACCATTAATCTAGACGAATTTTGGAGATGAGATTTGACATCTCACGAGGGCTGTGCAGTGAACTAATGAACAATGAACCGAAAAATCTGTAGAGGTTCAGTAGATCGAAAACAGGCTTTCCTGTGGTCATTCAGCCCTTACCCAAAAGCCCTCTCCCGCCCTGGGCTACTGCTTATACACATCTCAGCTATGACTCAATGACCAGCCTTCAAAGTAAGGCTGATTCACTGTGATGAGATAGAAATTAAGCTATAGAGACACCCCTTAAACGCTGGTGTCGCGATGAATCTCATTGAAGCTTTACAGACCGTCCCCGATTATCGTAGTGCTCGCGGGAAACGCCACCCGTTGTGGATTCTGTTGGTGTTCATTGTGATGGGGAACTTGGCTGGTTATCACGGCGATCGCCCGTTGGGGGAGTTTGCCACCCGCTACGGTTGGCAGATAGCTCACCGATTACAGATTGAGATCAACGCGGTACCGTCTTTTTCGACGTTCCGTCGAGCGCATCTCGGGCTTAACTTTACGGCATTGAGCGATGCCTTTGCTCAATGGATGCATCAGCCTATCGCAGTGGATGAGGAGATGGATGCCATTGACGGGAAGCGGATTCGGCAACCGCTTGTGGATGACGAGGGCAAAACCCGCTTTGTGGGCCTCGTCAGCATCTTTGCTCATACCCAAGGAATCACGGTCGATTTAGCCCCGCTGACCACCGCCGACAACAGCGAGTCGAAGGGGGTGCAATACCTGCTGGAGACCCTTCAACTCACGGGCGTAGTCTTCAGCTTGGATGCCCTTCATGCCCAAAAAAACGCTGTCGCTCATTGTTGAGCGGGGCAATGACTATCTGGTGGCGCTCAAAGAGAATCAGGGAAAGCTGTATCCTCAAATTGAGGATCTCATTCACTATCGCCCACCTCAACAAACGGCAACAACGCCCGTAGAGTACCAGCATGGCCGCCATGAACAGCGTTGGGTCACCGCGTATTCAGCCGACGGGATTGATCCTCAACGCTGGCGTGGAGCGAAAACCATTCTCTGTGTTGAACGACGGCGATGCACTCCCAACAAATGTTCCATCCATCAGAGTTACTATCTCAGTTCAATCGCCACCACTGCCACCTTGTGGAACGACATGGTGCGCGGGCATTGGAGCATTGAGAATCGATTGCACTGGCCGAAAGATGTGGTCCTACACGAAGATGAGACCTATGGCCGAGACTCCAACGCCCTACTCAATGCCTCGCTATTTCGAACCATTACTATCAATGTGCTCCGGCTCAATGGATTTCATTCGCTGACGTCCGCTCTACGAACGCTTGCCAACCAAGTTGACCAGATTTTTCACCTCTTACATTGAATTAGCCTTGGCTTGGCAACATCAAAGCCGTAGACCTCCCCCTTTTTTCCGTCGTCTTCACCGACTGCGAATCAATCATGCCCGCTGTTGATTGTGGCTGCTTGCCCATGGCTTGGCGCAGTTGAATTCGTAAAACATCGTGGATCTGTTGCCAGATGCCCAGTTTCTGCCACAGCCTCAGGTAGCCATACACCGTTTGCCAAGCTGGAAAATCGCCCGGTAGTGCCCGCCAAGTGCAGCCTTCTCGCTGCACATAAAAAATCGCATCCACGACGTCTCGCAGTCGGACATCTCGAGGATGACCCACGGTAGATTTAGCAGGCAGTAACGGTTCAATCAGTTGCCATTCTGCATCATTTAGGTCACTTAGATAGGCCTTACGCATCGTCTTGATTCAAGGACAATCACACTTCTATCCTCGCTCCAGCATTAATTGAACTTCCATCAACTTAATACTTCTTTAAAAACAGGCTCTTAGACTTTGTTTCTTAGAAAATCGGGCTAAGCTCAAACCCTTGATGCACTGTGCGCGTTGCACACAGCGCACAGGCTTGGCGCAATGCACGCCATTCTTTCTTTATCTGCCTTCGAGCTGTAGCCGCTGTTCTACCTCACCGTGCGCCTTGAGCAGGGCCGTCAGCTTACGCCGCATGATAATGCCGGGCTGATCAGAGGGCATATGCTGCTCAGCGCTGACATCGAGCGGAGTGTCCCAATTGGTGGTTTCTAGCACTGCCTTATCTTCTCCCGTGACCTGACGGTCAAACGCAATAATGTCGGCTGCTTTGGCGTCGGCTTCGGTGTCGTTGCGAATGCAAAACTGCACTATCTGAGAGGTGCGATCGCTCACCGGCGTAGCTGCCGTAAAGATCAAATGCATCAAGCCATTGGGGTAGGTAATCTTTAACGTGCGGCTAAACGGCATGTACCACGTTGACACCACATGACGCAGCGTCATCTCGTCGTCCAAATTGAGGTTTTTGCGCTGACTGGGCGGATTCACAACCGGAATGGTCGCTCGAAACTGAAGCCCATACTCTAGGGGGCTCAGCTCCGCAGTTACCGGCTCAGGCTGTTGCTGATTGCCAAAAGACTCGGCATGGACAAAGCTAAAATGCGCATTGTCGAAGGAATTCTCCATGAGGCGCAGGCCACTGCACTGCCACGGTTCATAAAACTGAGGGATGAGTCGATGGGCTGCATCCTCTGCTTCAGCAATATAGGGAATCGGCAGCAGCGGCTCTGGATCGAGGCACACCCACCCATAGCCATAGCGCTCCGCACACTTATAAGATGGCACCTGATAGCTAGCGGGAATACGCTGGCTAGGTTCAAACTGGGGCACATCCACACAGGTGCCGTCTCGGTCATAGGCCCAGCCGTGATACGGGCAGCGAACACAGCCGTTGCGGATGATCCCGTTAGAAAGCTGAGCCGAGCGGTGGCAGCACTGATCTGCGACGGCAGCGGGATGTCCGTCGGCATCGAGCCAGAGCGCTAGGGCTTGCCCCAATAGCTGAAACGGTTGGGGGCGATCGCTCGATAACTGATCCATCGGCATCACGGGATACCAAAAACGCTTAAGAACGGGTTGTTGGGTGACAAGCATCAGCAGTGTTCTCTAGAGTATGGGTTGTCGAGTAGCCAGCATTTGGAATTCCCCAATGATGGGGATCGAATAATGAGAAGCGAACAATTGGGACGATTTCTCCGATATGGATTTCTCCGATATGGATGGGTGGATTTGCACTTTCCAGCGTGGCAGGACGAGCGATCGCCCACTGTATCCACCGTTATCGATCCACAATTCTTAAATTCGCAATGTTGCAGAAGGAACTGGCGCGGCCAGTTAGTGCGGCCAGTGGGTACAGTTTGATAGAAGACCCATGATTTGAGAAGCAGGCTGTTTCAGCGCAGCGCAGAAACAACGCAAAACCGTTCTGCTCGCATCGCGAGCAGAACGGTTTTAGGCAGGATTTGGTTTTAGGTAAAGGATGCCACACGCCCATGAGTCCCAATTGCCGCTTTGAGCGCGACCCAATGGCTCACCACCGAGTTGGCACTAATCTGGGTGAATTTGAAACGTGAGCACCGTTTCATCCACGCCTTTGAGTTCGAGCGGGCTGAACTTGGTGATCGTATCTTGGTCGAGATAGTCGGCCACGGCAGCAGAGACCAAAATGGTGTTGGCTTCTGCCACTTCTTGAATGCGGGCTGCAATATTGACGCTGGGGCCAATCGCGGTGTAATCGGCTCGCTCTTTGCCTCCAAACATGCCCACGACCGCCGTACCCTGGTGGATGCCACAGCGGAATTTAACGCGGTAGTCTTCTGTAATGATGCCCCGCCCAATCCAGCGCTCGTTGAGGATGTGCAGGGTGCGATACATTTGCCGTGCGGCGGCGATCGCCCGACGCACTTGCTCATTTGGGCTGATCTCTTCTGGCGCACCAAAGATTGCCAGAATCGCGTCGCCCATGAACTTATCCACCGTGCCACCATGTTCAAAAATGGCGTGGGTCATCTCTGTTAGGTATTCATTGAGAAGTTCTGCCACCCGGCGCGATCGCAGCGTGTTAGACAGTTGCGTAAACCCAATGATGTCGCTGAATAAAATCGTGATCATCTTGGGTTCAGGGCGCAGATCCAGCGAGAGATCACCCTGAGCCGCCTTTTCTACGAGCTGCGGTGGCAAAAACCGCCCCAGCACAGACTCAGTGAGATACACATTGAGCTCCGCCACTCGCCGCTCACTCGCCTTCAGCGCCAGCAAGTTACGCACTTCGGCCAATAGCTCGCGCGCATTAAACGGCTTTGATAGATAGCCATCTGCCCCTTGTTCCACACCTTCTAACCGAGTTTCTTCATCGGCCTTTGCGGTGACTAGCACAATCGGCGTGCCCCGTAGCGCCTCCTGATGACGAATCATGCGAATCATTTCTAAGCCAGACACCATCGGCATCATCAAATCCGTGACCACCAAGTGGGGCCGATGGGTTTGCACCAGATGGAAGCCCTCAGCCCCGTTACGGGCCGTTAGCACTTGGTAGCCTGCCTGCTGCAAAATGCTGGCAATATAGGCTCGCATGTCGGTGTTGTCGTCTACGACTAGGAGCGTGGTGGTATCTGCCGCAGCGCCCGTTTTAGCAGAGGCCGCTGGATTTGATGAAGCGTTGCCTGCATGGGCGATCGCCCCCTGTTGCTCTACCAATGCAGGGGGCTGCTCCGAGTCATCCCCAGCTTCTACATCAGCCAGTTCTACGGTGGCGCGGCTCTGTTCTACCTCTGTGGGCACTTCAATCACCTGCTCAGCCGGCAGATGAGCGATGCCCGTTTGCAGCCAGATGGTAAACGTCGTGCCGTTGCCATAGTCCGACTCGACTGAAACCTTGCCGCCGTGCATATCCACGAGTTCCTTCACCAGCGCTAGCCCGAGACCACTGCCCTCATAGCTGCGGTTGGTAGAGCCATCAGCCTGCCGGAACCGCTCAAACAGATGCGGAATTTGGTCTTTGCGAATGCCAATGCCGGTATCTGTTACTTTGATCTGACAGTGATCGCCTGCTGGCGTGACGGTGACAGTAATCGTGCCACCCGCCGGGGTAAACTTCATCGCGTTCGACAGCAGGTTATAGAGCACCTTGTCGAACTTCTCCCCATCAAGATAAACAGAGGGGCACGGATCAATGCGGGTATTCAGCGCAATTTGCTTGCGATCGCAATAGGCGCGGAAGGATTCCACCACCATCAAGACAAACTCTTGCAGGTTGCAGGGGCGGAAGGTGGGCTGCATCCGCCCGGCATCTAGCCGCTGCAAGTCTAACAGTTGGTTCACCAAGCGCAACAGCCGCCGCGAGTTGCGCAGGGCAATGACGGATTGGTCATGACTGAGCCCCTGCTGCTGTGTGACCGCCGACTCTAGCGGGCCAATGGTGAGGGTCAGCGGCGTACGAAACTCATGGGATACATTCTGAAAAAACTCAGTTTTTTGCCGATCAAGTTCCAAGAGCTGTTCTGCTTGCTGCCGCATTTTTTGATAGAGCCGCGACTGCTGCACGGCGATCGCCGCTTGAGACGCCACCGCCTGCGCCAGATCGATTTCCTCGGGTTGCCACTGGCGCGGTCGATGCACCTGCCGGAGCGAAATGCTGCCGATGATCTTGCCATCCGAGAGGAGCGGCACCACCAGCAGTGACCGAGCGGGCGATCGCAGCGGCAAATCCGGCACATTCAGATCAGGGTGCTGCAATACATCCTCAATCACCACCGGGGTCTGGGTTTCCATCAACCGTTGCAGCACGGGATTGCCTTCAATCGGCACCAGTGACTGGGGCAGTTGCCGATTGGGTTGGCTGTCGTCCCACAGCGTATTAATCGACTGTTGCAGAGAGGTATCAAGCAAATCTCCCCAGGATTCTGTCCCATCTTCTAGGGGATTTGAAACAGGAAATTGCAGAGCCATCGGAGCCATCGGAGCAAACGAACCGCTCGATTCAGCAAACCCGACTGAATTCTCTGGGTCTCCGGGCTGTCGCAGATGGCTGGTGTCATGCAGTCCCACACACTGCACATATTCATCATCTTCCGTCCAGAGTGACAGAGCACAACCATCCACATGCAGCGCCCGCCCCAACTGCTCGGTAATCGCCGCAAATATTTCTTGCGGGTCAAGGCTAGAGCGAATTGCCGTGGTGATGGTGTTGACTAACCCCTCGCGCCGCGCCAGCGCCCGCACCTGTTCGTAGGATTGCGCCTGCGCCAGCGTCAAGGCAGCCTGATCCGCCACCATGATCACCAGCTGCACTTCATCGCCCTGCCAGGAGCGGTTAGCGTCAAACTGATGCAGCGCCAAGACTGCAATCAACTCCTGTCGACACAGCAGCGGCACGACTAAGCTAGAGCGAATCCGCGCTTGCTGAAACGCAGCCAAGCTAGCCGGTTGATCCAGCAAGCGGTCATCATGCTGAGCGTCTTCGAGCAGCAGCACGTCTTGCACAGGCCATACAGTCTGCATCAGCAACGCTTCACAAGGCTCAAATCTGGACTCGACCTCGTCTGCTGCGGCTGCTTCTGCAAGCTGCTTAGAGCGGTAGATAAACCCCTCTGCGGCAAGCTGCCCCCGATGCACTGGGCGGATGATGCAGCAGTCTACCTCGAACATTTGCCCCATCGTTTCTACGATGGTTTGGAGGATCTGGCGATAATTGAGCGCGCTACGAATTGTATTAGTGACGGCGTTGAGCAATGACTCTTGACGCAGCGTGCGGCGCAGTTCGTGGGTGCGGGTGCGCAGTACGTTATGGGTATCGACCGCTTGGCGCACCACGGTTCTCAGTTCTTCATCATCCCAGGGCTTGGTGACATATTTGAACACCTTTCCCGAGTTAATGGCTTCTACTAGATCTTCGACATCCGTGTAGCCTGTGAGAATGATGCGGATGATGTCGGGATATTGGGTTGCCGTGAGACTGAGGAACTCCGTCCCGCTCATGTGGGGCATGCGCTGGTCAGAAATAATGACCGCAATCTCGCTGCCTTGCTCTTCTAGAATTTTTAGCGCATCGGGGCCGTTTTCAGCGCGCAGCACTTTGTACTCGCGGTGGAAGGTGCGATACAGCAGGTCGAGGTTGTCTGGCTCGTCGTCTACGACCAGAATGCGAGGTTTGACTTGACTCATGCCTGCCATAGTCTGCTCTCCATTGGCGCACGCAACTCAACGTTGCACCCAGAGCGTAGTTCTGGCCGCTGGTGTGGAGCGATCGCCTCCTGATCACGGGTTGGGCGATCGCCCAGGTGACCTCGCTGGCAGCCCAGCGCCCAGCGACTGCCCAAGTCCCTAGGTGGGATGGCAGCCGTGCCGGCAGCATTGTAGTACGACATGGGGCTTACCATCGGTTCTGTCGCCGTGTCCTAATTCTGTGAACGGAGTGTGGGTCGTATGTGTGGCGCATTGTAGCCAGACTGGCCCTGCACCGTGGCGAATGCACCGCTGCTATAGGATGCCCAGAATCGTAAAGCATTTAACCAGCGTTGATGTGCTCAACATGCACTATTCAAGCGTCGGTCGGTCTGCTGAGTGGGGGCTGAGGTTCTCGCGCTGCCGCGACCCTCTGTTTTAGGCAGGTCATTGAGGCGCTGCACTAATCTGCACTGAATGGTAAATGCGAGAGGAGTTGACGAGTCGCGTTCGCGGGGTCGGGGGCTTCCATCAGTGCTCGCACGACGGCGACTCGGGTGGCCCCTGCCGCAGTCACGTCGGCCAGGTGGGTGGAGTCGATGCCGCCGATGGCATACCAGGGGATGGGGCAGTGTTCGGCTGCATAACGCACATAGTCTAACCCGACAGCGGCCCGCCCGGCTTTGGTGGGGGTTGCATAAACGGGGCCGATGCCCACGTAGTCGGCCCCTTCGGCGATCGCCCGCTGCAACTCGTCGGGGCAATGGGTTGAGCGCCCAATCAAAGCCTGTGGCCCCAGCAGATGCCGCGCTACCGCAATGGGGGCGTCCTCTTGCCCCAGATGCACGCCATCTGCTTGAACCGCCAACGCGAGGTCAATCCGGTCGTTCACGATAAACAGGGCATTGTAGCGCTCACATAGGTGGCGCAGTGCTTGGGCCAAGGAGAGCCGCGCTCCATCTGGGGTGTGCTTGTCGCGATATTGCACTAGCGTCAGACCGCCTTGAAGCGCGGCTTCCACGGTGGTGAGCAGGGTATCGCTCGGGGTGGTCACTAGGTATAGGGGCGATCGCCGTAGCTTCTCCTGGCGGGGATTTGCGGCAGCGGCTAGCAGTTTGCTCTCTAGTCCGTAGACGCGGTAGCGCAGCTGCTTGCAGTCTGTCGCCAAGTCAGGATGGACAAGTTTGCCGTATTCTTCCAACACGCGCAGGGCTTCTTGAATGCGGCTGAGGTTGACCTGCAAGATGTCAGAGACGCTGGTGCGCTGGGTTTCATTTGCATGGCTGAGAGCGGTGCCCACATCGCCAGGGGTATCTCGCGCGGCGCGGATGTCGGCACTGTGCCAATGGGCGATCGCCTGTCGCAAATCCTTGCACTCTGCCGCGAGTTCGGCATTGTTTAGACCAAAGCGGCACCATTCTTCGACAATCCGCACTCCTTCACGCGCGCGGTCTAAGTTAGCATCCAAAATGCGGTTTACGGCAACTGCTGCTGGGGTTCTCTCTCCGTCCATGGTCTCTCGATTCATCAGTCTCTTGATTCATCAGTCTGGGGATCTGTCGGCACGTCGGTGTGATAGACCGCTCTGTTCAAGTATGACCTGTTGTTGGCAGGGACGCGCTTCTAGGCAGGCGGTGAATAAAGACGGAATATTGGGGTAAAGGGCGATCGCTCAACCACATACCCATCCTCTCTTGTTCACTAATGCTTGTTCACCAATGGTGACCTACACGTCAATGTTGGCCTCAGCCTATCAGCGGGTTGACTGACAGTTGACTGACAGTTGACTGACAGTTGACTGACAAACGTTTTATTGCTCTCGCGCTGCCTCATTCTTTCTGCTGCTGTGATACTTCCTCAAACAAGTTGGAAAACCCCTCTGAGAGCAGCCTGCCGGGGGCGTTCTAAATAAAGGGGATGAAGGCTTCATTAAGCTGACAGACTGTTCTAAGTTGACCCTGGCAATCCGTTGAAAAAAAAGTGACGCACATTCTGGTAAATCCGCTATGATGATCGGCCAAATGGAACCTAAAAAAAGGGCGCATTGATCGCAGATTGACAACGAGTTGCTGGGCGCATCCTACGTTAGTAACCCTTACCCTAAATCCCCCTCACAGGATGGAGGAGGGGCTTTTATTCGGCTGCTTTCCTCCTGTTTTGAGAGAAGGGGAGGGGGATAAGGATAACTGAACAACGCTGGAATGCACTCAAGTTATTCGTCAGCAATGTTGGCATATTTCTAAATGATGAAATGTGCATAATCAATGATCGACACCTGGTTTTAGCGTGCAAAAAGGGAGAACAGGCATGGCTTGGTGTAGCGTTAAAAAAACATCGACTCGTTCAACCTGGATGTCGATCCGGTTAACTTCAATTCACTCAAAGTTTGTTCAATTTATTAGCCTTCAACACTCAATGGTTTGGGGGCAGTTCATGTTAGCCACGTTGCTTTTGGGCAGCGCTGCACCAGCGGTGGCAACTCCCTGGTCAGAACGTCCCAACAGGGTTGTCGAAGCGCAGTATCTTGCGCAGGCTTCGCCGTCGGTGAGCTATCGGCTGCTGTTTGTGAATCCCTTGGTAGGCGATGATGCAGGCGATGGCAGCTTGCGATCGCCCCTGCGCTCCATTACCCGAGCGTTGCAGCAGGCAGAACCCGGCACGGTGATCTTACTCAGCGGCGGCACCTATAGCAGCGCCAGCGGTGAGCAGTTTCCCCTAATGGTGCCGTCGGGAGTCACGTTGGTAGAAGACCCCAGTGCTGTCGGGCAGAGTGTGGTGATTCAGGGCGAGGTGCAGGGCAGTGATGTGGGAGTACAGCGGGCGATCGCCCCGCCTGCTCCTAGATTTGCACGCCCTGGTGAGGGTGGCGGAACCGGATCTGCCGCACCCGCCCGAGCAGCGGCTCCCCAGCGGCAGTTCTCAGCGCCTCGGCGGGCTTCTAGTGCTCCTCCAACCACGGACGTTTCCACCATTGCGCCAGCGGCGGCAGCACCCCAGCGACAGTTCTCAGCAGCACGACGGCAGGCCGCCGCTGCGCCAGCGCCAGCCGTGGCAGTAACCCCGCGCCAGCCTGATTTCAGCACCCCGATTGAGATTCCGGTTCCACGCCCCGAGAACCCCGGAGTGGCCCGGCCTATGCCGATTCCACCGCCTGCACCTGCAACAGCATCGCGCCCAGATGGGTTGCCCCAGTTGGCGCCATCGCCCCTACCCGACTTTGATCGCTTGCCTGTGCCCAGCCAGCCAGCACCCACTGGCTTTGTAGGCGATACCCCCACCGTGTCAGTGCCGCGCGTCATGGCAAATTCTGCCACGATGCCCCAGATGCCTGTGCCCAGTCGTGCAACCAGCTTGGGTTTGCGCTATCGAGTGGTAGTGCGCACCCGAGATGAGGCGGAGCAGATTCAGGTACGGCGCGTTGTGCCAGATGCATTTCCGAGCTATTCCGGTGGGGCTGTGGTGATGCAGATTGGGGTCTTCAACAGCCGCAGTAACGCGCAAGAGGCCGTCAATCAACTGGCCCGTAGCGGTGTTGGTGCCACGATTGAAGACCTGTTTGAGGGTGGACAAGGCGGTTTATAGTGCTATTGGGGGGATGACTTGGGTAAAGCAAGGGGGCGAACGATTCCCCGATGCTGACCGACTCTATAGGTAGGAGAACTCGACGTAGCTTACTTCCCAAAGGGTATTGGAACCCTTTGTCGGCTTAAACAAATAGGGTTTAGCTATGGATGGCCGTTGACTGTTTTAACGTCAGTTCGAGTTAAGAGGGTTTGAGCTTATCCCGAACTCAGGTTATTTTAGAACAGGGATTGTAGAAGGTTCATCCCTTGTTCAGCAACGCTAAGTTCAGCCCATGGGATAAGGCGTGGCGCTTTGGAGCAGAACGGTTGCGGACTCTGCGGGAATGGGTTTGGAGAATAGATAACCTTGCCCATATTCGCAGCCAAACTGTTGGAGAAAGGAAAGCTGTTCAGAGGTTTCGATGCCCTCGGCGATCGCCTCTAATCCCAACCGATTGCTGAGTTGCACAATGGTTTCGGTGATTCTGTAGTTTTTGCCCTCGCGAGTCATGTGGCCCACAAACGAGCGATCGACTTTGAGGGTGTCGATGGGCAGGTCGTGGAGATAGCTCATCGACGAATAGCCGGTGCCAAAGTCATCGATGCTGACGGCAATGCCCCGCTCTTTGATGCGCGACAGCAGATCAATCGTTGCGGAGACATTCTCAATCAAAATGCTTTCGGTGATTTCTAGGGTGAGCCCGCCAAAGTTGACCAGGGGTGTGTCAGCAAGAATGCTGTCGAGGGTTTCTACCAGAGGCGCATCCCAAATGTCGCGGGCGGAGAGGTTGACGCTGATTTTGAGCAAGGGGTGCTGAGGAAACTGCTGCTGCCAAACCGCCAGCTGAGTGCAGGCCTGGCGCAGCACCCAGGTGTCGATGGCCTGGATGAGCCCTGTTTCTTCGGCGATCGCCACAAATTGCCCTGGCGGGATGAGCCCCCGTTTCGGATTTTGCCAGCGCACCAGCGCCTCAAACCCGATAATTTTCCCAGAGCTAAGGGACACAATCGGCTGATAATGCACCACAAATTCTTGATTGCGGATGGCGCGGCGCAGGTCGTGCTCTATATCTAGCCGTTTGAGGGCCTGGGTATGCATGTCGGCATCAAAGATTGCGTAGGTGGCTCTGCCATTGCCCTTGGCTCGATACATGGCGATATCGGCATCGCGGAGGAGATCGGGCGGATGGTGGTAGCTGCGATCGCCCAACACAATGCCAATGCTGGTGGATAGGCAGAGCTCTCGACCATCCACCTCAAACACAGTGCGAAACTGCCGCAAAATGCGCTCGGCGGCGCGCACTGCATCTTGGATGCCGCCAATTTCATCAAGCAAAATCACAAACTCGTCGCCCCCCAAGCGGGCTGCTAAATCAGTGGGGCGAATCGTGCCCAGAAGCCGATGGGCGATCGCCACCAGCAGTTCATCTCCGGCCAGATGTCCCAGGCTGTCGTTGATTACCTTAAATCGGTCGAGATCCAGAAACAGCACCGCAAAGTGATAGTCCTCAATCTGCCGAGCCCAGTTGATAGATAGCTCTAGTCGCTCCATTAAGAGGTTGCGATTGGGCAAATCGGTTAGGGTATCGTGCAGGGCATTGTAGACGAGCTGCTCTTGAGAGCGTTTGCGATCGCTAATGTCTTGAAACGCGACAACAGAATACATAATGCGATCGTCTTGATCAAAAATGGGAGAGGCCGACACCTCTATCGGTATCGTGCCTTTCTCTAACCGCAGTTCTAAATCGTCTGTCTGCAACACTTCGCCGTTGAGCGCGCGCAGGGCGGGCATATGTTCCTGTGCGTAAAGATCGGGTGTGCCGGCTCGGTAGATTTGGAAGGCGATCGCCAAATTCTCTAGCTCGACAGGCTGAAACACCTCAATTTGTAGCAAAAGCTGGGCCAACTCATTGGTATAAATCAGCTGACCCGTTGCATCGTGGATGGCGATACCCACTGGCACCGCGTCCAAAAACTGCCGCAGTTGATTTTCGCTGTTCGCTAGGGCTTGATTGAGATCGCGTTGTTCTGTCAGCGCCGACTGCAACTGCATCGTCATTTGGTTAAACGAATGGCTAAGCTCATCGACTTCGCGAATCCGCGGCGTCACCACGGTTTGGTGCAAGTTGCCCTTAGCAATTTCTTTAGTGGCTTGGTTCAGCGCCACCAACGGCTGCGCCAGCCATCGGGCCGTCACAATGCCCGACGCCACCGACAGCAGCAGCGCACCAGCACAGAGGGCAATGGTGACGCGCGTGTTGGCGTTGATTTGGGCCATAAAGTCTGACTCGGGCACCACCACCACAATCAGCCAGTCCAGCCCCCACTCATCCCGGTAGGGAATGGCTTCAACAAACTGGCGATCGCCCTCCAAATCAAACTCCAACTGCGTGGGCTGCCTAATCTGCGAGAGATGCCCAAACTCCTGCACTAAAACGGCTGCTGTTCCCCGCAACAGGTCATTGTCTGACTGCTGCACCCGCTGGCGCTGGGGTTGCCCCTCCTCCATCCATAACAACGGCTCATCGGTCGAACTTGCCACAAGCAAGCCCGATGGTTCCACCACAAAGGCCTGTCCATGCTCACCAATGGTTAAGGATTGCAGAAATTCGCTAATCTGGCTCATGAAAAAATTGCTGCCTACCACACCCACCAAGTTACCCTCGGCGTCGTAGATCGGAGCCGAAGCTGGCAACGCCAGCAGAGGATAGGCGTGATACACAAATACATCGCTCCAAGTCGGCTGCTTTGCAGCTACTGCAGCGGTATACCAAGGCCGTGTGATCGTCTCAAAGCCAGGTGTCTCATTAGTCAGAGTGTTGGGATTGCCCGCCAAATCGACGTCATAAAACCGGATCGCTCCCCCTTCTGATGGCCCTGCAGTCATGTATCGGTCAAAGCCTTGATCGAATCGGCCATTGCCAATAAACTCCCCATCGGGACGACCCCAAAATATCGACTCCATGGTGGGAAAGTCGATCATCAACTGCCGCAAATAGCGGTAGGTGGCTCGCTTGTCCGTTGGGTCAATAAACCCCTGGCGGATAGCATCGGCGCTCAACCGATTAACTAGGTGCGGCGTCTCCAAAAAATCATCTAGGGTGTGAGAGATGCGATCGCCCGTCTCTTGTCGCAGTTGACCCGCCACCTCGTTTACAGCGTGCTGCCCATTGCGAATGGCTAGCCAGCCCGTCAACCACACGGCTCCTACGGTTTGCACCACAAACGGCACAATCAGCACTAATCGAAGGGGCATTCGCCGCACAGGCCAGCCGTCTGCAACCCTTTGTTTGCGAACCATCTTGCTTATCAACCAGTAGAACGTGAGAGGGACACCTAGAGTACTGCCCTCAGTATGCCCCTATCATCCTGATGGTGTAATGGTGCGCTCCATTACATCCTCTTGAAGTTTTTCGTTAAGGAGAATTTTTCAACGAGGCAGACGATTGGCCAAACAGAATCTTGCGACTTTCGTCGGTCATAGCTGAGGGCTGAGAAAACGCCTTGCCTTTGGCATAGGCGCGAACCACCGCCGGACGTTGCTGAATGGACTCAAACCATCGCTTTAGATGAGGAAAATCGTCTAGGTTTTGCTGCTGCCGTTCGTAGGGCACCACCCAGGGATAGGAGGCCATATCGGCAATGGAATAGCCCCCCGCTAAGTACTCATGCCGGGCCAACTGCCGATCCATCACGCCGTAGAGCCGATTCGTTTCGTTGACGTATCGGGTGATGGCGTAGGGGATTTTTTCTGGCGCATATTGCCCAAAGTGGTGGTTTTGCCCAGCCATGGGGCCAAGCCCTCCCACCTGCCAAAACAGCCATTCTAAAACCCGGGTGCGATCGCCCCCTGACCCTAAAAACTGCCCTGTCTTTTCGGCCAAATAAAGCAAAATCGCGCCCGATTCAAACACCGATACGGCATCGCCACCGTCCGCGGGTTGCGGATCGACAACGGCGGGCATGCGATTGTTGGGCGATAGTTTCAGAAACTCTGGCTTAAACTGATCGCCCGCGCCAATATTGATGGGAATGATGCGATATTCTAGCCCGGCTTCTTCGAGAAAGATGGTGATTTTGTGGCCGTTGGGCGTGGGCCAATAGTAGAGGTCAATCATGGGGGTAGGGGAGTGAATTAATTAGGTAGACGTTAGGAATCGGCGGTTAGCAAGTCTTTCATCTGTTGGTGCATGACGGCTATATCGGGGTCGCGCTGAATCGCTCGAAAGTAGCCCCGCTCTAGTTCGGTGCCATATTCAGCGGGTTGCACCAGCACCCTGGCCTGCTGCAAAAGGCGGTCGGCAGCGGCGGCGGGCACGGGCTCTTTTGAAAGCAGCACATCGTCCATTTCAACAATAAATTGAGACATGGGACGCAGCCAGGCAAACCATTCGTGCCCAACAACCAACTGCAAGAACTCTCCGGGCGACTGAATCGGGCCATGAAATTGCTCATAGGCGTAGCGCTCGGAGTTGAGCAGCGCCTTGTGCAGGGCGAGCAGCGCCTTTCGAATTTGCCGGAGCTGCTGAAAGGATGGATTGGGATCTGATTTGGGAGATATCATCAAACCATAGCCATAAATACCCTATCCATCTTGTCACATACCAGGGGTGGCATTCGTTAGCTATGGATCTAATCAGACTCGCGCCAAGCCTTCTCTTGCTAAAGCCACTTTAATACGTTCTCAAGGCGTTGCTGTCCGCAACGCGAGCAGCTAGGTTTTACGTTGTTTCAGCCCTGTAGTACGAAACTGAAACAACACTATCCAACTCACGTCTAGCTATGCCTAAAGTGTGAGGCCTGGCGCGATCGCCCAATCAACGCAAAAACCCTGAGAGATTACATTTGGGATGGGAATACTGGGTATCATCACCCGCCTGAATGTTTCAACTGTATGTGGCAACGGATTATCAACCTTATTCCAAGCCTTGAAGCCTATGGACTTTTGAGTCCTGACTTGGCGATGCGGCGGCGGGTGAATCGGCTATTGGGCGATCGCCCAGTTCTAAGTTTAGACACTTGGTATGAGCGCCACTGTGCGCCAAGTTGCATTGCGTTTGCAGTGGCTGAGTTTGTATACCAAAAATTGCCCGACTATTCTGGTGTTGACATCGGGCGCGTGGTGCCGAGCGATCGCCTTGAGGACGACCTCTGCTGGACAGATATTTGCTGGTTTGATTGGTATTTGGCGCTCTGTGATGATTTTGGCGATCGCTTCGACATTTCACTCAGCCCGTATCTAGAAGAGTTAGATCTAGAAACCGTGCAGGACTTACTGCTCTACCTCAACGATCAATTTCAGCGTCATACCCCAAACTCCGTAGTTCACTCCTAACTCTATCCTCAGCACGCGGATGGGCAGCTTGAGGATAGCGGTCTGCGAATCGGTTTGCATTGGGCCTCAGTGCATCGGTCATATTTTTTTGGACGCAGCGTAACGTGGGCGAGTCTTGGACTGCCTGTCAAAATCAAACATTCAAGACCACAAATCAGGGTGTGCCAATCGCAACACTGTTGCAAACCCTTTTCAAAAGGGTCGGTTATGAGTTATTTTTAATGAAGCAGCTTATTGAAGATCATTTTCAATAAGTAAGCTAATTGAATTGGGTTTGTCAGGTTACACATGTGAGCTTTGGCCCACGCTTTCAAGGAAATCTAACCAGATTGAACCTCACGTAAACAGATTTAACGTTTTCAGACGGGTTTAGAACGTGGGAGGCTGCCTTCGAGCGATCGCCTTAAACGCCCCGGCAAACGACGCTTGCGTCATCCTTAGGCGATAGTCATGCAGCATTCAACTCTTGATGTCTCCCCAATCCGTCTCTCTGATGCCCCTGTCTCTAGTCTCATCCTCTAGCCGGGTTGTGTGATGTGCCCCGGCGATCGCCCGCTCATCTCCCTTAGCCTTGTCTTAATCAACTAAGAAAGACTTTCATTAGCTATCTCCTTTTGTTCCGTCGTCCCTTATTTTCATGTCTGCTGAATGAACTATTCTTTTTCTGAATCGCTGGCCTCTTCTGCTGCGGCAACTGCCGACAGCCTTGCCGATACGACTGCCGACTACATCGTTCAGGTTGATCGCAGCGATCGCTGGTTGGTTTACCACCGGCTTCAGGAGTTGGGGATTGAGTGCGAATGCTCCGCAGATGGCCGTCTCGGTGCTCGTCTAGCGTCTGCCCACGACGCCATCCAAATTTGGAGTGTTGTGCAGCAGCTAACGCAGCCTCGCCGCTGGCAGCTTGATTGGTTAGAGCGCTGCTGGTGCGCAGACTAGTGGCCTGCGCTGACGCCGTACATCGCACTATAGTTTTTAGTCGCTGTTGCGCTTCTCCTCCGATGACTAGAACGAGAATCAAACCTTAGATAATCCAACTCATTCAACCTAATTTAATAGTCGATTCACACTCCACTGCTCACGCCTACTAACATCACAGATCATGGGAAAATCCTACAGCACCAAAACCTCCTTTCAGCTTGAAGGCCGCTTGCTAGAGTTGGTCGTTAAAGACGGTTATAAAATCAAAGGCTTGCGCCTTGCCACTGCCACGGGTGAGCATTATATTAAGCTGACCAAGGAAGTTCGGGCCAGCTGTCGGCAAACCCTAACCCCAGGAGACTGGGTCTATGTGCGCGGGCAACAAACCGTCGAAATGGATGGCACTATCACTAAGCTGAAGGCTCTAGTTTTAAACAAAGGTACGCTCGATCTGACGACGACAGCGGCGTTGCCTCTGCCCATGATGGCTGTTGCGTCTGCACCGAGTCAGTCGACCGCCGCGTCCCCGGCTAAGCCAGCACCTGCGCAAAAAGCATGTATTTTAGTTTGCCAAAAGTCTGACTGCTGCAAGCGGGGCGGCAGTGCAGTGGTGGCGGCGTTGCAGCAAGAGTTGAGCGATCGCCAGTTAGATCACCATGTCACCATCAAGGGCACCGGCTGCATGAAGCGCTGCAAAGCTGGCCCCAATGTGGTCATGCCCGACAAAACTCGCTATACGCGCATTCGCCCAGACGACATCACCCAAGTCGTCGATCGCCACTTCCCCACCTCTACTGCGTCTGCTATCTAGGTCGCTGAATGGACGGCGATCGAAGCGGTGAGCTATGGAATTTGGGCGTTGCTGAATTGAGGTATGAACTTCCAAAAACAGCAACCTCGCTCGGCCCCCTAAATCCCCCAACATTGGGGGCCTTGGAAGACTTTTGGGCGTTGCATAATTAAGAGATGAGTTAGGGAAATCTGCGATGCAATGTCCAGAGTGTGGCGCCACTCATTGATGCCTACAAGCCCCACCGAGGGTACTCAGACGAGGTCAGGCGCGAGTGCCTCAAGCTGTACCGTCAATGGCTGTGGGTTTCGAGCAATAGAACGGGTCAAAGGGGTGCATCATACCACCGTGATTACCTGGGTCAAGCCAGTGGGTGAATTGCTCCCCGATGCGTCCGACCCTGACACGACCCCAGCGGTCGGTGAACTGGACGAGCTAGAAACCTTTGTGGGCTCAAAAAACAAGATTTAGCTGTGGACGGCCGTTGACCACTTCAGGCAAGGGATTGTGGGTTGGGTCTTGGGAGACCACAGTGCCAAGACATTTCAACCGCTTTGGTCGCGGGTGGTTCGCTGGCAGTGCTGCTTCTATGTCACTGACAGGTGGACGGTGTATCCCAACTTTATTCCAGACGGCGATCAGATTGTCAGTAAAACCTACCTGGCTCGGGTTGAAGGAGAGAACACTCGGTTACGGCACTATCTCGCTCGGTTGCATCGCAAAACGCTTTGCTGCTCCAAGTCCGTAGAAATGCTAGCTCACTCTATCCGACTGCTACTGCACTCCCTCAAGTTCGACGATATCCCTGTCCCTCCCAGGTTTATCTCTTGATTCTGCAATGCCCTCCAGGGCAATAAATAACGTCAGTTCGGGTTAAAAGGGTTTTGGGGCATCGTGCGTCGCGCGATGCCCCAAAATCCTTAATGTGCTGTGCGCGTCGCGCACAGCACATTAAGGGTTTGAGCTTATCCCGAACTCAGGTTGAATACAATGATGCCGGATAAGACTAGTCACGTCTCGACTGGTCTACCCGGCACGGCACCATTCAAACCGATGGAACGCAGCTATTTTCAGCTCACTTATTGAGACGACTCTGCCGGAGCAGATGGCGGCGTAGCGGCATCTTGCTCTTCTTTCGCTTTAAGCCGCTCTGCTTTTTTCTTGCGATCGGCTTCCAACATATCTTGCAGCACGATCTGCGCCTGAATTAACTTATCCAGATTGCTGCGATACAAATCCACATCTTTCTTGGCTTTTTCTGCGGAAATATTGATGGCAGTGCTGAGCGACTCGATGGCATCAGCGCTGGCCTTCTCATCCTTGAGAATGTCGGGATTAATGCGCTCTAGCAAGGTGCATAGTCCTACGACAAACAGCCGACTGTATTTGAAATTTTCGGCTTGGGCGATCGCCCTTAACGTCGAAAACAGGGTGCTGTCTTGCCCCTCTGGGTCTTTTGCCTTCGCCAAAAAATCATCCATAGACCAGTGGCTAACGTCATTTGCCACGGTCTCGGCATCTCGCCGATACTGCTCGGGGTCAGCTTGTATCCCACTGCAAAGGGCGTTAAAAATTGACTGCTTATCGCGCTCAGGGCGATAGCCTTCCATAAAGTTGTCGAACGTCGTTACTACACCCAGGGCATAAATTGGGTCGTAATGAAAGTCAGCATTGACAGAGAGCAAATGCATTTCCACCATTAGCTCTTCTACCACGCGACGGTAGATGGAGTTAATGGGACGCGTATGCGACGAGTAAAATGCCCGTTTGGTATCTGATACGGTACGAACGTCGTTCACAGCAGAGCCTTAAGAATTTGTGAATCCATCTCTTATATTAACTTGTTCGTAGCGCACTGTAGGACAAAACCCTAGGAGGTCTTCACACGGCCAGTTCACGGATCACGGCCTCGGGCGATCGCGGTGTCCAGTCAAGGTCGCGCATGGCCTTGCTGCCATCAACCCGGACACAGCGGTCATACAGATAATGCACCCGCTCGCGGCTGATGGGGGGTTGCCACCCCACCAGGCGACCAATGGGGTCGAGCAGAGCACCTATAAACCGCACCAAGGGCTTGGGCATTTCTGTCGGCATGGGCACGCCTGCCTGGCTGCTCACAATCTGAAACATCTGATGGGTGGTCATTTCTCCGGCAGAGGCAATGTAGTGCTGGCCGGGTGGCGCTTTTTCGATGGCGAGCAGCATCAGTTCTACTAAATCATCAACATGCACAATGCCCGTGACGCGATCGCCCCCGGCCCATACCTTAAGCTTGCCCTGACGAAAGCTATGCAGCACCGGGCCAAAGTGGGGATCGTCTGCCCCAAAAATACCAGATGGCATCAGGCTAACGACCGGAAATCCGCTGCTAGCCGCTTGATCAACCAACTGCTGGGCTTCGTACTTAGTCACGTCATAGGCAGACGAAAACCCTTTTTGCGCGCGCTCAAAGGTTTCGTCGATGATTTGCCCTTGGGTGTCACCATAGATGCCGATGGTGCTGCAATACAGCATTTTTTGCACATTGGCGGCGATCGCCCCTTCGAGCACGTTGCGGGTGCCCTCGACGTTGACCCGCCGCATCCGTTCAGCGTCTACAATCCCCAATTCTACATAAGCAGCGGTATGGAACACCCAATCTACCCCGGCGATCGCCGCCTTAACGGCTGCGGTGTCGGTAATGTCACCATAGGCCAGTTGCACGGGTAAACCGGCTAGGCGCGTGCGATCGCTCGACTCTCGCACCAGAGCCATCACCTCGTGCCCTTGCTGAAGCAACGCTCGGACTAAATGCGATCCTGTGAACCCAGTTGCTCCTGTAACCAGCGCTTTCATGGTGTATTCCTAACAATCGTTCACTTATTTTAGGAGGCAGCGGTACATTCGCGAGATATCGCTGTGCGACCAGAGTCGCGCCTTGCAAACGCTCAGGCAAAACACTGCGCTGCAGAGTGCTTTGATCAAAGGCAGACTAACGGGATAGGCGGCTGGGGTTAAGTCGCACCTCAACAGCACGATCGCTCGATAATATGACTCCAGTAATAGGACTTTAGTTGGTTCTGAGTAGAGAACTGCGGCAATTTGATATGAAAACCATCACAGGCATGCATGCATTGAATCAAACCTAAGTCTCCAATGCCAGGGGACAGAAAAGTACAAAGAACCAAAGGCGTTGCTGAATTGAGGAACGAACTTTCAAAAACAACAACCTCACATAGCCCCCTTAAGTCCCCCAATACTGGGGACCCTTGCGTGCATCGGACAGGCGGACAATCTCTGGCTTCGTTTTAATGTAATCTGCCGCTGCTGATTTGAGCTGTTAGCTGGCTCTTACCGAGGTCTTGCACTTGTGCTTGCAGGTTGTCGGTGAGTCTGAAAGCACTCAGGAGGTCGTCTGTGTTGGCAGTGGTTCGAGAGGGGGCATTGCAGAATCAAGAGATAGACCTGAGAGGGACAAGGATATCGTCGAACTTGAGGGAGTGCAGTAGCAGTCGGATAGAGTGAGCTAGCATTTCTACAGACTTGGAGCAGCAAAGCGTTTTGCGATGCAACCGAGCGAGATAGTGCCGTAACCGAGTGTTTTCTCCTTCAACCCGAGTCAGGTAGGTTTTACTGACAATCTGATCGCCGTCTGGAATAAAGCTGGGATACACCGTCCACCTGTCAGTGACATAGAAGCAGCCCTGCCAGCGAGCCACCCGCGACCAAAGCGGTTGAAACGCCTTGGCACTGTGGTTACCCAAGACCCAACCCACAATCCCTTGACTGAAGTGGTCAACGGCCGTCCACAGCTAAATCTTGTTTTTTGAGCCCACAAAGGTTTCTAGCTCGTCCAGTTCACCGACCGCTGGGGTCGTGTCAGGGTCGGACGCATCGGGGAGCAATTCACCCACTGGCTTGACCCAGGTAATCACGGTGGTATGATGCACCCCTTTGACCCGCTCAATGGCTCGAAACCCAGAGCCATTGACGTACATCTTGAGGCACTCTCGCGCCTGACCTCGTCTGAGTGCCCTCGGTGGGGCTCGTAGGCATCAATGAGTGGCGCCACACTCTGGACATTGCATCGCAGATTTCCCTAACTCATCTCTTAATTATGCAACGCCAAAAAGGGTTTGTGGTGTTTCAAAGCACTCAGGGGGCGATCAGTGGGGGCGGTCGTGAGACGCGATCGCGGATTGAGAGCGGTTGGGTGGTTGAGGGGGGATCGGTGAGGAGAGCCAGCTAACAACCCGGCTGGAGCGGTCTGTTGAGAGATCTGGAATAATGCGGCAAAGGTGAGTGGCAGCCGCTCAGCCGGAACGTTATGCGGCTTAGGGCGATTCTAGCAAACGAATCCCTACTGGCTTCAACTCCGCTCAGCAAGCTTGTGCCCAAAGCGAACTCGGAGGAATTGACAACCCTAAAGGGGCTAGGGTGATGTTAAAAGGTATAACCTTTTCTAGGAATTTCTTAGCGCTTGTTCAACCCCATGCAGCAGCCAGTCACCCCGCCCCTGCCCCTGAGATTACTCAGAAATTACTTCAAATCCTTGCGGAACACGATTTTATCTTGCCCTGGGGCGTAGAAGTCGCGAATGCGGGCTTCTTCTTCAAAGCCGTTCTTGAGGTAGAAGGCTCGCGCCTGGTCAAAGCTGGCCAGGGTTTCTACCATCAGCAGACGCCCTCCGCGAGCCTTTAGGGTTGCTTCGACATGGTGCAGCAGTTGACCGCCTCGCCCCTGCCCCTGGTGGTCGGGGTGCATGGCGATCAGCTGGAGGTTCCAGGTTTGGTCGGTCATGCGCTCAGGTTCGCAGTAGGCGACCCCCACGGGGCCGTGGTGTTCGTCATCGTCGGCAAGGCAGAGGGAGGCGCTATCATCGCTGAAGCCATCGTTCAGCAGTTGGTGAAGCAGGTTCAATTCTGCAGGCTCAAAGCCGATCACAGCGGCGATCGCAAGTAGAGCTGTGGTGTCAGCCAGGGTAGTGGGTCGAATCATAGAATCTAGCCATGCCTAAGCGCTGGACGATCATTGCCAAGGGCAGAGTATAACATCGAGCCGAAAATTTGGGCTACAAATGGGGGCAAGGGGGCAAAGCCCCCTTGTGGGGAACGCAGTTCCCCACCCCCCTCCTCAAACAATCCGTTGTTCTGATTTAGAGAATTGGTATTACGCAATTGGGCGATTTTAGAGAGGCTAAGCCTCCTTAAAATCACTCAAGATTTCTAGGATGCCGCATAAAGTGTGTAAGTCCTGACCCACTTAACGAGAGAACTCGCAACAATTTCTCTGTGCTGTGCGAAATACGGGTGGATTTCTATGTAGATCTGCGTATCACTCCTCAAAAATCCTGACAGTATCAGTAGTCTCTCGTAAATTTTTAGCAAGAGAGAAACTTCTCAATTTCCCTTGTATTCGGGTCTCTACCTCTTGAGGAGTAATCGTTCTATGTAACGGAACTCCTACATTCCTGAGCAGTCTTGATTACTTAGTTCTGATCCGAGGGAATACTAGCCCCAAGCAGGACACTGGTCGCCCCCTTTATCTGGAGCAACGAAGACGAAATGAAGCCGTCCAATCTGCACTACGCCGATAGTGATTTCGAAGAGGCCTCCCAGGAGTTTGGGGTACAGGAAAACGATGCGCCTACCGATACCGAGATCGAAAAAGATATCGAGAAGGACATCGAAACCGAACTTGTCAGCCTAGATATCGACGAACCTCTAGATGGGCCATTCAGTAAAGACAGAGGGCGTCGGACAACTGACCTGGTGCGGCTCTACCTTCAAGAAATTGGGCGTGTGCCCCTGTTAGGGCGCGACGAAGAAGTCACCGAAGCGCAGCGTGTACAGCGCTATATGGCGCTGATGGAGCAATGCTACGCTGCTGCGACAGATGGCGATGCGGTGATGCAGCAATATACTCGACTGATGGAAGCGCGAGCACGGCTAACCTCACTTTTGGGGCACCGCCCCTCATTAGAGCGCTGGGCGACTGAGGCCGGAGTTGATATCAGTGACTTGAAGCCTTTGCTGGCAGAGGGCAAGCGCTGCTGGGCCACACTCTCTGGCAAAACCGTTGAGGAGCTGGAGCGCATTCAAACGGAAGGGGTTGCGGCCAAAAACCACATGATTAAAGCCAACCTGCGGTTGGTGGTGTCTGTGGCGAAGAAGTACCAAAATCGCGGATTAGAACTGCTGGACTTGATTCAGGAGGGAACTCTGGGATTAGAGCGGGCTGTAGAAAAGTTTGACCCCACCAAGGGTTATCGGTTTAGTACCTATGCATATTGGTGGATTCGTCAAGGCATTACACGAGCGATCGCCACTCAGAGCCGCACCATCCGCCTACCCGTCCACATCACCGAAAAGCTCAACAAAATCAAAAAGGCTCAGCGCAAAATCTCTCAGGAGAAAGGGCACACCGCCACCATCGAAGACGTTGCAAAAGAGCTAGATATGACGGCTCCGCAAGTGCGAGAAGTCCTCCTACGCGTGCCCCAAGCGGTGTCGCTTGAAACTAAAGTCGGCAAAGAGCGCGATACCGAGCTAGGTGATTTGGTGTCTGAGGATGGGTTAACCCCGGAAGACCTGCTAACGCGGGAATCGCTAGCCTATGATCTGCAACAACTGCTGACAGACCTCACCACCCGCGAGCGGGACGTGATTCAGATGCGGTTTGGGCTAGGGAATGGGCACCCCTACTCTCTGGCTGAAATTGGCCGAGCATTGGATCTGTCTCGAGAGCGCGTGCGCCAAATCGAGGCTAAGGCGCTACAAAAGCTCCGCCAGCCCAAGCGGCGCAACCGCGTCCGCGACTATCTAGATGCATTGACCTGATCCACTGTTGTAGGAAGGGCGATCGCCAAAGGCCCTTAATACAGTAGTCGGCAGTCCTAAATAGGACATGATGGGGTGGAGTAAGGATTTAGCCCTTGCTCCGCCCTATCGTTTTCTGAATTCCACTCTGAACCCTACTATCCATAACCCATCAGCTCTCCAGGTTCTACTGCAACGCAAGACAAAAACGATAGGGCCGATTACTCCTAAGGAGTAATCGGCCCTATCGTTTTTGATGCCTATTCTGAGCGTGAAACGTCTGTTGATGAATGGAGTGATGTGGAACATCATACAACCGTGATTACCTAACCTGAGTTCGGGATAAGCTCAAACCCTCAATGTGCTGGGCACATTGAGGGTTTTGGGGCACCGCGCGTCGCGCGGTGCCCCAAAACCTCTTTAACCCGAACTGACGTTACCTAGGTGAACGTGAGTTCGACAGCTAGAAAGCAGCTTGGAGAAGGTCTTTAAGCTCATCATTCGGGATACCCAGCGAGGGCTTATCGGGGTGGAGGTGGAGGCGCTCAGGTCTGAGATCAGGTGGACAAGGAAATTGAAGGGACTGCGGTGACGCAAATGTTTGCCTTCGGCACGCTTTGCGAACGATCTGGCAGCGGTTTTTGAGTTGGTCATTGATTGGGGCGATCGCCCCCACGCCGCATCGGTCGGCGCTCTTGCAATTGCTGCTGCTGGTCTGGGGTGAGCACTGCCAGGCTTTGCTCGCGGGCAGTTTGCATTAGGTCGCGCATTTGCTGCCGCTGGGTGTCGTTCAGGTCGATCTCACGCCACATCTCGCGACGGCTTCCCTGCTGATCCCGTCGAGCAGCACGCCATTCTTGAACCTGTTGGCGCTGCGCGTCTGTCAGGCTTTCTACGCCTTGTTCGCGCACTTGCTGCCACAGTTGGCGCTGTTCAGACGTGAGTTGCATCCCTTGCCGTTGACCACGAATCTGCTGGAGCTGCTGCCGCTGAGCCTCTGTCAGCACTGCGTCCATTTGACTGCGGGTGTCCTCGCGAATTTGGGCCAGTTGGTTGCGCTGCTGCTCCGTTAGATCAAGTTGCTCAAGTGCAGCGGGGCCTCTGCCCCAGCCATTGGGTCGAGATTGGGCTGCAAGCGGGCTAGCGACGAGTACCAATGCCGCCAACCCAGCCAGAATCATGAATCGCCGATTCATCGCCATACTATTTATCCTCTAAGCGCTAATGGTTGTATCGTAGTTTTCAGTTTGGGGCGATCGCCTGAGGCTGAAGTCATTTCTAAATCGTGACTTCGGTCATGCTCTATCCACAGTTAGCAGGCGATGTATCAGAATAAGGAGCAGTCATGAGCTATTTCGCTCATGATTGGAATCCTGATTGGAATGCCTCAAACTTAGCGGGTGTAGCCTGGTTCACACCACAGGTTTCAAACTTTCACAGGCTGCAAACCATAAATTTCAAATTGTGGAACGAAAGGCTGTCCGGTGTGGCCTCAGAATTCAACGAATTCAACAGAAACAGAATTTGAAGTTTGGCATCCTTTTGTGACAGCGGTCTTAGCCACCTTTGGTTGTTCTCGATACCCCTTTAAGACTTGCTTAATGTGACTGATCCAAGGCGATTTACGAGTCTACGGAACCATCCATTCCCCATCCTGCTGTATCTGGAATGGGTGCTGGTGGGAGCGGCGCTGTTGTTTGAGCTGCTGCCGCTGCCATTTCCGCGGATGCGATCGACTGTTTCAGTCATACGGCTGCTGAGCATTATGGGGTTTGGGCTGATGGGGCTGCGCCTGCCCTTACCCACTCAGCGACGCAGGTCTGCGGTGCTCTATACAATGCTCGAGTTCGCGCTGGTGCTGCTGGCAACGCCTGCGGGCAATCGGCGCGTGCTCATGTTTCCCTTTTTGTATGTGGTATTGGTGGTTCGCAGTTGCCTAATTTTTAGAATGTCGGGGCGTCTGGTGGTGACTGTGGCATCGTTTTTTACATTTTTAGGGTTGGTGAATGTCCGGCTGATTCAGATTGAGCTACAGATGCCGGAAGGAGTGGGCGATCGCTTCAAGTCGCTGCTATTTGGGCTGGCCTTTAACTCAACATTACTGTTTGGGCTGGCGCTGCTGTTTGTGCTGCTGCTGGTGAATGCTCTGATGTCCGAGCGTGAGAGCCGCGAGAAGCTAGCCGCCGCTAATGAACAATTGCGCGATTATGCTCTGCGCGTTGAAACCCTGGCTATGGAGCAAGAGCGCAGCCGTATTGCCCGTGACATTCACGACTCGCTGGGGCATGCCTTAACCGCGCTTAACTTACAGCTTGAGGGGGCGCTGCGGCTGTGGCAAACCAACACATCCCAAGCGCTTGAGTTTTTGAAGCAAGCAAAACGGCTGGGATCGATGGCGCTGCAAGAGGTGCGGGAGTCGGTTTCGGCCATGCGGACTGATCCCTGGCAAGGCCGTATGCTAGATGAGGCGATCGCCCTTTTGTTAAGCGACTTTCAGCAGCTGACCCACATCCACCCTACCTGCGACATTCAGCTGCACCAAACGCTTTCTAGCGATGTGAACACCAGCCTCTATCGCATTGTGCAAGAGGCGCTGACGAATATCGCCAAACATGCCAACGCCACCCAGGTCACCGTGGGATTGCACGCCACCGAAACCACGCTATATCTAACCATTCAAGACAACGGCAGCGGGTTTGAGGTGACTCAGAATCAGAGCGGGTTCGGCTTGCAAAGTATGCGAGAACGGACGCTAGCGTTGGGAGGACGGTTCGATATCCTTAGCCGGAGCGGGGAGGGGTGCCGCCTCAGCATCACCCTTCCCGTTTCGCCTTTAGAACCCTCCTAGGCGTGTCATCAATTCCGACCAAACGCTTTTGCTATGAGCGTTGCCACGCCCGGCCCAAAAACCAGGCTAGGGGCTGTGACCGTTGATTTCTGGGACATCAGAGGCTAATTGATGACAGCCCTTAGGGCTGCGAATCCTATGTTTTTTTGAACAAGAGGATGGAGTGACTCCTCCTCCTAAACCGAAGCAGTGGCGGCAGTGTCAGAAGCCAACGTGGTCACAGTCCTTAGAAAAAGCAAGATAAGCTAGGGCTGTACTGGGCTAATTGGGCGATCGCCCGCATCCAAATCAATGAGGGCTGTCGTATAGGCATGGGTTCTATGCATTCGCCCTACTCGCGCCCACTGCCGTGCCTCACTGCATCAGCCTGATGAACCTGCAATCAACCGTTGAATGAATTGATCCAGCAGACCAGCCCGCAGCAGACCGCTCGGTTAACGACTCAATGCTCCTCACTCAATCACTCATTTACTCAATATAGACAGGCAAACCGTATCCCATGATCCGTGTGCTAATTGTGGACAACCAGCAGTTGATTCGGCAGGGATTGCGAACACTGCTGGAACTAGAACCTGACATTCAGATTGTTGGCGAAGCAGAACATGGGCAGGCGGCGATCGCCCAAATGGATATACTTCAGGCCGAGTCTCAAGAGCCCGATGTGGTTCTTATGGATATCCGCATGCCCATTATGGATGGAGTCGCTGCCACCCAAGCCATCTGCCAGCGGCATATTGCAGCTGAGGTGCGGCGGTTTCCTCATACAAAGGTGCTCGTGCTAACCACGTTTGACGACCAGAGCTATGTGGTGGCAGCGTTGCAACAGGGCGCTGCGGGCTACCTGCTCAAAGACACGCCCACTGAAGAACTGGCGGCAGCCATTCGCGCCGCACACAAAGGCTATACCCAACTCAGCCCTGGCATTCTGCCTAAACTCACGGCTGGGCTAACAGCCCCTGCAGCCATCACCCAACCCCCACCAGAACTGCTGGAACTCACCCGCCGAGAGCGCGAAGTGCTGATGATGATTGCCCAGGGCGCAAATAACCGAGAAATTGCTCAAGCCCTTTACATCTCAGAAGGCACAGTCAAAAACCACGTGACCAACATTCTTAGCCGACTTAGTCTGCGCGATCGCACCCAAGCCGCCCTCTTTGCTAACACCCACCTACATCATCTATAACCACACTCCAGCACCCAGTTTCTCCCCCGATCCGTTCTGTTGAAATCGTTGATTTAGTTGGGGCAAACTCAAATAATGGAATGGGTTTTGGACGGGTTTGGAGCCGCGGTGCCCCAAACCCGTCCTAACCCGAACGAAGGTTGAACCTGCACTTCAAGCGCTGTACCCTCTCGTCCTTAAGACAGAATTTCGCTTCATGTCTCACTGTTGACAGATGAGTCATGCGTCTAGTGCTCCTTAAGCTATAGGGCATAACCGATCGCCGAATTCTTTGAGGGTTTCCATGGTATACACCGATAAGCCGTCCTCCTTTTGGATTGAATCTACGCCAAAAGGGCAATTTCCGCCGTTTCTGCCCGAATCGCTTCCTGACCTGCGGGTAGACGTCGCGATTGTGGGAGGGGGGATTGCGGGCATTACCGCAGCAATGCGGTTGAAGCAGGCAGGCAAGACTGTGGCCGTGGTTGAGGCCGATCAGATTGGCACAGGCGTCACAGGTCACACGACTGCCAAAGTGACCTCGCAACATCACTTGATCTATGCATCACTGGTTAAAGACCTGGGGGAGGAAAAGGCAAAACTGTATGCTGAATCAAACCAAGCGGCGATCGCCCAAGTCTTTCAATGGGTGCAGACGCAAAATATCGACTGCGACTTTAGTCGGCGCACTGCCTATGTGTTTGCAGAACAGCCTGAGCAACTGACCAAAGTAAAGGACGAAGTTGAAGCCGCTCAAACAGTGGGACTGCCGGCCTCCTTTACGACCGATTTATCGCTTCCGTTTCCTGTGCTGGGCGCCGTAGCCTTTGAAGGGCAAGCGCAGTTCCATCCCCGCAAGTACCTATTGCATCTGGCAAAAATGATTGCCGATGAGGGCAGCTACGTCTTTGAGCAGACGCGCGTGACCAGCGTAGATGAGGGCACCCCCTGCAAAATTGTGACGGAGCGCGGCAACCTCTATGCCCAGGATGTGCTGATCACGACCAATTTACCTATCCTTGACCAGGGACTGTATTTTGCTAAGGCCTACCCGCGCCGCTCTTACATTGTGGCTGCTGAAATCAGCCCTGAGCAGGCTCCAGACGGCATGTATATTGGCACGGGCGACAGCTACCGCTCCTTGCGCACCACGCCCGAGGGCGATCGCCTTCTGCTGCTGATTGGGGGCGAGGGGCACAAAGTTGGTGCTGTCACCAACACAGCCGAGCGGTTTGCCAATCTCGAAGCCTATGGGCGTGAGCGCTTTGGCATCACCGACTATGCCTACCGCTGGTCAAGTCAGGATGTGAAATCGTTTGACAATGTGCCGTATATCGGCAAACTTACCCCAGCCAATACTCACATTTTTGTGGCGACAGGCTTTGGCCTGTGGGGCATGAGCAATGGCACCCTAGCGGGAATGCTGTTATCAGATCTGGTGCAAGGCAAAGACAACCCCTGGGCAGACCTTTACGACTCGCTACGGGCAACACCGTTCCTCACTTCCACATCGCTTCAAGAAAATCTGGATGTGGGTAAGCGCTGGGTGGGCGATCGCCTCAAAGGACTCACTGACAACTCCATCAATGATGTGGTCACAGGCGAAGGCAAGCTGCTCACCATCGAAGGCAAAAAAGTAGCCGCCTATCGAGACGACGAAGGCCAAGTTCATGCCGTATCAGCTACCTGCACCCACCTAGGCTGCATCGTCAACTGGAACAACGCCGAGAAGAGCTGGGATTGCCCCTGTCACGGTGCTCGCTTCGACTGCCAAGGCAAGATTCTGCATGGCCCTGCTGTCACACCTTTAGAGCAAATTAAAACATCGTAACTCTTGCAAGACGTTAGGAGTTGCTGAATTGGCCTGAATCCGACCACAGTTTAGAGCAACGCCTGGATCATAGCAATTACATAATGGACGATTTTGGGGAGGCTAAGCCTCCCCAAAATCGTCCAAGATTCCAGAACGCCGCATGAAGTGCATAAGTCCTGCAGATGTAAAACAACGTCAGTTCGAGTTAAGAGGGTTTGAGCTTATCCCGAACTCGGGTTAAAACAGGGTCAATTGTTGATAAATGGGGTGGCTTGCGCGATCTGAGGGGGTGGAGGGGGCTGAAATAGTTAGATTGGCGATCGCCAGTCCCAATAGTCGAACGGGTTTCTGGGGTCGCAGTGGGGTATCGCCAACGGAATCGAGCAGGGTGTCGAGCAGGGCTGTGGCCAAGGGCAAAATTTGGGCCGTTGTGGCGATCGCCTCCGGGAGGGTGCGGCTGCGGGTCACCTGCTGATAGTCGGCATATTTCACTTTGAGAGTAAGGGTGCGACCTGAGGTATCCTTATCGGCCATCCGCTGTTGAAGTTCTGTGGCGATCTGTTCGAGCGCTTGGTGCATGGCAGGGCGATCGCACACATCATCGGCAAAGCTAGTTTCTACCCCAATGGACTTGCGCATGCGGTTGGGTTCAACCAGGCGATCGTCGATAGCGCGGGCGATGCGGTAATAGTGCCGCCCCACTTTACCAAAGGCCGCGACCAGATCGACCTCTGCCCATTCCTTTAGGTCTGCCCCTGTTTGAATGCCCAAGCGATGCATTTTGGCGGCAGTCACTTCTCCTACACCGTGGAATTTTTCAATTGGCAGATTTGCTACAAAGGCTTCTGCCGCTTCTGGGCGAATCAGGTACAACCCATCGGGCTTATCCATGCCCGAGGCAATTTTGGCAAGGAACTTGTTGATAGACACGCCTGCCGACGCGGTGAGCTGAGTTTCGGCCAGGATGTCGGCCTTGATGGCGTGGGCGATCGCCGTTGCTGAGCGTCTAGATTGCAGCTCTACAAAAGAATCTTGAGACGGGTCATCCCCGGCTTGCTCCGTTACATCCAGATACGCCTCATCCAGCGCCAGCGGCTCGACCAAATCGGTATAGCGATAAAAAATGTCGCGAATTTGCTGCGACACCGCGCCATAGACCTCAAACCGAGGCTGCACAAAAATCAGATGGGGACACTTCTGCACCGCCGTGCGCGAGGGCATCGCAGAATGCACCCCAAACTGCCGCGCTTCGTAGCTGGCCGCCGCTACTGCCCCGCGCTTATCCGGGCTGCCGCCCACCGCCACTGGCTTACCGCGACACTCTGGGCGATCGCGCTGTTCCACAGAGGCATAAAACGCATCCATATCAACATGGATAATTTTCCGCATACGGTCTGAGCCATGACCCGTTAATTTTTAGTTAATAGTACTGTGATAAAAATCAATCCAAAGGCGTAACAAACTGCACTAGCATTCAAACCGGATTCGTTTTAGAGTAACGGCAATAGACCAGCAATCATCATTGTTATCCAAAACTACGTTAGTGCAAAGACGAGAAATTAAGCTCTAGAGGTAAATCATTGAAAATTCTCGATGCTTAGATTTAGATTGTATTCGTCAATGATTAGACGACGTTGAAACAGAGTTTAGGCAATCCTTCATAGCACAAGCTTCTAGATGCCTTTCAATGTTAGACCTGTATCAACAAGGATCATTCTCAATCCCTTGAATTGCAGATTGTTTTTAATGCTTATGCTATTGGCATCCCTATGACTGAGTAGTCTTAATGCAGAATCAACACACAATCAACCAGTGGGAAAGCCTGATAATGGCATTGCCATTGCCTTCCATTCTAATCCTGTTGCTATTTCCCCTTGTTGAAGTTGTGGTTGAAATCATGCCCAGCCTCATGCCGAATCATTGATATTTATTGATGATAACCCGTTGAGATTTGCTGAAGTTCTACAGGATGCAATGATGAATCTCAAATTCACCACTCGACTTGTACCGCTCAACTTAAACGATGTCGCTCGGCATTAATTTACCCTGACGGGTGAATTAATTTTTTGCTCATCATTTTTTCATTTTCCTCTCTCTCTTAGCCTTCTTTCTGCATATTTTTAGTATTGAGAGTCTATGACCATGGTAGCAACTCCAGAAAAGCCCACGATCACCTCAAAGCCTCTAAATGACGACGAACTCTATAAAATGGATGCCTACTGGCGTGCCTGCAATTATCTAGCCGTCGGCATGATTTATCTGCGAGATAACCCCCTCCTGCGGAATCAGCTTCAGGCTAAGCATGTGAAGCCGCGTCTACTGGGGCATTGGGGATCAAGTCCTGGGCTTAGCTTCATCTATGTTCACCTCAATCGCATCATCAAAAAATATCAGCAGCAAATGGTGTACGTAGCAGGACCAGGGCACGGTGCACCCGGAGTGCTGGGGCCAGTCTATTTAGAAGGCACTTATTCGGAGGTCTATCCCGATAAAAGCGAAGACGCTGACGGGATGCTCCGCTTCTTTAAACAGTTCTCGTTTCCCGGTGGCATTGGCAGCCATTGCACCCCAGAAACGCCGGGATCAATTCATGAGGGCGGGGAGCTGGGCTACAGTCTGTCTCACGCTTATGGCATTGCCTTTGACAATCCTGATGTTATTGTGGCGGCGGTGGTGGGCGATGGCGAAGCCGAAACGGGGCCACTGGCAACGTCGTGGCACGCCAACAAGTTTCTCAACCCCATTCACGATGGTGCGGTGCTGCCGATTCTGCATCTGAATGGCTACAAGATTGCCAACCCTACTATCCTGGCGCGCATTAGCCATGAAGAGCTAGAAAGCCTGTTTCGAGGCTATGGCTATAAGCCGTACTTCGTCGAAGGTTCTGAGCCAGACTATATGCACCAGGCAATGGCAGCAACGCTGGATACGGCGATCGCCGAAATTAAAGAAATTCAGGAAGAATGCCGGAGTTCAGGACAAGCCCGACGCCCCCGCTGGCCCATGATTGTGCTGCGATCGCCCAAGGGCTGGACAGGGCCAAAAGACGTCGATGGGCGCAAGACCGAAGACTTTTGGCGATCGCACCAAGTGCCCCTTTCCGGCATTCACGACAACCCCGAGCACCTGCAACTGCTCGAAGACTGGATGCGCAGCTACCGCCCAGACGAGCTGTTTGACGACAACGGCAGCCTCAAGCCCGAGCTCAAAGCCCTTGCCCCCAAAGGCCACCTGCGCATGGGTGCAACCCCCATCGCCAACGGCGGCTTGCTGCGGCGAGAACTGCGAATGCCCGACTTTAAGCACTACGCCGTTGAAATTCCCAAGCCAGGCTCCATAGAAGCTGGCAATACCCTGCCGCTAGGCAATTTTTTGCGCGATGTCATGCGCTTTAACCTGCATAACTTCCGCATGTTTGGCCCTGATGAAACCGCATCGAACCGCCTACAGGCCGTCTACGAAGTTTCTAAAAAAACCTGGATGGCAGACATGCTGCCAGAAGATTTAGACGGCACCGAGCTATCGATGGACGGGCGCGTGATGGAGATGCTGAGCGAGCACACGCTGCTGGGCTGGATGGAAGGCTATCTGCTCTCGGGCCGCCACGGCTTCTTCCACACCTACGAAGCCTTTGCCCATGTGATTGACTCAATGTTTAACCAGCATGCCAAGTGGCTCGACATCTGCAAGCATGAAGTGCCCTGGCGCGCCCCTGTGTCATCGTGGAATGTGCTGCTCTCGTCAACCGTGTGGCGGCAAGATCACAACGGCTTCTCCCACCAAGATCCCGGTTTTGTGGATGTGGTGTTGAACAAGAACCCTGACGTTGTGCGCGTCTACTTCCCACCCGATGCCAACTGCCTGCTGTCAGTCGCCGATCACTGTCTGCGCAGCACCAACTACACCAATGTCATCGTGGCAGACAAACAAAAGCACCTGCAATACCTCAGCATGGAGGAGGCGGTCAAGCACTGCACCAAGGGCATTGGCATTTGGGACTGGGCCTCTAACGACGACTGTGGCGTCGAGCCCGATGAGCCCGATGTGGTGATGGCCTGCTGTGGCGATATTCCTACCAAGGAAGCTCTAGCCGCTACCGCCATGCTGCGAGAAGAATTCCCCTTCCTTAAGGTGCGGTTTATCAACGTGGTGGATTTGCTCACACTGCTGCCCGATACAGAGCATCCCCACGGCCTCTCAAACCGAGAGTTTGATACGCTGTTTACCCCCGACAAACCGGTGATCTTCAACTTCCACGGCTATCCTTACCTGATTCATAAGCTGGCCTACCGCCGCACCAATCAGGAGCGCATCCACGTGCGGGGGTACAAAGAAAAAGGCAATATCAATACGCCGCTAGAATTGGCGATCAACAACGAGATCGACCGCTTTAGCCTGGTGATCGACGTGATTGATCGGGTGGCTAAGCTGGGGTCGGCGGGGGCGCATGTGCGCGAACGCATGAAGAACGCTCTCATTGACAACTGCAACTTTGCCCACGAATACGGCATGGATCGCGACGAAATCGTTCACTGGACTTGGCCCTACTAGGGGATTCCAATGGGGTGTATGGGGGCATAACCTAGGGCGTGTCATCAATTCCAACCAAACGCCTGATGCTATGAGCGTTGCGACGCCCGACCCACAAACTAGGCTAGGGGCTGGGACTGGGACTGTTGATTTCTGGGATATCAGAGGCTAATTAATGACAGCCCCTAGCCCCCATGCAACACCTCACAGGGTCTGTTGCTATGAATAGAAGCGAGTCTGTGACGGTCTCTTCTCGACAGTTGGATTGCGCCATGACGGGTGAAACGAATCTCACTACTCTGCTGCGGTCTATGCGGCCTGTTCTCCAACCGGGAGACGCTGTGTTTTGTACCGTGGCAACTCTAGATTCGTCACGTCTTGCGCTCGACCCTGTTGGGCTGTTTAGAGAAGCCGAAGGCTGGACGCTGATTCTCGACCCGGTTCAGGCAGAGGCCGCGCGGTTGCCCTATGATGCCATCTTTCGCCAAATTACGCTGTCCGTTCATTCCAGTCTGGAGGCGGTAGGGTTCTTGGCGGCTGTGACTCACCATTTGGCTGCCCATGGAATTAGCGTCAATCCTGTGTCTGCGTACTACCATGACCACTTGTTTGTTCCTGCTGATTGCGCTCATAGGGTGATGAATCTATTGCAGGATCTTTCTCGGTGTTCTCAGTAATCGGCGTTTTCAGTAACTAGATGCGGGCAGGGAAACTGCGGCGCTGTGAGACGATTGCCGCAGTCATTCGGAATGTTGTTGAGTGAGTTGTTGAGTGAATGGATGGAGCGATCGCATGAAAGTTGCTGTTTTTAGCACAAAGAAATACGATTGCCAGTCTTTCAAGGAGGCGAACGAAACCTATGATCATGAGCTGTCATTTTTGGAAGCGCGACTGACGCAGCAAACCGCAGAACTGGCGGCAGGTTTTCCGGCGATTTGCCTGTTTATTAACGACCTAGCAGACCGAACTGTGTTAAAACAACTGGCGCGGGGAGGAACCCGGGCGATCGCCCTGCGATGTGCGGGCTACAACAATGTTGATGTAGACGCCGCCACAGAATTGGGAATCACGGTCGTGCGAGTGCCTGCGTATTCTCCCTACGCGGTGGCAGAGCATGCGGTGGGCCTCGTGCTCATGCTGAACCGCAAGCTGTACCGCGCTTATAACCGCGTGCGCGAAGACAACTTTGCCCTGGATGGGCTGCTGGGGTTTGACATTCACGGCACCACCGTAGGCGTTGTGGGGACGGGCAAAATTGGGCAGTGCTTTGCTCAAATCATGAGCGGATTTGGCTGCACGCTGCTGGGCTATGATCTGTATCCCAATGAAGACTGCAAAGCTATCGGAATTCACTATGTAGGGCTAGCGGAACTCTTTGCACAAGCCGATATTATTTCACTGCACTGCCCGTTATTGCCTGCCACCCATCACCTGGTGAATGAACAGGCGATCGCCCAGATGAAACCCGGCGTGATGCTAATTAACACCAGTCGCGGCGGTCTGGTGGATACAAGGGCAGTGATTGAAGGAATCAAATCGGGACAGATTGGGTACTTTGGCACGGATGTCTATGAGGATGAAGCCGATTTATTCTTTGAGGATTTATCCGATCAAGTCATCAGAGACGATACATTTCAACTGTTGCAGTCTTTTTCAAACGTAGTGATCACGGCACATCAGGCGTTTTTTACTCGCAATGCGCTAGGGGCGATCGCCCACACCACCCTAGGCAATCTCACTGAGGTAGAACAGGGGCGGCCTCTCAAAAACCAAGTGACAGCCTAACCGTTCTGTCTAACAGGCCTACTGAATCACCCAGCAAAACGCTGTCCTACCTGCCTCTCACTGGCACAATTTGCTATCACAATCGTTAAAACATGCTGTAAGAAGCTGCCGAAATTTAGAGCGCTGTTGCTTCTCTTAAACAGCGCAACCCTAGGCTAGCTCTGCTGTGCTGAAGATGCGAAGGCAGGGAGGGCGATCGCCCTTAACCTTCATTTATTTAAGGCTTAATTTATCTACTGCATTCCCATAACCTTACTTCTCTAAAATCAGTCGGTATTTTGTTTGCTTTTACAGGGCAAACTCTCACCGTGTTTCTACTCACCCAGATGCAGCGCCAGAGCGGCAAGCTCACTTGTCTGGATGTTGATGCGCGATGTCAGTTCACCCATGAGCAGCCATTTACCGGAATACTTTGAGAGGAGCTTAATTGTGGCTAGCAAACGTGATCTGAGACAAAAATATGCCCGCCTAATGCAAGGCGCCATCCCCGCAGAGGAGATCGAGCATGGCGACGAGCCCATGTGCAATCACTCTAAGAACCCATTCTTTGGAGACATCCTCAACAGCCGCTTGCAGCGCCGTCAGGTGCTCAAGGGAAGCCTAGCGCTGGCCGTTACATCTATGTTCACCGCTCCGGTGCTCAGCAACCTGCGCACCCGCGCTGCAACTGCCGCCACCACCAGCATGATGGGCTTTAAGGCCGTGCCCATCAGCGCTGCCGACAGCGTGGTCGTGCCCGAAGGCTATACCGCACGCATCCTCATGCCCTGGGGCGAGCCCATCACCGGCAGTTATCCCGCCTACAGCGTAGAAAACACCGGCGCTGAGCAAAGCATGCAGGTCGGCTCACACCACGACGGCATGCACTTCTTCCCCATCGAAGGACAATCGCCCTACGAAGGCAGTTCTGAAGATGGCCTGCTAGTCATGAACCACGAGTATGTTGAACCGCGCTACATGCACGCTGCCGCTACTGGCACTGCGCTAACCCGCAGCAACGTGCCTATGCTGGATGACAATACGCGCGATGCCGACCAAGTCCTGAAGGAAATCAACGGTCATGGCGTATCCATTGCCCGAATTCGCAAGCAGGCTGATGGCTCGTGGGCCGTAGAGCGTGACCCCCGCAACCGCCGCGTAACAGGACTCACCGCCATGGAGATCAGTGGCCCTGTGCGCGGCAGTGACTTAGTGCAAACAAAGTATAGCCCCGACGGCACCCGCACCCGTGGTACCGTCAACAATTGTGCTCACGGCGTCACGCCTTGGAACACCTACATGGCCTCTGAAGAAAACTGGGCCGGCTACTTCGTCAACAAAGATATGACTCCGGCCAACGAACCCAACCAAGCCCGAGAGCATAGCCGCTATGGTGTAGCGACCGAAAAAGGGCGCTATGGCTGGGAAATGGCTAACAACGGTGCAGATGAGTTTGTGCGATTTGATGCATCGACTAAGGCAGCCAGCGCTACCGAAGATTATCGCAATGAACCCAACACCTTTGGTTGGATGGTCGAAATTGACCCCTTTGACCCCAATAGCACACCTCAAAAACGGACAGCCCTAGGTCGGTTTGCGCACGAAGGCATCGTGTTTCAGCCAGCAGTTGAAGGGCAGCCCGTGGTGGCCTACTCCGGGGATGACGCTCGGTTTGAATACATCTACAAGTATGTGTCGGCGCAGCCTTATCAGGCAGCAACGGCCAGTGGCGCCCTGCTAGATGACGGCACTCTCTATGTCGCCAAGTTTAACGAAGATGGCAGTGGCGAATGGCTAGCGCTAGAGTTTGGGCAAAACGGTCTGACTCCAGAAAATGGCTTTAGCAGTCAAGCGGATGTGCTCGTGAACACCCGCACCGCTGCTGACTTCGTCGGAGCCACCAAGATGGATCGTCCTGAGTGGGGTGCAGTTGACCCGGCGAATGGGCAAGTGTACTTTACCCTGACCAATAACACCCGCCGCACGCCTGAGCAGGTGGACTCACCTAATCCCCGCCCCGAAAACCAATGGGGACATATCATTCGCTGGAACGAGACAGGCAATCCTACTGCCACCACATTCCAATGGGATTTGTTTGTGATTGCTGGCCCTGAAGATGACAGCCAGAAACTGTCGGGACAACCTCTCGATGCTGACAGCATGTTTTGCTGCCCAGATGGTTTGTGGATTGATGCCAGCAGCCGTATGTGGATTCAGACCGACATCAGCGAGAGTGTAGTAAATACGGGTGACTTTGAGCAGTTTGGCAATAACCAGATGCTGGTCGCAAATCCTGAAACGGGTGAAATTCGTCGGTTCTATACAGGCCCCATTGGTCAAGAAACAACGGGTGTGGTTACCACGCCAGATCAGCGCACGATGTTCATTAACGTACAGCATCCTGGTGCGACCACAACGGAGGAGGAGTTTGCAGCTGGCCAGTTGATATCTCGCTGGCCTGACCAAAACCCAGCCCTATATCCGCGCTCGGCAACGGTGGTCATCACTAAAGACGACGGCGGCATTATCGGCAGCTAAGGGGCGATCGCCCTTTTACCCTAGTCTTTCTCGTGAAACCCAGCATGAGGTTCATGAGAAAGGCTAAGGATTTAGAGCCATAAGCTTCCCTTCCTACACAGTCGCGCCTGCACTCCGCAAGCGCGACTGTGTGCTATCTGCGGTGTCTTAAAATCTTCCCAATACCAAATCCGAATCCTATGCTCTGGTTGCACAACCGTCGGCCTGTAGGGACGAATGGTATGTGCCCTGCCAAACCCAGGGCAACTCAATAGGATTGGGTATGAACCGAAATCCCCCCTCAGAATCATGGATCATGATTTTGAGGGGGGATGGCGATCGCTCAGCAATAGTTAGGGACGACCTAATGCAAGCAATCGACTGAGATTTAGATGATTAGAGGCTCAGCTTAGAAAAAGTAAGCGCGTGCCTTCGCTTGGCTCATGCGCACCAGCTTTGCCGTAGTCCACACATCTTGTCCTGCGCCAGATTCTGATTGGCTAAGGCCCAGGCCATAGCCTTGCGAGAGGCCATTGCTCAGGTCAACAAGCTGCTTCGTGGTCCAAGATTGGGAGTTAGATTGGTTGCGTTTCATAGGAGTTTCCTTTAAGGGATAACATGTACTCTTGCTTTATCTATAAGGTAGCAATTCGTAGCCTTTGTTACAAAAACCAGGCTGCATTCCGTGCATGAGCAGATTCGATGTAATGAGATCGACTGAGCTGAGTGAAGTCGGCGAGTCCGCATTACGCCTTGCAACTGTGAAATATATGAAAGATAGCTGCGTAAGGTTGCGTAGTATTTTGGCGTCAGCACGACGGTCATGGCTTAGAATCATCGAAGAACCAACACGTTTCTTGGTAAGGTGGCACCGGCCATAAGCCCTTACGTCACAGTCCTTCAGCCAAAGCCCTAGGGATGAAGCCTATACGATGGAACCCTTACACCAGCTCATGTGTGCGATCATCCCGTCCACGTCAATGGGAATGGCAAACTCCCCTTGATTGGGATGTAGACTTGGGGTTTTGTGTTGTAAGCTCGGCTTAAATCAAAGCTGCTGCGGCTGATCAGGATCTCGTTAGCTTTACGTAGTCATCTACGAACTTACTCAGTTCTGAATTGAATGCTCTGAGCGAGGATCTTATTGGTGTTGTCCATGTTGAAGTATGGGCAGTCAACAGCGGCATTCGGGCCGCCATGTGAGGCGGGCTGCGCCTCCATTAGGTTCAAACTAGGATGGCTTCAAGTAAGGACAGATCAGGCTGGATTAAGAGAACCAAGGCGTGAGCGCCTATGGGTTGGTCTTGGTAGCCCAATCTCCGTTAGCTTCATGTTGTGAGTATGGGGCGTAACCATAGATTGAGGCCGATCGAGGCTTTCTGGGTGGGTACTCTTAGGGCCAAGACGTCATCTTCTACTCAGCCACTTTAACGCTGTGGATTGAAGGGGGAGAGATGAACGGGGCGATCGCCCCAAGCCCTATCTAGCGATTATGCTTGAGCACAATGTATTGAACGTGTTTGGAGTGATGTGTGTGAACAGCGGTGATGGCAGCCAACAACCCCAGCCCCCTGCTCTGATGGATATCGACGCAGCGGATGAAGGTCGTGAGGATGAAGCGGGTCTGGAAAGCCTTGCTCATACTGCCCATGCATCTACGGCCCATTCATCGCCTCCCCTAGCCCCGTTATCCTCAAATAACGACAACAACGACGGTTTGCAGTCTCTCTATCAAACGCTGTTTGAAGACGCGCCCCAAGGCTGTTTAGTCACTGATGACTGTGGCGTCATCCAAATGGTCAACCATGCAGCCGCAGCATTGTTAGAAACGCCGCCCGAGGAAATCGGCGGCACAACCCTATTCAGTTATATACAGATCGAGGCTCTGTCAACAATGCAGGCGGCGCTGGCCCAACTCAATCAAGGGCATTCCATGGTAGAACTAGAGCTAACACTTAAACCTGGCAGCCAAGGGGCGCGGCACCTCGCCATTAGCGGCAGAGCCGTGCCGTCGTCAACCCAGGTGCTGGCAGCCGTGCAGTGGAGCCTGCATGACATTACCCCGCTCAAGCAGCGAGAGTATTCCTTGCAGCAGCGGTTGCAGCAGGGGCAGGTAATTAGTAGCGTGGTGCAGCGCATTCGCCAATCGCTTGACCCCCATGAAATTTTGACCAACACTGTGGATGAGGTAAAGCAAGCGCTGCAGGCCGATCGCGCCTTGATCTATGGCTTTGACGCCATGCAGGGTGCGGTAGTGGTGGCAGAAGCCGTGACGGCTGACTATTCTCCGCTCTTGGGTACTCACATGATCCAAGCTGGGGTGAACTATCTGCAGAGTCGCTATCGCACCCGCGAGGCGATCGCCCTGCATGATATTGACCAGGCAGATTGCGCAGCCAGCCTGCTGACGATGCTGCGGCAGCAACAGGTCAAAGCGGCGATCGCCCTACCCATTCTGCGCGAAGATCAACTGCTGGGATTGCTGGCCGTGCATCAGTGTCAGGCAGTGCGGCACTGGCAACCCTTTGAAGTAGACCTGCTGCATCAATTGGCGGAGCAGGTGTCCATTGCCCTGCAACAGTCGCAGCTCTATCAACAGTCGCAGCAGCTTAATGCCGACCTAGAAGAGCAGGTGCGGAAGCGAACAGAGCAGATGGAGCGGGTGCTCACCTATGAGTCGATGTTGAAGCGCATCACCGACAAGGTGCGCGACTCTCTCGACGAAGCCCAAATTTTGCAAGCGGCTGTGCAAGAGTTGACGATTGTCATGGGTTTGGCGGGCTGCAATGCGGCTCTCTACGACCTAGACCAAAACACCTCCACCATTCTGTATGAATACACCCACACCCTGCCCGCCTTCTTTGGCAAAGTGGCTCGCATGGAAGACTCGCCCGACCTCTACCGCCAGCTTCAGCAGGGCAACTACTTTCAATTTTGCTCCCTTTACCCCAACCCGGCGCGGGGGCGAGTGGCGATGCTGGCCTGCCCTATTTTTGTCGATTCCAGTTCGCAATATGGCATTGAGCAGGCGATTTTGGGCGATCTATGGCTGATCAACCACAAAGACCATGTGTTTAACGAGTCAGAAATTCGCTTGGCGCAGCAGGTGGCCAATCAATGTGCGATCGCCATTCGCCAAGCTCGGCTCTATCGCGCCGCCCAGGTGCAGGTGCAAGAACTAGAACGGTTAAACCAGCTAAAAGACCAGTTTCTAAGCACCGTATCGCACGAACTTCGCACCCCCATCTCAAACGTAAAAATGGCGGTGTACATGCTCAAAACCACCACCAGTGAGGCCAAGCGGCAGCAATATCTCGGTATTTTAGAAAGTGAACTCGCGCGCGAAGCTGAATTAATCAACGACCTGCTCGATTTACAGCGCCTCGAAGAAAATGCCTTTCCGCTCAATTTAGAGCCCATTCACCTATCGCAGTGGATTCTCGACGTGCTGAACCCCTTCCGCACGCGCACTCAAGAATCCAAACAAACGGTGCGAGTCCAATGCCCAGCACGGCTGCGGCCTATCGTGTCTGACGGCACGCTGCTGAAGCGGGTATTGGCAGAACTGCTCAACAACGCCTGCAAATATACCCCGAAGGGTGCCACGATTGAATTAACCGTGACCCAAGACCAACGCGCGACGCCCGCCATCACGCGGTTTACACTGCGTAACCAAGCCGACATCCCCCATGGCGAACTGCCCCATATTTTTGAAAAGTTTTATCGCGTCCTCCAAGTCGATCGCTATAAACATGGGGGCACAGGGTTAGGGCTAGCGCTGGTTAAGCGTTTGGTAGAACAACTCGATGGCACTATTGAGGCTCAGAGCATGGATGGATGGACGACGTTTACGGTAACTCTGCCCATTACGCTACAGGCTAAAACAGCGGAAACAGACAGCGAAACGCTAGAATAACGCCGAGCAAATGTTTCAACATTCTCTATCCCCCGCTGCAGCATGAGGTATTGGCGCTTTTGGCACTTTTGGCTCAACATTACGCCCAGAACGCTGGGCAAAACAATTCAGCGCGCAGGTCAGTATCGCCTGCCTGGGCTGGCCGCAGAGATGGCCTACAACACAATGCTGGCATTGTTTCCCGCTATTTTGGCAATGATTACGGCGATTGGCATTTTTCAACCGCTTCAACGCACATTTCAGGGATTGGTTGGGAATGTAAGCGAGGTCGTGCCGCTGCAGGCAATGGCGTTGATTCAAGAGTTTGCAGACGAGATTAGCACCAGTCGAGATACTGGGCTATTTTCTGTCAGTTTTGCGATCGCCATTTGGGCATCGTCGGGCGCGCTCAGTGCAGCAATGAATGCACTCGATCAAATTCATCAAATTCCACCCAATCTGCGGCGACCCTTTTGGAAGGCGAAGTTGATCTCGCTGTTGCTCACCGTCGGGACGCTGCTGCTACTGCTGGTTGCCATTTTTCTGGTCTTTGTTAGCGATTTGATCATTCGCAACGTTGCAGGGCAAAGCGATGCCCTGCAACACTGGGTGTTAACAGGCTGGCGATTGCTGAGTTTCCCCCTGTCATTGGGGATTATGGCGCTCGCGTTTGGCTTTATCTATCGGTTTGGCTGTAGCCGTTGGGAAAAAGGGTGGCCGCTGATGCCCGGTGCAATTGTGGCGGCGGTCTTTTGGGCGATCGCCTCCAATGGGTTTCGCGTTTACGTCGCTAACTTTGCGGACTACAATCGCACCTACGGTGCCGTTGGCGCGGTGATTGTGCTCATGCTATGGCTCTATCTCACGTCGCTGGTGCTTCTGTTTGCTAGTGCCCTCAACGTATCAGTGGGGGAATCCATGATGGCTAAAGCCTCTGATCGCGCCCTTCGAGACAACGCCCAACCCCAGCCTTAGCTGCCAGTACTCTAGATAAGCCCTGCATTAACGTCAGTTCGGGTTAAGGGGGTTTTGGGGCACCGCGCGACGCGCGGTGCCCCAAAACCCTCAATGTGTCGTGCGCGTCGCGCACGACACATTGAGGGTTTGAGCTTATCCCGAACTCAGGTTGCATTACGACCGTCCTTCTTCCACATCGGGATAGGCACCTCGGGATCGACACTTCGGGATAGGCTCTGCCTGCTCCAGTAATGCAATCCGGCGATGAGATCCCGGAATGGAAAAAGGAAGCCGCTCAGCAATAAGCTTCCCCTAAACAGGATGCTCAGCTCAGAATGACTGGAGAGCCGCCGGTTAAGGATAAAAGGACAACTGCGGTAGACCTAGCGTTTCATCCCAGCCCATCATGATATTGAGGCACTGCACCGCTTGCCCTGCCTGCCCTTTCATCAAATTGTCGATTGCTGAAATCACAATGACACGCCCCGTGCGGGGGTCGATTTCTACCCCGATGTAGCACAGGTTCGTGTGGCAGGCCCATTTGGTTTGGGGATAGATCCCGCTGGGCAGCACCTGCACCCAAGGTGCATTGCGATAAAACGCTTGGTAAATGGTGAGTAAATCATCGCGCACCAGTCCGGGATCGCGCATGGTGGCGTAGATAGTCGCAAGGATGCCCCGCACCATCGGCACGAGATGGGGCGTGAACTGCATCAGCACTTCATGCCCAGCCAGGTCGCTGCAAATTTCTTCAATTTCGGGGGTGTGGCGGTGGCGTCCACCAATGCCATAGGCGCCAAACGAGTTATCGGCTTCGGCCAGCAGCATGCCCGTTTTGGGCGGTTGCCGTCCCCCCCCAGAGGTGCCTGATTTTGCGTCGATGATGGCGGTTTCAGACAAAATTAGCCCTTGCTTGAGAAGGGGCGCAATGCCTAGCAAACTAGCAGTGGGGTAGCAGCCAGGGCAGCCGATGAGCTGAGCATCGACGATGCGATCGCGATATAGCTCGGGCAATCCGTAGACGGCAGTGCTGGCGATCGCCCCATCTTGCCGATCGACCCCATACCAACTTGTGTAGGTTTCGAGGTTGCTAAAGCGAAAATCGGCAGAGAGATCGAGCACTTTGCAGCCCTTCTCAAGCAGGCGGGGTGCCATCTTATAGGCAAGCCCATTAGGTAACGACAGAAAAACGACTTGGCAGCGATCGCCAATTACCTCCAGATCGACCGATTCTACTTTTAAGCTAACCCGATGCCCCAAGTGAGGATAAATTTCGCCAATAGCCTTGCCAGCCGTGCTTTCACCCCCCAGATACACCAACTCCAGTAGGGGATGATCGAGCAGCAGCCGCACCAACTGAACGCCGCCATAGCCTGACGCGCCCACAATGCCTACCGGGATCTTGTTTGCATCACCCATGACGGCTGATTCTGCACTCCGATGAATGAACCATACTTGAAACTATACCTAAACAGATAATAGTGGGTTTACCCTATCGGGCTAGCGCCACCGCAACAGCCGTAACCATAACAATTTGTAGGAATACAATAAACCAACCTGTCAGAATCCGCTATCTGCGGCAGTACCTATTTGGCCCTTAACTATTTATCCCTTAACGAAGACAACGACCAGCACGGGTCAAATTGCGGATTCGGGTTAAAAGGGTGTGGGACATCGCGTGACGCGCAGTGTTCCACACCCTTTGCTGTGCATAATGTACACGGCGCATCTGGGGGTTTAGCGTATCCTGAACTCAGGTTGAGTCAAAGTCGATACAATAAAAGCACGCTTCAAAGCTCATTACATTGTCGTTGATTGAACCCTTGAGACTGCCTCTGTGGAACCGCTACACCAACCTTCAAGCTCGTTGTCCGAGATGCCCTCCGTCGGCTCTGAGTTGCCATCATCTGAATCGTTGTCGCTCAATTTTCAATTTGACTCCATCGATGCCGCCCTGGATGATCTCAAAGCCGGGCGCATGCTGGTCGTGGTGGATGATGAAAACCGCGAAAACGAAGGCGACCTGATCGGCGCAGCGCAGTTTGCGACACCAGACATGATCAACTTTATGGCGGTGGAAGCGCGGGGGCTGATTTGTCTGGCGATGACGGGCGATCGCCTCGACCAGCTCGAACTGCCGCTGATGGTGAGCCCCAGTGCCTTCGAAGACAGCAACGAACAAACCGCCTTTACCGTCAGCATTGACGGGGCGCTGCACTTGGGCGTGACCACGGGCATTTCTGCCGACGATCGCGCCAAAACCATTCAGCTCGCCATTCAGCCTAACAGCAAACCCAGCGACCTACGCCGACCGGGGCACATCTTTCCCCTGCGCGCGCGCGAAGGCGGCGTGTTGAAGCGGGCCGGGCACACTGAGGCCGGGGTCGATCTCGCACGCCTAGCAGGGCTATATCCGTCATCCGTCATCTGCGAAATTCAGAACCCTGACGGATCAATGGCACGCCTGCCAGAGCTGATTGACTACGCCCAGCAGCACCAGCTCAAAATCATTAGCATTGCCGATTTGATTAGCTATCGCCTGCAGCACGAGCGATTTGTGCGGCGCGAGGCTGTGGCAGATATGCCCACCCAGTTTGGCCATTTCCAAATTTACGCCTATCGCAATCTGCTGGATAATTCAGAACACATTGCCATGGTGAAGGGCGACCCAGCCACCTTTGCTGACCATCCCGTGCTGGTGCGGGTGCATTCAGAATGCCTAACCGGAGATGCGCTTGGCTCGCTACGCTGCGACTGCCGCATGCAGCTGCAAGCCGCGCTAAAAATGATCAGTAGTGCTGGCGCGGGGGTGGTGGTATATCTGAGGCAAGAGGGGCGCGGCATTGGCTTGGTTAACAAGCTTAAAGCCTATTCGCTGCAAGATATGGGGCTAGATACGGTAGAAGCCAACCAGCGGCTGGGTTTTCCGGCAGATCAGCGCAACTATGGCATGGGTGCACAGATTTTGAATGATCTGGGTGTGGGGCAGTTTCGGCTGATTACCAACAATCCCCGCAAGATTGCGGGCATTAAGGGCTATGGGTTAGACATGGTGGATCGGGTGCCGCTGCTCATTGAAGCCACGCCCTACAATGCTGACTATTTGGCAACCAAGGCCGAAAAGCTGGGCCATCTGCTGCTGCAAACTTACCTGGTAACGGTGGCAATTCAATGGCAAGACCAGCCGACACCAGCGCAAAAGTATGAGCGACTTGAGAAGCTGCGCCATCTCGCCAGTGCCCATGACCTGCTGGTGCAAGAAGAAATGCGCCCGGTGGCGATCGCCCTCTTTAACCGCGCCTCGCTGATCATCCATCTCGGGGTCGAGCAGGCCCCCGCGCTAAACCCCGATTGGTATCAGCAGCCTGATCTGCCCATCACGCGGGCGATCGCCCAACTATTAGACAGTCTGGCTCAGTGGCCGACCTTAGAGCAGCTTGAGTTTTTAGTTTCTCCCGGCAGCGACCCCATGCTCAACCTGCAAGTGCAGATTGACCGGCAGCTATTTTCTTTATCGGCAGACCCAACCGGGAAAACGCTGCAGCCGTCGGATCTGTTTAATCAGCTTAAAACCCAGCATATCTACGGTTTTTCGCGGCATCTGCCAAGCGATTAGGGCAGATCTCACGGGCTGGGGACTGGTCTGGCTCGCTCCACTGCGACTGAGGATTGAACCTGAGCGTTGCACTAGCGAACCTGCGCCTAAATGCACGCAAATCCAATGCGATTCGAGTCACCACAGGGGCGATCGCCCCTGGCATTCAGGGATAAGCTCGACAGCATTGGTAGAACTCGCGTCGCCAAAATCGGCTTAATCCAAACAGAGGCAACCTGACGTAACCCAAGCTTTGTAATGGAATTTGCGCACCACCCTGCGCCTTAGGGCGCGTCATCAATTACAACCAAAACCCTTGTGGGACAAGCCCTGCCGCGCCCGCCCCAAACAACAGGCTAGGGGCTGTAGCCTTTGATTCTTGGACCATACGCGACTAATTGATGACAGCCCCTAGGGTTTTACAGGGCGGTGAATCACTCGAGCATTACGATGGGGATGGTGTTTCGATTAAATTCAGCATGGCAACGTTGCATGTGTATGGCATTCCGACCTGTAGCACCTGCAAAAAGGCGCTGAAATGGCTAGACGAGCAGGGCTATGCCTATACCTTCGTCAACACGAAAGAGGCACCGCCCAGCCGTGACATGGTTGAGGCCTGGGTGGCGGTGCTGGGGGCAAAGCCCATGCGCAATACCTCGGGGCACGCCTATAGAGCGTTGGGGTCAGACAAAGCTGATTGGGCAGATGCGCAGTGGGTAGAGGCATTTGCGGCAGATGCCATGCTGCTCAAGCGACCGCTATTTGTGAGGGATGGGCAAGCCGTGATGGTGGGCTTTCGTGGAACCGATGCAGAGGTGAAGGCCCACTTGGGGGGATAACGAATGGGGAGATCTCCCTATACGCTGGCTATCTCTATCCACTTTTATGTATCGTTAAACGCATTGTCAGATCCCGTTATGTGCTGTTTTTTGAACGGCTAGCGCTGTGATTCATCGCATCATTTATTGGGTTCGCCTGCAAGTGCATGAGCTCCGAAAGGGCAATAGCGGCGATTGGGCTTGGATGAATACCAAACCAACGCCGCTCGCCAGCATGAGCCGCAACCTGTGGCGAGCAGCCGATCCGTCCTTTACCTACTATTTCTTGCTGATGCTGTCGGTGGTGATTGCCACCTTTGGCCTGCTGTCAAATAGTGCCGCCACAATCATCGGTGCAATGATCGTGGCACCGTTGATGGGGCCGATCATCGGTATTGCATTTTCTATTGTGCTGAATAATCGACGTTTGCTGCGGCGATCGCTCCTTGGCATTTTGACTGGCTGTCTCATGTCGGTCGCGGTGGCCTTTTTGATCACCTGGCTGATTGGCATCGAAACGGCAACGACTGAAATGCTGGCGCGCACCAGCCCAACGCTGCTGGATCTAGGCGTGGCGTTGGCGGCGGGTGCGGCGGGCTCCTATGCCAAATCACGGCGCGATGTGGCAGATGCACTGCCCGGGGTGGCGATCGCCGTGGCCCTAGTGCCGCCACTTGCGGTGGTGGGCATTGGGATGGGCATGCGTTCTGCCGACATCACTCAAGGGTCGCTGCTGCTATTTGCCACTAACTTAGTGGGGATTGTGTTCAGCGGTGCGCTAGTCTTTTTGTTTCAGCGCTATGGGTCAGTCGCAAAGGCGCAGCGAGGATTGGCGATCGCCGTCACGGCATTGGTTGCATTGGGGATTCCCCTCGGCCTATCATTTCAAGATTTGGTGATTCGTGAGCGCACCCGCTCTGCCGTAAACCGCCTCATCCGCCAACAAACCTTAACATTTGGCGACCGCGATATTCGTAGCCTGACGGTGCAGCGGCGTGGACGAGATCTAATCGTTAACTTAGAAGTCGCAGCTCTAGCGGGCTCGATTTCTGCGGAGCAAGTTGAGTTGGTGCAAGCGTTTTTGCAAGACAACTTAGATCGCCCCCTATCGCTGAATGTGACGGTGGTGCCGGTTGAATTATTCAACGCACCTGCGCCCTGAACCCACTAGGTTGCTGCAGGATGCCTGGCGCTCACTCAGGCGGCTGGCCCAAAAGTACCGCACAGAAGCCGAGCAGCGTATCAATGCGATCGCCCATTTGCGTTAGCCGCTGCTGCTGCGTTGCTGATTTTTTAGCCGCGTAGAGAAACATGGCATCCATCCCTAACAGCCGCAGGGTGCGGTTAATTTCGGTGTGAATCGATCGCACTTGGTTGGCCGCCAGAGGACTAGCAGCCGACAGGTCTGCGGTGAGCACCTGAGTTTGAAAGTAGTGCTGCGTGGCCGCCAGAGCAGTGCGGAGCTGGGTCACATCCAAATCGGGTTGCTGAGCGATCGCCCGCAAGGCTTGAGCTTGCTGCTGCAACACTTGGGTGGGGTGGGGGTTAGGTTCTGGGGGCTGCATGGGGTCTGACTATACCGAGTCTGGCTGTATCGAGTCTGGCTGCTGAGTCTGCATGGTTATCGGCTTCACTCCCTCAGTGTTTACTGGACGGTTGCGACTCAAGAGGGCGATCGCCCCGCCGATGGCCGAGCACTCCGGTTAACGGGCCATACGCAGAACTCACAACATCGGTTGCGGGGGCTTGGGTATGGTTCAACCGGTTCAACCGCGTTAGTCTAGCGAACCCTTCAATCAGAATGAGTAACATCGGGATCTACACCCCCGATGGAGTTGCGCTATGAACTGTAACGAAGTTTGTAATACTAATAAAAATAAGACCACATATTCGGCAGCATTTGGGAGCCAACCTGCTAGAGTAATAAGCCAAACGGGGCGTTCCCCAGCCGCTCGCTTACTCAGCGTCGGGCAACATCGCTAACGGAGAATTGGCCGGGTGGCTTATACCTAGCCCCAACCACCCGCAATGCGCTTCCTCCTGAAATCTGCAGATGTTGCTTGGTCTTCTGAACCCGATTCCCTGGGCATGTTTCCCAGGTCATGCTCTCCATCGCATCCATTGCGTCTACCCCATCAATGCTGGGCTGATGCCAGACCTGTCTTAACCCGAGTTTGGGATTCATCCGAAATCTCGCCCTCACGATCGCACCCTCCCGCTGCTGATTAAACTTGCTAACTCGGCGCTGCGTCTAGTCATTCAGACGCAGGTTGTCGTACTTCATGATTTTCCCTTTATGACGTTCTTTTTTATGGTGTTCCTCGTAGCACAGCCCTAATATTGTCTTAATTCTTGATCTAGCGTCTCAATTCGCTTCCCTACCTACGCTCAGTCTTGCTCGCACCTACTCACCTGAAGGAGTCACCCCATGCACATTACTGCTCCTGCCCTACCCAACGATATCGAACTCCCCACCTGGTTGCGAGACTGTTTGCTATCAGAGCGATCGCCCGTAGAAGGTGACGACGCCAGCAGCGTTACATCAGCGCACCTCGTGTGCAGTGCCTTTGAGTTTGCCTATCGGCTGCACGAAGATCAGCGTCGGGCCTCAGGAGAACCCTACATCGCCCATCCCGTGGCCGTAGCAGGGCTACTGCGCGATCTCGGAGGCAGCAGCGAGATGATTGCAGCGGGCTTTTTGCACGACGTGGTCGAAGACACCGACGTCACCCCAGAGGAAATTGAGCAGCGCTTTGGCGCAGACGTGCGCCACCTCGTAGAAGGGGTAACCAAGCTGTCAAAGTTTAACTTTTCCAGCAAGACCGAGCGCGCAGCAGAAAACTTTCGCCGCATGTTCTTGGCCATGGCCAAAGATATTCGGGTGATTGTGGTGAAGCTAGCCGATCGCCTGCACAACATGCGCACCCTAGAGCATCTGCCCGACGAAAAGCGTCGCCGCATTGCTCAAGAAACCTTAGAAATTTTTGCACCCCTGGCAAACCGCCTGGGGATCGGTCGGTTTAAGTGGGAATTGGAGGATCTGGCCTTTAAGTATCTTGATCCCACCGCCTACAGCGAGATGCGAACCTTCGTGACCGAAAAACGCACCAATCGCGAGGCGTTTTTAGCCGAAGCGGTTGCCCTGATCCAGCCAGAGTTAGAGCAGGCGGGCATCTGCGTGGCAGAAATTAGCGGACGCCCCAAACATCTGCATGGCATTTACCAAAAAATGCAGCGCCAGCACAAAGAGTTTCATGAAATTCTGGATGTGGCTGCCATCCGCATCATCGTTAATACCAAAGACGAATGCTATCGCACCCTCGCCTTTATTCACCACTTGTTTCGTCCTATCCCCGGGCGCTTTAAGGACTACATTGGCCTGCCCAAGCCAAACCGTTATCAATCGCTGCACACCGTGGTGATAGGCCTGCGCGGTCGCCCCATGGAGGTGCAGATCCGCACGGTGGAAATGCACCATATTGCCGAATACGGCATCGCCGCCCACTGGAAGTATAAGGAAGTCGGCCATTCTCACAGCAAGCTCACCTCAGAGGATGAGAAATTTACCTGGCTGCGGCAGCTGATCGACTGGCAAAGCGATCTAAAGGATGACCAGGAATACCTGGACACGGTGCGAACCAATTTATTTGATGATGATGTCTATGTGTTTACGCCCCAGGGCGATGTGGTGGTGCTGTCGCAAAAATCTACCCCGGTAGACTTTGCCTATCGCATTCACACCGAAGTGGGCAACCACTGCGCTGGGGCCAAGGTAAACGGGCGCATAGTGCCCCTAGAAACGCACCTTCACAATGGCGATATTGTAGAAATCATTACGCAGAAAAACTCTCACCCCAGCCTCGACTGGCTCAATTTCACCGTCACCACTGGGGCGCGCAACCGCATTCGTCAGTGGTATAAGCGCTCTAACCGCGACCAAAATATGCAGCGCGGCCGCGATATGTTGGAAAAAGAGTTGGGCAAGCAGGGGTTTGAGGCGCTGCTGAAGTCTGAGCCAATGCAGGCGGCAGCAGAGCGCTGCAACTACCACTCCGTGGATGATTTGCTGGCGGCGCTGGGCTATGGCGAACTGACGCTGAATCACACCATCAATCGCCTGCGCGAAGAGATCAAGGTGCGGCAACCCATTGCCCCTGCCACTAGCCCGATGGAGGCGGAGGATGTCAAGGCACTGCTTAACCCCAACCCAGTCACACCGACGCGCCCCGTGCATCGGCATCAAGACTCGCCTATTGTGGGTGTAGAAGGGCTGCTCTATAACCTGGCGGGCTGTTGCAATCCCATCCCTGGCGAGCCCATTATCGGGGTGGTGACGCTGGGCAGTCGTGGCATTTCAATCCATCGTCAGGGGTGCCACAACACGGATAGCATTCCGGGCGATCGCCTGATTCCCGTTCGCTGGAACAGCACCGAACCTGATACTCGGCCTCATACCTATCCAGTGCAAGTGCAAATTGAGGTAATCGACCGGGTGGGCGTATTGAAAGATATTCTGTCGCGCCTGACCGACTACGAAATTAACGTTCGCAGCGCCCAGGTCAAAACCTTTCCTGGCAAAACCGCCATTATTAATCTGGGCATTGATATTCGCGACCACGACCAGCTCGAACGCACCTTCAGCAAAATCCGCAAGATGAGCGATGTGGTGCAGATGCGCCGCGTAAGCGAAGGCGACGATCCAAAAACAGACGGAAAAGAATAGACGGGCGATCGCTCTCCATTACCCGCTATGATTCAGTGAGCATTGATTGTGGCGCTTTGACTTGGAGGAACTCCTACGGTTTATACACGTCCCCTCGCCCGTTTGATCGAACAATTCCAGCGGCTTCCTGGCATCGGCCCTAAATCTGCTCAGCGCCTGGCTCTCTACGTCCTCAAACGGCCTGAAACCGAAATTCAAGCCCTAGCGCAGGCGCTGCTAGAGGCCAAACAGCAGGTCGGCGTTTGTCGGGTGTGCTTTCATCTATCCGCCGAAGATGTGTGCGATATCTGCCGCTCACCCAGTCGCGATCGCGCCACGATTTGCGTGGTTGCCGATCCCCGCGATGTAATCGCCATCGAGAAGACGCGGGAATATCAGGGCAAGTACCACGTCTTAGGCGGATTGATCTCGCCGATGGATGGCATTGGCCCAGAGCAGCTCTACATTTCTCCCTTGGTGAAGCGCGCCAGCGAAGCCGAGGTGACTGAGGTGATTCTCGCTATTAGCCCTAGCGTCGAAGGAGAAACGACGACCCTCTATGTGGGGCAACTGCTCAAGCCCTTTACCAAAGTCACCCGCATTGCCTTTGGGCTACCGATGGGGGGTGACCTTGAGTATGCCGACGAAGTGACGTTAGCCCGAGCCTTAGAAGGGCGTCGAGAGTTGGACTAACGCCCGATTGGGCAACCGCGGTTCGCATCAGAGCAGCGTTGATCGGGGCAGCGGTTGAAACACGGGTGAGGCAATTTTCGTAGTGGAATCCGCGCTGGCTTTGAAGTCTCCATCGATCGGGGCTGTCGCCGATTTAACCGTGACTAGAGCTGCGACTTGGGTAACCCATAGCCTTTTTTAAAGCCGCCATCGCAATCCCCAAAAAAACCAGGTGCATTGCATCCAGGGCTTGCAAAAATAGGCTCGGCTTCAACGACGTTTAACGGCGCACTTTTCCCGCAAACCCGGTTGCCTTGAATTGCTCTAGCTTGAGTGGCGTGGGCAACAGCTCAGACACCGTAATGCGCAGCTCAAACTCTCCGGTGCCTTCTGGGACTTCATCAATCGCACCCAAGCGGGTACGGTTTTGCATGATGGGATTGTTGTTGGCATCATAGATGCGCCCAAAAATGTCGGCGTTGTATACTGGCCGACCCGACTTGTTCTCGGTTTTTCCGTAGACGATGAAGCAGTTGGCCGGTAAGGCAGACCCGCCCGAGGTGACGCTTCCCTCTGCCATCTCCGATGGACAGTCTCTATAGTCCAGGTCAAATAGTCGGATCTGGGTCAGGGCGTGGGCGCTAGACATGGGAAGCCACGTCACGATCATCCAGCAGCAAGTGGCGATCGCCCCCATTAAAATCTTCGCCCAGACGGATGTTCGGGTCATGCTCATAGGGTGAGGAGTAGGTGCAGAACGGTAAAACTCTATTCCCAAGCGTACCGCGAATTGGGAAAGGCACTGAACAACACGCTGAGGCAGCAGATTGCTCGGTTAGTGAGGAAGACGCTGTCCTTTTCTAAGAAGCTAGAGAATCACATCGGTGCGATCTGGATGTTCATCCACGACTACAATCGCTAGGACAGAGAGAAGCTGACAGAAAGGGAAGAGCCCATCTTTTCCTCTGTCCTTTGGTAAAATGCACTATCCAATGGGTGTGGCTTGCCCTTGATGCAGAGACCCGTAAAATCGTTGGTGTCTGCGTGGGCGACCGTTCCCGTCGCACCGCAAAGCATCTGTAGCAATCGTTGCCTGCGGTGTATCGCCAGTGCGCGGTTTGCTACACCGACTTTTGGCAGGCGTATGAGCAGGTGTTACCGAGCAATCGGCATCGAGCTGTCAGAAACGAAACGGGCAAGACCAACTCTATTGAACGATTCAATAACACTCTTAGGCAACGCGTCGGGCGGTTGGTGCAGAAAACCCTATCATTCTCGAAGAAGTTGAGCAATCACATCGGCGCGTTTTGGTGCTTTGTGCATCATTACCATGCCTCACTCCCCTCCTAACCATTACTATACAGCAATACCCTTTTGTCAATCTGTGGAATGTCAGTTCAAATGCTATTGCTAAAGTTCTCACGTTGGGGACAAGGCTTATGCGTCATCATCTCTTAGGGTTAGCGTGATTATTTTTAGTGTGAGTTGTCTTTGGCATGATAGGAGATCTCACTCCTCATACTCGGTGGCAATATCAATTTCCAGCGTGTCTTCATTTACATGAATATAGAGGATGTTAGGCCGACAACACACCTGACAATCTTCGACATAAGACTGGCTTCCTCCTGCACTCAAATCAATAAACGTGGTGCTAGGTTCGCCGCAGAACGCGCAGTAGAAATCGGCGGTGGATTGCATAGATGGCTAGGCCGAGGGAGATGAGGGTAGATCTGGGTTATTGGGTGTGGGCTCTGATGGAAAATCGCTACTGGTTGTAGACGGAATGATGAGGATAGATTGATCGTCGTGCAGAGTCGATGTGCGATCGCCCCCACCCTCGCGCGCCATACTCCCTGTCACCATCGTAACGGGCGCATCCTGCCATTGATCCAACACATCCTTAACCAAAATCTCTTGCACCATAACCCGCACAATAATCAGCAGCGGCACCGCTAAAAAGAGACCCAAAAAACCAAAAAAAGACGCAAATACAATCTGCGCTAGCAGCGTCACCGCAGGTAGGAGTGACAATTGCTGCCCCATCACCATAGGTACTAGCAAGAAACTTTCTAACTGCTGCATCAATGCATAGGCCACAATCACCGCCGCTGCTTTCCAAGGCGCATCGACCAGAGCAATGGTAGCAGGAAAAATAGTAGCTAGCGTTGGCCCTAAATTTGGAATTGCTTCTAACAGCGCAGCTAGCAGTGCATTGGCAAACACTAACCGCACCCCCAACACTGACAAAATAATACCGCTGGTGATCCCCACTACCACCATGGTGATTAAGGTTCCGATAATCCAGCCCATCAAATCATCTTCACAAAGGGTCAGGATCTCATCGGCACGGCGGCGATAAAACGAAGGAACCAGTCGAATAAAGCCGCGCCGATAGGGGTGGGGATTTAGCGCTAACATTAACGTCAGCACAAAGGTGAGCAATGTACTCACCGTGACATTAAAAAAGTCGCTAAACAGCCGAAAAAAGTTATTAGCAAGGGTTGTGGTTAGCGGCTGAATTTGAGCAATTACATTGTCAAAGGTTGGAATAAATTCTGTAATGTTTCCCGGCAGTTGCCCAGCAAGTTCAGTGATACGCGCTTCGAGTTGGCTAAACCCTTGAGGCAGCAGCTGAATTAATTCCTGAAATTGATCAATAAAGGGCGGCACAATGAGCGCAACGGTAATCACCAAAAAGGTGATTGTCCCCCCAACAGATAAAGCAATGGCTAGACCCCGCTTTATCCCTGAACGCTGTAATCGGTGCACCAAACGGTTAAGCGCTGCCGCAAAGATGACGGCGATAAACAGCAGCAGCAGCAGTTGCCGAATTTCCCACAGAATGTACAGAGCAATGACGAAGACAACCAATCCCATCCACTGCGCAAAGTTCATGCCTGACGTTTTCATCACCTTATCTCTCCACCGAGCTAACGATGCTTATCTCCCTGAGTAGTACATCAGTAAGAATGATTGAGTTGCACAAAGGTGTGGCCCTCTCACGACCAAATCATTCGAAATACCACCATCTCCCTATGAATGGGCTAGCCTTTAGAACAGAAAAACAACGAGTGCCTCTTAGTTTTGCAGTTTTGCAAGTCACCCCTCATCCTCTAGCGCCTCTTCGACAAGCTCAGGACATCGCTTTTCCCAAGTCGGGGTTCAAGAAGGTTTTGGGGCACCGTGCATCGCGCGATGCCTCAAATCTTACGTTGGATGACAGCGATTTTCGCTGGAGTGAGACACGATTTTTTTTGAGAACGCCGTGCAGAACTTGGATCTCTTAAAAATACCTTGGTTTAGCGCAATTGAGAATCACTATAGGCAATGCCACGCTGATTCACCCTGGCATTACCTTTGCATCAAATGGTGAATTCGCGTATTGACCCTCCGATACACCCAGAGGATTAATTTTCTTAGGACTTACGCAATTAGACGGTTTTAGGGAGGCTAAGCTTCCCTAAAACCGTCCAAGATTCCCAGGACGCCGCACGAAGTGCGTAAGTCCTGTTTCTAATGAACTCTGTGTGTAATTGCGGCGTTCTACAGCACTTGAAACGCTAGTTAATGTGTTGAGTATTGTGGAACCCGCGCATAGTGAGAGTTCCACAATACCAATGGGTTTAATTAATTCGATAGATGAACTAGGGATTGCAGTGAGCAGCGGTGAGCGCTAGCTATTTCGCAAGCTAGGAGAACGTTCGCGGCACGTAGGCTGTCTGGGCGTTAGCTGGGCGATCGCCCAATCCAGCGACTAGCCTGACGAAAAACAGACTTGCTGGATTGGGCCATACTACATCTGCACGAGAGAACCGCCCGCAAGACGCCTTATTGCTTCACAATTGACCGGCCAGCATAGGTGGCGGTCGTACCTAGCTCTTCTTCGATGCGCAGAAGCTGGTTGTATTTAGACAGACGCTCGCCTCGACAGGGTGCACCAGTTTTAATTTGTCCAGCAGCCGTAGCGACGGCTAAATCGGCAATGAAATCATCAGGGGTTTCGCCAGAGCGGTGGCTCACCATGTAGGTGTAGCCACCGGCTTTAGAGTCATTGATGGCGGCTAGGGTTTCGGTGATAGAACCAATCTGGTTCACTTTGATGAGGGTGCTGTTGCCTACGCCGTCGGCGATCGCCCGTTTAATGATGCTGGGATTGGTGACAAAGGCATCATCACCTACCAACTGCACGCGATCGCCTAGGGTTTTCGTCAGGGTTTTCCAACCTTCCCAGTCTTTTTCACCCAGCCCGTCTTCGATTGAGAAGATGGGGTACTGGTTAACCCAGCTTTCCCATAGGGCAATCATGTCGTCAGACGACTTTCGGCTCTGGTCTGACTTGAAGAACAGGTAGCTGCCGTCTTCTTGATAAAGCTCGCTCACGGCGGGGTCGAGGGCGATCGCCACTTCAGAGCCGGGCTTTAGGCCTGCTTTCGCGATCCCTTCCAGAATCAGATCGACGGCTTCTACATTCGCTTTTAGGTCAGGCGCAAAGCCCCCTTCGTCGCCGACGCCCGTGCTGTAGCCCTTGCCCTTGAGAATAGACTTGAGGGCGTGATAAACCGCTGCGCCCATTTCTAACGCAGCGCTAAAGCTGGGCGCACCCACTGGGGCAATCATAAACTCTTGAAAATCTACGCTGTTGTCGGCGTGCATTCCCCCATTGAGGATGTTGAAGCAGGGCACGGGCAACAAATTAGCGCTGGCGCCCCCCAAGTAGCGGAATAGCGAGATGTCTTTAGAAGATGCAGCCGCCCGAGCGATCGCCATCGACACACCGAGTATGGCATTCGCGCCTAAGTTGCTTTTGTACTCTGTGCCGTCTAAATCGAGCATCGCCTGATCCGCTGCCGCCTGATCCAGCGCGTCCATTCCCTTGAGCGCGCTAGCGATGGGGCCTTTGACATTTTCAATGGCTTTGCGGACGCCCTTGCCCCCATAGCGCGGTTCGCCATCCCGCAGTTCTAGCGCCTCTCGACTGCCCGTAGACGCACCGGAGGGCACCGCCGCCCGGCCCTTGCTGCCATCTTCTAGCGCCACATCCACTTCTACCGTGGGGTTACCGCGAGAATCTAGAATTTCTCTTGCATGAATAGATGCGATCGCCACCATAGCTATTCTCTCCAATTAGCACACTTCATTTGCTGGTCAATAATTGCTTGTCGATATCGTCCATCGTCCGACCTGTAGCCGCCGCTTCCATCGTGCAACCCAACGCATGAGTGCAACCCAACGCATGACTGAAAGTCCCATTCATTCTGCAAATTTCAAATCACTAAGAGGATTAGGCTAACGAATGCTAGGTCATGACGGCACGCGGAACAAACTCATCCACAATTTACGACACTGATTAGATTAGCTGTGTATTGTCAGCCACTACCAAGCCGCTGCCCCTACTCTGTTGAATCGATTGCCTGGGCCGACTCAGAGGTGGAGATGCCACCTACAATACTCCCTAAGGCAGGCTACTCAAAATTCTCATCGGTGTGTAGGACTATCTAATCGTCGCTCTCCAGCACGAGATCCATCAACGGGGTGAGCTCTTGCTTTAGTCGGCCAGACCGCACCAGCTCAGCATAAGTATTGGCCTCCACCCCTGCCAGTTCCTCCTGAAATTGTTCCGCAATATAGTCCATCAGGTTCGGATGCTCGCCCTTGAGCTTTTCGATTTTCTCCTGAGTCTGATCAATTTCGTTGCGAATCAGCGTCTCTTGATAGCGATAGAAGTCTGGCTCTAAATCAGGGCGCTCATCCGCTTTGAGATGGGCAAGCACTTTGCCTAGGGCAAACTGGCGCGCTGCAAGTTCAACATAGGTTTGTTGCAACAGTTGGTCACCCAGCAGCTTTAAGGATTTCATTAACGGCTTTACCGTTAAGCCCTGCACCAACAGCGTAAACAGCACCACCCCAAACACGGTTGAGATAACTAAATTGCGCTCTTGCAGCACTTCTGGAATGCTGAGCGCTAGTGCAATCGACACAGTGCCGCGAATGCCACTCCACCACAGCACGGTTTGCTCCGACACTGGAATATCGATGGGGTCAATGCGATTGCTGATGCCACAGAGCACAAATACGGCGATCGCCCGCGTCACGAGCAGCCCCAAAATTGCCACCCCAATCATCCCTAAATTTTCGAGCAACCCCTCATAGCGGATTTGGTCACCCACCAGCAAAAACACAATCGAGTTAATAAAAAACGCCAAAAACTCCCAAAATTCGCTCACGACCACCCGCGTTCGGGGACTCATGCCAATGCGCGACCCATAGTTGCCCAGCACCAGCCCTGCTACCACCACCCCAATCACACCAGAGCCGCCCAGATCTTCGGTCACCAAGTAGGTTGCATAGGTCGCCACCAACGTCAGCGACTGTTCTACCAAGGGCGAATCAAACCGCTGCGTTAGGTAAGAGATGCCAAACCCAATCACCGCCCCCACGGCAATGCCAATGCCGACGACCACCACCACTTGCAAGATCACCGACCGCACGCTCAATTGAACCGTGCCCAACGGCAGCCCCACCAAAAAGCCAAAAGCCACCACCGCCATGCCGTCGTTAAACAGGCTTTCTCCTTCGGTAATCGTAGCCAAGCGGCTGCCGCCGATGCCTAAATCCTTGAATAGCGCCGTTACCGATACCGGATCTGTAGCAGCTAGGCTGGCACCAATGAGCAGCGCCGTTGTCAGAGAGAGACCCGCTAATTGGTTGAGGCCCAGAGCAATGCCCAAGACCGAAATCAACACGCCAAACAGCGCCATCAACGTGATGGGTACCAGGCAGCGCTTGAGCGCCGCCCACTCCAGATTCCAGGCTGCTTCAAACAGCAGCGGCGGCAAAAAAATGATGAGAATGAGCTCTGGTGAAAGCTCCACTAGGCGGATGTCAACAAACGCCAAGGCTAGACCGACCATCACTAGCACTAGAGTATAGGGGGCGACTCGCAGCCGCCCCACCATTTGAGTTAGGGCGGCAACGCTCAATGCTACAGATAGCACCAGCACAAACTGTTTGAGGGCAACCTCAATGGCTACCTCCGATGATGCAATGGGTGCAGTCTCAAGCATAATCATCCTGTATCCAGCCCTCTGCAATTGAAACAATTAGAACCATAGTGAAGACGGAATTTTCTCTAAGAGCCTATCTCAAAACATTCACCTGGAAAACTATGCAGGGCGTGAAATTGCGTAGTTTTTAGCAGACTTTGAGTAGATTTTTGAGGTGAACCTCGCGACGATTCTAGAGAATAGGACACATTGGACTCGGAAATCTTTGATGCATCGGAAGTTTTTTTGGTTTAATAAAGCTGCACGCCTAGCCACTTACTGCGGATACCGTTATGGCTTTTTTGCTTCCAATCATTATCACAACGTTAGTGATGGCCATCAGCCTGATTATCGTGTCTAAACTGCCCCTTGGGGTGCAGGTTGACTCGTTTGGCAGCTCGCTGCTGGCGGGGCTAGTGCTGGGCATCCTTAATGCCTTAGTACGCCCGGTGACGGCCTCTGTATTTTTGAATGTGATTTCGTTAGGGTTGGTCTCGCTGCTGCTGAATGCCATTGTGTTTGGTCTGGCAGCGGTGCTGGTGTCGGGCTTCCGTCTGCGCTGGGGTTTTTTGAGCGCAATTTTGGGGGGGCTGGCTCTGGCTATTGTTTACTCTGTGCTTGATCGCATTTTGCTCAGCATCGGGCTGATTGCGGCAGGCTGACTGCAACGGGCTGTGATTCAACGGGCTGTGATTCAACGGGCTGATAATCTGTTGGGCAGGGCTGAATCTCAAGCAAAAAACCGAATTAAACATCTAGCAAAGTACATCAACAGCACGCCCAGCTCTTCACATGGCAAAACATGGCAAAGAACTGGGCGTACTATTAGCAAGTTGTTTGAATAGGTTGGACGGATGAGGGGGAGCAGAGGGCGATCGCCCCTACTCTCCTCTTAATCCCTCATTCTAGGAACCCTTATCCTAGGAACAAACTAAGCGACCCACTTTTGAGCCACGGTTTCCGCTAGATCGACTACCCGCTGGCTATAGCCCCACTCGTTGTCATACCAGGCCAAAATCTTCACCAGATCACCGCCCATCACCATCGTCAGACTGGCATCCACAATTGAGGATTCATCAGTTTTACGATAGTCCGTAGACACAAGCTGCAGGTCGCTGTAGGCTAAGACGCCCTTTAACTCGCCTTCTGCCGACGCTTTAAGCGCTTCGTTGACCTGCTCGGCAATCGTAGGCTTGGATACCTGAACCACCAAATCCACAACCGACACGTTGGGGGTAGGCACCCGCAGGGCAATGCCGTTGAGCTTGCCCGCCATTTCAGGCATCACCAACGACACCGCCTTTGCGGCTCCGGTGGTGGTCGGCACAATGTTCATGGCGGCTGCACGCGCCCGTCGCAAATCGCGATGGCTTGCATCCAGTAGCCGCTGGTCGCCCGTGTAGCTGTGGGTGGTGGTCATCGTCCCTTTCACGATGCCAAACGATTCGTTGAGCACTTTCACAATGGGCGCAAGGCAGTTGGTGGTACAGCTCGCGTTGCTGATGATGTTGTCCGTTGCATGCTCATAGCCGTGGTGATTAACACCAACCACATAGGTTTGAATATCGCCCTTGCCGGGTGCGGTAATCAGCACCTTCTTGGCACCTGCGGTAATGTGCTTGGATGCGCCTTCACGATTGGTGAATACGCCAGTTGATTCAATCACAAGGTCAATATCCCACTCGCCCCACGGCAAATTTAGCGGGTTGCGGTCAGACACACACTTAATGGTTTTGCCATTGACGATGATGGTGCCGTCTCCGGCGCTGATATCCGCCTCACACTTGCCGAGCATTGTGTCATACTTCAGCAAATGCGCGTTGGTTTGGGGATCGGAGGTGTCGTTGATAGCGACGATTTCGAACTGGCTGTCACTTCTAGTCAACCAGCAGCGCAAAAAATTTCGCCCGATGCGCCCAAAGCCGTTAATTGCAACTCTAATCACTGCGTCTTGCCCTCTACATACATTTAAAATTGCCAGTATTGGAACAGATCATACACTTATAGGAGGAACCCTCTCAAGAGTTGTTGGAAGTCGGCAATTTCGTTCAATTTTCAGGAGCAGGGGAAACGAACTGCTAAAATCGGTTGGTTTTCAAGGGCGATCGCCCCGCTACCAGCATTTTCGTAGCATCCTCCCGACAAATTCGTGGGGATCACTGCGGGATCATGACTGGGTACCCGAACAAAGACCCTCTTTGGATGAAGCCTTTTGATCAGACTACGGCACACTAGAGGGTGCTAAACCAGAGGATGCAAGCCACGGCAGACTATTAGCGCCCTGTTAACCCAAGCCGTTTAAGGTTAGAGCATCCGACATACATCATCCATGATTGAGTGAGGGGATTATGAACGCTGAAGCCACACAGAACTATGATTTTGACCAAGCCAGCTCAGAGCTGAACTATGTCGATGTAATTGAGACCGTCATTTCTAGCTTGCAGGATGACCAGAGTGCGATGGTGAGCCACTCTGAGCAAGGGCATCTGTGGAAATTTCGCTATGGCACGATTGAGGTGTATGTGCAACTGTCTGGCTCAACCGAGGAAGACATGCTCACCCTTTGGTCGCCGGTGATGTCGCTGCCTGCCAAAGATGAACCCGCCCTCATGCGAAAACTGCTAGAGCTAAACTGGACAAGCACGTTTGAGGCTCATTTTGGCATTATGGATAACCAAGTTATTGTGTCGGCGCAGCGCAATCTAGAAGGGCTAACTCCGGCAGAAGTCTCTCGCAATATCACGATTGTGGCTACCATTGCTGACAATTATGATGAGCCGCTGCAAGCAGAATTTGGCGCTTAGAAGGGGGCCGGGTTGAGCCAATTGGGGCAGGTGTGGCGATCGCTCCCCTATTTCACCGGGCCGGGCCGACTCCACATGGCGTTGGATGGGTGGCTGCTAGAGCAGCATCGCCAAGGGCGCTGCCCGCCCACACTGCGGTTTTACGGCTGGGAGCCGAGGGCACTGTCGCTTGGGTATCACCAGCGGCAATTTCCGGCAGAATGGCGGACGTTGACCTGGCAAGGGGCACCGATCGATCTGGTGCGGCGTCCTAGTGGCGGGCGAGCAGTGCTGCACCAAGGCGAGTTGACCTATGCACTAATCGCTTCGGGATTTGCCGCCAGCCGAATGCAGGCCTACCAAGATGTTTGCACATTCTTAATTCGAGGATGGCGATCGCTCGGCGTTGATCTAGCCTTTGGCACAGCGAGGCGAGGCTATATTCATAATCCTAACTGCTTTGGCACAGCAACGGCTGCGGATTTAGTCACCGCAGAAGGCTACAAGCTGATTGGCAGTGCCCAACTGCGGCGTGGCTCAAGCCTATTGCAGCATGGCTCTATGCGGCTTCAGCCGGATGCCGAGCTAATGCAAAAAATTTTTGGCTCGGGGCATTCTATGTCTCCCCTAACCCTGCCACCGCCCCCAGTCACGCATCTTTCAATAGAGTCGATTCAGTCCGCGCTGATGCAGGCCGCTGTTCAGCAGTTTGGTATCACAATTGAGGAAAAGCCGCTGAGTGCAGGAGAGTGGGCCGAGGTGCGATCGCTCGCCGATGATCCCAACTTTTCAGCGCTGGCCTAGGCCTGAACGGGTGAGACCGTAGACGACTGCTGAGAGCGTATCGAACCGCTTGGCTAAGAATCAATCAGTGCCCATCGACTTCACTATGGCCTCTAGGGGCAACCCTGAAGGATAGGAGCCATCCAGCTTAATCTTACGAATAATGCCTTCGGGAATGGGCACCTTCATCTGCTGTGCCACGGCGCGTACCACATCGCCCCGGTCGATCACACCAGACACGGCCTCTGCCGGAGATAGCACAGTGATGTAGCGCAGGTTGTGCGCCTCGAGTTTTTCAATAACGTCTTGCAACGGAGCCGTCTCAGCGATGGAGGGAATATCTGTAAGCGGATGCACAATATAATGCACAACGGTGACATCCCACTGACTGCGTTCTAACCCTTGCAGGTCGTCTAACAGAACCATCCCCCGATAGCGCCCGTCTGATGAGGCATAGAAGGCGGGCATGTCATCGTCGCCTTCGCGCTGAATGTATTGAGTATTGAACTGGTCAACGGTAATGTTGGCGTCTACCACGCGGAAGTGGCGAGTCATGGCGGCAGAAGCGGTGAGGTGGGCGATCGCCGCTTGCAAATCTGAAATGCGGCTGTAGCTGCTGGCTTGGCTCATAACAAACCAGCCAATGACGGCTAACCACACCGCGCTGAAGCCCGTTTGGGGCGATCGCACGTACAGCAAAATTCCAAGAAAAATGGCAAACCACCCTAGAGTTTTGCCCGCATTAGCAGCCCAGCGCAAGCCTTGAATGCGGCTTCCGGTAATCTTCCACACCGCTGCCCGCAGCACCTGCCCGCCATCCAGCGGCAAGCCAGGAATCATGTTGAAAATTGCGAGCACGCCATTGAGATAGGCTAAATCGCGCACCATGTTGGCGATCGCCGTCGGCAGAGCTAACACTTGACTCGCCGCCGCAAGAATAAAAAACAGCGCCAGACTAACCGCAGGCCCGGCGATCGCCACTTGAAATGCTCGCCCAGGCGTCTTCGGTTCTTCTTCAATAGCAGCAACCCCGCCAAACAAGAACAGTGTAATAGAGTTGACCTTGATGCCTTGAAACTTAGCCACTAGGCTGTGCCCCAGCTCATGCAGCAGCACCGAGCCAAACAGCGCCAGCGCTAAAATCAACCCAGCCACCCAAGCAATCGGCGCATCAAACCCGGCGCCCCGCTGCAGCGTCATGGCATTAGAAAATGTAAACAGCGCCAGGATGATGAACCAGGACGAGTCTATAAGTAACGGAATGCCAAAAATAGTGCCGACTCGCCGACCTGGTTGCATACAACTCTCCCGATAAAATGGGTGGTTTGGAGCGAGATCTGTGACTTGCAGCTCGTATCCGCTACCGCTCTTGCGCTCTGGTTTGTCTGATGCACCTAACCACGAGAGCAAGCACCCTGTTCCCCCATCTTACCCACTTTACGCAATGTACGACTAGCGCTAACTCCACTGAATCCGCCATAGCCATACATTTCTGTATCTAGGGAATGACACCTCTGGATTGATACTTCATAGGTCTTCGGCTCATAGGGAGGATAAAAATCCTTCAGTTCCCAACATTCAGGGGTTAAAGCAGACGGGCACAATCCTAGCCACTGCGATCGCCCCCTCGTGATGTCAGTGATGGAGGGAACCTATGCGCGGCGATCGCCCCCTCGTGATGTCAGTGATGGAGGGAACCTATGCGCGGCGATCGCCCCACCCCGCTCCAGTCAAGCCTGATACAACAAGCCGCTGCTATCGTCGGAGTTGAGACAATAGCAGCGGCTCATTAACCATGAATCGTGGCTGATCGCGACCTGCCTAAAGCAGCCCGGCGTTCGACAATCCCAAAATGAAGCCAGCGCCCAGAATATGCCCGAAGCTAGCAGTAGCCAGCAGCTCTGGCAGACCAAACCCAGTAAACATGGCCGGAAGCTCGACGGGAAGCTTAGGGCCAGCGCCTCGATTTTGGATCGCGTAATAGCCAATGGCGATCGCAAACAAATTTGCTGCAATCATCACAATGCCTGTGCTCATCGACCAAGAGGATGTGGTGGCAACAGCCAATAAACTTGGAGTGTACATGTGTGCTATCTCCTGCATTCGGATTCTATGAAAAAAGCCTACGCCTGCGAGAAGACGGGTCTAGGCAATGGCCTGACCCTCGCGGGCGATCGCTTCAAGTGTGAGAATAAAGGATGAGGTGTCGAGCGATCGCCCTTTTGTTTGAAGAGTTAACAGAATGCAGTCAAATTGAGACAAATCTCAGCATTTGCTGCAACATTGCGAAATAGATTTAGGGTGGAATGGCACTGAAATAAGGCTGGTGGGCACTGCCCACCCTACGGCAGATCAAGGTTGTCTACGATTTGCGAAGGTTGATTTCAGCTTACAGTGACATTCGATTTAGGGTGGCTCGCTGGACTGCAGGCAGGACGCCTCATCTCAAGCGCAATGGGAGGCACCGCAGTTGAGTCCCTCATATTCCATCCATCCCGTTGAACCCTTTGGACGTGCGGTGCACCCCTATCATGGCGGTCACACCATTCTCTCTGCCCTATTCAGACCTGCCCTATTCAGACCTGTCCTATTCAGCTCTAGCACCGTCTATGCAAGTCAAAATTTGCGGCATTACCCAACCGAACCAAGCGCGGGCGATCGCCCAGATGGGTGCCACCGCTCTAGGCTTTATTTGCGCGCCAGTGTCGCCCCGCTATGTATCGCCCCAGCAGATTCGCGCCATTGTTCAGGCGCTGCCCCAAGATGCTGACGGTGCACCTATTCCCGACCGCATTGGGGTGTTTGTAGATGCCAATCTGGATGAGATTGTAGAGACGGCGGCGATCGCCCAGCTTAGTGGCATTCAGCTGCACGGCAGTGAATCTCCAGCGTTTTGTGACCAAGTGCGCGATCGCCTGCCCATGCTGCGGCTGATCAAAGCCATCCGCCTTCGCCCGTCCACCGCTCCCTCATATCCCTGGGCAGATGGATTGGCCCAAATTCAGACCTATGCCCACGCGATCGACTGGCTCCTGCTGGATGCGTATCACCCCCAGCAGCATGGAGGAACCGGCGTATCGCTCGACTGGCCCAGCCTCTGCGATACTCAGTTTCCCTGCCCTTGGTTTCTGGCAGGGGGGCTAACCCCCGACAACATTTCCACGGCCCTATCCCTGATCACGCCCTCTGGCATTGATCTGTCTAGCGGGGTCGAACGCGCCCCCGGCGATAAAGATTTGCAGCGGGTCGCGAGCCTATTTGATCGCCTTCGTGCTCAGGACGGAAACCTTACTGGGCGATCGCCCCTCAGTGACACTAACCGTGTGTGACATCTTCTATTCGCTGCGCCATCTAGTGATGGCGATCGCGCGTTTAGCAAGGGTTTTCGTAAGTCATAGACTCAGCTCAAATAGACTCATACTCAATAGAAGAAAGACATGCGCCAAACCGCAAAAGGGGCTGGTGTGCAATGCACACCAGCCCCTTTTGCAAAACCAGGCGACGTTAGATGAGGCTAATCTGAATCTGAAGCAGATTAGGATACTGCAACAGGGTCAGGGCGGCTGCCCACCGAGCGTTTGTCGATCACTTGGTCAATCAGCCCATAGTCAACGGCTTCTGCTGCAGACATAAAGAAATCACGCTCGGTATCGCGCTCAATCTTTTCTAGCGGTTGCCCGGTGTGATCGGCCAGCCAACGGTTGAGATTTTGTTTGTGGAATAGGATCTCCCGCGCCTGAATTTCGATATCTGCCGCTTGCCCTTGAGCACCGCCCAACGGCTGGTGAATCATAATGCGTGAGTGAGGCAGGCTCATGCGTTTGCCTTTTGTGCCCGCACTTAGCAGAAATGCACCCATGCTGGCGGCTAACCCTAAGCAAATGGTGCAAACATCGGGGCGAATGTGCTTCATGGTGTCAAAGATTCCCATCCCTGCCATCACAGAGCCTCCAGGCGAGTTGATGTAGACATAGATATCCTTCTCTGCATCTTCGGCTTCTAGGAACAGCAGTTGCGCCACAATCAGGTTTGCCAGGTCAGAATCAACCTGAGAGCCTAGAAACACAATGCGCTCGCGCAGCAAGCGTGAGTAAATATCAAACGCGCGTTCTCCGCGGCCTGACTGTTCAATAACGGTAGGAATCATGAGTTGCTACTGAGCTCAGAATGGATGTTTTACTATTGTACCGATTTGAGCCAGACATTTTGAGTGGCGGAGTTCCTACAGAACAGGGACTCCGCTGCTTCGGTCTGCTGCGGCGATTGGGCGCGCATCATGGATGGCGCTTTGGATTGTGCGTTGGAGGATTTTCTCTCTTAGGCGAGCGTTAGGGGCGCGACCTTGAATCAGGGTGGGGAGTGTGCTCTGAGATCTCACTTTCTTGGAGCAGATACACCAAAAAATCCTTCAGCTTCATCCGAGGAATGTAAGGCCAACCGCCTTCGGTTTCAATATCTTTCAATAGGCTGTATAAGGCCTGCCGGTTCTTTGGCATTGTGTCTTGAAACAGCTCATCGCGGATGTCTCGATGCAGCGCTTCTAGCAGCCGCAGCAGCGCTAGCAGCGCCAAGCCGTCGCTTTGATGCTGCTGTGCAGTTTGTTGCACGAGATGGGCGATCGCCCCAAAGTCATCTGTTCCCCATTGGGCATCTTGGCCTGCATCGACTGTCATATCTTCTACCGCTATGTCATCTAACCCCATGCCAATATCTCCCACTGCTGCACAGTTAATGAATGTTAGTTATGCGTGGTGGTGCCCCTTTTAGCCCGCGACGGCATACCCTGCTACAGTTGACACTGCTTGCTTCAAAGATGAACCGAAGTAAGAAAGTAAGAGCGGTTTACCGTCACGCTCACTTAGCTACCTACAAGCTGGCGACACATAAGCTAGCCATGACTCGTTAGCCATACATTAGCGCCCTGTGAATCAGTCTCTCAAACTCGATAGCAGCGGCCAGCGCAGGAGAACCAGACCTGCTTGGGCTGCGTGGCAGTGTGAGGGATCTATCAAACTACGGTCAAACTCCAGTGTTCTCCCCTGAATGAACCTGCGGGGTCTGCTGATATTAGCAAATTCTCTCCAAGTAGCCTGATTTCCGCATTCCGGGTTCGGTCAAACCCGTTCATCCCACCATAGCGATCGCCCAATTGCCAGCGCAGCTATACACAGCACAGAATTCAGCTAAGAGGACAGATTCGGATAGGGGAGAGCGTGGGCGATCGCTCTACCCAATTAGCCATCTAATCAGCCCTCAGCCTGCCATTGCTCAGAGTCTCAACACAGTCTCAACGATGCCCTTACTTCTATTTACATTGCTTAAACCCAGATTCCGCAACCTTTATCGTGTCAACCTCCTGTAAAATGCTGAATAGCCTAGTTGAGTAGACATCCCAAATTAAACATACATAGCCAGAACCTGCGCCGCTCTCATGGCGGACACTGCAACGTCCTGGGTCTGAATTTTAATGGGTCAATCTACTGATTCACACAATTGATTTACACAATACTTAATTTCAGTACAGCAGCCTGACTATCCGCAGACGCGGGGTTTGGTTTCGTTGCTTAGTCGCTCGCTCGGCGAGCGGCGGCAGCCTATCCAGTTCAGTTTCTGCCAGGTTGAGATACTAACCCCCATCGCCAATTACCCAATTGGTGTCCCAAAAACATCCAGGTTGGAGATATTCGAGGTTGACCATGAGGTATCGTGCTCTCATCATTGCATTCTTCGCACTCTGCATGAGTGCGCTTACGGCCTGTAGCTCCGGCTCTTCAGCGGATGGCCCACTGTCCTATGAAGAAATTCGCAACACCGGGCTGGCCAACTCCTGCCCCGAAGTATATGAAACAAAGCGTGGCTCAATCCCTATTGAAGATGGCAGTGCTTATCGGATAGCCAAGCTGTGCTTGCAGCCTGACGAATTTGCCGTGAAGACTGAGCCGACTAGCCGACGCCAAGAGGCTCGGTTTATTGATGGCAAACCGCTGACGCGCTACACCACCACCATCGATCAGGTCAGTGGCGACTTGAAGTACGATGCGGATCACAGCCTAGTCTTTATAGAAGAAGACGGCTTTGATTTTCAGGCTACGACCGTGTTACTGCCCGGTGGGGAAGAAGTTCCCTTTTTGTTCACCATTAAAGGGCTGGTTGCCAAAACTCCTGGAGCTGTGGATAGTGTCAACACCTCCACCGATTTCGAAGGGGCATTCAAGGTGCCGTCTTACCGCACCTCTAACTTCCTTGATCCGAAGGGTCGCGGATTGACTGCGGGCTATGATAGCGCTGTGGCACTGCCCGCTCAGGCCGACGATGAAGAACTCCAAAAAGAAAACAAGAAGCAGTTTGTGACGGGTGAGGGCACTATTTCCCTTCAGGTCACGAAGGTAGACAGCACCACGGGGGAAATTTCGGGGAGCTTTGAAAGTCTTCAGCCCTCTGATACGGACATGGGTGGCAAAGAGCCGCTAGAGGTTCGTGTGAAGGGTCGGTTCTATGCACGGGTTGAGCCTGCCTAAGCGCTGGCTTTAAGTCTGGTCTATCAAGCTATTGAGACTGATGACGATCAGGTATTTAGCGCGTCAAGCGCTATTCCAAAGCGGGGATGCTGCAGTGCAGCATCCCCGCTTTTGGATTGAGCCAAAACGGAAACAGCTAAAGAGCTGATGGTTGGAGCTACCCCCCATACTGCCAGCTAGTGTCTTCAAGCAGCAGCGGATTGCCGTCTCGGTGAACCCCTGCGGCGATCGCCTCTCCCACAAACACCGTGTGATCGCCCTGTTCTACTGCGCCGACGACTCGGCATTCCACATAGCCGAGAGAGTCGGTGATAATCGGACAGCCGGTCTCGCCCAAATAAAACTCTACGTCTTCAAACTTATTGCCTACGCGGCGCATGGGTTTGAAGAATTTTTGAGCCAGATCTTTTTGCCCTGCTTCTAAAAAGCTGAGGGCAAACACCCCGCTGGCTTTGACCATTTCATGGGAAATGGATTTTTGATTGACGCAGTTGATCACCATCGGGGGCTTAAAGGATGATTGCATAACCCAACTGGCGGTAAAGCCATTGACCTCATCCCCGTTCTTGACCCCGCAGACATATAGCCCGTGGGGAATTTTTAGCAATAGTGTCTTTTTTGCCTGTTCATCTAGCAAGGCAGCCTTACTCCATCAGTGCTACACGCTTAGTGTAAACGGCCGATGCCCACCGCCGAGCCTATCGCTAGGTAGGGTTGCGATCGGCTGTACTCTGCATCGAAATTACGCCTCTAAATACTGATGGCTGAGAAACGGCACGGCGATCAGCTCTCCAGGCTGGTCATTAACTTGTACTTGAGTGAGCCCTGATTCCAGCGCTTTTGTGCGAATGTAGGCCAGCCCCGTGCTGCTATGGCCATCTTCACTCGATACACAACTGGTGAGCGTGCCTGCTTTTTCGCCGTTTATCATCACGATGCTGCCCGCTTCGGCGGCTCCGGCTAGCCGAATGCCCCAGAGCTGTTGCTTTACGCCGCGATAGGTGTGCAGCCGAGCAATGGTTTCTTGCCCGATGTAGCAGCCTTTTGTGAGCGAAATGGTGTGCCACAATCCCGCTTCTAGAGGATTGTAGTCATCTGTGAGTTCTTGCCCAGGCACCGGACGCCCCTGCTGAATTCGCAGGTTTTGCCAACCTTGCTCCCCCACCGGAACTGCCCCGGCTTCGGTTAGAGCTTGCCACAGGGCCGCAGCCTGGTCAATTGGGACGATCAGAGTGTATCCGGCGATCGCCAAGCCGCTGCCTACTGCGATGCGCACCTCCCCATCCGCCAGCGGAATCGTCTGATGGGTGCCATCGGGCTGCCCGATGAGCGCACCAGCCCCGATGGATTGAGCGATCGCCTCACTCCCCGGCCCCAGAACCCGAAAGGCTGCCGTCTCAGCCGTGACATCTCGCAATTCCACCTGGTCAGCAAAAAAGATAAACCGATCCATCCAGTCGATTAATGATGCGGCATTGCCCGGAGACACCAGCAGCAGCACTGCATTGTCTAGGACGTAAGCGGTGGCTAAATCTACCGTGCGGGCAGTCGAAGTCACAAAGACGGTATCGCAGCCTTCGCCGGGTTGCTGCTGCTGAAAGGCATTGGTGGATTGGTTGTGTAAGAAGCGGAGGCGATCGCCCCCTGAGACTAGAATGCGCCCCCAGTGGGAACAGTCTTGAATGATCGTAGTCGATGCAGCGGGGGAGGCGGCGGTGAGAAGGGCGATCGCCGCTGAATCATCGCGAAACTGAGCTGGCACCTGCCGCCCAGCCACGTCTATAAAACTGGCCCCCTGATTGGCCTGAAGCGTCTGCAAGGCCTGTAGCGATGAGTGTAATGCTTGATTCATGGCGATCGCAACGGATGATCCAGTTTCAGTGATACACACCTTAGATTATGCACCCCGATTGCGGGCATCCGCCGTGGTCACCCCGTTTCTCCCTTGGCTTATCGTCAAATCTGCAAGTGCCTCACCCTACTCCAAACGCAATTGGTTTAGATAGTCAGGCATCTGGTAAGAGGGCGATCGCCACCCCACGGCCCAACCCAACACGTAGTCTATATCAACCCCGTTGACATAACCAATCTTGGGTAGTGCATTAGTGTACGGGACAGAGGAAAATCAGGCGTTGCTGAATGACGATATGATTGCCTGAAGATCTGAGTGAGTTTTCTAGCCTCTCAGCGAGCGCTTCATAGCATGATTCAGCAATGCCGAAAATCAGACTAAGCCATCGAGATGACAAGGGAGTCGAGCCCATGACGATTGAGATGACCTGTCCGACCTGTGGGTCTCATGATATTTCCAAGAACGGCACCCCCCACCGGGGGAAGCAAAACTACAAATGCCGAGACTGCGGGCGTCAATTCGTCGA
>JAHHHI010000081.1 GCA_019359435.1 Kaiparowitsia implicata GSE-PSE-MK54-09C
CAGAAGATTTGGGTCAAGTCGAGGCGCGCTAGACTCAAAGACATGGCTGAGGTGCTTAGAATTCAATACTTTGAGCGTAACCCTCAGCCTTTCTTTCAGCACTTCACTCGTTGTCGAACTCAGGTTACTAAGAACCCGTTTATACATGAAGCTGCGCCCCTATCGTGACCAAATTTTGCACAGGCAGCTAGCGCAATTGTGGTCAGAGGTGCTAAGACTACGAAATAGGGTTTGATCGAATGCAGCGCTAAGTACCGAAACAGGCCATCCTCTTCATGACCACTCCAGCGCCATGCATCGACCCAAAGCCCTGGCTAAATCGCTACCCACATCTGCTGCCCGACCCCTTCTCTATATAATGGCTAGACTATTGAGCATCTCCCTCATCACTTCGCTAATATGCCTTAGGTTCTGAGGATTGCTGCGACCGGTCGAGCCATTTCATCCCTGTCCCCTGTTGCCTTCTATAACCCTGAACCGCATCAAGAGTTATGTCCACACTTGTTATTGTTGAGTCGCCCACCAAAGCCAAGACCATCCGAGGCTATTTGCCACCGGGCTATCGAGTCGAGGCATCAATGGGCCATGTGCGAGATTTGCCCCAGTCTGCCAGCGACATTCCCGCTGCGGTCAAAGGGCAAGATTGGGCCAAAATTGGTGTAAATGTAGATGCCGACTTTGAGCCCCTCTACATCGTCCCCCAAGACAAAAAGAAGGTGGTGAAAGCGCTAAAAGACGCGCTAAAGGATGCGGACGAACTGGTGCTGGCCACAGACGAAGACCGTGAAGGAGAAAGCATTAGCTGGCACCTGCTGCAGGTGCTGAAGCCCAAGGTGCCGATCAAGCGCATGGTATTTCATGAAATTACTGAATCTGCCATTCAAGATGCGCTGTCTAATTGCCGTACGGTAGATGAACAGCTCGTGCGGGCGCAGGAAACGCGGCGTATCTTAGATCGGTTGGTGGGGTATACGCTATCGCCCTTGCTGTGGAAGAAAATTGCCTGGGGACTATCGGCAGGGCGGGTGCAGTCAGTGGCAGTGCGGCTGCTGGTGCTGCGCGAGCGGCAGCGACGAGCCTTCCGCAAGGGCAGCTATTGGGATCTGAAGGCGCTGCTGAGTCAGGCCGACACCCCGTTTGATGCCAAGCTCGTGACGCTGGGCGGCACCCGCATTGCCACAGGGTCAGACTTTGATGAAGCCACGGGGCAGGTGATTGCTGGACGGAATGTGCTGCTGCTGGGTGAAGAAGAGGCGCGATCGCTCCAAGATCGACTGCAACAAAGCACCTGGACGGTAGCCAGCCTGGATGAGCGGCCCTCCACCCGCAAGCCCTCGCCACCCTTCACCACCTCAACCCTACAGCAAGAAGCCAACCGCAAGCTGCGCTTCTCAGCCCGAGACACCATGCGCGTGGCTCAAAGCCTCTATGAGCAAGGCTATATCACCTACATGCGGACAGACTCGGTGCACCTGTCGCAGCAGGCGATCGCCGCTGCCCGATCCTGTGTAGAGACCAAGTACGGCACCGACTACCTTAGCCCTCAGCCGCGTCAATACACCACGAAGAGCAAGGGTGCACAGGAAGCCCACGAGGCTATTCGCCCGTCGGGGACTAACTTTCGCACACCGCAGGAAACCGGGCTGTCGGGCCGAGAACTGAATTTGTATGACCTGATTTGGAAGCGCACCGTCGCCACCCAGATGGCAGAGGCGCGCCAAACTCACATCACCATTAACCTAGAAGCCGAAGACGCAGGCTTCCGCGCCACCGGCAAGCGAATTGATTTTCCTGGCTTCTTCCGAGCCTACGTAGAAGGCTCGGACGATCCCGATGCAGCGCTAGAGAGCCAAGAGGTGGTTTTGCCTCCGCTGCGCGTTGGGGATCACCCGTCTTGTCAAGAGTTGGAGGCGATCGCCCACGAAACTCAGCCCCCTGCCCGCTTCACAGAAGCCACCCTGGTCAAAACGCTAGAAAGCGAAGGCATTGGTCGCCCGAGCACCTACGCCAGCATTATTGGCACCATTATTGACCGAGGCTATGCCCAAATGGCAAACAATAGCCTCATCCCCAGCTTTACCGCTTTCGCAGTTACCAGCCTGTTAGAAAACTATTTTCCAGACTTGGTAGATACCAGCTTTACCGCCCGGATGGAGCGCACCCTAGACGATATCTCGACCGGTGAAGCCGAGTGGCTCCCCTACCTTAAGGAGTTTTATCTGGGTGAGCTAGGGCTTGATACCCAAGTCAAGCAGCAAGAAACTCAGATCGACCCGGGTGAAGCCCGCACAATCACCCTGGAAGGACTGGAAGTAAAGGTGCGGATTGGCCGCTACGGCGCCTACATCGAAACCGATGGCGACGAAGGCCCCGTCAAAGCGACCATTCCTCAAGACCTAACACCCTCTGACCTCGACCCCAGCCAAGTCGAAGTGCTGCTGCGGCAGAAGACCGAAGGCCCCGATAAGGTTGGTCTTCACCCAGATACAGGAGAGCCCATCTATAAGCTGATTGGCCCCTACGGCCCCTATGTGCAGCTCGGTGATGAAGCCGAAGACAACACCAAGCCCAAACGCGCCTCGCTGCCCAAGGGCGTCAAGCTAGATGATGTCACCCTCGAGATGGCGGTGGGGCTGTTGGCCTTGCCGCGCACCTTAGGCCTGCATCCCGACACTGAAGGCCGAGTGCAGGCGGGTCTAGGGCGGTTTGGCCCGTTTGTGGTGCATGCCAAAGGGCCGGAGGGTAAGCCCGAGTATCGCTCCATCAAAGGTGAGGATGACGTGCTGACGATCACGCTAGAGCGGGCGCTGCAACTGCTAGCAGAGCCTAAAACCGGGCGGGGGCGGCGGTCCTCCACACCATTGCGAGAGCTGGGTGTCCACCCAGAGGATGGCGAACCCGTGAATATTTACAAAGGGCCCTATGGAACCTACATCAAGCATGGCAAGGTGAATGCGTCGCTGCCAGAGGGTGAAACCGTAGAGTCGGTGTCGCTAGAGGCAGCAGTGCAGGCGATCGCCGCAAAGGCCAGCACCAAAAAAACGGGTCGCTCTACAAAGAAGACTGCGGCCAAATCAACCACCAAATCAACCACCAAGTCCACGCGGAAATCGACCGCTGGCACCGCGAAAAAATCCACCAAGTCCACTACAAAATCAACACCCAAGGCAACAACCGCAAAAAAATCCACCCCAAAATCTACAACTACGAAGAAAGCCACCGGGAGCAGCACGCGGCAGACAAGCTCAAAATCGGCAGCTAAATCAAGCAGCACCGGTAGCTCCACTAAAGCCAGCGCTCGTCGCAAAGCCGCAGACCAGCCGGACACCGATGAGTAAGACAGTTGAGTAAGGCAGGTAGCCGTTGGCTCTAAGCGCGGGATAGGCAGAGCGATCGCTCTGCCTATCCCGCGCTTTTTTATGCCCAGTGCAGCAAGCACCACCGCAGCCAGCGCTATAGAATTTGGAAGATGGCAACGATTCAGGAAAAGGGCATGGACATCAGAACCGGATTTGTCGGCACCGTGGGCAACACCCCGCTCATCCGTCTCAATAGCTTTAGTGACAAAACCGGCTGTGAGATTTTAGGCAAGGCAGAATTCCTCAACCCTGGCGGCTCCGTCAAAGACCGTGCGGCTCTCTATATTATTGAAGATGCTGAGAAGAAGGGGTTGCTAAAGCCCGGTGGCACGGTGGTAGAAGGCACAGCTGGCAACACAGGCATTGGACTGGCCCACATCTGCAACGCTAAAGGCTATCGCTGCCTGATCATCATCCCCGAAACCCAGTCTCAGGAAAAGATCGATCTGCTACGCGCGCTCGGGGCTGAGGTTCGCCCCGTCCCTGCGGTGCCTTACCGCGATCCCAATAATTTCGTTAAGCTTTCTGGCACGATTGCTGCCGAAATGGACAATGCCATTTGGGCCAACCAGTTTGATAACCCGGCAAACCGACTCGCCCATTATGAAACTACCGGGCCTGAACTTTGGGCACAGACAGACGGCCGCATCGATGCTTGGGTGTCTGCTACGGGCACAGGCGGCACCTATGCTGGCGTGACCCAGTTCCTAAAGGAGAAGAACCCGACCCTCAAATGTGTGCTGGCAGACCCAATGGGCAGTGCTCTCTACCACTATTTCAAAACAGGAGAGTTTAAGAGCGAAGGCAACTCTGTGACAGAAGGCATTGGCACCAGTCGCCTGACCGAGAACCTCAACGGTGCCCCAGTAGACGAGGCCGTGCAGGTAGATGATGCCGAGATGCTTCGAGTGGTTTATCAACTGCTACGGCGCGACGGGCTGTTTATGGGGGGCTCGGTGGGCATCAATGTAGGCGCTGCGGTGGCGGTGGCCAAGCAAATGGGGCCAGGGCACACCATTGTGACCATTTTGTGTGATGGCGGCGCTCGCTATCAGTCGCGGCTATACAATCCCGAATGGCTCGCTAGCAAAGGGCTTTCAGTCCCTGAGCTGTAACCCAGTGCTGGGGGCTGTCCCTTCTGTTTCTGGGGTGGGAATGATGGAAAAGGGAGCGATCGCCCCTCGGGAAGCCGACATCCACAGTCGCGCCGGATTGGGGGCAGACGGTTTGCCCTGCACTCGTACTCCTTGAGATCACCATGCCGTTGACCTGATCCCAGGGGCGATCGCTCTAGTGTCCCAGTCCATTGGTTCCCCCTGCGCTATGCCCAGACCCACCGCCAAAATTCAACCCCCCTTAGCATTCATTCCGCCACGATTCAACCCATGGGTCTGGCGTTTGGTGCAGTTGCTGTTGCCATTGCGCATGCGCTACATCAGCCAAATTTCAGAGGTCAGTGTGACCCATGGCGATCGCCTGGTTGACCTATATCGCGACTTTCAGGCAGAAAAAATTCGGTTCTTGATGGCCTTTCGCCATCCTAGCGTTACAGATCCCGAATGCCTGTTTCGACTGCTGTCCCACGATGTGCCCCAAGCAGCACGCCGAGGGGGAGTTTCACTAACCCAACCGGTTCATTCTCATTTCATTTACGATCGCGGCATCCCTCTGTGGGCAGGGCCTGCGGTGGGGTGGCTTTATGCGCGCCTGGGCGGCATTCCCATCAAGCGCGGCAAGGTTGATACTCCCAGCTTGCGCAGCATTCGGCAGCACTTTGCCCACGGGCGGTTTCCGATGGCAGCTGCTCCCGAAGGCGCCACCAATGGCCATAGCGAAATCGTCAGTCCCATCGAACCAGGCATGGCCCAGTTCGGCTTTTGGTGTGCTGAAGATCTGGAAAAAGCAGGCCGCACAGAAACCGTATGGATACTCCCCATCGGTTTGCAGTATCAGTTCGTCACGCCGCCTTGGCGCGCCCTAGAGAGCCTGCTGAGTGAGCTAGAGCAGGCCAGCGGCATTCCTCCCCACCCATCTCTCAACTTGCACGATGGCGTAGACCCAACCCATCGGCAGCAGACTGTTCTGTATGGGCGGTTACTTCGCTTGGGTGAGCACTTATTGCAGCTGATGGAGCAGTTCTACACTACGTTTTACCATCAATCCCTAACGCCGCCCGCAGCAGTCGCAGACCGCAGGCCTGCAATTGCAGAACAGAGAGATGAGTCGGTAGACGGCGCGAGGGTTGAAGAACTTGATTCCCTTGACTCTAACTCGACGCTACGCTCGCGCCTACAGGCCCTACTCAATACAGCCCTCTCTGTAGCGGAAGAGTTTTTTGGCATGACGCCTAAGGGGAGCTTTACCGAGCGCTGTCGCCGCATTGAGCAGGCCGCCTGGGACTGGATCTATCGGGAAGATTTAAAGCAGACGGACGGCATGGCTCCAGTCGAGTTGGGGCTGGCGAATCGCATTGCCGAAGAAGCCGACCTCCGTATCTGGCACATGCGGGTCGTCGAAACCTTTGTCAGCGTTACTGGCTACTACGTTAAGGAAAAACCCACTGCCGAGCGCTTTGCAGAAACGTTGCTGCTGGTGCGAGACGTGGTGATGCGGCTCAAAGGCGATGACCCATTGCCACAGCCTAAACTCGGGCAGCGCCGTGCCCACATCACAATTGGAGAGCCCATATCCATCAGCGATCGCCTGCTAGACTACCGCAAAAACCGAAAAGGGGCGATCGCCGCCTTTACCCAAGACTTACAAACCGCACTAGAGTCCATGATTCTGCCTTGACCCTCCTGTCCACGGTGAGATGCAGAGGGGGATGAGATGCAGAGAGGGATGAGATGCAGAGGAGCGATCGCCCCTGGCAATAAAACTTAATAGCTTAAATCTCGCAAACGCCTTGGAGAGCGCCACCTTTCGCCTCATAATGGGGTTACTTCTTTTACATGAGCATTATGGGTTTGCTACTCATGCGTTGAGCCTTATAGGAGGTTCGTCGAATCAGCAAGCCCCGTCCATGCATCATATTCATTCATTAAGGAAGAATACTCATGGTTCAACGCGGTTCCAAGGTTAAAATCCTTCGCAAAGAATCCTACTGGTTTCAAGATGTGGGCACCGTTGCCACTGTCGACCAGAGTGGCATCAAATACCCAGTCATTGTTCGCTTTGAAAAAGTGAACTACGCTGGCGTCAATACCAACAACTTCGCCCTTAGCGAAGTGACTGAAGTGGGTGCGCCACCTAAGGCCGCCAAGGCTGCAGCAAAACCAGCTGCCAAGCCAGCACCTAAACCCGAGGCTTCGCCAGAAGGCAACTCCGAAGGCTAGACTGCACATATCCTAAAGCGCTAGTTAGGGCTAGATACAGTAGATGCGTAGTAACACGTCTGCTATATCTAGCCCTAATCTTTTTCTATGTCAGTTCAGCAAATTCCTAAAACCGTGTTGTCCGCGTTGGTTTAGCGTTGATTCAGCCTCGCAGCGCGGGACTGAATCAACGCTATCGATCTCACAGTGAATATATAATCAACGTCAACTCAGATTAGCGAGCTTTGGGGCACCGCGAGACGCGCAGTGCCCCAAAACCCTAAATGCTGACTGCCTGACACATCTCTGAAACCCCTGATCTCTCGTCAGTCGCGCTGCCTTAAAGCCTATTTGATTAAGCCTTTCGGCTCCAATCCGTAAGCTATGACCTGCGGCTCTGCACCAACGTATTTTCAAGGCTTTCGGAACTCGTGTCAGGCAAACAGCCCTAAATGCGCTGTAGGTATCTTGCACGGCACATTTAGGGTTTGAGTTTATCTCGAACTCAGGTTCATATCACCACCACTGGGAGCGTCTAATGTGAGAGCCCCACTCTTTGTATTGAGGCAACGTAAGCACCTAAGCTGACACTATATACGCCAACTAATTGACAGCCGCTTTCGCCGCCATCGATACCGTACCGCCTACCAATTGCTCACACGTCGCCCGCATCTTCAGTCCAACTAACACCTGGAACAGACCGCTACCATTGTTAGAACCCGGATAATCCTTGTGCTTCAGCAATAGCTCCGTCATCTCACCGTGATATTTAGCCGACGTATTGCTGAGGTGACTCTCGATATAAATCAATTCCTCTAGCCGATCAAATTGCCCATCAACCTCTAAGACTGACACACTGTTTTTGTAGTACGTGTCAGGGCCATAGGCAAGACGAATACCCGGGTAAGAGCAGGTGAGCTTACGTCCGCAAGGAATCCAATCAATCGTAGAGCCTTCGTCAAATAGATAGACAGGCTCAAACCCCTCTATTCCATCCTTCTGCATCAGCCGAACTCGAAGCACCTTGCGCTCAGTGTCATCTTTGATTAACCGAGTTGGCAAAATCTGAATCACTACATCAGCATGCTGCTTTTGTGGGTCGATATAGGCCATAAAGTCAGGGCGCCGAGAGTTGATAGCGGCCAGCACATCTTCATAGGTGTGCCCACGCTCCGCCATGTCGCGCTGAATCTTCCAGGCGATCTTTACTTCATCATCAATATCAAGATAAACACTAAAGTCCAGCAGCGCTCGCATGCGATCGTCATACATGGGGTGCAGCCCTTCAACCACCACGATTCGGTTCGGATGAATCGTTTCTGGCGGATCAATCAGCCCCGTTTCGTGATTATAAATCGGCTTTTCAATTGACTTGCCTTCCTTTAGAGCTTTGATTTGCTCATACATCAAGTCAAAATTATTGGCTTTGGGGTTTAGCGCCGTTACGCCAACTTCTTTCCGCTGATAACGGTCAAGCGAGTGATAATCATCAAGGCAGATGACCGTCATCATCTCTTCGCCAAACAAATCTGCTAAGCGACGAAGAAACGTAGACTTCCCACAGCCGGAGTCCCCTGCCACTCCAATTAACACGACACGGTCTAGCTGACTGGTCATAGCATTCCTCTAAGCTACCGATGGACAACAACACAGTGTAAGTAAGCACTAGAAATAAGCGTTGGCCCGCAATCCTACAATTCGTTAAAGAACAGTAGGCAATAGAAGCCACACTCTAGGCGGCTAGCCCTGCAAAACGCGATAACTGCGCCCTAAATATGCCTCAGCCTAATACGCTAGGCGAATCTGGCTATGGCTAGTAAGCAGATACCTTGAACCTGGCTCAAAATCAAGTCATCACGCCAACTAAAAATAAGCGCATCTACGTAAGCACTATTGGCTAACAGCATCGATCAATAGAGCGTTTGAAGCAAAAGACCAATGAACGTTGCTAAGCAACGCTCAGCAAAAAATTGCCCTTAAGCCATACCCAAAACTCATCTGCTTTGCTGATATAGAGCCCTTACTGGAGCTACCTGCTACGAAGTGCTCTAGGCACACTGTAGCTCTAAAGATGCGATAAGTATTTAGTCCTATCTGATAAGCTAATGCTATCAGAGTAGCGCCAAAACCAACAAGCCAAATTTCTCGAGGATTTCCTTCAGATTGCGGGTCACCACTGCTAACTCGTGCTTGCCTAGCTTCTATGCTAATGGTAAGTGGTCTTCATTGGAATATGAAGATGGCATAAAAGTGCTTCGTGGCTAACATTTTCCAACAGAGCTGACACGTATGGTGATTGGCATGGGGTTCAATGTTCTTCATAATCTGTAGTCACTATATCTTGCTAGCTCGGCAGTGATACGCTATTACCAAAACAGATGTGCCTCTTTAGGGCTTTTCCTTCGGAGGCTCAATGGTTCTTGATCTAGGGTTATAGAGAGCATCGATTAGCAATGTACAATCCAAGCGCAGCGGGCGGTTCTGCCAACTCACTATCCGGTAGTCGTCTTTTCGTCTACGAAGTAGAAGGTCTACGCCAAAACCAGGAAACCGACAAGATGGAGTATCCCATTCGTCGGAGCGGCAGCATATTCATGACGGTGTCCTACGCTCGCATGAACCAAGAGATGCAGCGCATTACGCGAATGGGTGGCAGGATCGTTAGCATTCGTCCATTAGATGTTAACGGCACCGCTGCAACCAATGGCAGCAGCGCTTTGAAGGCTGAACCTCAAGCATCGACTTCAGCACAACCGAAACAGCAGAGTAAGCCCATGACGCAAGCAAAAGAAAAGGCAAAATCTAACGTCCCGGTCAACTTATATCGTCCGAAAGACCCATTTGTTGGAAAGTGCATCTCAAACGAAAAGCTGGTCGCAGAGGGTGGGATTGGTGAGGTTCAGCATATTACGTTCGATTTGTCAGGTGGTGACTTGCACTATCTGGAGGGGCAGAGCATAGGCATCATTCCCGATGGAACGGATGATAAAGGCAAGCCTCATAAGCTGCGCCTTTACTCAATTGGCTCTACTCGGCATGGCGATAAGCTCGATGATAAAACGGTTTCTTTATGTGTGCGTCAGTTGGAGTATAAGCATCCAGAAACGGGTGAGGTGGTGAAGGGTGTGTGTTCTACCTTTCTCTGCAACTTAGAGCCTGGGGCAGATGTCAAGATTACAGGCCCTGTCGGTAAAGAGATGCTTTTGCCGGATGACCCAGAGGCTAACATCATCATGATGGCGACTGGAACAGGAATTGCACCATTCCGGGCATACCTCTGGCGAATGTTTAAGGATGACGAGCGGGATCTCAATCCTGATTATCAGTTTAATGGGTTTGCATGGTTGATTTTCGGTATTCCCACCACACCCAATATCCTTTACAAGGAAGAACTCGAAGAGATTCAGGAACGGTATCCTGACAATTTCAAGCTGACTTATGCCATTAGCCGCGAGCAGCAAAATCCCGAAGGCGGTCGCATGTATATTCAGCATCGTGTTGCTGAGCATGCTGACGCAATCTGGACTATGGTGAAGCAAGAAAAGACCCATGTCTACATTTGTGGACTGAAGGGAATGGAGGATGGCATTGATGAGGCCATGTCTGCGGCGGCAGCAAAGGAAAACGTTGTTTGGAAAGACTACCAGCGATCAATCAAAGAGCGCTGGCATGTTGAAACCTATTAGCATTGATGACATCTTGGTGAGTGATGGTTGTGTAGGAGATACCTCGAACAACCATCGTGCCTAAAGGCTAGGATGGAGCAGGGCTTGTCTGAATCTGGTTGAGTTTGTCAGCACTGGTTCTGGTAGTGGGCAAACATAGTTGAGGCTAAGCCTTAAAGTCTGTAACGCTGTGCCACAGGCGATATGGGGTTTGAAGACTCTAGTTGTATGGGCTATTTGTCAAGATTGTATGATATTCGTTAGGCGTGCCGTTGGGTACGCCTTTTTATTCTGGGTCGCTATGTCTTTATCGAAAGCGGAAGCTAAATCTCTCTTAGAGCGGCTGATCTTTGAGAATGAAACGCCGCGCGGTTGGGCGCAGGATGTTTGGGACTTTAGCCCTACATTGGGTGAGACTGCTGCTAACTTGGTTGATGTCTTTGATGCGCTGGTTGAGTGTTGCCCTGATGAGAAGTTAGAAAATTTGCTGCAGTCGCTTTATCGCGAGTTGGAGCAGTAAAACGGTTGGGCTAAGCACTGGTCTGCTGATCTAGGGATGTTGTGGTAAGGCGATCGCCCGTTCTGCAGTCACACCCAGAGCCTCAGACCCGTTGATCTTTACGCCGCCTAAATTCATTGGGAAAAAACTGCTGCAAGAACTCACTTCGACAGCCAAACTGCTGCAGGATGTAGAGTAGGTCTTGCTTTCGAACGAGCAGCACCAGTGTTTGGATGGTCGTGATCTGGTGATAGACCGAAGGCTCTCTTAACGCCTCATCAATCAGATCAAGGCGATCGCGCTCATCTTGGGGCGAAAGCGCAATATCTGCAGAAAAGTAAGCTCTTAGATCCTTTAAGCCCTCTTCTAGATTGGCGGTAGGGTGGATCAGCTCACGCTCAAACTCACGCAGAAACTGTGAGGTTCGACGTGTTTCTCTAGCTGCGATGATGCGCACACCAATTGCCAAAAGGCGATCGTAGAGGCTTTTGATATCAATGGTCAGAAAACCGGTTTCGGTGCGGGCATTGAGGAATGCGACAAAGCTCAACCCTACGGCGATCGCCTGAATAACCAGCAATACATCTACCACAGGATTGAGCGTAAAAAACTCTGTAACCCAGAGGAGAAAGGTAATAGAGGGGAATAACACCTGAACCAGAATCAGGAGCCAAAAGCCGACACTCTTGGCGGGTTCAAAGAACAGCAGTTTTTTGCAGAGATCCATGATCTTCTCATAAGCATCTAGAAGATTGCAGACCCCTGCAATGCCGGCTACCAGCACAACCGGTAGCCAATCTGTCAAACCATTCACTAACGCTTGCCCTCACGTCTACCGACGACGACCACAGGATGCAAGAAAAAGTGCCCCTTACTGGTTAGTGTCAGGTAGGTGTCTGGATCGATGGATTCGTTCCGATGATGCCTTACCCCGATTAGGGCAGCAAGACTTCTAAAAATATTGCCGGTAAATTGATCGACATAGCCTTTTTCCCAGAGCGACTGCACAATCGCCCGAGACTGATCAACCGATAGCCCCACCATAGACGGCAAGCTGCGAATTGTGAGGGGACGCTGCTCTAGCGCTTTGAGTATGGCGATCGCCCGCTCCCGCGTTGCCGTCACGGCTCGCTGCAACGCACTCAAAAACACCTTCACATCGCCAGATGCATTGGGCACGCCATGCGCCTGCGCCCGCCGCAGCAGATTTTGTGCGCCACTGTAGTAATCATCTGCCTTGAGAATAGCATTGGCGATATGTGCCCACGTAATTTCATCCACATCGCCCGCATGATGCCCGTTGATCACCCGTTTCGCACGCTCTTGGATGGGGTATAGCTCTTGGAGATGCCGACATTCGGTTTCGTATAGCTCGTTAAGGCGGGCATGCTGCTGCACGAGCGATCGCACCTCCTCTGCCAACTCGGGCCGGTGTTGGGTGAGTTCATTGCCAATGCGATGCACCGCCTGATGTAGATCATCGGGCAGCTCATCATCAAGCTGAACCAGCGCCAGCATAAACGCCTGTATTGTAATTAGATCGTTAGAGTCCATCATGCGATCGCAGCTTAGTCACTCCCATGCCTCAGTTCATTACCCAAATCACAGTATCGCGTCCATCTGCTCAGTACCTAGGCAGAGCTTAGTCCGCAAATTCTATACATCAAGCCCTAAGCTAGCCGAGCCGGATACATCAACTTCCGTTAAACGCAGCCCCACTCATCCTTATTCACCCGTGCCGTCACTTAAATAACTCATCAGACAGCTTTAGACAGCTTGAGTAGCATGACATCTCAGCGCTGTAGCAGTTGAGTTGGTATCTGCGCAGTTTCAACCTGATTGAACACCTTGCCCACTCAATTTCTCCCATGAGCTGAGAAAATCCAAGATGCTTGCTCTAGAGAATCCTTGGGATCAAGCAAAATCAATGCATCTTTGCGCCCATTTAGTTCCGTTATTAAATCTTACCCAATTGTTTCTGTGAGTGGGAACAATCTGGGGGCGATCGCAACACATCACCGCAACTCTCTCTCGGACATACAGTCAGTGCTGACGCCTGCGGCAGTCCTAAAGCATGGCTAAACTGATGCGATATCTCGATACCGCGGGCAGCCAAACCACCAGCTACTTGACACCGCGGCATTGCTGCATTGCGCCCTGACTAGTCGGTCGCTACAGGCAATCTTTAGCCGTAAAGTATGCGGATGAAAGGACTTGAACCTTCACACCTTGCGGTACTAGAACCTAAATCTAGCGCGTCTACCAATTCCGCCACATCCGCCTATACTCAGACTCCAATCATAGCAGGTCATGCGCCCATAGAGCGATGTTGAACGTAGAGTGGAGTCAGCAAATCCCGACTCAGATAGCTGCACCACCGTCTGCGACCTCCGCGCTCACTCAGCCAGTGATTAACATCGCAATCCTAGTCGAGCCGCCTCCACCCAAAATCGACAATCTATTGACAATTATTTTCAATAAATGTACTCTTTATTTTAGTGTTCTCCTCTCAAAGGATCGGCAAGTGGGGTTGGTCGTCAGACCGATCCCACTTTTTTTGTTCTTAATGTTCAGTTCGGCAAATGCCCCACACACCACCTGCGACGAGAGCAGCGTGATTTTAGTGTGGGGCGCTGCAGGGCTGAAACCCACAATTGAGTTCGCAGTGTTCTTGGATTTATGAGGCGGCAGTAGTGTGCGGCGTGCGGTATTTCAGAGCATTAAGATAGTTTTGCTCCGGCCCCAGCATGCTGCAACAGGCTTGCTCAACTCCATTTGTTTGATGGCTAGAGCACTGGCCGTTCACCACTTACACTAAGGAGAGTAGTTCAGCGCAACGTGGCCGCAATGATTGTTGATTCGGATTCCGCCTCAGTGTCTTCTACTGCTCCTCGTCTTGATTGGGATGTGATTGTGATCGGGTCGGGTATTGGTGGTTTGGTCACGGCAACCCAACTGGCCGCAAAGGGCGCAGCCGTTCTGGTGCTTGAGCGCTACATCATCCCCGGTGGCAGTGCTGGTTTTTTTGAGCGGGCTGGCTATCGGTTTGATGTAGGCGCGTCGATGATTTTTGGGTTTGGACAGCAGGGCACGACTAACCTATTGACCCGAGCGCTAGATGCCGTGGGGATGCATCTAGAAACGATTCCTGATCCAGTGCAGATTCACTATCACCTCCCGAAGGGGTTGGATCTAAAGGTGCATCGCGACTATGAGAATTTCTTGCAAGAGCTGATTCAGCATTTTCCCCATGAAGCAGTGGGGATTCGTCAGTTTTATGACGAGTGCTGGCGTGTGTTTAATTGCCTCAATGCAATGGAGTTGCTGTCGCTTGAGGAGCCTCGCTATCTAACGCGGGTGTTTTTCCAGCATCCTCTGGCCTGTTTGGGCCTAGTGAAGTATTTACCTCAAAACGCAGGCGATATTGCCCGACGGTACATTCAAGATCCTGCCCTGCTGCAGTTCATTGATATGGAGTGCTATTGCTGGTCGGTGGTGCCTGCTGCTAAAACGCCGATGATTAATGCGGGCATGGTGTTTAGCGATCGCCACTACGGCGGCATCAACTATCCCAAGGGCGGGGTGGGGCGCATTGCCGAGGCCCTGGTTGCCGGTTTAGAAAAAACTGGCGGCAGAATTGAATACAAGGCGCGGGTGACAGAGATTGTGACCGAGGGCGATCGCGCCGTTGGGGTTCGCCTTGCCTCTGGCAAAACCTATACAGCTCGGCGGGTTGTCTCTAACGCCACCCGGTGGGACACGTTTGATCAGCTGCTGCCCGCAGAGTCGATGCCTCGGGCTGAACAAAAATGGCGATCGCGCTACCAAAAGTCACCCAGTTTCTTTAGCCTGCACCTCGGGGTCAACGCCGAGGTGCTGCCCACAGGCACCGCCTGTCACCACATTTTATTAGACGATTGGGCTCAGTTAGAAGAGGCCCAAGGCACACTGTTTGTGTCGATTCCCACTCTACTCGACCCCGATTTGGCTCCGGCAGGGCACCACATTATCCATGCCTTTACGCCAGACTGGCTCGAGGCTTGGCAGACCGTGCCGTCTAAAGCCTATCAGGCCAAGAAGGAGGCCACGGCGGCTCGGATTGTGGAGCGGTTAAGTGCGGTTTTTCCGGGATTGGCAGACGCGCTAGACTTTCAAGAAACCGGCACACCTCGCACCCATCGCCGCTTTTTGGGGCGCGCCGATGGCACCTATGGCCCCATTCCCCGTCGCAAACTGCTGGGTTTGTTGGGCATGCCCTTTAACCGCACGGCGGTTCCTGGCCTTTATTGCGTGGGCGATAGCACGTTCCCGGGGCAGGGGCTCAACGCAGTGGCCTTTTCAGGTTTTGCGTGCGCGCACCGTATCGCGGTGGATTTAGGGTTATAAGCTGGGGGCTGTCATCAATTAGCCGCTAATGGCCCAGAAATGAACGGTCAAAGCCCCTAGCCTGTTTTTTGGGTCGGGCGTGGCAACGCTCATATCACAAGGCTTTTGGTCGGAATTGATGACACGCCCTAGAACAGGTGGGAGGAGGTGGCCGGAGTTATCGCCTCTGCCTCTGCATCCTCTACATTTGGGGCTGCTTCTACTGCCTGCATCGCGGGCTGCAGAGATTGAATCACCATCACCGCGCAGGGAGCGTGATGCAGCACATAGTTGCTAACGCTGCCCAGCATCACCTCTGCCAATCCGCGCCGCCCCCGACGCCCCATCACGATCAAATCAGCGCTCCACTGGCTTGCCATGTGGCAAATTCCCTGACCAGGTTCTTGATAGCACGGCATGTGCTGAGTCGGAACGCCGCGTTGATTCGCGGTTTGAGATTTTTGCTGCAGTGCTTGCTGCACGTGCTGGTTACGCTGCTCAAGATAGACCTGTTGCGATTGGTAGGCCTGAGTAATAAAGTGAGACGACAGCCCCAATTCTCCGGGCAGCATCATGGGGCTGGTGCTGAGCTCAGGGGCGTAGCAATGAACCAACAGCAGCTCGGCTTGGTGTTTTTCTGCCAGGTCTAACGCTTGGTCAAAGACGTCTTTTCCCAACGGAGAATCATCTAATGCCGCGAGAATTTTGTGGATAGCCATGGGCTACTCCCTGCCGATTGGGCAATGTGATAGCGGTGCCATGGGCCTGCGGCAGTGGTGCTAATTTGCAGACCTCACCCATGAGCCTAGACGCTCGGGGCGATGGGCTGGTTCTGCGATGCCGCTTGCTCTACTTTCACACTACTGCACGGATGGGCGATCGCCCCTATTTTGCAACAGTTGCTAATATTTGAGCGATTCTGCTAAGGGCTGTCATTACTAGCCACTGATGGCCCAAAAATCAGCAGCTGCAGCCCCTAGCCTATTTTTGGGTCGGGCATGACACCGCCGATGGAATCAGGATTTTAGCCAGAATTGATGACACGCCCTTAGCGCACCCCTCAAAACAACAGCCGCTCAAGGGCGTTGATATCTGGGATGGTCATAATGTCGCGATCGCGCATAATCAGCCCTTTGCGCTCTAGCTTGCTGAGCACCCGCGTCACGGTTTCACGCGCTAGCCCACTCAGGCTACTCAGCTCACGGTGAGGCAAGTTGGGAATCTCGAGCCCTTGCTGCCCAACCTTGCCTTGACCATCCGCCAAAAATAGGATGATATCCGCCACGCGCGAGACGCTATCCGTTTCACGCAGTCGCAACCGCCGATTCACCTGGCGCAGCCGCCGAGCCATGAGCTTGGCGAGCTTGATCCCAGCTTCTGGCTCGGTTTGCAGCAGCTTCACAAAATCTTGCGCGGGCATATTGCCGATCACCGTTGGCGCCAGCGTGATCACGTCGGTAGAGCGGGGCACTTCATCCAACGGGGCCATTTCACCAAATAGCTCGCCCTTGCCAATAATATTGAGGGTGACTTCTTTACCGTCTAAGTTATAGGTGCGAATCTTAACCCAGCCTTCCAAAATGAAGTAGACCGAACTACCCCAGTCATTTTCTAGTAAAAGGACTTGGTTGGGCGGATGGCTGCGCGTCACCACTTGGGTTACAGCACGTTCCACAGCAGCAGCAGGCAGCCCTTCAAAGAAGGGTGCCGACCGAATCAATGCGCTGTCTTTAGAGTCGCGGAAGCCAAACCGATCGTGCATGAAACCATCGCATCCAGGCGGTTGGGAGGAGCAGGCTAGAAGTCATATTAAACCATAGACTGGGTGAACCGCCTATTTCCCAAACCCTTTTCGGGGGCGATCGCCCCCTCTGCACCCATCTCCATCAAACGACTTACTCTCTAACTTAGTCTAAAATGCGAAATTCGCTGGGATACAGCGACAAGATCAGGTCGTCTGCCTGCACCAACCAACGATCGCACAGCGGATCCAAAGATTCGTCCTCTCGACCACAAATGACGCCCATGCGCCCTGCTGCATATGCAGGGTACAAAATCAAAACGGCATCACCAATATGGGGGGAAGAGGGAATCTCCAAGGAGGTTGCAAAGCAGCGTACAGAACGGATCAATTCAAAGCTTAACCAGATCTTAACGTTTAAAGCCGCTCATGCTGAAGCAATTCCAAGAACTACAGGCTAACAAGTCGTGAAGATAGCACTTTTCTCTGAGCAGCGCTAATTTTGTCCGATTCTGCGTGAATGGGGCGATCGCCCCATTCACGCAGATGGCCCATGAAGAATCTCCCTGAGATCGCCTCCTAAAACGCCAATGGCGCAAACGCTACGAAAGGCATAGCATTCACGCCATTTTGCAGTCACTGACTACATCATTGAGGCTGCCCTTAAACAGATAGAGGATAAGTCCAACCTGCTATTAAAGGTTCAGGTTCAGAACCCTAACCCTGAGCCATGATTTTTACCTGTGATGCATCGACCTCAGTCGCCCCATCCACGCTGCGGGCCACGCTGATGGCTTTGTTGAGATAGTCTTGAGACGGCACTTCACCCTTAAGCACCACTTTAGAGCTGGTCTGCGCGACCCAGAGCCGACCCAGATCTTCTAACGTGGAGTCGTCGTCAAACGCTAGCGCAACGCGCTTAGCCAGACCGCTGTCGTCATACTCGCCATCTAACCCAACGCGCTCAGGGGGAATTTCTGCCTCAGATGCGGCAGGAGCCGCCTTCGCTGTGGACTTAGCTGCGGCAGTCGCGGCAGGAGCCGTCTTAGAATCTTCTTTTTTCTTACTTCCGGGGAACAGTCTGCTTAGCCAACCCATGGTTACTTTCTCCAATTTTATTAATTGTGTAGGACGTACGCAGTGGAACAACGATTTGTGGATCACTCTGGCAAACCGTTATTTAGAAACCTTAAGACCACAGAAGATGTCGATCCCAAGGCAAACCAGCATCCCCCTTGTCGAGGGCTTGCACTAGTATTATGGGATGGTTGATTTAAATTTCAAGGTAAGTAGGGCTTAATTTTAAGGATTGAGCAATAATCTCTACCAAAATTGCCTAAAGCTCTTATTTTTTCCTTACTTTTGGGGGGATTGGCAATTGTGGCTCTCTTCTGCATGGCCTTTGAGTAACGAATATGAGCGGAAGAGCGATCGCCCGATATTACGATCTTTGAAGATTTCCGTGGTTTTTAAAATCCGGTGAAACCCTCGTTCTAAACTAGGTTGCAATTGAAAGACACCTTGATGGGTCGGTCTGGGCATAGGGTTCTGGATGCAGGGGTTCTGGATACAGGGGTTTGTGCACGGCCGTGCCATGTGATCATAGGCAATCAATCGTTTGGAGCCGCTATATCAATGTCTCATTCCGTCAAAATTTATGACACCTGCATTGGGTGTACTCAATGTGTGCGCGCCTGCCCTACCGATGTGCTCGAAATGGTGCCCTGGGATGGCTGCAAGGCCGGGCAAATTGCCTCCTCTCCGCGCACTGAAGACTGCGTAGGCTGCAAGCGCTGCGAAACGGCCTGCCCCACCGACTTCCTAAGCATTCGGGTTTATTTGGGTGCAGAAACTACGCGCAGCATGGGTCTGGCTTACTAGGCGCTATCTAAGCACCGACTGAGCGTGGCTAACGCTCTAGATGAGTGAGGCGTAGGCCGCACACCTTGCTCAATGTTGCTCAAAGTTGATGATGTGGTCCTTGGTAGTCAAAGGGGAAGTTAAAAACTCCCCCTTTTTTTGGTTTATTTTCGCCTGTCTTTATCGATGCCTATCGAGCGCTTGGCGCGCTAATGAGCACTCATGTCTTTTTAGAAGCCTTATATCATAAGGGTTCTGTAAAAACGCACTGAATCTTATATCAATTCCGAAAATTTGGGCGACAAATGGGGGGCAAGGGTGCTTTGCCCCCTTGTGGGGAGCGCAGTTCCTCACCCCCCTCCTTAAACAATCCGTCGTTCTGATTTAGAGAATTGATATTAGCCACCTTATTCAATCGTGCTGTGGCGCATTCGAACAAAACCGCTGCCGCCGCTCAGTGAGCAGAAATCAGAACGTGCCGTATTGGGCGATCGCCGCTGTTAACCGTTCCAACACGTCAGCAACGGCGATCGCCCCGAGTTCACCCGAGGCCCGCGTCCTCACGCTGAGGCCATTGGCTTCTACTTCTTTAGCGCCAATCACAGCCATCACAGGAATCTTCTGTTTTTCCGCATTGCGAATCATCTTGCCTAGCCGTTCGCCGCTGGTATCGACCTCAACCCGAATGCCGAGCGATCGCATCTGTGCAGCCACCGTCTTCGCATAGGGCAGAAACTCCTCCGTCACCGCCAGCAGCCGCACCTGCACCGGAGCCAGCCAAAGCGGAAAATCGCCTGCATACTCCTCAATCAAAATCCCCACTAGCCGCTCTAGCGAACCAAAGGGAGCGCGGTGAATCATGACAGGACGCTGACGTGAGCCATCCTCCGCCACATATTCCAGCTCAAACCGCTCCGGCAGGTTATAGTCCACCTGCACCGTGCCAAGTTGCCACTCCCGCTCCAGCGCATCCTGGAAAATGAAGTCTAGCTTGGGGCCATAGAATGCGGCTTCGCCAACGCCCAGAAAATAATTCAGGCCTAGCGCATCCGCCGCCTTTTGGATGGCACTCTCTGCCTTAGACCACGCCTCATCCGAGCCAATGTACTTATCTGAGTTGGGGTCGCGAAAGCTCAATCGGGCTTTGAAGTTCTTTAGCTGCAAGCTGTTGAACACAGAGAGGATCAAATCCACCACACTCATAAACTCGTCAGCCAGTTGATCCGGCGTGACAAATAGATGAGAGTCGTCTACCGTAAACCCGCGCACCCGCGTCAGCCCGCCTAGCTCACCCGATTGCTCATAGCGGTAAACAGTGCCAAACTCCGATAACCGCATCGGCAAATCCCGATAAGAACGCAGCTCATTCTTATAAATCTGAATGTGGAAGGGACAGTTCATCGGCTTCATAGCAAAGCCCTGCTCGGCTAGCCGAGCAGCGTCATCCTCCGCCATCATGGGGAACATGTCTTCCTTATAGTTCTGCCAGTGGCCAGAGACTTTGAACAAGTCTACTCGCGCAATGTGGGGCGTCACCACAGGCAGATAGCCCCGTTTTAACTGTTCCTGCTTCAGAAAATCCTCTAGGGTAGAGCGCAGCACTGTGCCTTTGGGTGTCCACAGGGGCAACCCTGGCCCCACCACATCGGAAAACAAAAACAGCCCCAGCTCGCGCCCCAGCTTGCGATGGTCGCGGCGTAACGCTTCTTCTTTGCGGCGCTTGTACTCCGCGAGTTGCTCTGGTGTTTCCCAGGCCGTGCCATAGATGCGCTGGAGCTGAGCTTTTGTTTCGTCACCCCGCCAATAGGCTCCGGCCACCGATTCTAGGTCAATCGCGCTGGGGTTGAGATCGGCAGTGTTGTCTAGATGAGGTCCAGCACAGAGATCCCACCATTGGTCGCCCAGATGATAGATCGTAATGGGATCTTGCAAATCCGCTAGAATTTCGAGCTTGTAGGGCTCGCCCAGTTCCTTAATTCGCCGCTCGGCTTCGTCCCGGGGCACCTCTTCGCGGGTGACGGGCAGCTTGCGGTTGATGATCTTGATCATCTCTTTTTTGATGGCCTTCAAGTCCTTTTCGGTGAAGGGATCCGGCGCATCAAAGTCGTAATAGAAGCCGTTTTCAATCCAGGGGCCAATGGTCACCTGCGCTTTGGGAAACAGCTTTTGCACCGCCATCGCCATGACATGAGACGTGGTGTGGCGAATCTTTTTCAGGGTTTCCGATTCGCTGGTTTTGGGCAGCGAGATAGGCTCAACGGATACAGCGCTGGAGGGCAGGTCGTTTGGCATGGGATGACAGAAAGTACAGAGACCATAGTTTGACTTCTCTTTCTTATATTACGGGTTGGATACGGGGTCGTAGTTGTCCGTTAGGGATTTTGGCTCATAGCTTATATGTTCTCTACTAATGATTGAAGTAATGACAGAAGCGCTAATGGGGATTTTTGGTGGTGTGGAACCTGCGCAAACTGCACACACTATCGGCAGGCTAATGTCACAGATCACGACCAATTGTTGCAAAATGTAAATCGCGTTAAGATTAACGCATGCTGTCTGTAGTCATGAATTCTTTTAATGGTGGGGTCTGATTTGCCTGAGTCGCAACTGCTAAAAACGTTGTTAGAGCCGCTGCTGGATGATTTCCAGTACTGGTTTGAGCGATCGCACACCCTGCTTAACGAGCAACCCCTAGAAGGCTTGAGCGCCCAAGAGCAGGCTACGCTTCTGGCGCGTGTTCAGCAAGCTCGCCAAGAAGTCGCCTCTGCGAAGGCTCTGTTTCAAGCAACAGGGGGGCAAGTAGGAATTGAGTCGTCGGCCCTGATGCCCTGGCATCACCTGGTTATGGAGTGCTGGAAGGTGTCTGTTCAGCATCGGTTGGGATCGTCTAGTACGCGCCCAGACTCACCTCAATAATCCAGCAGAATTAACCCCTGTGAGGTCGCGACTGGTGCAAGAGTCTGCCAGAATGAGAGTGCGATCGCAGCAAAAAATCTGGGTCTAGCGTTTAATAGAGAAGAGCCGCAGTTCTCATAATTTGCGAGTTTATGCTGAGAGTGCTGGGCATGTTAGCCAAAGGCGGAAGCCTGAGCAATGCAAGTTATCCTCATTCAGCGGGATGTGGGACAAGGCGGTTGGGGTTCGCAGGTTAATTTTTTTTAGAATAGATGCCAGTTTAGCGAGCAGGCTAGTTGGGTTAAAGAGTTTTTTGGACGGGGTTTCAGCGCTAGGTGATAGGGGCTGATGGGGTTAAAACATGCGCTAGAGACTGTCAAGCGCAGAGTTTGCCTAAAGCACCGCATGCAGAATCGGGTTTAAGTTGTACTAAGGATAAGGGCGAGGAAAAGCGCAATCATGCTGCAATTACTTTATATCTGTGCGTTTACACTGCTCGCGTTTTTGGCGGTGTCAAATCTAATTCGAAATTTGATGACGCTTGGCGTCGAATCACAGCGCCCCCAGCCCCGAGGTGGACAAGGAACTGGTACTTCTCCACAGCAGTCGAGTCAGCATCCTGAACTGATGGATGAATCGGGGCGGTTGATTCGAGAGCCCTATCTAGTGATGAAGTCGATCTCGGTTGATGATGCGCGGCAGCGGCTCGATGCCCTGTACAATGCTTCGCCAGAAACCCGAGACGCGGCTCAGGATGATGCTTAGGGGATGAATCATGAAGTAGCGACGACGGGTTCTATTGTCTGCTGCTCTGGTTTATTTCGACTTTCATAAAGGAGTGCCATTGCCGCCCAATAATAAGGCTTGCGATGGCATTTTAGTTATGGCATTTTAGTTTTTAGGGATATTTAGGCAGCGATTGAACAGCTTTCGGGCGATCGCCCCCGATTTCTATGCTGCATAACAGGGCTGGAACCATGGGGTGGTTAAGATAGCGATACTAGCAGCATCCTAAACGCTATCCCCTCTCAACTGCTCTGAAAGCGCGAATGGGTGGTGAGGGTTTCGGCGTCAAAGTCTTGCAGCCATCGAATAAACGCTTCGGATACTGCTGTAGTTTGGGATTGGTGCAGCAACAGGGCGAGGTATTGCGATCGCTGCCGAATCACAATGGCGCGGCAGTCGTTGCCGTGAATGACGGCATAGCGAAACCCCTCTAGCCGCAGCGACGACAGCAGCAGCGATTGCAGCCCCAACGCCTGAAAAATGGTTTGCACCCAGCTTACGTCGTTATGTTCTGCTGTGGTGAAATAGTCTCGAGGGAGACCGCTTAGATCAAACGTCGCTGCACCCGCAATGGCATCAAGGTAGGATGTCAGCGTGGAGGGCGTCTCTGGGGTGCTGGCGATCGCCCCAGATTGAGCATTAACATTCGCGGGCATAGGCCATGTCCAACGTATGTGCGATGGCATGGAGTGTCATCGCAGCGCGACACCGCCCAACTCCATTGCACTTATTACAAGTCTCTTAAAATCAAGTCTCTTGAAATCTCTGTTATTAAGATGCCCCAATTTCAGAGTGCTGGAACAGGCAATCATCAGTCAATATCAGTTGGGCGATCGCTCTGGTCGCTATCTGAGATCGTCTTCTTTCACCCGTTCAGGTCTCAATGGCGGCACTGGAGACGAGCGCTGCTGATCGTGGGATGGCTGCTGCTAATCAGTCTGGGGAATCCGAAGCAAGCCATCGCTGCGCACACCCTGTCCCACCGGCCTGATTCACTAGGGGCGATCGCCCAAGAAAACGCCCGCCCCGGCACCCCCGACTGGCAGCTCACGCGGCCCGCCCGCCAGCATGAAATTGAAGGCTATGCATCGCTGACCAGTGTTAACCAGGGCGAGGAGATTGAGCTATTTGTTAATACCCAAGCGCCTACATACCAGATCGATATTTTTCGCATGGGCTGGTATGGCGGCGAGGGCGGTCGCCAGGTGGCTGGGCCGATTAAACGACAGCGGGTGCGCCAACCCCGTCCCCGCGTTAACTGGTGGACGCGCCAAGTAGAATGCAACTGGCGATCGCCCTATATCCTCACCATTCCAGATGGCACCGGCGACGACCCGGCCTGGCTCAGTGGGTTCTATCTCGCGAAGCTCACCGCTAGCACGGGCGAGCAAAGCTACATCATTTTTGTCGTGCGAGAAGACGATCGCCCGTCAGACTATCTGTTTCAATCCAGCGTGACCACATACCAGGCCTACAACAACTGGGGTGGGCGATCGCTCTACACCTGGAATAGTCGCTGGCCCCGCGCCTACAAGGTCTCCTTCAACCGCCCCTACGCCCCTAGCCCCAACCCCGAAGCAGCCTATGGCGTTGGCGCAGGTGAGTTTTTGACCAACATGCAGCCCAGCAGTCGCTATGGCGCCGGGTGGGAATATAATTTGGTGCGCTGGCTAGAGCGCGAAGGCTACGATGTGACCTACGCCACCAACATCGACACGCACCGCACCGCCAACGTGCTGCTCAACCACCGCGCCTTCTTAATTGTGGGGCACGACGAATACTGGAGCTGGGAGATGCGTCAACAGGTGACTGCCGCACGCGATGCCGGCGTCGGAATTGGCGTCTTTTCTGCCAATACCTGCTATTGGCAGATTCGGCTAGAACCCAGTTCGATCACCGGGGCGGGCGATCGCACGATAGTAGCCTACAAAGAATGGGCTCGCCACGACTCCCTCTGGTATGACAACGACCCAACCAATGATCAGTTTGTGACCACCCGCTGGCGCGATGAGCCCGTCTATTTGCCAGAGGGGCTGCTGTTTGGCGTGATGTATACCGTTGACCCCGTGCGAGGGGATGTGCAGCTCGCAGAGGCCGTGCCCGACTGGGTACTGCACAAGTCAGGCCTAAAGCCGGGCGATCGCCTGCCCGGCTTACTGGGCTACGAAGTGGACAAGATCCGCACTATTCACCATCCCAATCTGACGCTCATTGCGCACTCGCCCCACCTGCGCCACGATCGGGTGGAATACTCCGACATGACCTATTACGAAGCCGACAGCGGTGCGCTGGTGGTCGCCACAGGCACCATGCAATGGGTGTGGGGATTGGATAACTTTGGCGCACCCCAGCTACGGCCTCCGGTGCAGCACCTTGGTGCGCAGCAAATCACCCGCAACCTGCTGTCGCGGTTAGTGGCGGCCAAACCCCGCTAGCGAGAGCACACGGCTACGGATGAGCACTCACCGTATCGCCAATTTCGGCCCGCCCCGCTTCACCAAAAATGGCGGCGGCATGGCGATAAAACTTAAACTCCAGCAGGTTGTGAAACGGGTCTTCGAGAAACACCGTGCGGTGCTCTAAGGGCGTATCGGGAAAGCGCAGCTTAGGCGACTGGTAGCACTGGAGGTGGTGCTGGTGCGATCGCGCCACCAATGCCTCCCAATCGGCCTCGTCTGTAAACACCAAGCCAAAATGGCGAGGATACACCCCCCGCTGTGGCTCTAGCGGCTCACGCGTCACATGGGCCACCAGCTGGTGCCCATAGAGATTCAGAATCAGCGCCTGCGCCGTTTCTCGGCCTGCTATACAGCCCAGACCCTCCACATAAAACGCCTTGGTCTGGGCGACATCGCCCACGGGGAACGCCAAATGAAAAATGGTTGGAGACATAATGGAACGTGCGGATGCTTTATTTTGAAATGGTACCGTTGGAGCAGGCAAAGGGTCATAATCGCATCCTGATCATCGCAGTCTGATTACAGACGGTGGCCGTCCTAGACTCAACCTGGCACAATCCCGGCAAACGTCAACAACCCTATCAACCATCACTCATGGATGCTCTACTGCCTTGGGGCGTGGCGATCGCCCTCAACTCATTTCTGCTGGCGATCGCCTGGGTTGCGCCCAAGGCTCTCCTCACTCCCCAGGGGCTACTTCATGCCTGGGTGCTGGGAATCGTGATTTGGGGCACCTTGGGCTGGCGCGGCTATGTGGTGATGCTCACCTATTTTGCGCTGGGCACGGCTGTGACTCGCATTGGCAAAGCTCGGAAAGAAGCCCTAGGCATTGCCGAGAAGCGATCGGGCGTACGCGGCCCCGAAAATGTGTGGGGCTCTGCGCTGGCGGGCACGCTCTGTGCGCTGGGGGCGTATCTGTTTGCGGGTCGGATAGAAAATCTGCCGCTGGTGGCAGCGCTCGTGCTGGCCTATGTGGCAAGCCTTAGCACAAAACTGGCAGACACCTGCGGCAGCGAGGTGGGCAAAGCCTACGGCAAACGCACGTTTTTGATTACCACCTTTCAGCCAGTGCCTGCTGGAACAGAAGGGGCGATTAGCCTTGAGGGCACGCTGGCGGGGCTCGTGGGGGGATTGGCGATCGCCCTAGTTGGCTATGGGCTGGGGCTAATTTCCTCGGTGGGCATTGGCATCTGTCTGGTGGCGGCGTTTATTGCCACCAACCTAGAAAGCGTGATTGGCGCGACCTATCAATCCAAATATCGCTGGCTGACTAATGAAATGGTCAATATTATCAACACAGCGATCGGTGCGGCGATCGCCCTCCTAATTGGGCTAGTCTGGCGGTGAGGCCACCCCAAAAAAGAACCCTGCTAAGCCCGGCCTGAGGCATCTTCATTCTGAGGCATCTCCACCCTAGCGCTAGATAAGCCTTAGTTCGGCAGGCGATCGCGCAAATCGGGCCAGTGGCGAATCAGCTCCGCAACCGACCAAGCCTGGGCGATCGCCCCCTGGGGCGCATGGGGCGGATCGCCGTCAAAAATCTCAGAAATAGAGCCCAGGCAGGCTTGCCGTTGCCAGTGATCGAGCAGGGTGTCAGGGCTCCAGGGCAGGGGCACCTCGGGGTAGAACCGCTGCCAGGCGCGAATAAAGGGGCCAATCAGCCAGCTCCACACCGATCCTTGGTGGTAGGCGCTATCGCGCTGTCGCTGGTTGCCGCCATAGTGTCCCACATACTCGCGGTCGGCTGGGTCGAGCGATCGCAGCCCTACCGGTGTCAGCAGCCGCTCCCGTGCAACATGCAGCACCTTTTGTCCCTGCGCCGCAGAAAAGCCGCAATGACGTAACGACAGCGCAATCACCGCATTGGGGCGAATTTGCAGATTGGGCACATCGTTGGGGGCAATGGTGTCATGAAAATAGCCCAGCTCAGGGTTCCAGAATTTTTGCAGAGAGGCTTTGACCTGCTCAGCCTGTTGCTGATAGCGGTGCGCCTGCTTTTCAAACTTGGCCGCCTGTTCTGGCGCAGTAGACTGCTGCAGTCGGGTGGCCCAGTCTTGCGCCCAGCACAAGGCTGAATACCACAGCGCGCTAATTTCTATCGGTTTTCCCTGGCGCGGCGTGATCGGCTCACCATTCACCACCGCATCCATCCAGGTGAGGGCGCAGCCGGGTTCATCCCAAGTAACGAGCCCGTCGATAGCATCGACCCGGACTTTGTAATGAGTGCCCGCCACAAAGGCCATGTAAATCTGGCGCACGATGGCATATTGGCTCTTCAGAAACTCCCAGTCCTGGCTGGCTTCTAGATACAGCCCAAGGGTTTCAATCCACCACAGCGCCGCGTCAATGCTGTTGTAAAGGGGACGTTCGCCTGCATCAGGGAAGGTGTTGGGAATCAGCCCATCCTGGCAATGTTTGCCGAGGGTTTCGAGAAGGCCCCGAGCTAGGTCGTAGCGCTGGGTGGCGATCGCCAATCCTGGCAGGGCAATCAGCGTATCGCGGCCCCAGTCGTCAAACCAAGGATAGCCTGCAATCACCGTTGGCCCCTGAATTGAAACCCGGTGAGCTATGAACTGATCGCCCGCCTGGAGCAACTGCCGCCAAATCTGGTCAGGGTTAGAGGGGGGCCGGGGTAAGGGTTGGGCCGGGGGTGTAGAACTGAGATGAAAGGTTTGAGCCAACCGGTTAGATTCGTCGGCGATCGCCCGTTCAACGGTGTCGTCTGTCGGAGGAGAGAAGGGGCGATCGGTACTGCGGCGGCGCACGCGGGCTTCGAGGGTGAGGCGATCGCCCGGTCGCACCATCATCGTCAAGCAGCCGGGACTATAGAGATCTTCGCCATCGATTAAACCTCGGCGGCTCTCTTCAGGATAGAGATAGTCGCGATACCACAGGCCCTCGCGGTGATAGGTGCCCTGGCTCCAGCCCAACTGCCACGAGATGCCCTCGCTGCCGGGGCGCATCGCCTGAAACAGTGCCCGATGGGACTCCACCAGTTGCGAAAACTCTAGCCCAGCCTGCACCCGCTGCTGATGGTGAAAGCTGCGGTCGGCAATCAACGGGCGCAGGTTGAGCACGGCATCATCTTGCCCGTGGTAGCGGTAGTGCACAAACACCCGATTGCGAAACTGCACCGGGTCGTGAGACTGCAGCCCATAGGGCATGAGGATTTGGCGGGTGAGTTGCCAGGTCGCGGTGCCCCACACCCAGGTGGGGACTGGCTGCCGCTGAAACGATTGCAGCAGCCGGTAGCCTTGGGGTTCCACAACGCCACTTTGCCAATAGTTAGTCGACAGCTCAACCGATTGGTTCGACACGATGAGTTCTGCATCAATGCGCGAGAGGAGCAGCGTGCGCTGGCCGGGTGGGGCGATCGCCGCCACCAGCAGCCCATGATAGGTGCGCGTGTAGGCATCGCACACGGTGCCACTGGCAAAGCCTCCCAGTCCGTTGGTTAACAACCATTCGCGCGTATCTAAGTCATTCATTGCCCACCCCCCATTTCACGCTGAGGATGCCCAGCTTACACTGCCCTGAGTCCATCTTCCCCCAGCCTTAATCTCAGCCTCATACTCTGGCAAATGACAGCACGCAGAGACTCGTGATCTTGGGGTGAGGATCTTGAGTGGCGTGGACGTTGCCCACACTCCTCAAAATCCTGACCTGTTTAGAACTATTGCGCAGAGGATAGAGAGCCTTATACAGAGACTAGAGAACAGTTGTCTAACTGGCCTAATCCAGATGTAACACGGCATTACCAGCGATTTAAAGCCAATTACACCATGAATTTTGCACATTACGCGCGAGCCTTCAAAATCTAGCCTGCCGCCGCAAGAGTTCTAAAAGGTTGCTAGAACGCCAAGCCCGCAGCCGAATGTAGATGCCGCAGAGTGCGATCGCCCAAATCTAAAGTTCTTACTCAAAATCGTTATGACTATGATATAGTCGTAACAGTTCGTAAGAACTTACTGGATGTAACAGACGAAGCGCAGCGCTAGTCGGCCTGCTATACCTGCACATCCCTATCGTTAATGACACTATATCTGGAGAGCAATTCCATGACTCTATCTTCTGAGTGTCTTCGGGTTGGACAAACTGCACCCGACTTCACTGCAACCGCAGTTGTTGATCAAGAATTCAAGACCATCAAGCTGTCGGACTATCGCGGCAAGTATGTGGTGTTGTTCTTTTACCCCCTTGACTTCACCTTCGTTTGCCCTACGGAAATCACGGCCTTCAGCGATCGCCACGAAGAATTCAAAGCAATCAACACCGAGATCCTGGGCGTTTCTGTAGACAGTGAATTCTCTCACCTCGCTTGGATTCAGTCCGATCGCAAACAAGGCGGCGTAGGCGATCTCAACTATCCGCTGGTGTCTGACATCAAGAAAGAAATCAGCTCCGCTTACAACGTGCTGACCGAAGATGGAATTGCTCTACGCGGCTTGTTCATCATGGACAAGGATGGCGTGATTCAGCACTCCACCATTAACAACTTGGCCTTTGGTCGTAACGTAGACGAAACACTGCGGGTGCTGCAAGCCATCCAGTATGTGCAGTCTCACCCCGATGAAGTGTGCCCCGCTGGCTGGAAGCCCGGTGACGCCACGATGAACCCTGATCCTGTGAAGTCGAAGAACTTCTTCGCTGCTGTCTAGATCGAATCTATCGAAGCAAGTGCCAGCCTGAATGGCTGAACGTGATGCTGAAGAGCAGAGTCAATGGGCTATACCTGCTGACTCTGCTCCTAGCTTCACCAAGCGTTTCACGCCATGCGCAAGCATGAGCAATGAAATCAAGCGGTTCATCAGCCAGATAGTTTTTTATAGGTTCTATATCTCGCAGCGCTGCATTTGCAGCGCTGTTTTTTTGTTGACTTGAATGACCCGATCGATTGGTTGTCTACCGCCGCTGGTTGCGAACGTTAGGCTGCTTGTTAGTTGGTGAAGGCTCGAGCCACAGGCGGCGTTGCTGAATACGAGATAAATTCAAATCTCAATATTTCGCGCATTTCTTGTAAGGTCATACGTCTGTGCGCCCGTACACAGATTCATACTGTCAGTCGCAACGCCTGAAGCCTTGTGCCCCAGCTCTCTTGTTTATTTCGGAGAGAATCAGAGTGTAAATTCCCCCCAACGTGATACCCATTGCGCTACCGCACTGCTCAGTGTGGGCCAAACAGATCAGAGATCTTAGGGATCACCAAGCTCTAGCGGGATCACCTGCCCATCCGCAGCAATGCTGTTTAGCGGGGGCTGAATGGCTTCGCCGTTGCCCACCACCAGCGTTACCAAGTTTTCGGGCTGAAGGTGAGTTTTGGCGGCGCGCAGAATATCTTCGGCAGTCGTAGCTTCTACTTCCCGCTGATAGCGGAAGATGAAGTCTTCGGGATAGTCATAGTACTCATAGCGCATGAGCCGCGACATCAGTTGTGCTGGAGTCTGAAAGTTAAACACAAAGGAATTTAGCTCTGACTCTTTGGCCAGCTGTAGCGCTTCATCGCTAATGGGCTGAGTCCGCACTTTTTCGATTTCTCCCGTCCAAGCGCGAATGAAGTCTACTGTGGCTTCAGAGCGCGTTTGCCCGCCGCCAACAAACAGGCCAGGATAATCAAACCGAGGACTCCAATAGCCGTAGACCACATAGGCCAGACCTTGGCGCGATCGCACTTCATTCGTCAATTGACCACTAAAGCCGTTGAGCACTTGGTTGAGCACCGACAGCGACGTATAGTCGGGGTCGCTCAGCTTGCCACCCAAGTGACCCATTTGAATGTAGCTCTGAGTAAGCTGGGGGCGATCGATAAAGTACACGCCGCCTGCGCTCGCCTGAGCTACATCCGGCAGGGTGAGATCCGGCGGGGGCATTGATGGGTCGGGTTGCCAGTCGCCAAACGCTGCTTCTAGGCGCGATCGCATCTCTGCCGTATCGAAGTCACCGACAATCCCCAGCAGGGTTGTATCAGGGCGGTAATACTGACGGTGAAACGCCACGAGCGCATCGCGGTCGATCCTATCAAGGGTGCTGTATTCCACCGTGCGGGCATAGGGGCTATCCGCCCCATAGATGAGCTTGCCAAACTCACGGCTGAGAATGCCACTGGGCTGGTCATTGCGGCGAGCAATTGAGCCGCGCCAGCGGGTTTTGCTCAGATCAATTTTGTCTTGCGGAAACGCAGGCTCGCGCAGCACCTCAGCAAACAGCGCAAACACCTCATCCAGATCTTCCGTCAGGCTGCCAAAGCCTGAGATGCCGCTAACGGTGTCCATCCCCGATTCAATCAGGGCGGCACGCTGCTCCAGCAATTCATTAAGCGCGTCTCCAGGGTGCGACTGAGAGCCCCCGCTGCGAATCACTTCCCCCACGATGCTGGCTAGCCCAACCGATTCCGCAGGCTCTACTCGGCTGCCAATGCGCAACATGGCCGACCCACTCACGAGGGGCAGTTCGTGGTCTTCTACCAGGTAGGCCACTAAGCCATTGTTCAACTGCACCCGCGTGTAGGGGGGCAGCTGCACCTCGCGCAGGGGCGGAAACTCTAGTTCATCGTAATGGCGGGGAACATCGGCCCGCACGGGAGCAGGCTGGAGGCCTGAACAGATCACCAACACTAGGGCGATCGCCCCCGCCAGCAGCAGCGACACGCGCCGCCGCCGCCGTAATCTAAACAATCGGGTCATTAAATTCATCCTATCGAGCAGGTTGGGCAGGTCACGAGGGTGGCTCATGGTTGCGCCTCCTGCGACAGCAATCGCCCAATGGTTAATTTCTCAGGCACAAAGGTCTGCTGAGACACGCGCTGCACATCAGCGGCAGTCACCTGTTCCACGGCTTTAAGTTCTTCAAATAAGTTGCGCCAGTCACCGGTTTTAGCCTGGTAGTCGGCCAGCAAGCTCGCCATGCCTTGGTTCGACGACACAATTTGCAGCAGGCTCACCCGCACCTGGGTTTTGATCCGATCCAGCTCCTGCATCGATACAGGTTCGGTCTTCAGACGAGTCAGCTCCTCTTGAAACACTGCTGCAATATCGTCGGTAGTGTGGTCAGGAGCCGTCAGGGCGTAAAGCATAAAGACAGTGGGAAAGCGATCGCCCGGAAAACCATTCCCCACATCCATGCTCAGGGCAATTCCCGACTCAATCAGTGCCTTATACAGCCGCGAAGTGCGCCCCCCCACCAGCAGCGAACTGAGAACAGAGTAGGTCGCCGCGTCGGCACTGGTGCGCCCTGGCCGCTGATAGCCCTCGATATACCAGGGTTGAGATTGCAGCTGCACCGACACCTCGCGCGGTTCAGTCTGGGCAGGCGGCTCCACCTCCATTAGGGGAATGGGCGATCGCGCCACAAACCGACCAAAATAAGTCCGCGCCAACCGCTCAACCTCAGCGGGGTCTACATCGCCCACCACCACCATGGTCATGCGGTCAGGCGTGTAGTAGAGGTCAAAAAACTCTTGGATATTGGCGCGGGTGAGCGATCGAATGTGATCTTCATAGCCAATCACAGGACGACCATAGGGATGCCCCTCAAACGCCGTTTCTAGAAACGCCTCAATCATGGTGCCAATGGGCGAGTTGTCGGTGCCCATGCGCCGCTCTTCCAGAATCACCTCGCGCTCTTCATGAAATTCGCGAAAGACGGGTTCAAGGAATCGCTCCGATTCCAGCGACATCCACAGCTCTAGCTTGTTGGATGGAAAGCTGTAAAAGTAACGGGTGGCATCCAGCGAGGTCGTAGCATTCAGCCCAACGCCGCCCGCCCGTTCCACAATTTGGCTGTACTCGTTCTGCTTCGTGAATTGCGCCGTCTGTTCTTGCAGCGCCTCAAACCGCTGCTGCAGCGCTTGCAGTTCTGAGTCTTGCCCAGCGGCCCGCACCACCTGCATCTGGTCAAAAAGTTCGTCTAGCTCTGTGAGCAGCCGTTGCTCTTGCTCATAGTCCACCGTGCCAATGCGGCGAGTGCCCTTAAACGCCAAGTGCTCAAGAAAGTGAGCTTCCCCCGTTTGGCCGTCTCGCTCCTCCGCTGCACCCACGTTCACATGGGTCATAAAGGAAACAACCGGAGCCTGGTGCCGCTCCATCACAATAAATTTCATGCCGTTATCGAGGGTGAACTCAGAGATGCGTTCGAGAGCCCGGTCAATATACGGCTGAATGGTGGTGGCCCCCGCGGGGAAGCTGCGCGCTAGAGCCGGAGCAGCACTGCTCCACACCATCAACAGAGAAAGGGCGATCGCCCAGCCCAGTCGCTGCACCCGGCGGCGACCTGGCAAATGATGAAAATGAGACATGCAGTCCTTATAGCAACGACAGCAAACGAGTTCACCGTTTACTATAGCTGCTGGGTTAGGGCACTCGCCACAGCTCCGCTGAGGCATCCCATCCCCAATGCCGCTGCAAACGCTAAAATCTAACGCCCTCGCAGGTCTTTCAGGTTTTGATGGCGGTAGGCGTTGTATACGTCGAACAGCATGCCCACCGTGCCGCAGACAGCCCCGATCAACATCAACCCGTGGTAGACGCTACCATTTCCAAAAATTTCTAAAAACTCGATGAGCGGACGGCTACCCGCCTGCCCAAGCGATTGCAGCCCCGGCACCAGCGCCACCGCCTGCGCCGCCAGCATCAACCCGCCAATCAGCAGAATAGGCGCAAGAAATGCCAGAAACCCAGTCAAAACGAGCGATCGCACCGCAGTAGACAAGAGCTTCATAGGTAAACGTTCCATCGTTTGATGCGTTGTGGGGTCAGGGATAGAATCCGTCGCTGTAGCAGTCCGTTGCGTCTGAAGTTCTTGCCGCTGCCGCTCAACGGTTTTGAGCGCAGAGCTGCGATATTCAACGCTATAGGATAGCCGACTGGGGGATTCGTGCCGACTTTGCTGACGACATGATGAAGAGAAAGTCATGGTTGAACACAGCAGGCAAGATTACAACCCCTACGATAGGCGCAGAATTGGCCTCTAAACCGAGTTGAGAGAAAACTTCAATCCTGTATAGAAAGGTTTTTGAACAAGCATGAACCCTTCTCAGGATTCTATCCGGCGTAGGTCTGCGCGATGGCAAGAGACGCCCATCCAGATGAGAGCGAACGGTTGCTGCGTGGGCGATGCCCGCTCTAGCCTCGTTTAATACCCAGATCCCACTGGTTTTAATCTAGAATTCAGTCCATGAGTTCAATTCTGCAGTTTTGTATCGGGTTTGTGTCTTCATAATCTTCATATCTTCATGTGTGGGTTAGTCTGCATTAAGAGTATTCCAAAGAAATAGTGATCCAGTTGAGAATCCTCCTTTTGGCCAGAATGACACGCAATGTCATGTTGAGCGAAGCGAAACCTCTCTGATGATGGGCTTTTACGCTGGACGCTTATTATATTGGAGCACTCTAAGCTCAACACAACCCTTGGGAGAGCGCTCTGGGGTTTCAAGACTGTTGAGCTATTTTTGTTGAACTATTTTTGAAGGATGGATGCTCGGCTGCCTGGGTTTTGCGAAGCGGCACAGGACAAGTGGTATTCACAAGTAATATTCAGGTCATGATTGGATAAGGCCACGCTGTCACGTCAGCCAAGCGTGATCCACTCAGTTGGGCCAACCCAGTTTGCATTTACTTTCTTTCAGCTAATTTCTTTCAATTTTTAAGGATGAGAACCGTTGTCAGACCAATCAAGCCTATCGAGCCTTAAGCTGTGGAGTCGGCGGCTGCTGGCAGCGACTCTCTTGGGAGGGCAGGTGCTGGTTCACCTCTTCACCAAAAAAATCAACCGTCGCAACGTTATGGAGCAGTTAGCGCTGGTGGGCCCTGGTTCGCTGCTAATTGCGTTGCTGACCGCAGCCACCGTGGGCATGGTGTTCACCATTCAGGTCGCCCGCGAGTTTATTAGCCTGGGCGCGGGGACTGCGGTAGGCGGGGTGTTGGCGATCGCCCTCGCTCGAGAACTTGCGCCTATTTTGACAGCGGTGATTGTGACGGGGCGAGTCGGGTCGGCCTTTGCCGCAGAAATTGGCACCATGCAGGTGACAGAGCAAATCGACGCGCTGTATATGCTGCGCACAGACCCCATTGACTATCTGGTGATTCCCCGGGTGATTGCCTGCTGCATCATGCTGCCGATTCTCACCATCCTGTCGTTTATCACGGGGATGATGGGGGGAATTTTGGTCGCGAGTACGGTTTACGGCATCTCGGGCACCGTGTTCCTTGACTCGGCCCGCAATTTTTTGGGGCTTTGGGATTTGTTCAGTGGGGCAGTGAAGGCGATCGCCTTTGGCTCTCTGATCGCGATCATCGGCTCGAGTTGGGGATTGACGACGACTGGCGGAGCCAAAGGGGTGGGTCAATCCACCACCACAGCCGTAGTTACAGCCCTACTAGCGATTTTTATTTCTAATTTCTTTCTATCGTGGATTATGTTTCAGGGTGAGGGCAGCGCTACGATTTTTTGATTGGGCTTATGTTCCACTGCAATGGGTGGGGATATGCACCAATCGCGCCTCACCAGCCGAACCGTGCCAACCGAACCGTGCCAGTACAGAAAACCGACCGTGCTACGCTCCCTCACCCTTTACAATGTGGAGTAATCCACATAATGGGCATTGCCTAGCTCTCGCCTGCTCCTAGGATCAGATGTTCTTGACGTAGGGGATGTCCGAGACGCCGTGTCAATCCAGGATTTCAGCTAGGGTTCCAGTACGGACGCGCGACGTTCCTAAAAGTATTGTTGGTGTTCTCGCTGTTGTTACGAGTCAAATATTTCCCCATGACCACAACGCCGTCGATTACTCCCCCCACAACAGAAACCGTGCAATTGGCTCCTAGCTATCGCATTCCGCTCGGGCTAGTGGCGATCGCCCTACCTCTAATCTTGGTGCAGCCCTGGGTTAGTGGGGCGATTGCCCTGTTTGGCGTATTTTTAATGGTGCAAGCAGCCACCTTGCGGCTGCACTTTACCCCCACCGACCTCGACATCTACCGGGGCGAATCGCTACTGCGGCGCTTCCCCTATCAAGAGTGGCAACACTGGGAGATCTTTTGGTCATCTGTGCCAATTTTGTTCTACTTCAAAGAAGTTAAAAGCATCCACTTTCTCCCGATTCTCTTTGACCCAACCCTGCTCAAAACTTGCCTTGAGCAACGCTGCCCGACATCTCGCTAGGTTTCAACACGCCCATGAATTCCGACGAATTTTCGAATCAGCCTCGGTATTCCCAATCTGAGCGCCCACCCGCCCGCGCCGGCAACGATGTAGAGCTGTCTGACGAAGTTCTGGACGGCATGATCAGCGATCTGTGGAGCGAAGATGAGGCTGATGCGGCTCCCACGCAGCGTTATCCCAAAGCTAAAGACGAACTAGAAGACGACAACGATTCCCAGTTTGACGATCCGCCGGGGGGTTATGAACCTGCTACGCCAGTCGTTGAAGCCCGTTCACCCTCTCAGAACATAGCTCGCGACGTTGCGTTTGAGTCGATGGATGAATCCCTCGATTCTAATGATCCCTTTGGCAACCTAGACGAGTTAGACTCCGCACCCATCGGCAATGCGCCCTTTGATAGTGCATCCACTGGCAATTCAGTGCTGCAAGTGGAACCGCTGCCGCCGCTAGAGTTGGGAAAAGCATCAGGTGCAGAGTCAGGGCGTCCGCCCCTTTCGCTAACGCCTCGGGCAGAGTCTCAGTCAACGGACACTCCCGATGCAGTCAACCGCTACGACGCAGACCGCTACAGTACAGATAGAGCTGAAATAGATAGCGTCGAGCCGGAGGAGGATGGAGTGTCATTCTCTGACTTTGATGCGACTGCAACAGAATTCTCTGCAGTAGATACAGCATTGGAGAGCGATCTGGCTATCCAGGGGCTTGAGGCAGATTTATCTGAGCCAGACGCTGAGCCAGATGTCATTGAGGCAGATATTGTTGACTCCGATATTGTCGATGCAGACATCGTTGAGCCGGATGCGGTTCAATCTGCCCCTTCTTCGGCAGATATGCCTTCTAATTTCAGCGCAGATAATGTCAGCTCAGACTCTCGATCAGAGAATGCTGAGCCTGCTGGCAAGAAGGCCAAAAATACGACGCATGCAGACCTCTGGGCCAGTGAAGACTCTAATGCGTCTGATGCAAATACCTGGAGTTCAGACTATGCCGCACCCTCTACACCGGCCCCAGACCCCATGCCCGATTTAGACGCGATGGATATTTACCAATCTGCTGCGGATGATTCTGCAACCGATGACTCTGATGCTAGTGACTCATCTGAACCCGTCTCCCCATTCACCGGGTCTGATCAATCGGCTGCATCCACGGCGGTTGAGATGTCACCTAGCAGCCCAGAGATTGAGGCAGACCTAATACCTCCCTCATCACTCGAAGAAGCCACCGTAGGAGATGATCTGGGATCGCTGACGGATGCTGCGCCTCAGCCTGCGATCGCCCCCCTCAGCGCTGAGGGTGCACTGCTTATGAGGCGTAGAGAGAGTGGCGACCCGGCATTAGAGCAGCGCGTGCTGGCTCTGCGCCAAGAGGAGTACCGTCTGCGGCAAGATATAGCGACCTTGCAAACGGCCCAGAGCCAGCTTTTGAAGGAGCAGTTGCTTGAGGCTCAGCAGGCGATGGAGCGGTTCGCGAAGGGTGGCATTGGGGAGCTAGAGCAGCGCAAGCGCACGCTAGAAATTGCGGTGGAGCAATTAGAACGACGGCAGGAGCGCATTCGCACTGAAATGCGCACCACATTTGCTGGCACCTCGCAAGATTTGGCGATTCGGGTGCAGGGCTTTAAGGACTACCTGGTCGGCAGTTTACAGGAGTTAGTGACGGCAGCCGATGAGCTCAAGCTGGCGGTGCCAACCTCAGAGCCAGAGGCACCCCGCCGTAGCCCAGGTCGTGAGGTTGAGCGATCGCCCCGCAACCGTGACGAAACCCCTAACAAGCCACAGTTCTCTCCCCAAGGATTTGAGGAGCAAGCGCGAGGCATTCGCAAACTGTTAGAGCAGTATCGCAGTGCGCCCGACTACTACGGCCCGCCCTGGCAATTGCGACGCACATTTGAACCTATTCATGCTGAGCGGGTATCAAACTGGTTCTTTACCCAAGGCGGCAGAGGTGCTGTGCGCACGATGGGGTCACGCTTGCAGAATATTCTAGTGGCGTCGGCCTCTATTTCAGTGCTGCGGCGCATGTATGGCGATCGCCTTCGCACATTGGTCTTGTCAGACTCACCAGAGCGGCTAGGCGAATGGCGGCGCGGTCTGCAAGACTGTCTTGGCATTGCCCGAATGGACTTTGGGTCTGATCAGGGTGTCATTTTGTTTGATGCGCCCGAGCCCCTAGCCCAGCGCGCCGATCGCCTGATCAAACAAAAGCAAATGCCCTTGATTATCATTGACGAGTCAGAAGACGTGGTGAATCTTTCACTGCTGCAGTTTCCGCTGTGGCTTGCCTTTGCCTCTGATCCCAACAATCCACCGATGGTGTACTAATCCCCACCTGTAGTGTACTAGTCGTCCACAACCTTGATGTTGTCAGGCTAAAGGCTAGGCTCTGAGTTCACGGTTCAGACGCGAGTTCGGAAATGCTGTTGAACTCACGTTCTGCTGGGTGGACGACGGATCGTGCCGAGCTGATGGTGCCGAACAGATTGCTCTACGTCACGGCTCCAAGTCACCACTTCAAGTCACGGCTCTACGTCACGGCGAATATTGTTCCTCAAAGCCGCCGTTCTAAGTGCATCACGTCGCCCGGTTGGAGTTGCTGCACGTCAGTCGTGAGGTCGTGCCAAGGCTGCAACTGCCCCGGCTGAAAGGTGCGGCTCATCACCACATAGATAGAGGTTTGGTCGCCCCCCAGACCTGCTGCTTGCACTGAGCGCCAGTCATTTGCCGATAGCTGGTCGCGCACCACCCACTGCCCGTCTGCCCAGTGCAGCCGCCGCACAAATTGGAAGGGTGCCGGAGCCTTGCCCACAATCAGCATTTTTTGCAGCAGCGTGCGAATGAGGTTTGGGAAAAAGCGCCCTACCGTAAGCATGACAAGGCGCAGCACCATCAGCTTTAAGGGCGTCATTTGGGTTTGCTTGGCCCAGCCTAGGTTGCCGCGCACTTCTATCGCATCGTCGCTGACCTGAACAGCGTAGTCGCCGACTAAGTGCCCTACCGCGTTTCGAGAACGCTTACCCTGCTGCACCACTACCGAAAACTGTGTATCCGATGCCACTAATTTGCCGTGGCGAAAGCACTTGAACACGCCGCCCTTGTTCAGCGCCAGGTAGAGTTCTGTATCGTGACGCCGGTCGATTAAGAGTTGAGCGTTTTTGAGCCAGATCTGACCCGATTCTCGGGCGTGCAGTGGGGGCCGAGTCGGCACAAAATCCCGCCACGCCAGCAGATAGTTCCAGGTGTGGTGGCCGATGATATGGTCGTCGGCGTAGCAGGGCGCTTGGCCGTTTGCCAATCCCTGAAGAAAGCGGTCGTTGATGCTGAGGGCTTCGGGAAGCCATTGCCCCACCAACTCAAAGCCGTAGGGGAAATAGTTGTAGGTATTGCGGCTGGTGTATTCGCCGCCCAAGGAGCCATCGGGATGAACGAACTCTGCTGCCAGATGAACGGCGCGAGTCAGTGCTTCTTTGAGCTGAGGGTCGGGTGCAAGCTGGTGCAGCCAGGCTAGGCAGGAGACTGTGAGAGTGTGGTAGCCGGGGTCACAGCCTTCGTATTCCTGAAACCAGCCTTCAGAATTTTGCCAGGAGAGCACGGTTTCAATGCGCTGCACTTTGGCCCGATCCCAGCGGGTGGTGTTGAGCAGGCGAGATAGCACCTCTAGGCACAGTGCAATGAGTGCCTGGTGGTTTGCCAGTTGGCCGCTTTCTTGATGGTGTGCTAGCCAGTCGGCGCGGCGGGTGAAGAATTGCAGGGGGCGATCGCTCGTGAGTCCCATCCGTCGATAGCTCTCAATGCAGGCTAGGAGCGAAAACGCTGCCGCGCCCCCCGCCCGCTCAAAGGGGAAATAGTCATCGCAAGAGCCATCGGCATGAGCGCTGCGGGCCGCATAGAGGATGCCCGCCTCTACCCAATCTCGCAGGGCTGGCTGCTGATAAAAGGGATTGTTGGGCAGGTTAGTGTCGTAAGCGAGCGCTAGCGGCAGCACAAACTCCTGCGCCATGCCGCTGGGAAAGTCGATGATTTTGTAATGCCAAAAGTTGCGGTCGAAGCAGCCATAGGTGGGGCTATGCGGGTTGCGATCGCCCAAGGTGAGAATAATTGGAATCTGAGCTAGGGCTTCTTTCGCAAACAGGTCACGCAGCATAGGGGTTGATGAAGAATGGGGAAGACGGATGGAGCAGGGTTATGACGGGGGTTCTGGCTTGATCTGCTGGGCATCTAGGTCGCGGCGGCGCTGGCGCAGCTGGGTTTCTTCGAGAATGCGGCGATTGGCAGCCAGCAAATCAGCAATCAGGCCAAACATCCACAGCTGAAAGCCAATCAGCACCATCACAGCCGCGAGGATCAGACTGGGGGCGCGCGATCGCGTTGAGTCAATAAACAGAAACAGGTAGAGCCACCTCAGGCTGAGCAGCGCCCCCAGGCTAAACGGCACCGTGCCCAGCGTTAGAAAAAACCGCATCGGCTTATAGAGCATGAAGATGCGCAGAATCGTCACGCCCGACCGAAACACATAGGAGGGAATGCTGCGCACCAGGCGCGATCGCCGGAGCTGGGGATTGGTGCGAATGGGCACAGATACCACCGTCATGCCCCGTCGCCCCGCTTGAATCACCGTCTCTAGCGTGTAGGTGTAGCTGCTGAACACGTTAAATTGCAGCGCGGCCTCGCGGCTAAAGGCCCGAAAGCCGCTGGGTGCATCCACAATATTGGTATCACTCGCTAACCGTACCACCCAGCTCCCCACCTTTTGCAGCAGCTTTTTGGCAGTGGAGAAATGCGAGGTTTGCCAGATGGGCCGCGCCCCAATCACCATGTCGGCTTGCTGGCGCAAAATGGGCTGCACCAGTTTGGGAATATCAGCGGCGCAGTATTGGTTGTCAGCATCGGTATTGACGATAATGTCGGCCCCGGCGCTGAGGGCTTCTTCAATGCCAGCCATAAACCCCCGCGCCAAACCCTGATTGGTGGGAAAGCGAAGAATATGATCAACGCCATAGGACTTAGCAATGTCGAGGGTGCGATCGCCACTGCCATCATCAATCACCAGCCACTCTACAACATCTATCCCCGGCACCTGGCGCGGTAGTTCTGACAGGGTGATCCCCAAGGTTTTTTCTTCGTTGTAGCAAGGGATTTGGATGATTAGCTTGGTCATAACGGGCGATCGCACCGACGCAGGACGTTTCAGCATTGTACGAGGTTCGTTACCCCGCTGTCGCAAGAGCCTGCATGCAGACCCGCAGCCTGCTCAGCCCCCCCCGCCTGACACCAGCCCACCTGTTAATCGGGCGATCGCCCGCCCCGCCACATCGCCATAGCGCAACTTTCCCGTGAGAATCTGCGCCATCTTTTCACTCGTTGCAGGTCGTTTCACCCCCAGCCGATAGCCCAGCCCCGGCATTCGGTAAAACACACCCGCTAACCGCTGGGCCCATGCCATATCCGCACCCCATTCGCGCTGAATCGTCTGGGTATAGCCCGCCAGCGCTTGGTCGTCGCCGCTCAGCGCCGCATGAATCGCCGCTGCCGCCTTCACCCCCGTGAACATAGAGGGGCGAATCCCTTCCGCCGTCATTGGATCGACCACACATGCCGCCTCACCCACCAGCACCGCATGCTGCGTATGCAACACCTGATCCCCATCCCAGAGCGATAGGGAGTGGCCATACTGTCGGGTCTGGGCAAGATCAATGCCAAACTGCTGCTGCGCATACTCGGTCAAAATGCGGCGAAAGTCTTGCCGCTCTCCGCCGCGAAAGGTACCTACCCCAATGGAATAGCCATCAGCCTTGGGGAAGTTCCAGATATAGCCATTCTTCACCATGCCAAATTCAAAGTGAATAGGCTCAGTCGCACTCACAGAGACATCGGCTTCGACCTCCAACGCACCGGCCAGTCGGCGCTTGCGGTGGGTAAAGCCCAACCACGCTGCCATCGGCCCTTGCCCCCCATCCGCCGCCACCAGATAGCGCGCCTCACAGGCCTGTCCGGCCATATTTACCTGCCAGCGATCGCCCGTCCACTCAATTCCCGTGACGGCTGTATCATCCCGCAACTCAGCCCCCTGCCGCTGGGCTTGCTGCACCAAAAAGTGATCAAACACGTCGCGCCGCACCATCCAGATCGGCTCCATGTCTCCTAGGTCTACCCCTACCGGATCATCCATATCCCAGGTGTAGCGGAGCGCATGCGCTTTGAAGGAAATCGCAGGGCTAAAGTCAAAATCAAACCACTCAGCGACCTGAGGCGACACACCGCCACCGCACGGTTTATAGCGCGGCAGCGATGCCTTTTCCACCACCAAGACAGAGCGCCCCTGCTTCGCCAAGTGGTAGGCAGCGCTGCCTCCCGCTGGCCCAGCCCCTACCACAATGCAGTCATACATAGGCTTAGGCCTTAAACGTCTCCGTAATCCGCTGCATGGCGGCGTTTACATTCTCGCGGCTGTTAAAGGCCGAAATGCGGAAGTAGCCCTCGCCCGCAGCCCCAAAGCCCGCACCCGGCGTGCCCACCACATTGCAGGCATGCAGCAGCTTATCAAAAAAGTCCCAGCTTGAGAGGCCGTGGGGCGTTTTCACCCAGACATAGGGCGCATTGGTGCCGCCATAGACCTGAATGCCTGCCGCCGTTAATTGCTCACGGATGATGTGGGCATTTTTCATATAGAACGCCACCAGTTCCTGAATTTGCGCCTGCCCCTTGGGGGAGTAGACCGCTTCTGCCCCCCGCTGCACGATGTAAGACACCCCGTTGAACTTGGTGGACTGGCGGCGATTCCACAGCTTCCACAACTCCACATCGGAGCCATCTGCCGCTTTGCCCATCAAGGTTTTGGGCACCACGGTCAGGGCGCAGCGGGTGCCGGTGAACCCTGCGTTTTTAGAAAATGAGCGAAACTCAATGGCGCAGTCGCGCGCACCCTCAATTTCATAGATGGAATGGGGCAAGGCGGGGTCAGTAATAAACGCTTCATAAGCCGCATCAAACAGGATGATGGAGCCATGGGCGCGGGCGTAGGCCACCCAGTCTTGCAGATGTGCTTTTGTGGCAGTTGCGCCGGTTGGATTGTTGGGGAAGCACAGGTAAATCAGATCCACTTTTGTGGAGGGGATCTCTGCGGTGAAATCGTTATCGGCAGAGATGGGCAAGTACACCAAGCCATCGTATTCACCTTGGTCATTGGCATCGCCCGTGTGCCCCGCCATCACATTGGTATCCACATAGACGGGATAAACCGGATCGGTGACAGCGATGGTATTGGTGCTGCCAAAGATGTCGAGTATGTTGCCACAGTCGCACTTTGACCCATCAGAAATGAAAATTTCATCGGGGGAGATGTCGCAGCCCCGGGCTTGAAAGTCGTGGGTGGCGATTTTTTCTCGCAGCCAGCCGTAGCCTTGTTCGGGGCCATAGCCTTTGAAGCTGGCGCGATCGCCCATTTCATCCACAGCGGCAATCATTGCCGTGCGGCAGGCGGCGGGCAGCGGTTCTGTCACATCGCCAATGCCCAATTTAATGATGCTGGCATCGGGATGCTCGGCCACAAAGGTGTTGACCCGCCGGGCAATTTCGGGAAAGAGATAGCCTGCTTTGAGCTTGAGATAATTGTCGTTGATGGTGGCCATGGGTGCGATCGCCGTGAGTTGCGTAAGAACCACTACACACAATACCAAGGAACCGCTGCACACGGCACTCTGGGAATTGTTCTGAAGATTCTAACGACTTTTCGCAGGTCTTCTTGTAAGTGGACAAGCCTGGGCGTTCTAAGCATTTTGGTTGATGGCTAAAATATGCTTTTCAGGCATTGCCCAACGGCCTAAGGCCTCACGGCCTAAGTCCTCAGTGGAGGTTGAATCCCATGCCATCTTTCGTTCACGCACCGCACGGCTGCTTTACTAATTTTGGGTGAATCGAGTACTATCGAACTCATGAAGGGGAGTAGCTAGCTGGCTCAGACATGGGTCAGCATCCTGAATCAACATACTGGCGATGAGCCTGGTTCAGGTGGCACTAACGGGTGTTTTTAGAATGCTGGTTACTGCAAGTGAGACCTTCACTAAGTTCGCAACCGCGCGAGCTTGGTGAGGTCGTCGGTCTCTTCAAGCTCGCGTTGCGCCGCACCACGAGAGGAGCTTGAAGGACGATGCTCGAAGCATTTACAGCAGGTCTGTTGCTGATTACGGTCTCTGAGTTAGGAGACAAGACCTTTTTTATTGGCGCTATTTTAGCCACGCGCTACCCTCGCCGTTGGGTGTTTTTGGGTAGTGCTGCCGCACTGGCTGCTATGACGGTGCTCTCAGTGCTGCTGGGGCAAGTGATTGGTCTCTTGCCTATGGTTTACGTCAAGCTCGCGGAATGTTTGCTGTTTCTAGTTTTTGGGCTCAAGCTGCTGTATCAGGCCAACCGCATGAAGGGCAATGCGTGCATGCTTGATGAGCAACAGGAAGCCGCAGAGGCCATCCACAACGCTGAGAAAACTCTGCCCACTCGCCGCACGCCGCTGATGATTGTGGCAGAAGCCTTTGGGCTGACCTTTGTCGGCGAGTGGGGCGATCGCACGCAGTTTGCCACTATTGCGTTGGCCGCCGCCAACAATCCACTCGGGGTGGTGCTGGGGGCCACGCTGGGGCACGCCATCTGCACGGCGATCGCCGTAGTGGGCGGGCGCATGATTTGTCAATATTTATCGGAGCGCGTGTTAACGCTATTGGGTGGCGGGCTGTTTTTAGTGTTTGCGGCGATCGCCGGTGTGTCTCTGGTCGGTGTGGTCTAATTGAGGCACACCCGTTGATGACCACTTGATGACTAGTTGATGACAGGGGAATGCATGACTCGAAAACGGCTGATTATTGAAATGGGCATGGGGGTAGACCAGCATGGTCAAGACCCCACTGTGGCGGCAGCCCGCGCCGTACGCAATGCGATCGCCCACAATGCCCTTCCCGGCATATGGGAAGTCGCCGGACTCGAAAACCCCAACGACATGGTGGTAGACGTGCAGGTGGCGGTGCCTTTTCCAGAACAAGTGCGCACGAGTGAGGTGCTGGCGGTGCTACCCTTCGGGCAGAAAACCCTGGCTTTAACCGCAGGCGGCATGGTGGTCGAGGGTCGCGCCATTGCTCAGCTCAACGACAAAAATGACGACATGTATGTGGCGATCGCCGCAGTGACCGTCTCTATCGATACGGCAGAAGATACAGCAGATTCCTGACGGCAGATAAGTTGAGATCCGACAAACGACCCCACCCAATGAGCCGCTAACCAGAAACCTGAAGCACTTGCAACTCGCCCCGATCTAGATAAAACACTTCTGAGCGCTCCCCCAATGTGTCAGGGCGAAACATCTCTGAGGTGAGGGCCGCGGGGGGCTGCATGGGGCTGATAATAGGCGCCGTCCAGAGCTCCACAGCGGCAACGGAAATGAAGTGCGATCGCCCTGAACTCCCTTCCGCCAGCGGAAAGCTATCTCGATAGGCCGGGCCGAGTTGATGTGGCAGCTTTAGAAACATGGCCGTATACACTAGACCTTCATCCGTCTGGGGCGGCGTGGGAAAATCCCGAGTGGCGACAATCTCAGGACGATCGCCCCGAGTCAGCACGAGCCGAAATTGGCTGGTCTGGCGTTGCTCATTGACGACTATCAGCGCATAGTCCAGATGGCGATCGCCATTAAAATCTGCCGCGATCACGCTACAGGTAATCGGTTGGTCGCCATACCGCACCGTAAATTCTCCATCTTTGGCCTGATTTTCCCAGTCTCGCAGGGTTGCAATAAAGTCCTCAGGCTGGGCCAGCCGATAGCCGTTTAACGTGCCGTCTAATTCAGGGGGCAGTTCAGCCTGACAGGGTGCACCAGAGCCCGAGGGCGTCAGCGCAGCGCTTTCTGGTACAGCATCAGAAGGCAGACTGTGGCGCAGGGTAGGCACACAGGCCGCCAGACTCAACGACACAAAGAAAAGCGCAAAGAGGGCGATCGCCCACCCACCCAGGGGTGTCCAGCGGTGTGATGTCATCCAGTGCCCTCTCCGTTGACATAAGAGCCTAGCGGCTGTGTTGCTGCGGGTATTGTAAGTGCGATCGCCCACCGCAGAGTTAGTTCGCAATCCGTCCCTAATTACTCACGCGCTGATCCAACCGAGCCACCTCATCTAACGCCTTTTTTTCCTGAGCGCGGCGAATATAAGGCTCCAACGCCGTCATATCGCACCCTGCCAGAAGCGTCAGCGTTTCGGGGCTAAGGCCACGCGTCAACATCTCCACATACCAAGTCGCTTGGCTTTGCTCTACCAAGGGCAGAGCGCCCTGGGGCGTCGTTAGTCCATCGGTCCACCGCTGCCAATGCTGCTGAATATCGGTCACACTCATGGCCGACTCGCGCTCATTCAAAAACAGGGGATATTGGTCATCTTTGCGGCTTTTAAGCCACTGCGCAAGAGGGTTATTGGCAGGTGTGCCATAGCGACGCCCCAAAATCCACTGGTTGAGCGGCACCTGCCGCACAGCGCCGCTGACCACCTGCACCAAATGCTGGTGGTCTTCGACGAAGACATGCGATCGCCACAGGCCCGCTACTTCCGCCACGCTTAACCCCGATGCAAACAGTACATAGGCCAGCGCATAGTCTTGGCTATGGTGCTGGCGGGCTCGACGCAATATGTCATGCACCAGCGGCGCGGGCAAATCCATCACAGGGCGATCGCCCCCCTGAGCTGCATCCGAAGCGTCTAGCTCCACGGGCTGCACGACTGCACCATACAGAAACAGTTCTACCAGCCCATCGACGAAATACTCGCGATCATGCCAGAGCTCATGAAACTCGCTCGTAAACTCTAGCACGGCATACCCAAGCAGCAGGCTGTTGAGCAAACTCGACAATTTCTCAGTCGGCAGGCGCGTTTGTAACTGCTCATGCCCAAATATAGTGGAGAGGTATTGCGCCGTATAGCGATTCGCCAGCATCACCCCCCGCCCTAACGCCCGCCGGTTCTCAACGGGATAATGCCCCGACTCACCAATGAGCGATCGCACAAACTCTTGAATCTGCTCCAACGCCTGCATATGCACATTGGCATAATTCTTTAACGCTTGCGATACGCTGCTCATCTGAGACGCCTCTTGCCCCAAGGCAAGTCCCAAATGCGCCAGCGCTTCTGCATCTTCCATCACAGCCAGCAACAGCCCATGCTTGTTGCCAAAATGGCGAAACAGCGTCACTTCATTAACTTCAGCCAGATCAGCAATCTGCCGCGTGGTGGTTTCGGCCACGCCCTGAGCAATAAAGAGTTGCGTCGCAGCTTGAATCAAGCGCTGTCGGGTAGGACGTCGGCGATTAGACATTAAATCCATCTACGGAAACTATCTATCTATGGAAACTATGTGTGGAAAGCAAAGAACAGCCGTAGATCTGAAGAGAACGTTAAAAATGCAAGTACAGCTTGCATTTAAGATTTAAGAACTGTTAGACTCATTATTGTAAGTCGCACTTGCACCACACTACTGTAGCGAGCGTTTAAGCAATCAAGTAGAGAATAAATCTAAAAGACTCGGGCTCAACAGTGTTATTGCTGTTTTTGCATCGCCCATCTCACCCCTACGAGTTTTCATTCTTATGTCTTTTGGTTTTTACTTCTGGTGGGTCAGGCGCAGTAGCATATGCAAGTGCATTCAGTGAGGAAGGTTTATGGCTTTTGGTTCTGTTCCCTCTGCTTCTACAGGTGAGACAAAGCGCCCACCGCTCAGTCCGTATCATGTCTTCTTCTTTGCCATTTTTCACGTTCTGGCACTGATGGCACCGTGGTTCTTCTCCTGGTCGGCACTGGGAGTAGCAATCTTCTTGCACTGGCTCACCGGCAGTATTGGGATTTGCATGAGCTACCACCGAATGCTGAGTCACCGGAGCTTTCACGTTCCTAAATGGTTGGAATATGTCCTGGTTACCATTGGCGCTCTCGCCGTAGAAGGCGGGCCAATCTTTTGGGTTGCTGGGCACCGGGTTCACCACGCCTTTACCGAAGATAACGAGAAAGACCCCTACTCGGCAAATCGTGGCTTTTGGTGGAGCCACATGCTATGGATGGTCTGCCCTCAGAAGCAAACCTTTAATAAAGAAGTGTACGAGCGCTATGCCCCTGAGCTTGCGCGCGACCCCTATTATCGGTGGTTAGATCGCAACTTTGGCCTATTGCAAGTGCCCTTAGGTCTGGCGTTGCTGGCTATCGGGGGTTGGTCTTGGGTAATTTACGGCATTTTCTTGAGAACGGTGCTGCTGTGGCATTGCACCTGGTTCATTAATTCGGCGACCCACATGTTTGGTTATCGCACATTTGACTCTGATGACAACTCTCGCAACCTCTGGTGGGCCGCAATTCTGGCCTACGGCGAAGGCTGGCACAATAATCACCACACATTCCCCAATGTGGCCCGTGCTGGCTACCAGTGGTGGGAGTTAGACACAACTTGGTGGGTGATTCGAACCTTGCAGGTGCTGGGTTTGGCAAAGCGTGTAGTGATGCCACCCGAGCAAGCGCGGGCAAAAATCCGCAAGTTTGCCTCATAGCAGTAGCCTCGTAGTGGCCTTCCTTGTGGAACCCTGACAGAATTAAGAGTCCACAAGGAAAGTTGATCTGAACTAGGGGCTGTCATCAATTAGCCTCTGATATCCCAGAAATATCCCAGAAATCAACAGTCACAGCCCCTAGCCTGGTTTTTGGGTCGGGCGTGGTAACGCTCACAGCGTAAGGCGTTTAGTTGGAATTGATGACACGCCCTAAGACTCACTTAAGTGAATGGCGTTTTAATAGTTTTAAATCGCCTAGGGCTCAATGGCTCCACCAGGTGAGGCGCTAGAGTCCTGAGCGACGCTGCTGAGTGATAGTGCTTGACGCGATGGTTAGTATTTGCGTATTTCAAATCCTCTGCGACACAGAGGTGCTATGAATGCAGATTTATCCTAACTCTCTGAACAAGCGCAAAAAGAAGCAAAAAATTTAGGCCGCTGCAAAAACCTGCAGCGGCCTAAATTTTTGCTTCTTTGGAGTCTTTTAGAAGCTTCTTAAAGGCACACTCTTTTCCCTTCTTTCCTTGAGTCACTCTCAGATTGAGTTAACTTGATTTGATATTACCCCCAAGTGTCTCGACTTAGATTGGGGTTAATTGCCTGAGCTGATGCTAGGTGGCAGTACACGATAGTGTTGCGCAATGAAGTAAAAAAATTTGAAATAATCGTCAATCTCTTGACTGGGCGATCGCCCCTCCCACACATACACCACATCATCTTGCACCAGCGTCAGCCGCATGCTGCTGACATCTGGGCGGATGTCTACCCGCAGTTGCCCCTGTAAGCCCTGCTCGGTCACAAAATTAGGCGTCATCGTCCCATCTCTAGCTGCAGCATCCAGCGGTAGCACCGCGCTGGACGAGTCCTGACTTGCCCAGCCGACAATCGTTACTTCTGAGCTGTAGGGTGCGTTAAACCGCTGCCCATCTTGATTTGCCACTAAGGGCGCAGAAACCCAGTCGCTCGGGTGAAGAAACTCAAATCCATAGCGCTCATTGCGATAGGTTTCCCAATCGGGCGATCGCCCAACTCCACTTGGCGTGCAGGCCGCCAACCCCAGCATCACCAGTCCCATGCATCGACCTATCCAACCCATAGTGCAACCGCATTGTTGTCAGCAACGTTACAATCCGCGTCCGCGCCCTGATCATGAGTCCTCATGGAGAGCCTGCACCCTCCTGAAGATGCTGAATAATTACTCAGATGCATTGTCCTAAAGCATCACTGATGAACGGCCTATCCCTGTTCAGCCCATCCTCCGATCTCTTTCAGCAGATCCAGCCCAATAGCCTCACTTCAGTTTTAGCGTGTTGCGAGCAAACCTCAGCACAGACCACTGAGCACAGGGGTTTCAACCCAACGACAACAAGAGGCTTCAGCACTCAGAGAATTGTCCCCTTACACCCCTAACGTAACGCCTTGGCTCAATCGCTGAGGACAGATGAGGACAGACAAGACGTAAAGCAATGTAACGAAAATGCCGTCGTAGTGGCATGCTGTCTTGACAGCCCTAGAGCAGCCGACTATCGTAAACAGACATACCCGGGTATTCGTTGTGTAATCGTTCTATGCAAGACAAGCAAAAGGTCACGCTATATCTCCCACCAGATTTGCACCGCAAGCTCAAGATTGCGGCAGCAGTAGACGCTGAACCCATGTCGGCGATCGCCCAGAAAGCCATCGGTTTCTATCTAGATAATCCTGAAGTGGTAGATTCCATGGATGGATTCCATGGTCATACTCACCAGGTCTATTCTTGCCCCGATTGCAGCTCATCCTACGTGATTCGGGATGGAGAACTTCAGCCCATTGCTAAACAGTCCGCAATTTTGGACGATGCTGAGCTTCCGAGTCATTCGGTTTCCTCTGATACGGACTATTCTGGTGAGCAAGAGTTAGTACTTAGCAAGTAGTAGTTAGCTAGACATGATTCGATAATTTCTGAGCATTGATGACTAATTATCATTTTGCTTGGCCCATCGGCCCCTTGTTCGCTTAGTCCGCCTCATCTTTAGGATCTGACGATTATGAAAGAGGAATTAAGCATACTGATACAGGCGCAATATCCTCTGATCTACCTCGTAACATCTGAGGAGGAGCGAGCAGAGCAGGCAGTCGCCAGCATTGCCCAGGTTAAGCCCAATCGGCGTGTGTTTTTGTGGACTGTGACCCATGGCATTGTTGAATATGGTCAGCCTCGCAATGTCACTCAGCACAACACCGTCTCTCCAGAAGCTGCAATAGAGTGGGTGGTGCGTCAGAAAGAACCCGGCATTTTTGTGTTTAAGGATCTGCACCCGTTTATCGACTCCCCTGCGGTTACACGCTGGCTCAGAGATGCGATCGCCGGCTTCAAAGAGGCGCAAAAGACCATCGTTCTCATGTCGCCAGTGCAGAACATTCCCATCGAGCTAGAGAAAGAAGTTGTAGTGCTCGACTTTCCACTGCCCAACATGGCAGAGTTGAACGAAGTGCTCACGCAGCAGCTTGAGATCACTCGCAGCCGCCGCATTACGACAGAAACCCGCGAAAAGCTGCTCAAAGCGACCCTTGGCCTAACTCACGATGAAGCCGAGAAGGTATATCGCAAAGCCTACGTCACAGCGAATCGGCTGACCGAAGAAGAAGTTGACATTGTTCTGTCAGAAAAGAAGCAGCTCATCCGCCGCAACGGAATTCTCGAATTCATCGAAGAAGATGAAACTCTAGATTCTATTGGTGGGCTTGAAGAACTCAAGCACTGGCTGCATCAGCGCTCCAACGCCTTTACCGAACGGGCCCGAGAATATGGTCTGCCCCAGCCCAAGGGGATGTTGATTCTAGGCGTTCCGGGTTGTGGCAAGTCGTTGATTGCCAAAACTACCTCACGCCTATGGGGCTTGCCGCTGCTGCGATTGGACATGGGTAGAGTGTACGACGGCTCGATGGTGGGGCGCTCAGAGGCGAATCTCCGAAATGCTCTGAAGACCGCAGAGTCTATCTCTCCAGCTATTCTATTTATTGACGAAATTGACAAGGCGTTCGCTGGGACATCGGGTTCTGCTGACTCTGATGGGGGGACATCCAGCCGCATTTTTGGTTCGTTTCTCACCTGGATGCAGGAAAAATCTTCCCCGGTGTTTGTGATGGCAACTGCCAACCGGGTTGAGCGGCTGCCGGGAGAGTTTTTGCGGAAGGGGCGTTTCGACGAGATCTTCTTTGTTGACTTGCCAAATCCGCAAGAGCGCACCGAAATTTTCAGAATTCACCTGACGAAGCGCCGGACGGACATTACCCGCTTCGACCTAGAACAACTGGTGAGTATCTGTGATGGTTTTTCTGGAGCAGAGATTGAGCAGGCGATAATCGCTGCGATGTATGAAGCGTTTGCCCAAGATCGTGAATTTACGCAACTCGATATTATTGCGGCGATCAAGGCGACCATGCCTCTCTCCAAGACGATGAGCGAACAGGTCACGGCCCTGCGCGATTGGGCCCGGCAACGTGCGAGACCTGCCGCCGCCTCCGTCGCTGAGTATCAGCGAATGGAGTTTTAACAGGCTTTCACTCCTGCTCCCAACAGGAGGAAAGGCTAGCGATGAGCTAGCAGTTTAAGAAACCGATGCCGTCTCTGTTTGCCCTCCAAAGGTTAGATTGGGCGGTTCACTAATCCCTAAACGTTGTTGTTTCTCTCAGTTTCCCTACAGGAGGAAATCCCAAATGTCTCACTTTAGCACTCTGCGCACCAAAATCACCGATGCTGAGATCCTAAAGTCGTCTCTGCGCGACCTGGGTATTTCGGTAAAAACTGAAGCAGATGTTCGCGGCTATAACGGTCAGCGCGTTCGCTCTGACATCGTAGCTGTGCTCGAAGGCGAATATGACCTAGGTTGGTCTCGCAACGCTGATGGTTCGTTCGACTTGATTGCTGATCTCTGGGGTGTTGCCAAGAAGCACAACCAGACTGAGCTAATCAATTCCATCAACCAGAAGTATGCGGTGAACAAGACCTTGGCCGAAGTAAAGCGCCCCGGTCTGCAAAATGCAAACGTGAAATTGGTGCTGCAGAAGTAGTTCCTCTGAGCGTTCCCAATTAGCGGGTTGGCCTCTAGCGGGGTCAACCCGCTTTTTGCACGGGGTGGGCATTTGGTGAGCGGGATGCTGTGCGTTCTCGCAGTTGGGGGGAGAGTCAGCCATGCCCTTTTGAGGTATGGTCGAAGGCGAAGGGCTGAGGCACGTGTGATGGGGCGGTTTTCTGAAAGCCAGTTAGAGCAAATGCGCCAGCTCTTGGTCGGGTGCGGGCAGCAAGCTCGTGAAATGGGTGCTGTTCCATTTGAGGTATTTGAAAAAGCTAAAAATGATTTTGTCACTGCGGTTGATCAGGCGTTGGATGCACGCATCTCAGTAGCGCTGGCAGAGTGGTTTCCGGGAGATGCGGTGATTTCGGAGGAGAATTCGAGGTCGTTTGGCTTATTTTCTACCGCAGCGCCCCTCCTATGGCTGATTGACCCAATTGATGGCACTGATGACTTTATTCAGCGGCGTCCGTCCTATTCCACCTTGGTGGGGCTGCTTGATCACTTTGAGCCGGTGGCTGGCTGGGTAGGGGCTCCGGCGGTCGATCAGCTCTATTTTGGCGGGAAAGAGTTTGGCGTGTTTGAGGCTGCGGGCGATCGCCCCTTGACCCCACTGCAACAACCGACGTTGCCCAGCCTCAATGAGGCTTGCACTATCTTGATCGGCGGAAAGGACTACCAGCACTATGGTCAGGCGATCGCCCAGCACATTCCCCCATCGATTGCTCCAGCGCAGTTTCACACCGTTGGTAGCTTTGGCATCAAAGTCATGGACGTGGTGCTAGGCCGAGCCGGTCTGTATGTGTATCTAAACCGCCGAGTCAAACTGTGGGATACCACTGGTCCGGTGGCGATCGCCCGTGCCGCAGGTCTAATCTGCTGCGATTTGGAAGGGGCACCGCTGCAGTTTAGCCCCGACGTGATTCAGCCCGATAGCCTGAGCCATCAGCAGCCCATTCTGATTGGGTGGCCCCAATATATTGAAACGCTGCGATCGCCCATCCAGCAGGCTGTTCACTCGATTGATTCTGCCCAGGGTTAGCCCGTCGAAGCGCGTAGAGCCCATGATATTCTTAGCGTTAAACGTCTGTCGCCATACCCGCACAGTACAGGGCTAACAGAGGTTAGACGGGCCCCTCTCTGAGGAATTTTTCGAGAAATCTGGGTATTCTAAGGGCATCAAACCGTTTATCAGGCTACTGTTCGCATCGTCTCCATCCATCCCAACTGTCATTGAGTCTTTGTGGCCGCTGCACGCTAACGTCGCGCAAGGACTCCAGTCCAAACATGAATACTTAGTGAAACCCTGTTCCCTTTCAACCCTACGGCGCTCTTCATGCAAACCATCGCATTTAGTGAACTCTTTCCTCTCTTCAACTCCGCTAGTCCCGAGACGCTGGAGTGGGTGATGACGAACGCGGTAGAGCACGACTATCCTGCCGGACGTGCCGTGCTCATGGAGGATGCCTGGGGCAACGCCGTTTACTTTATTGAATCAGGCTGGGTGAAGGTGCGCCGCCACGCAGGAGAATCGGTCGTGACGCTAGCGGTGCTGGGTAAGGGCGATTTCTTTGGTGAAATGGCGATATTGGATGAGTCGCCTCGCTCTACTGATGTGGTTGCGCTGTCATCTGTGAAGCTGTTCAGCATTTCGGCCCAGCGGTTCATCCAAACCCTGTTTAAGGATTCGCAACTGCACCACCGCATGCTGCAACTGATGGTGCGACGCCTTCGGCAAACCAACTTTCGCTTTCAACTGCGCCGCCAGCCGCCTGCCATTAAGCTGGCAAACGTGCTGGTGTCAATGGCAGAAAACTATGGGCAGCGCAAGGCCAAGTCCATTGAGATTTTCAATATTCCCATGAAAGACTTGGCGGATGTGAGCGACATCACCCCCGAAGAAGCCACCAAAATCATGGAGAAGTTAGATAGCAAAGGCTGGATTCGCATCGACCCTGCCAACCATGTGGTGGATTTGGTGAACCTGCGTCAATTGGCGCATCTAGCCGGGCGAATTTAGTGGCTGTGGTGCCTCTGTGGTGCATCTGACTGAGGGCGATCGCCCCTAGCCCCATCAACAGCATCCAGCAGATCAATTGAAAATTATCTATAATCCAGATTCGATCCTCTGCCGACTTCCTACAGGTATCGGAACGGCTGGGGATAAACGTTCTGTCGAATCATGGTGGGTTTATGACACACGCGACGCAGTCAACCTCTGCTCCTAAGCCACAGACCCAGTTGGGGTTGCACTATCGCGTAGCAATGCCGCACCCTGAGTCTCACCTGTTTGAGGTTACGCTGCAGATCACCGGCTGGCATGCAGCAGCAGCCTCGGGTGACTCCTCCTCCTCGCTCGATCTAAAGATGCCCGTCTGGACGCCCGGATCTTATCTAGTGCGGGAGTATGCTCGCCATGTGCAAGAGTTTGGGGCAGAAGCGGATGGAACGCCGCTGCGGTGGGCAAAGCTAAGCAAAAACCACTGGCAAGTAGACCCTGGGGAAGCCCCAGATCCGACCGTTCGCTATCGCGTCTATGCCAACGAGCTAACGGTGCGAACCAACCATTTGGACGGAACCCACGGCTACTTCAATGGGGCCGCGCTGTTTTTTTACATCCCTGGGTATCAACACCTGCCGCTACGGGTAGAGGTCGTCCCGCCTCGCTCAACCTGGCACATTACAACCGCGCTGCAGGCGATTTCTTCTGAGACGGCAACGCCTAGCACGGTTGGCGCTCGCATCTTTGAAGCGGCCGATTTTGACACCCTGGTGGACTGCCCCGTCGAAGTGGGAGAACATCAGGTCTACGCCTTTGACGTGTTGGGAAAGCCGCATGAGTTTGCGATTTGGGGGCGCGGCAACTACGAGCCAGAGCATCTGCTAGAAGACACACGCCAGATTATCGAAACGGAAAGTGCGCTGTTTGGTGGGTTGCCTTACGAGCGCTATCTGTTTTTGCTACATCTGTCTACCCAAGGCTTTGGCGGGCTAGAACACAAAGATAGCTGCACCCTCAACTATGCCCGGTTTGCGTTTCGCTCGGACGATCGCTACCACCGATTCATGCAGCTTGTCGCACATGAGTTCTTTCACCTGTGGAACATTAAGCGAATTCGCCCCAAAGCGCTAGAAGTATTTGACTACGACCAGGAAAACTACACGCCGTCGCTCTGGTTTAGCGAAGGCACTACCAGTTACTACGACCTAGCCATTCCCCTGCGAGCGGGCATCTATGACGCGCCCACCTATCTCAAAGCACTGGGCAAAGAAATCACTCGCTTTATAACTACGCCGGGGCGCGCTGTTCAACCCTTGAGTGAGTCGAGCTTTGATGCCTGGATTAAGCTATATCGGCGGGATGCTAACAGCGACAACAATCAGATGTCGTACTACCTGAAGGGGGAAATGGTGACGCTGTTGTTAGATCTGCTCATTCGCGATCGCCATCAGAATCAGCGCTCAATGGACGACGTGATGCGGCACATGTGGCAGCGCTTTGGCAAAGACGAGGTCGGTTTTACGCCTGATGATCTGGAATCTATGATTGCGTCGGTCGCAGACGTCGATTTGCGCCACTTCTTTCAGCGCTATCTGCACACGACTGAGGAATTGCCCTTTAACGAATACTTGGCACCCTTTGGGCTAGCGCTAACGCCCGATGAGACAACCAACCTGCCGCCCTTTACTGGTCTGACGCTGAAAAGTGACTCGGGACGCGATGTCATTAAGTTTGTGGAATACGACTCACCAGCGCAGCAGGCCGGACTGGATGCGGGCGATGAGCTGCTTGCGCTGGATGGGCTGCGGGTGACGGCTGACCAGTGGGGCGATCGCCTTAAGGACTATGCCGTGGGCGATCGCCTTCACCTCACCTTTTTCCATCAAGACGACTTGCGCACCGTCTCGCTGACGCTTGCCGCACCGCGCCCCACCAGCTATAAACTGGTGCCCGTTGACCACCCCACAGACGCCCAAGCCACGGCGCTCAAGGGGTGGATTGGCATCGTTCCCAGTGATTTGGTTTGATCTTTTTGGTTTGATCTTGGGGAAAGGGGGCGATCGCCGCTCATAGGATGTGAGTGCTGTAGCCACGGGCGAAGCATCCCCCGTTTTGGTGGCCTCACAGTCATAGGCTCAAGTGAATTCACATCTGCCAGAGCCATGGCTTGTTGTAACGGCATGTAACCAACTCTGGAACATTTTGTTGAGCAACTGAGCCTAGTGAAAGGGGTGTGGTAGGTTTGCCAGTATCACCACCCTCAACTGTATCTGGAGGATTCTAACCCATGCCGCTCCCTACTCCACCGCCCCCATCCATCAGCCCGAGCCAAATGAACATTCTGCGCATTGTGGCCTCGATGGCGTGGGCCGACGGCAACCTAGCCGAAGAAGAAGTCGATCTCATGCTTGATCGGTTTAGTGGCATGTTTGCTGCCGATGCACCCCAAATGCAATCGCTCCGGCAAGAGCTGCGCGATTACATGATGCAAAACATTCCGCTAGAAGAACTGATCCCCAAACTGCAAACAGCAGCAGAAAAAGAACTGGTGCTGCAACTCGGATATGAGGTGATTAGCTCTAGCTCGCGCACTCCCGAAGAAGCGCTCATTAACGCCGACGAAGCGGATGAGTATCAGAAGCTAATCACCCTGCTAGGCTTTGCCCCTGAAACTGTGCAGCGGATCGAAGCAGAAGCTCGAACAGCCCTCAGCACTGATGAAACGATGATAGATCGGCTAACACGTCAATTAGAAGTTTTCATGCAGGGTTAATGCAACCCGGCTCTAGAAAACATTAGAAGCCAGCGTTTGCTAAAGCAACCCAACGGTGGGCAAGGCCGATTATTCCTGTGGGTTTCTTCGCTCACAGGGTTCTACAAAAACCAGAGGCTTCACTGCCGGGGGGGCAGGGCAGTGCAACCAGACAAAAACGAGCGCCTGTTCAACCCTGCGATGCAGGAGTAAACAGGCGCTCGTGCCTAGAGCTGGTTTACGCACTGGACTTTTGCGATTGGCAGGTTCGATCAATCTCAATGTCGCAGACGCTGCCCGTCAATCCATTACGCCACGCCGTTTTGGCGGAACCAAGCTTGCAAACGCTCCCAGCCATCTTGGGCTGCCTCTTCGCGGTAGCTGGGGCGATAGTCCGCGTGGAACGCGTGGGGTGCATCGGGATAGATTACAAATTCAGATGCACTGTTGGCGGCGGCGATCGCCCCTTCCATTTCCTCTACGGTCGTCAGCGGAATACCCGTATCTTCCCCGCCATAGAGCCCCAGCACAGGTGCTTTGAGGTATGCCGCTACATCAACAGGATAGGTTGGCTGCAGCGGCGTAGAATCGCCCACTAAGCGGCCATACCAAGCGACTCCGGCCTTAACGCCAGCATTATGTGCGGTATAAAGCCAGGTGATCCGACCGCCCCAACAAAATCCGGTGACCCCCAGACGCTCCGTGTCACCCCCATTGGCGCTAGCCCATAGCACCGCTGCATCTAAGTCTGAAAGCACCTGAGTATCGGGCACTTCATTCACAATCGGGCGAATCTCATCGATGCTGGTGAGCTGAGAGACATCGCCTTGCCGAAAAAACAGTTCAGGGGCGATCGCCAAATAGCCCAACTGAGCAAAGCGGCGGCAAACGTCCTGAATGTGCTCATGCACCCCAAAGATTTCTTGCACCACCAGCACCACCGGCACGTTGCCGCTAGACTCGGGCATCGCGCGATAGGCCGGAATTTCTCCATCTGCCACGGGGATATTGACCTGACCTGCAATCAGCCCATCGGTATCGGTGGTGATGGTCGCAGCCGCAATGGGGCGCACCGCCATCGCGAATCCAGCCGCCAGCGTGCCTGCAATCAACTGCCGCCGGCCAAACAAACCGTCTGCCATGAACCTACTTCCTCAATGAACGCATTCATCCTTAGATTACATTAAGGAATGTAAAATGTTGACATCTCTCTGGCTAGAGACTTAGGGTAAGCGCCCATGAAAATAGACACGGTATGGATGGGTACTGCGGTCAGCGAATTTCGATTGTAGGCACAACTGGCTCGGGAAAGACAACCCTGGCCCATTAGGTCGCACAGCGTTTGCAGATTCCCCACATTGAATTGGATGCCTTGCATTGGGAGCCTAATTGGACGCCGATTTCAGACGATTGCTTTCGTGAGCGCGTAGCGGCGGCTCTGTCGGGCGATCGCTGGGTTATCGATGGAACTATAGTCAAGTGCGAGATTTGGTTTGGCAGTGGGCCGATACGGTGGTTTTTCTAGATTACTCATTTGGAGTTGTGCTGCGACGGTTATGGCGACGGACTCTACGGCGATCGCTCTACCAAGTCCCCCTGTGGAATGGCAACCGGGAGACCTTTTCAAAAGCGTTTTTGAGCCACGATTCTATCTTGCTGTGGATGCTGAAAACCTACCGACGAAACCGCAGAAAATACCCGGCCCTGATTCAGCAACCCGCCTATGCTCACCTGACGATAGTTCAGTTGCGATCGCCCCGTCTTACCCAAGCCTGGCTCTCGCAGATTGGGCTAGGGGGAAATGCGCTGGTGATGGGCGATCGCCTTAGCCCCTAACCGCGCGAGTATGCTGCACCCTCGCCGAGCAGTCTTCCCTTAGGGCGACGGTTCGGCCTCAGCGGCGTCCTTCCCAGACTTCAACAGCGGGAACGCAATCACATCCCGAATGCTAGCGGAGTCTGTCAGCAGCATTGCCAACCGATCAATCCCCATGCCCATGCCCACCGTAGGCGGCAGGCCATACTCCAGCGCCAGCAAAAAGTCTTCATCCACCTCGTGCGCCTCCAAATCGCCTGCGGCTTTGCGGGCAGCCTGCGCCTCAAACCGCAGGCGCTGATCGATGGGGTCCGTTAGCTCAGAGAACCCATTGGCCGTCTCTCGTCCCACAATGAATAGTTCAAAGCGCTCTACCAGACCCGGTTTACTGCGGTGGGGCTTCGCCAAGGGCGAAATCTCTACCGGATAGTCGGTAACAAACGTGGGTTGAATCAGCGTGGGTTCCACCTTTTGCTCAAACGCTTCATTTAGCACCCGTCCAATTGCATCGCACTTGTCAAGGTTGGTAATGCCCGCCGCTGTCGCTGCCGCTTTGGCCTCATCCAACGACTGAAACTGAGCAAAATCAACCCCTATTGCGTCTTGCACAATCTCGTGCATCGACACGCGTCGCCAGGGCGGGGTGAGATCGATCGGTTGCCCTTGATAGGTAAGCGCCAGCGAGGGGCAAACCGACTGCGCCACCGCCACAATCAACTCCTCCGTTAGCGCCATCATGTCGTGATAGTCGCCATAGGCCCAATACACCTCAATCGAGGTAAATTCGGGATTGTGGCGGGTGGAGATACCCTCATTGCGAAAAATGCGACCAATTTCAAACACCTTCTCAAATCCGCCCACCACTAGCCGCTTCAGGTGCAGCTCGGTGGCAATTCGCAAGTACAACTCCATGTCCAGGGTGTTGTGATAAGTGACGAAGGGGCGAGCATCTGCGCCGCCTGCCTCACTTTGCAACACCGGAGTTTCAATTTCTAGAAAGTCGCGCTGGGTCAAAAACTGGCGAATGCTGGTGGTGATTTGCGCCCGCCGCCGAAAGGTATTGCGCACCTCGGGGTTAACAATTAAATCTACATAGCGCTGGCGGTAGCGCTTTTCGACGTCGGTTAACCCATGCCACTTGTCGGGCAGGGGTTGAAGCGACTTTGTGAGAATGGCGTATTGGTTAACTTTGATCGACAACTCGCCCTTATCGGTGCGCTTAAGGGTGCCCCGCACCCCAAAGAAGTCTCCGGCATCGGTCAGGGTTTTAAGGTGGTCAAAGGCCTCTGCATCCGTATCGGCCATGCCGTCTTGGATAGTTTGCCTATCGAGGTAGAGCTGGAGGGTGCCTGTCTCATCTTGTAGGGTGAAAAACGCCAGCTTGCCAAAGACGCGGCGGTTCATAATGCGACCGGCGATCGCCACTTCATCCCCCACTTCTGCCCCATTCTCTAAGTCCGCATATTTATCCTGCAACTCAGCAGCATTGTGCGTCACATCCCAACGGTATGCATAGGGATTAAAGCCGAGGTCTCGCAGCTGCTGGGCTTTTTCAATTCGAGTTGCACGGAGATCGTCAGATGCCATTTGAGAGTTGGGTATTAGGGGTTGTGGGTTAAGGGTTAGGATGTTGCAGCTTTTTGTTGACCGCCGACCAGCCCTCAATCTTTTTGATGAGAGAACTGATAGGCGCCGATCGCAGAGAGGGCGATCGCCGCGACCAGCAACACCGCAATACTGTACCAGGGAAAGCGAGCCAATGGCTCATACACCGCCGCTCGCAGTGCCGTTGTTGTGTATGTCAGAGGCAGCAGGTAAACGATCCCCTTGAGCACCAGCGGCAGCGTTGCCGGGTCGAAAAACGTAGCCCCCAAGAACGACATGGGCACAATCAAAAAGTTGTTGAGCAGTCCCACTTCTTCCAACGACTTCACGTTGAGCCCCACAATCACGCCCAACCCGGCAAACACGGCGCAGTTGAGCACCAGCACGAGCAAAAACAGCGGGCTGAGAAAGTTAAGGTTGCGGGTAAAGAGGAGGGCGATCGCCACCACCGACACAGAAGTCATCAGCCCTCGCACCACGCCCGCGAGCATCTTCCCCAAAAACAAAGCCAGTGGCGGAGACGGCAGCAACAAAATCTCCTCAAACGTTTTGCTATACAGCCGCTCCCCGCAGATCGAAAACGTCGTGCCACCAAAACAAATGGTCATCGACGACAATGCCACCATTCCCGGCAGAATGAACTGGAGGTAGCTGTCTCCCACAGGCGGCTCCATCGCTGAGTCGAGGGCGCTCCCCAGCCCCAGCCCAAACGCCAGAATATAGATCAGCGGCGACACCAAGCCGGACGCTATGACTTGGGGGGCGCGCACCCGCAAATCAAGCCAGTCTCCCCAAAAGACCGTTAGGCTGTCGCTGAACAGCGTTTTCAACGAGCCAGAGTGGGAAGAACGGAGGAACTTTAAAGAGGGCTGGGAAGTCACAGACGGCAAACCTCGGAATATTGAGTGCAAAAGACGCGGCAGATGGTTAGAAACACACTCGGCAAACCCGCTTAGAGAAACGCGAGGAGCAGGGATAATGGCGATCGCCATCCTGCGACGCTTTAATTTTGACATTTCTTTACGCCTTCTGCTGCACGGGGCTGAGTTCTAGCCCCCAATCTCAGAGGTCTTCCCTCCGCGTCCAGAGGCTGGTCTAGGCCTATGTAAAGGTAAAGTCTGTGTACAGGCTTAGAGGGGATGGGGGCAGAGACACCCTGCCTCCTGCTAACTCAACGGCTTCGGGCGATCGCCCAATGAATTTCTCGAAGCCTTCCTCAGCGCATCAAGCCTGACGATTTTAGGACGCAGCAGCTATACTATTGGATAAGATTATGTGGTTTAATGACCCAAGTCTTGACTATCCATTTACCTACCCGTTCATCTCAGATATGAGACGAAGAAACAGCATGCCACCCAGAAGCACATTGCCTAGGCCGCCTGTGGACAAGCCACAGAGCAAGTCACCTATTGCGGCAGCATTTAGCTATGCCTCAGTCGCTGTGATGGCGGCTGTGTTTATTTTGGGGATTGGGCTAGGAATCGCCTTCAGCTCGACGGCGAACTTTGGTGTTGAAAACGTCGCCTCACGGGAGGTCATTGACCGCAGCGCCCCAAACGCGGAACTATGTGCGAGCTATGGTGCCAGCTCCATCACGATGGATCTGCGCGCCTTTGTGACACTCAACCCCTTCAACGTCTATGTATCTCAGCCAATGATGCAGCCCGGATGCGTGCTGCGGAGCACCAACTGGTCAATTCTAGAACGTAAGAATTTGGTAAGTTCGAATGATGTGAAGCAGTGTCGTCAACGGCTGAACACCTTTGGCTTCACGGGCGATATCGATCGCCCCAATGAGCGACCCAAGATTGATTGCCTGTACCAAAATGATGCAGCTAAAAACCTCTTCCTAAACCAGCCCGGGTTTGGCGATGGTGGTGGTTTACCTAGAGAAACCAATCGATTTTAAGACGGGTTTCTCTCGTGACCAAATAAGCTGTGCTTAACCTAAAAACAATGAGCCGTGGATTATCCACGGCTCATTGTTTTTGGTTGGTATGGTTTTGGTTGGTATGTTTTTGGTTGGTATGGTTTTGGTTGGTATGGTTTTGGTTGGTATGGCGCTTGAAGCACTACTGCAAGACGATTATCACCCTGCTAAATCTCTAGAGCAGAACTACGCATTGTGGGTATCTGCAAGCACTCGCCGCAGATTAAGCAGCGACACAGTTTGTCCTAGATTGAGCGGCAGCATCGACACGCCTTCAATGGAGGATTGCACCCAGCCATCGCCCCACTGCCAGCGGTGATAGCCATCAATGCCTTGGCTCAGCAACAGCCACAAGCAACGAGTTGAGGCCTGTTCCACCCGATGAACAACCGCAACTGGGCCAAGCCAGCTTGTAAACTGCATCCCCACTGTCAATGCATTAGGGAGATCGGGAGAGAGTCGATTTGGGAGCATCCACTGGCGAATTTGTTCAGGTCGCAGCAAGCATTGACTAATTTTCGACTCGGATGCATCTACTTCAATTCTGAGCTGACTTTGTTGATAAATTCCAAACATCACACAACCATGACAAAGGGGCGGGGGAGAGCTTGTTGCAATAATTCTGGAGTGTGGCAACTCTGCGCCCCTGCTCCAAAATCATCGCCTGTTGAGGAACTGCCGAAGGTTGCGCAAACGTGCGATCGCACCAAACGATGGCGTTGGTCAACTTACTCATCGGGTTCGATAGTACTGGTGAGGCCATGATTCTTGAGCGTTTCGCAATAAAACTCGGCGTGTTCTTGGGCGCAGGTAATCACCAGTCCTACACCGTTCATGTGCGTTTCCATCATGATGTTTACGGCCTGAGGTGCCGTTAGCCCAGATACAGTTTTCATCAATACTTGCACCACATACTCCATGCTGTTGACATCGTCGTTGTGCAACAGCACTTTGTATCGGGGAGCAGGTTTTTTGGAGGCGGACTTATCAGGAGTAACAGAGCGCTTTTCTAATGTTTCTACTGACATGGCAAACCTTCGCTAGAAATTTTATCGACTACGTGTCTACCCTATCTTGTGCAGGAGCCGCTATCGCTGCTGTGAGCAAAGGAGCCTGCAGTTGTGAGAGCTGTAGACAGTATGTGACTTGGCATTTGTGACTTGGTATTTGGGACTCGGTATTCTCTCAAACCCAGGGCAGCGCGCATAGGTCAATGAACCCCTATCCCTTCAGAAAGCCTGTCGTTCTGTTGCATCCTTGCGGTACTTGGGTGCTGTGCTCGGGTTTGCACACGACATGAACTCTGCTGATGGAGCAGCAAGCGTCCTAAGCGGACGGGCGATCGCACTATTACTTTCATACTTCTCAACATTCTAAAGCATCCAATTTTTCCCTTCAATTTTCCAACGGTAGATTGTCGGAAAATCTTTGGTTCGTGAACCCATGGGTGCCTGCACTGACCGTTCACAATCTAATCGTCGGCGTTAATAGAACGCGCTGCTTTGCTAGATCTCATGCGAGTTCTACTGTGGGGGAGCTATCGCTGGTGGCTTTGCAGTGGCTGGAGGCATCGCAGCAGTGGCGTGCTGGAGGCTGCGCCAGTAGAGCGTGCCTACGGTGGAGAGGAAGCCCACATAGGCGATCGCCTGTCCCAAAAACAGCCGATCGCGGTATCCCAGCAGAGCCTTGAGCACCACACCCGGAAACGCGCGGTCGGGCAGAATCTGACTTAGGTTCCACACTGGCGGGCCTAGCAGGCAAGAGCCAGACCCCGCTGTCACGCAATAGCGCACTGCATCGGGATTCAGCTGTGCCCACAGGGCGATCGCCCCATCCACATGGCGAAGCACCGACACCACCAGCCCGGCCACAATGAGCAGCAGCAGCACGCCCATGGTTTGAAAGAATCGACGCAAGTTGATCTTAATGCCCAACTGAAATAGCGCAATACCAATGAGCACCGCGCCCGTGAACCCGGCGATCGCCCCTAGCACCGGCATCCAGCCTTGCTCAAACTGCGCCGAGACAAAGAGTACCGTCTCAAAGCCTTCGCGCAGCACCGCAATCAAAATCAGACCAAACACGCCCCAGCCCGACTGCTGTTGACCCAATACGGTAGAGAGGGTGCCCTCAACGTCTGCCTTCATCCCCCGTGCCTGCTGAGTCATCCACACCAGCATCCAACTCAGAAGGGCGATCGCCACCACCCCAAACAGGGCTTCTAACGACAGCTTTAGCACCTGCCCATAGCCCTGATCTGCGCCCGCTACCCAGCCTAGCACCTGCCGCAGCGCTACGCCAATCGCCACGCTGCTGGCAACCCCCACGCCAATGCCACCATACACCCAGGGGTTGAGGCGAGTTGCCCCAGCGTTGCGGAGATAGGCCAGCACGATGCCCACCACCAGTGCCGCTTCCACACCCTCGCGCAATGTCACTACAAATACCGGCAGCGCTGCTGCAATATCCATCCTGCCTGTCCAGAATTCATCTGTATTAATCATATCGCTGATGCTGAGGAGGGTTGAGACGGGTTGCACAGCAGGCGACTGAGCACAAATGCTGGGGAACAGGCGATGAAAATCTCTCAGATTAACGTGAGTCTCTAATGCCAGAGGGCAGGAAGCTGCACAGAAACAAAAGGTCTAACTATCAAGGGTTTCAGCTTTACCCGTGGACTTTGTTTCTCAGGAGTTCCCTCTGCGTTGCGGACAGCACGGCTTAGGCATTTGCCAAACCGACGTTGGGTTAGGTTAGTTTTAATTTGATTAACTTTGATTCTTTGGGGTTTGATTCTCTAGGAATAGACAGGAATAGACGGCATTAAGTCTGATGGTTCTTACCTTTAGGCCGAGGAGCGTATTGATGAAATTGGTAGGCATTCATCATGTGGCGATTATTTGCTCTGACTATGAGCGCTCCAAACGATTTTATGTAGAACAGTTGGGGTTTGCGGTGCTGCAAGAAACCTATCGGGGCGATCGCCAATCCTATAAGCTTGATCTCCGGGTGGACGACTGCACTCAAATCGAGCTGTTCTCCTTCCCCAATCCGCCTCAACGGGCGCAATATCCCGAAGCTTGCGGGCTGCGCCACCTCGCCTTTGCCGTAGCGAATTTGGATGAAGCGGTGGCGCTGTTGACGGCTCAGACCATTGCCGTAGAGCCCATTCGGTTAGATGCCCTAACGGGAAAGCGCTTCACCTTCTTCAAGGACCCAGATGGCTTGCCGTTAGAGCTCTACGAGATCAGTGCAGGCGCGTAAGCCGCAACAGCTCAGCCAGCCTTATAGCGAGGGTTAGAAATTTACCGAACTGACAGGGGATGAAGTGGATGAGAGGAGGGCGATCGCCCCTCCTCTCATCCACTTCATGGCCAACCCGCTAAGGCAACCAGGGATATTGACGAAAGTCGGGGGGGCGCTTTTCCAAAAACGCCTGCTTGCCCTCGGCCCCTTCCTCGGTCATGTAGTAAAGCAGCGTGGCGTTCCCGGCTAGTTCCTGCAACCCCGCCTGCCCGTCGCAGTCAGCATTAAACGCCGATTTAAGGCAGCGAATGGCAATGGGGCTCTTCTCTAAAATTTCTTGTGCCCACTGCACGCCCTCAGCCTCAAGCTGATCGACCGGCACTACACAGTTCACTAAGCCCATGGCTTCTGCCTGCTGTGCTGTGTATTGGCGACAGAGGTACCAGATCTCGCGCGCTTTTTTTTGCCCCACAATGCGCGCCAGATAGCTCGCCCCAAAGCCCCCATCAAAGCTGCCCACTTTTGGCCCCGTTTGCCCAAAGATGGCATTATCTGCGGCAATGGTGAGGTCGCAGACTAGATGCAGCACATGACCGCCACCAATGGCATAGCCTGCCACCAGCGCAATCACCACCTTCGGCATGGAGCGAATCAGCCGCTGCAAATCCAATACATTGAGCCGGGGAATGCCCTCCTCATCCATATAACCCGCCTTGCCCCGCACGCTCTGGTCGCCGCCGGAGCAAAAGGCATACTTGCCGTCGGTATGCGGCCCAGCCCCCGTCAGCAGCACCACGCCAATAGTCGGATCTTCCCGCGCATCTACAAAAGCGTCGTAGAGCTCCACGATGGTTTTGGGGCGAAAGGCATTGCGCTTGTGGGGGCGGTTGATGGTGACTTTGGCGATGCCATCAGCCTTGTGATACAGAATGTCGGTGTAGGATTTGGCGGATGTCCACATGGGATTTGGGTTTGGGGATTTGGGTTTGGGGATTTGGGTTTGGGGTTCGGCTTCGGGTTCGAAAATTAGGGTGAATGCTGAAGTTCTATCCTTTCATATCTCAGGTTACGTCTGATGCATCAGATGGCTGGGAATTTAGAGTGTGGTGTAGCCAGCGAGCGTTGGTTTTGCGATCGCACCTTACCTCTAACAGCCTGACCCCGGAGTCCGGCAAGTGGGTGAGGCTGTCCGCGAAGTGCTGCCAGGAGTGAATCGCCACGTGTTCTACCCCATAAACCTGGCAGAGTTGACGAAAATCCACTGATTGAGGCGTTGCGAAAAAGTCTTCAAAGGGCGGGTCGAACTGGGCGATGGGCAGGGTTTCAAAAATGCCGCCACCGTTGTTGTTAATCAGCACAATGGTGAGGTGGCCCCGCAGCCAAGGCGTAATCAACCAACCATTGGTGTCGTGCAGCAGCGCCAGATCGCCCGTGAGCAGCACACCAGACGCTCTGGCCCCGTGGCCTGAGCCCTGCACCATGCCCAACGCCGTGGATAGGGTGCCGTCGATGCCGTTTGCGCCCCGGTTAAAGTAGGGCTGCACCTGTGACCCACTGGGCTGCCAGAACCATTCCACATAGCGAACGGCCAGACTATTGGCGATAAACAATGGCGTACGGGCAGGCAGATGACGAGACAACACCCACACGGCCTTGGCCTCGACCCAGTCTTGAGCTTGGTGAAAGCGGGTGTGGAGAGTCTGCTGTGCAGAGGTTTCAGCCTTTAGCCACTGGGTTAGATAGGGGCTGAGTGGTGCTGGTAGGTCTGCGGCAAGGCTCGCCCCGAGAGCCTGAACGGTGCAGCGCAGATGCGTGGTGCGGAGGTGTAGCGGGTCAAGGTTGCGATCGCCCACATCCACAACCCACTGGCGCGGCTGGGTCTCTTGCAACCAACCCCGCAGCTCTTTGCTTGTGGGGGTTTCGCCAATGCGGATCACTGCCTCAGGCTGGAGCGTGGTGCGCTGCGTCGGGTGGCGCAGAATAGCATCGTAGGCACAGACCAGGTAAGGGTTGAGCGGCGCATAATTGCGCACCGGAGACAGCCCTTCGGCCAGCACAGGATAGCCCAGGGTTTTGGCGAGATGGGCGATCGCCCGACAGTAGCCTTCCGGATCAGTCGGCTGAGCGGGGCCAGCAATGATGATGCCCTGGGGCGTCTCGGGGCGATGAAACTGGACTGGGGCGATCGGCATGAGGGGGGTACTGCAGATATCCAGCCCAACCGTGGGGTTCACCCCGGCAAAAAACTCAGTCTCATCCCAATCTATCAGCGATTTCGCCAGGTCTGGCTGCGTCACCGGCGCAAGGGGGTCGCGAAAGGGACAGTTGAGGTGAACCGGCCCCGGCACCAGATGGTGCGATCGCTCCCAGGCGTGGATCACCGTCTGCCGGAGATACGCGAGCCGATCCACTGCGGGCGTCGCCAGCTCGTGATACCAATTGACATAGCTGCCAAATAGCTTTTGCTGATCGATCGTTTGTCCGGCGTTGCAGTCGCGCAGTTCTGGCGGGCGATCGCCCGTTAACACCAGCAGCGGCACTCGCCCCTCCCGCGCTTCAATCACCGCTGGGTAAAAATTAGCTCCCGCAGTTCCCGAGGAGCAAATCAGCACCACAGCCCGATGGGTACGCCGTGCCATGCCCAGGGCAAAAAAGGCAGCAGAGCGCTCATCGAGCACGGGAATGGCCTCAACGGTGGGATGTTGAGCCAGGGCGATCGCCAACGGTGCAGATCGCGACCCAGGGCACACTACTGCCGTTTGCAGCCCCAGCCTCGTCAGCGTTTCCACTAACACAGAGGCCCAAGCCATATTGCCGTTGCGCCGATCAATTGGCATTGGTTGCCCCACGTTCTAACCCCATCGCCCAACCCTCTCCACTGAATAATTTGCACCGAAACTTTGCCGGAGATCCCACACATGGGGTGCAAGATCCACACCATACAGGCTGGGTTAGCCTCCACAAATCAACCTCACAGCGCCCGGCTTGAACCTGCGGCCCAATCTCGCGTCTAAATCTCACAGTGATATACAGCAGCGGGCGTTGAGGGAACAGCAGTACCTTTCAAAATCTTCACATGGTTAGAGTCACCCAGCGTCATTTTGCCAGGGGTTTTCAAAGAGATTTCTGCAAAAATTGTCCTTTTCCATTAATTCTATTCAGTGAAACTTTGCGCTATAAGAATCAGTTTTGCTACTCCAAATTTGAAAGAATTTATAGATCAACGCCAACTATTCATCATGTTAAAAAACCAATAAAAAGGCTATGGGTTTCTGCTGAAAATACATGTGTTAAAGCTGAGCTTTGTAATGCGGTTTTTGCGGAACTCACGGGGGCGATCGCCCTTTGGCAATGAAGTTTTGTAATCTTCTAGGCACTCCGTTAGTGATGAGAGATCGCAGGGAATGATTGGTTTATCTCACTTGAAAGCGTGATTCTGTCACAGCTTCGAGTGAGCTGTTATGGCTCGTGGCCTATCGAATCGAGTCCACGAGTTCCTCGAAAATCATTCAAACCCTAGGTGAAAAAATCATGGCAGTCGAAAAAGTAAACTCCTCCTCTAGCCTTGCTGAAGTGGTTGACCGCATTCTTGACAAAGGTATCGTTATCGATGCCTGGGTTCGCGTTTCATTGGTTGGGATCGAGCTGTTGGCAATCGAAGCCCGTGTCGTGATTGCATCGGTTGAAACCTACTTGAAGTATGCAGAAGCCGTCGGCCTGACCTCTCAAGCGGCGGTTCCTTCCTCCTAGTAATTGTCAACACGTCAGCACGTCATCTCAGATCGCCTGCGCATGAATCTCGTTACGGTTGACCGAGTCAATCTAGCCCATGGGCGCGGTCAACCCCACCTGTCAAGATCCGTCAGATTTTGAAGATTGATGCGTGGGCGATCGCCCACGCTCTCTAGGCCATCGCCCAACGGGCTTTAGTCCTAACCCATTCATGTCATGACCTTAGCGTCACTGCTCCATTCAAAATAGGAGGTTTCTGTGGCTGCATTACACGCGCAATGGCAAGCGTTACGCCAACAGCGCCAACAAGATTTAGCTGCTCGGCAACACGAAGTGCACGCATTGTTGGAGACCCTGCACCAGCAGCGCGGAGCCATGGCAACCCAGCTTCATGCAGAGTTGCACCAGTTTCGGCAAACGCTTCAAGCTGAAACATCAGAATTTGTCTCGGTCATCGCCGCCGAGCGATCGCTCATGCGGCAGCAATTGTTGCAGGAGTTAGACAGCTTTCACCAAGGGCTGTCTCAGTCTACGGCCGAGTTGCGTGAAGTGCTGCAAAGCCAGGTAGACGCGATTCGCGCAGAGGTGCGATCGCTCCTGTTGGACAACACTCAGCAGCGAGTGCAGATGCGGCAGGTGCTGCTGCAAGACCTCACCGACTATGTGAGCGCCCTGCAGGCAGACGTGCAAACCTACCTCGCTCAGTTAGAACAAGAACGGGGCGATCGCGCCCAGCAGGTTTCGGTTCTGCTGAGCCAGAGCCGCACCCAGCGGTTAGCTCACGCCGCAGCCCTACGGCAGGAGTTCGCCGCCTTCCGCGAGACCCTGCATCACTTCTGTGACGACCTGCGCCAGTCGGTGTGGGGCATTGCAGAAGAGGCGATGCCCCTGGCGCTCGATCAACTAGCAGAGCAACTTTCAGCGCCGTCGGATATAAAGCCGCCCACCGCGATGGTGACCGTGATGGAAGCCACGGAGCGCCCCATCAAAACCAAACCCATGCAGCCCAACTCCCGCACCCTAGAAGAAGAAATCTTTAACTTGGTGCATGAGCGGCAGGGCGCCCGCCTCACAGAACTAGAGTCTGCCCTGAGCATTAACCGATTTCAAGCCGTTGATGTGCTGCGATCGCTGATCAAAAAAGGCATGATCGTCCAGCGCGATCGCATCTATCTCATTCCAGAGGAACTAAGCCTGTGACCACTGTTTTGCAAGCTCGCCCCCGGCGTTTTGTCAGCACCCCCGCCCTCGATCGGGTTGCCCTACGCGCCCTGCGCTATCTCGAATCGGGGTATTCCATCCACCTGCGCGGCCCGGCAGGCACCGGAAAAACCACCCTCGCCCTTCACCTCGCCGACCTCCTCAGCCGCCCCATGATGCTGCTGTTTGGAGACGATGAATTCAAGACCTCTGACCTAATTGGCGGGCAAACAGGCTACAAGCGCAAGAAAGTTGTCGATAACTACATTCACAGCGTCGTTAAAGTTGAAGACGAATTGCAGCAGCAGTGGGTCGATTCCCGTCTGACGCTGGCCTGCCGCGACGGCTTCACCCTGGTCTATGACGAGTTCAACCGCTCTCGTCCTGAGGTGAACAACGTCCTGCTGTCGGCGCTAGAGGAAAAACTGCTAGTGCTGCCGCCCACCGCCAATCGCACTGAGTATGTGCGCGTCCATCCCGATTTTCGCGCCATTTTCACCTCTAACCCCGATGAGTATTGCGGCGTTCATGCCACGCAAGATGCCCTGCTCGATCGCCTCATCACCATCCACATGCCGGAGCCCGATGAGCTGACTCAACAAGAAATCACCCTCAACAAAACGGGGATTGATCGGGAAAGCGCCGCCATCATTGTCACCCTGATTCGCACCTATCGCGGTCGCGTTAGCGGCGAAACGGCATCGGGGCTGCGGGCAGGACTCATGATCGCCAAAATCTGTCACGAACACGACATTGTGGTGACGCCCGAAAATCCTGAATTCCGAGACGTCTGCCATGATGTGTTGCTGTCGCGCAGCGGGCTGTCTGTGACAGAGGCGACGCGGCTGCTGTGGGAAGTGTTTAATGACATGATTTGCGATGAGGCTGGTGAATCAGAGGTGGCGATCGCCCTCACCGACGACAACGCACCAGTCATGGCAACGGCTGTATCTACTGTATCTAAGGCCTCTGCCGTCCCTTCACCCCCTCCTGCACTGAAAGAGAAGAAACGCGCATGAACGCAACGCTGCCCTCCCCCATCAGCCCCAACCGCACCCTATCCACCGCTACGGGCGGCTCTAGCCTCGCGGATGTTTTAGAGCGGGTGCTCGATAAAGGAATTGTGATTGCGGGTGACATCACGGTATCCGTGGGCTCTACCGAGCTGTTGAGCATCCGCATTCGGCTCCTCGTCTCTTCGGTAGACAAAGCCAAAGAAATCGGCATCAACTGGTGGGAAAATGACCCCTATCTCAGCGCCCGTCCCGCCCTGCCTGCCGCCGAGACAGTCAAGCTACTCGAAGAAAACCGCACCCTCCACGCTAAGCTAGAGCGCATGGAAACTGAATTGAAAGAGATGCGCTCTATTCTGGAATAGTCTCGGGTTAGGCGGCTCTGTCTCAATGGCACGATGAAAATGCGATGGAGCCCCGGCACTGCAGGGGCTCCATCACACTGTTCTAGGCTTGCCTATGTCTCTCTCTAGGTTCGCCCACGTGGCTGATTCCCTACGGTTAGGCTAGAAACGTTGTGGCTATGGGCGATCGCCCACGCTATAAGCGATTTCGAGGGTATCTGCCAGCATTTACGCTTGCCATCTCTCCATTCGTTCATGCCAATATGGAAAGACATGGAAAGACCCAACCTCCTTTTTAGCCTTACTTTTCAGGACGTTTAGGCTGAAGAATGCCCTCAATCTCCGCCGATGTGTTTCAAATAGTGTGCTGCCATGTCCCTCGATGCGTTTCCTGCTCCGATTCAGCTTACTCCCAGTGATGGGCTAGCACCCTCTGTCAGCAAGGACTCGGGACTAGCACCGCTGCTGCTGACAGTCATCGAGCTAGTGCGGCAGCTTATGGAAGCGCAGGTGATCCGGCGGATGGATGAGGGTGAACTGAGCGACAAAGACCTAGATCGCGCTGCCGAAAGCCTCCGCAAGCTGGAAGAACAAGTCGTGCATCTGTGCAAGGTGTTTGAGGTTGATCCTGCCGATCTCAATATTGATCTAGGCGATATCGGCACGCTGCTTCCCAAAGCAGGCAGCTATTACCCTGGGTCGCCCTCTACTAATCCTTCAATATTGGAACTGTTGGATCGCCTGTTGAATACGGGCGTAGTGCTAGAAGGGAATGTGGACTTGGGCCTAGCGCAGTTAAATCTCGTCCACGCCAAGCTACGGTTGGTGCTCACATCCAAACCAATTTAAATGAATCACAGTCTTTGAATGAATCAGCCCGTGCTTCAAGTGACAGAGGCTAGCGTGTGTGAATCTCTGATTGATGTTTGCTTAATGATTGATATTGTTCAGCCACGCGCGACGTTGTCGTGTTTGATACCTCTCAAGATGGAGCATGACGATACTAACACTGACGCCTGCAAACCTTAGAGAATATCGAGCACTCCGTCTAGCTGCATTGCATGAACAGCCCCCTGCCTTTGGCACTCCCGCAGAAAAAGAAGAAAAGCTTCCACTCGAAGCAATGGCTTCCCGTCTTCAAGCATCTAAAGACACCTATATTCTTGGTGCTTTTTCGGATGATAGTCTGGTCGGCACCATACGCTTTTCACGGTTTGAAGAAACGAATGAAAAGCATCGTGGCTTTATCGCTGGCCTCTATGTTAGACCCGAAGTTCGGCGGCGTGGCATTGCACGGGCATTAGCAACTGAAGTCCTTGCCCGTGCTCGACGAGATACTGGCTTGCGTAGAATACATCTCACAGTTGTCACCGCTCAGGAGGCTGCTATCCAACTCTACAAATCGTTAGGGTTCCGCATTTATGGGACAGAACATGAAGCGTTTTCTAATCAAGGCCAATTTTATGATGAGTATCTAATGGAGCTGCTCTTACAGTCCAAAACGAAGTGACCCTCAGCCAATCACCCAAAGTCTGGTCACAACCCACTGAGCTGTTGTCCTTTTGACATCCGCTCACAGCTTTCTCAACCCGAAACTGAAGTGAGTTTCATTCTCCATTGAGCACTATTGCACCCAGCGGGCGCGGTGGGGGCGGGTGTCAAGATGCAGCAAGATCGGATGTGTGGCGTAGCGACCAATGCTGCCGGGCCACCAGGGATCTAGCGCCCAGTATGCTTGCTGAGCTGAAAGGCTGTGACAATAGAGTTTCACAGCGTCGCCTAGCGGATGACGATGGCTGGCGCGATCGCCCATGGTAGCAGTGACGAACTTAGGGCAGTGCCAAGTCACAATATGACAGGGGCGCTGAAGGCGATCGCCCACAGCCTGAAGCTGCCGTGCAGTTTGGATGATGCGATCAACCACGGTTTGATTGTGGGGCATCCACAGGCCGCCTTGGGTGGCGTCAGCCCAGGTATAGGGGCAACCCGGAAGAATCGGCGCAAACAAGTGCAAATTATCAGGGGTCCATTCCTGAGGGGGCAGGGACAGGGGCAACGGCTGCGGCGGGGTGGGCGCATCGGGGCTGTTGATAGAGGCGCGCTCCATGCACCGGAGTTGATTCAGCAAGTGCTGCAACGTTTGAGGGCGAGCGCCCCAGCCATGCCACAGCTCGACCAGACGCATCAGCGCCTCCCGCTGATCGTCGGTTTCGGTATAGCGCAGCGGCACCTGCTGTAGAAATTGCAGTAAGCTCCGATCCAACTGTCGCGCTACATCGACTAGCGCATCAGAATTGGCGTCAGTGAGCGCTGCTGCATCAATGCCTAGGTGCTGAATCGTCGCGGCCCGAGATGGCAGATCATGCCAAAGGCGATAGGCTTCGGTGAGCCAGTTGCGCTGGTTACCCCGACTCTGGTAGCGGTTGGCAAACTGCTGAATCTGCTGCATTAACGCGGCATCCAGCACGCTCAGGGGCGCTTGTGCAGACGTGTCTGTCTCTAAAGAGGCGATCGCCGCTTCTCGTGAAGGCAACTGCCGCCATCCCTGCACGAGGTGCAGCAGCGCTTCTCGCTGATAGGGATAGCCGCCATAGTGGTCAGCGATTGTGCTCACCTGAGCCAGCAGCAATTGCTCGACCTCAGGATTAGCAAAATCAGGCGGGAGTGCCGGAGCCGTCGTTGAAGCGTTAGCCGATTTTTGGAGGGCGGCGATCGCCTCCTCCTCCGTATCAGCCATCAGCCATAACCGGATGCAGCCGACTAGAGCTTGCTGCTGTGCCAACGTGCCCTTATACCGATGGGGCACCTGCGCCACAAACACCAACAGAGCCGGATCGACATAGGCCAAATCCTTTGGCAGATCTGCCTCTTGGTGTAACGCGTCTACTAGCTGACTGTAGGTCTTGGATAGCGCTGCAGGGTCGAGCGACTCGAGTTGTCCAGCCCCTTGATCCTTCGGCTGGGGCACGTATCCCTCCGCCACCCTCGACAGAAACTTGTGGGTGTAGCATCCCCGATCAATGTCCCAAACATCCTGGCTTTTCCACCCTTGCGCTGTAACGCGATTGGTGATGCTGCGTAAGGTATTAGCGGCTATATGCGCTTGCTGGGGCAAGGTTTCTAGCTGCGCTAACAGCACTCGATTCACCGGGGCTATCCCTAGCCCAGTCTCCCCATCTGCTAGGGCCGGACTTCTCTGAAGGGCGTGCAGCGCTGCCAATAAGGGTTGATGCACCCCTGCGCGAGTCGCTTCTATCAGAAACTGATGATTCCGTTGTTCTGCGGTTAGGTTTCCCATATCCAAATTTTTGAGACATTCCCCATCTACCGCTGTCACCAAACTAGGGCTGCAAGGCGTGGGATTCGCACTCTTAGCATACCCAGGGGCGTTGTCTATTAAGAATACTGCGGATGTCTAACTTAGGCGCACCTTCCTCAATCATGGAGGACGTTTTACCCGAGCACCTTAGAACTCACAAATTCAATCTGTAATTTGAATCCGCGAAAGAGACTGAGGGTGCAAAGCTCACACTGATCACTTGCTTAAAGCCCTATTTCCATCCCAGACTCCTCATAACTTCCGCATCATTAGGAGAACGTGTCTTGCAGATGAGCTATTAGGAATCTCAAGGTAAGGATTTGAGGGGTGTGAGCTTTACCCACACCCCTCAAATCTTTCTCTGTATTAGAAATTCTCTGCATTAGGACTATTGTGATTCCTCCCCTGCCCTTATTCCCAGGTGCTCACCGACCGCAACACATCGGGGATGATGGCTTGAGGCGGAAACTCTAACAGGGTTTCTCGGAGGCCCAGGTAGCCAGAGTTGGTAAATGCAGACAGCATGCGCTCCAGCGCAACCCATACCTCTGAGTCAAACTCCCAATCTTGAGCATAGGGAGCATGAGCGGCGATCGCCCGAAGTGCCCAAAAATAGCTATTCCGCACCACCGAGCCTTGCTTTTTAAAGGCTGGCACATCCTCTTGATGCAGCTTCAGAATGTCGTCTTCAATCCTAGCTCGCACAAATACGCCCGCCCTATCCCACCCAATTCACATCATCTGCCGACGGGGGCGGCACAGGAGCCGGCATGATTCGCTTTTGCTGCTCTCGCTTGGGGGCGGGCTGAACTCGAGTTAAGGCTTGCGGAGGGGCAGCATGATCGTCTAGCTGACCCGCTGCTAAACGGGGATTGCGCCTCAGCCGCTCTTTCTCAATGTTTTTTTGCTCCCGCTGCCAGCGCCCATAGGCACTGCGCTCTGGCATTGCCACTTTTTGCAACACCCACTCTACTGTCTGCTCCTTCACCCAGCCGCGAGCGACGATCACCTCACCAAATTTCATACCCGTCGCCTGCTGATCATTTAGGGCTACATCCACTTGGTCTGTGGTCAGCAGTCCAGCTTCTAGCAAATACCCCCCCAATCGCTTCGGTCTAGAGGGAGAAGCCGCAGTATTCACTTGGTAGCGATCGCTCCTGTCTCGCATAGCATGTCACCTCAACGCCATCAAAAATAGAATAGATAGGTTTATCCAGACCAGACTGAGAATTGACTTGCTGCACCCAGTTACACCGTCGTCTACCTTGCCGCTTTGTTAAGCAGCTTTATAGATTTTAGCCGAGCCATTTCATCACCTGCATCAAGTTTAAAGATGAATGGCTCCTATAGCCTCTGTCCGCAGAGGGTTTCAGCCGCTACATTGCACTTTGTGAATGCACCTGTGCGGTTAAATTCATTGCCCTAGTGTTGCCTTAGTATAGCAATTGCTTTACTGGAGCTTTAAAGTATGGGACACGTCGGGGATCATCGCTACCACAGTCATCCAACATAAAGCGACTGGCCTGCGCCAGTTAGGGATTGCCCATCGTCAACGGCGCTTCTCTCTTAGTGCTGTTTAGCAGAATTGGCAGACATGCCTTGGGCGATCGCCACATTCCATCGCCTCATTTCTATAAAAGACCTAAAGTTAAACCCAGTTCTTAAAATGCCTCCCTAATATAGGAGTCAAGCACGAAGGAATCCAGTATGCTCACAAGAGCGCCTTGGCGTGTTAAATCACAGGCATCTCTGTATCCATCTACACAGAATCCGTTTGCATCCGATTGGCACCGTGTTTATGTATCCGAGTTGTTTGCACAGAATGTGTTTGCCAATGTTCGCAGGCACTTGAGCGCCACCCACCAGGAAGGATGACATGACCGAGTTAGATCAATCCTTAGACCCATCAGTCAACCCATCAGCGGTGTTTGAACATAAGCACACCATCGACCGCGACTGCACTACCCTGCCGCGCCATGTCTTGCAGCAGTTGCAAAGCTTCTCCCCAGAAGCGCAAGACCTAAGCGCCATCATGAATCGAGTCGCTCTAGCTGCCAAGCTGATTGCGCGTCGCCTCACACGGGCCGGGCTAATGGAAGATGCCCTAGGCTTCACTGGCCGCACGAATGTGCAAGGCGAAGCGGTCAAAAAGATGGATATCTACGCGAATCAGGTGTTTATTTCTTCGTTTGAACAAAGCGGTTTAGTATGCCGCTTGGCCTCAGAGGAGATGGATAGGCCCTATTATATTCCTGAAAACTGCCCGCTCGGGCGTTACACCCTGCTCTACGACCCGATTGATGGCTCGTCTAATCTAGATATCAATATCAACGTAGGGTCTATTTTTGCGGTGCGTAAGCAAGAGGGCGACGATATCGACCGCACTGCTCAAGACTTGTTGCAAGACGGGCGCGGGCAAATAGCGGCAGGCTATGTGCTCTACGGCCCCAGCACTGTGCTGGTCTACTCGATCGGCAAAGGGGTACATGCCTTTACGCTTGACCCTAGCCTTGGGGAGTTCATCCTATCTCACGAAAATATTCGCGTGCCTGATCACGGCCCTGTCTACAGCGTCAACGAAGGTAATTTCTGGCAGTGGGATGAATCAATTCGCGACTACACCCGCTATGTGCATCGGCATGAGGGGTATACCGCGCGCTACGGTGGCGCGTTGGTGGGTGATTTCCACCGCATTCTGTTTCAGGGCGGGGTATTTCTATATCCCGGCACCACAAAACAGCCTGAGGGCAAACTACGCCTGCTGTATGAGTCGGCTCCCCTTGCCTACTTAATTGAGCAGGCAGGCGGGCGAGCCAGTACGGGCGCACAAGAAATTTTGGATGTTGTAGCAGACAAGCTGCACATGCGAACCCCGCTGGTAATCGGCAGCAAAGACGATGTAGCGCTGGTGGAGTCATTTATCGAGAATGGACGACGCCAAGCGCTGATCAGCCCTAAAGCAGGGAATTGAAGCGCGGGTTCACTCTGCATCGACGGGTTTGTTTCTCTAGGTGTGGTCGTAGGTGTGGATGCAGTTGTGAGCTAAGTATTGTGATTTAAGTATTAAACGTCACATCCTAAAAGAGCATCTGGCAAGTAAAAGAAGGAAGCGGTACAACGTAGAAATGATGCAAAAGGGAAAAAGCAGATCTGCAAACCTCTATTGCAAATCTCTAGACGGTAGATAGGGACTTTTACATAACCGCGATGAGATATAGGCAGGGGGCGATCGCCCTTCATCCCCATTATTCTTAGACTCAAAAACGACTCAAAAACTCAATCGAGCGCCAGCTCAGCACTAGTCCCAACATCCCCTAAACGCTCCGTCTAATGGGCTGCGTCATTCCTACTATTAGTCAAGCCCTGTTCAACTGTTCTCTAATCCCAATCACTCGTTCATTTTTTCACCGCTTATGGTAACTCTACTCGAAAACCCCCTTCGCGTTGGCCTACAGCAAGACCGCATCCCCGAGCCGCAGATTCTGACCATCTTTGGAGCCAGCGGCGACCTAACCCAGCGCAAGCTTGTCCCCGCGCTTTATCAGATGAAGCTAGAGCGCCGTCTGCCGCCAGAGCTCACCATCGTTGGCGTCGCTCGGCGCGAATGGAGTCACGACTTCTTCCGTGAACACATGCGCGAAGGCGTCGAAGAATTTGGAGGTGGCCTCCGCAGCGAAGCAATCTGGGAAGATTTTGCCAAAGGGTTGTACTACTGCCCTGGCGACATCGACAATCCTGAGAGTTACCAAACCCTCAAAACTCTGCTAGCAGAATTAGATGAAAAGCGCGGCACGCGGGGCAATCGCGTGTTTTATCTATCGGTAGCCCCTCGGTTTTTTGGCGAAGCCGCGCAGCAGTTGGGGGTAGCTGGTATGCTCAACGATCCCAAAAAACAGCGGCTCATTATTGAAAAACCCTTCGGTAAAGATCTCACCTCAGCTCAAGTGCTCAATAGTGTTGTGCGAGATGTGTGCAAAGAGTCGCAGATCTACCGCATTGACCACTACTTGGGCAAAGAAACCGTCCAGAATCTTCTGGTGTTCCGGTTTGCCAACGCCATTTTTGAGCCGCTGTGGAACCGGCAGTTTGTGGATCACGTGCAGATCACCGTGGCTGAAACCGTAGGGCTAGAAGGGCGTGCTGGCTATTACGAGACCGCTGGTGCCCTGCGCGATATGGTGCAGAACCACATCATGCAGCTGTTTTGCCTCACGGCGATGGAAGCACCTAATGCCTTAGATGCCGACAGCATCCGCAATGAAAAAGTGAAAGTGCTTCAGGCCACCCGGCTGGCTGACCTAGAACGGCTCGATTTATCGGCCATTCGTGGGCAATACACCGCCGGTTGGATGAAGGGTGAACAGGTGCCAGGGTATCGTTCAGAAGATGGGGCCAGTGATGAATCCACCATTAATACCTACGCTGCCATCAAGCTTTATATCGACAACTGGCGCTGGAAGGGGGTGCCCTTTTATATGCGTACCGGCAAGCGAATGCCGAAAAAGGTGACAGAGATCGCCATCCAGTTCAAAGAGGTGCCGTTTCTCATGTTTCAGTCGGCTGCTAAGCAAGCAAATCCCAACGTATTGGCAATGCGAATTCAGCCCGACGAGGGCATCTCTCTGCGGTTTGACGTCAAAACACCGGGCAACTCCCTTCGCACTCGCTCAGTGGATATGGATTTTCGTTATGATGCGGCCTTTGGTCAACCCAGCACAGATGCCTATAGTCGATTGCTGGTAGACGCCATGTTAGGGGATCAGACCCTATTTACTCGTGGCGATGAGGTGGAGGCCTCTTGGCGCATTCTGACACCGCTACTGAATGTATGGGATAGCCCTGCCGATCCCAGGTCAATTCCGTTTTATGAAGCAGGTACGTGGGGGCCTGTTGAGGCAGAACTGCTCTTGAACCGTGATGGACACAAGTGGCGACGGTTATAGCAACCTAGACAAGAAAAGGAATCAGGTTGTGCCTTCTCAAATCGTTCGACCTGATTCAACTGCCCTAGATATAAGGCAGGTTGCAATAGGTCTAGACTAGATTCACAAGATTTGCTCAAAATGCGTCACTTTACACTGCGATCGCCCAATAGCCTCCTAGATTTATCCCCTCTATCTATCTGTATCCTCTGACCCTAACTACCCCCTAGATTCCTTAGCTCTACATAACTATGTCTACTCCTCTTGTTGCATTGCAAAAGCCAAAGGATATTTCCCTTAGTGAGATTGAGGCTGAACTGAGCCAGATCTGGCTAAACCAGGCGGGCGATAATCTTTCCCCCGTGGCGACTCGCGCTACAACCTTTAGCATGGTGATTTATGAGCCCGAGGAGTTTCAGCAGCTTCTGGCGGTATTGGGCTACTACAAAGAACCCATTGATGGCATTCACGGAGAGCATACTAAAGCGGCCGTGTGCGAAGCCCAGAAAGCGATGGGGCTGATGGTGACGGGTCGGGTTGACCAAGAAACGCTGGCACAGTTGCGGAATGAGGTGTCCAAGCTGCCCCCCGAGCGGCTGAAGGTATCGAATATGAATATGCGTGGCTTTAGCATGAGTGATGCGATCGCCGCTCAAAATCCCTGCCGCATCATCACCCTCTGCCCCGAAATAGGGGGAGACGACACCGTGACGGCCCAGGTATCCGCCTATTGCCCCATCCAAAAAAGCGGGATGTCGGGCATGGTGTGCTGCGAATACATCACCCTACGAGGCTCTAAATCGGCGATTCATCGAGCGGGTGAATTGGTATCGTCGCTGATGATCCCCAACCTACCCCGGTTTGCTTGGTGGAAGGCAACCCCCAATCCAGAGCAGGGCTTATTTCAGGCTCTAGCCAAGAACTGCCATTGCATCATTCTCGATTCTAGCTATTTCAGCAATCCCGAATCTGAATTTGTCAAAATGCAGGATTTGGTAGAGTCGGAAACCTTTGTGGCGGATCTAAACTGGCATCGGCTGTCGGTCTGGCAAGAGCTAACGGCAGCCGCCTATGATCCTCCTGAACGGCGCTCCTCCCTGTTAGAAGTAGATCGCGTCACGATTGACTATGAGCGAGGCAATGCGGCCCAAGCGCTGATGTTTTTGGGCTGGTTGGGCAGCCGCCTGGGATGGGAGCCCATCTCATATTCAGAAGCGAGTGACGACTATGAGCTGAAGCATATTCACTTCAAAGGTACTAACGGCAGAGCGATTGAGGCGGAGTTGGCAGCAATTCCCGTGGCCGACTCTGGAGAGATTGTGGGGGATTTGATTGGGCTGCGGCTGGCGTCTACCAATCCCAATGCAAACTGTGCCACCATTCTCTGCTCAGAGACGACGGGCTGTATGCGGATGGAGGCAGGCGGTAGTGCTCAGTTTAGCAAGACCGAACAGGTGACGGCTATTCCCGATCAAAAGGCAGAATATCTGATGGGGCAACAGCTTCAACGCTGGGGGCGAGACGTGCTGTATGAAGAGAGCTTAGCGATTGTGGCTAAGATGCTGCACCTGAGGTAGAAGGCTGCCCTGCGGTGCTTAAACGCGACAGTCGCGGTAGGCGGGGCCTGCTGTAGAAGCCTCCAAGCTTGTGGTTGGCCCTTACTTCTGTCTGCCTGATGCGGGCGATCGCTCTGGGAATAGTTCTGGGAATAGTTCTGGGAATAGTTGAGTTGATTAGGCCAATTCTATTTCTGTGGAACCCTCATTCGGCAAGGGTTCCACAGAAATGGAGAAGCCTGTCAGCACTTGAAACTCTACATTTTTATTCTCCATTAATTGGGGGTCTCTCACACGATGACCGTTGCAGACTCACTGTTGCCCGCCAGCGCTGCTGGTGGCAGCCCTGCCAGTATTAAATTTCTGAAAACGCCAACCTCGCCTGACTGGATTGAGCAGGCGATCGCCCATCTGGATACCATCCTGCTCGATCACTCCCACTGTGAGCGGAAGGCAGCGGGTGTGGCGCTGAACCTGATGTTCCGCTATCCGTCGAGTACTAAACTGGTGCGCACGCTGACGGCGATCGCCCAAGAAGAGTTAGAACACTTTGAGCTAGTGAATCAATGGCTTGAGCGGCGAGGGGTAGCGCTGGCGCCCCTTCCGTCGCCGCCCTATGGCGCGGGGCTGAGCAAGCAAATTAGACCGCAAGAACCCCATCGAATGCTAGATTCGCTGCTGGTGTCGGCGCTGATCGAAGCGCGGAGCCATGAGCGACTAGGGTTGCTGGCGTCGCACTGCCCCGAACCCGACTTGGCCGCGTTTTATCGTGGACTGATGGCCTCAGAAGCGCGCCACTACGGCGTGTATTGGACGCTGGCCACCACTTATTTTGAGCGGTTCGAGGTGGATCGGCGGTTAGCCCAGCTAGCCGACGTGGAAAGTCAGTTACTCACCCGCCTGCATCCCCAGCCTCGCATTCATAGCTAAGAGTGCATGGGTCATGCGGTTCACGGTTTGAATTGTTGTTTGAACTCACTTTTCAAGGTTAAAAAATCAGAATTTATTGAATTCCAGGGCGTGTCATCAATTCCAACCAAACGCCTGATGCTATGAGCGTTGCCACGCCCGACCCAAAAACCAGTCTAGGGGCTGTGACTGTTGATTTCTGAGATATCAGAAGCTAATTGATGACAGCCCCTAGTACTTCTAGTTACTTCGCTAATCGCGCACCGCATTCTCATGACTCTCTCCTATCTCAATGCTGTCCGGCAGGGACGCAACGGCTTTTGGCGCTATGTGGGAGCCTTGCTCGTAATTCTGTTGTTTTGGATTATTCTGGGCAGCATTCCCTATGCGATCGCCGTGGTAACTCAGGGCGACACACTGGATCGACTCACCGCCTATGTGCTGGTTAATCTCAGCTTTGTGTCGTTTTTATGCGGGCTGGCGATCGCCCTCATTGGCATCCATCGCCGCCGTTTGCTCAGCTTGGTCAGTGCCGATTGCACCGTGCGCTGGGGGCGCATTGCTCAGGGGTTTGGGCTGTGGTTGCTGTTGATGCTGGTGACAATAGGGGTCGGTTATGCTCTAAATCCCCAGTCGATTGAGTGGTCGTTTGAGCCACAGGCGTGGCTGCGGCTGCTGCCCCTTGCGTTGCTGCTTACGCCTTTGCAAACGACAGTAGAAGAACTGTTTTTTCGGGGCTATGTGATGCAGTCGCTGAGTTTGCTCACACGCCAGCGCTGGCTCATTGCAGTGCTATCGGCCATTGTGTTTGCGCTGCCACACCTGGGCAATCCCGAAGTGGCAAACGATCCCCTGGTGCTGTTGCTGTTTTACCTCTCGTTCGGGCTGGTGGGGGCACTGTTCACCCTCAAAGATAACCGCCTAGAGCTAATAATCGGCATCCATGCTGCCAATAATCTATTTGCCGCGCTGATTCTAGGCTATCCCGATTCGGTGTTAGATACGCCCACTCTGGTTCGCAGTACAGAGTTTAACCCCACTGCCAGCCTGCTGAGCTTCTTGGTGCTCAGCGCTCTGTCTTACTACATCTTTTTTGGTCGCCATGCTGATGCTCGACCTCGCACAACTGACTCTTGATAGCGACCGAGTGCGGCTAGAACCCCTCGCCTTGCATCACCGCGACGCAGTCTTTCAGGAGTTCACAGGTGCGATCGCCCGCTATATGTATCCCAAGCCTTGCAGCAGTTTGGCAGAAGCCGAGCAAGGTATTTCTCGCGCCCTACAACAGCGGCAGCGACAGACCGACCTGCACCTCGTCATTGCCGATCGCACCAGCCGCGAATTTTTGGGTATGGTCGGGCTACACCGTATTGATACAGAAACACCAGAATTTGGCATTTGGCTCAAGCAGTCAGCCCAAGGCTTTGGCTTCGGACGTGAAGCCATCCACCGATTCAAACACTGGGTCGATGACGCTCTAGACTATCGGTTCATCGCCTATTCCGTCGATCAGGACAACCTGCCTAGTCGCAAAATTCCCGAAAGCCTAGGCGGGCATATTGTTCGTGAATTCCAGCTCATGAGCCAAAGTGGCAATCTATTACACCTGCTGGAATATCGCATCTACCCGTCGCGCAGACGCTCGTAGCCCTTGTCTCCACGATCCCTGCCCCAACAGCGTTGCAATATAGATGCAATACAGACGCAAATCTCTCGCTCAATGACGGTGAGCCAGGCTAATAGAACGTGGGCGTTGCTGAATCATGCTATGAAGCGCTCGCTGAGAGGCTAGAAAACTCACTCAGATCTTCAGGCAATCATATCGTCATTCAGCAACGCCAGAACGTGAATTCGAGATCAGCTCAAACCCTTAATGAGCCTGATGCGCACAGTACACTAACCTGAACGTGAGTTCGACAGTTAAAAAGCGGCTTGTGGCAGGGCTTGAAGCTCATCATTCGGAATACCTAACGAGGGCTTATCGGGGTGGTAAGCGTAGGCGATCAGGCCTGAGACCAGATTGACGAGG
>JAHHHI010000082.1 GCA_019359435.1 Kaiparowitsia implicata GSE-PSE-MK54-09C
TTAATTCGCAGTTGGGCGGTCAATTTGTTTCGCTTGCAAGGGGAAACCTCGATTACCAAAGCACAACGGCGAGTTGCTCATGACATTGATGCTCTTATCCTACTCATACAATGAATTGACCCTGGGGTGAAGAGGACAACCTTCCACTTAGGCATGTCCGCTCAGAAATTATTCGCTCGTTATTTGATGTAGATAGTATGTTGTACTTTGTTGCTCCGGAATGGTGGAAGCAGCGCGACCACTATGGTCAATTCATTGGCAATTCACCTATTAAACCACTTGGATTTGGAAAAAGAAGTCCTTTACACGGCGCATTAGGCAATGAGGTCATTACTAACTGGTCTAATAGTGAAGTAAGGCCAGACAATTACTACATCACTGATAAGTCACAACCTGCAAAGCTTGGGAGTTCGTTGGGTTGGCTACTCCAACTTGATGGAGATAATCTGCGCAATGCATTCCTAAATGCGCCCTGGGTCAAAGCCGTTATCCCAATCCGTCCTGGACGAGAAAAGGCCGCGCTCAAGTGGCTCCGCGAAGTAGCTGAGGGGAATGATGGCTGGGATGCTGATTATTTAGGAACTGAACCTGAATTTTCTGACATGAAAATTGGGGAAGTTCTAGAGATCATCGCAGATCGACTTGAGCAGCAAAATGGAGATATTCAAAATGTGCTCGAAGCCGACAAAGTATTTGAGAAGGGTTTTGATTACTTAGAAGATGGCTTTGACGCAGAACTGCCAGCGAATAAAGTTTTTAGTCAATGGATTTCAATTCTACCTACCGATCAGATTGTGGCAGTGGAATATGAACCTACTAATTTATTTGATTCCTAGCTCTACTTTTGTGAGCACTGTCTATTAACCATAACATTCTTTAATGATCGAAATACAGTACGTACTGTGCAGGATAATGTGCTTGCGTTTGTCTTGTAAGCTAGATTAAAACAATGCCAAAAATTGTGCTTTATGATGTCACTGATTCAACTTGGAGAAAGCTGCAAAGCTGGCCTTATGGTTTGAATATACCATCACACCCAAGTGCATTATGCTTAAAAGACATTGTGAACTGTAAAAAACAAGCTGACCGCGAGATAGGTAATGAGATTGGATTCCTGTTACCACCACACCTTAAAGCGAGGGAGGTGACTGACTGGGATCCCATCGATTTCAAAGGACAAATACTTCACTTGCAGCCGACAAATGCTGTTCACAAAATGGCTGACGGTTGGTTATTTTTGACAGACCCGATTCTTGATGGTAATCACTTCCATGTAGAAGTTAATAAAAATATTTCAGCTAACTTCAGGGTACACATACTTCGCGTTGAGTATGACAACGTCACTCAAGCTTGGCCAATGCTTATCACTGTGGCTATCCCAAACGATTGGGATCGTGACACTTCCTTTGTAGTCTATATCCAGAACCCGCCACAAGACCAAAATTTTTTCCGGTTATTTGATGCTCCCTTTGGCTGGGACTGGTTGTTTTTCCACGGATGGAAGCCCTTGAACAATTCAGATGCTCCTTTGATTGCACCCGCAAGAGCATGGGGGCTTCCTTATCAAATACGGCGCGCTGGGAAAAAAGCAATTTTGGTAATACCACAGATACCATTTGTGGCAGAAAAAACAGAACAATTTCGCATCCTGTCTTTTGCCACACTGCGCGATTTGCTAAAAACCATCCAAGACTTCCTGCTACCGACTTCTCGGGATACCAACAACCCAGCTACGACACTGGTGGGGTTTAGCAACGGTAATAATATCTTAACTAATATGATTACCTCTAATATGGCTGCTCCAAAGGGTTCGCCCAACCGGGAAGCCATCACTAGTATGTTGGAACGCGTCATTGCCTTTGATCCCCCTGAAGTTCAATGGGCAGGTAATGCCTTGATCAAGGCATGTCTGGCTTTCCGCAAAAATTTTCGTCCTTCCTTAGAGTTCCGCCTCTATACTCACAATTGGTACGATCAAGGTTTTGCAATCCTATTTAAGGAATTGGGTTGGACTAGCATTCCGTCAAAACGTTTCCCTTTCTATGTTCGTCCTGGCAACAGACATAGCATAGGCTACTTCCCTATCAACAAAGACGGAGACATTTGGGAGGAGTCAGGTCAACACACTCTCGATCTTCTAAATAAGGGCAGCAACAGTCCGCGCTGGGACAGGTCGCTGCGAAACTTTCAAAATATCCATCTCTGGTTCCCAGCGCTTTTCATGACAGATGCAATACGCTAGTAATTTGTCGGTATTAGAGTTTAGTACTGTTGCTATTTCTAGCGTAGTTCCTGCACTACCCTGCGGTACGATGAAATCTCACGAACTGTCTGCCAAAGAATTGAAATATCGCTGTACTGCCTAAATATTGCATCAGAACTTACAATCGTCATAGCTTCCAACTGTGCCTGTGCAATCAAAATTCTGTCAAATTGATCTCGATGGTGCAAAGGCAACGCTGCCGCTTGTAAAGCATGAATTGAGGTAATTTATAGTGATCTCGCACCCAACTGCCCCATACGGCTAGAGATATAACTATCTGGTAATTCTGGCAATGGTAACTTTCCGGTCGCAACTTTAACTCCAATTTCCCAGACGCTAGCTACCGAGAACCACAATCCGTTTGTTTCATCGGCAATTTGCGCAATTGCCTCCTCACTCAACCGTTCTGGTTGGGCAAACCACCACAACAGCATTGAGTATCCAACAAGAGCTTCACGCTTCACTACCCTCAAATGCTGCCAAAATCTCTTCTGGCAATGGAGCATTAAAGTCATCTGGCACGATAAAACGCCCTTGATCCAGCCCTAGGCTAACTCACCCGATCGCAGCTGCTGCCTCAGGCTCCGCAGCATGGTGCTGGTGCCCGTTGCAAACGCTGGGCTATCAGCCTCGGAATCAACTCAGCGATTAGATTCTAGAAAAACACTGGAGCGTCTTGAGGGGCGTCTCCACGTTCTGCCGTAGCTAACCAGCGCAGATTGGCAAGTTATGATGGCACTATTCCCTAAACGGCTTCAGAGACGATGGATATGATGCCAACATCCCACAATCAACCCGTCATTATTCGTACCGAGCGAGGGCTGACGATTTCTGGTACGCGCATCACTCTCTACGACGTAATGGACTATGTGACAGCTCAGTATCCTCCCAAGTTCATCCGCTCCTTGTTTGATCTAACAGAGGATCAGATTAATACTGCCTTATCCTACATTGAAACAAACCGCCCTGAAGTCGAAACAGAATATCAACTCGTTCTGAAGCAGACCGAGGAAAATCGACAGTACTGGGAAGAGCGCAATCGTAGACATTTTGCTCGTGTTACAACGATGCCACGCGAACCAGGCCGAGAGGCTCTTTGGAAAAAGCTCCAGGCGCAGAAAGCTAGGCATGAACTAGAAGCATGAATTTTTTGATCGATCACAATTTGGGAGGACATGCAGAACTTTTATTGGGCAATATTGCGAGTCAAGGTTGGTTAGAGCTACTCCAGATTCGTTTTGTTACCTTCAAAGAGATAAATTTGGCGATCGATAGTAATGATCGAATAGTTTGGCAGCTTGCTCAAGAAAATCAGATGATCTTGCTGACGGCTAACCGGAGCATGAAGGGTGAAGACTCCCTAGAGCAGGTTCTCCGCGAAGAAAATATGACAAAGTCACTCCCTGTTATTACGATTGGAGATCCCGACCGTTTTTTAGAAGATCGAGATTACCGCAATCGTTGTGTTGACCGTATCCTTGAGATTTTGGTCGATATTGAAAATTTTATAGGGGTCGGTCGTCTTTTCATCCCGTGAGATGGCTAAGTCACTTGAACGAGTTCAATTCTCTCAGTATGCAGTGCAGCACAGCAAATCGTTAGAGCTAACCGCCAAGAGGCTGCCTGCGAGTTACTGTAATTTCTAGTGACCTCGCACCCAGCTGCCCCATACGGCTAGAGATATAGCTATCTGGTGGTTCTGGCAATGGTAACTTTCCGATCGCAACTTTAATTCCCATTTCCCAGACGCTAGCCACAGAGAACCACAATTCGTTTGTTTCATCGGCAATTTGTGCAATTGTCTCCTCACTCAACCGCTCTGGTTGGGCAAACCACCACAACCAGCATTGAGTATCCAACAAGAGCTTCACTCTTCACTACCCTCAAATGCTGCCAAGATCTCTTCTGGCAAAGGATCATCAAAGTCATCTGGTACGATGAAATGCCCTCGATCCAGTCCTAGGCTAGCTCGTCGATTGGATGAGGTATAAAATGGAACTAACTTTGCAATTGGGACACCTCGGTTTGAGATAATAATCTCTTCGCCAAGTTTTACACGGGACAACAGACGTGAGAGATTCGTTTTAGCTTGATGAATATTTACAGTTTCCATATTCTCGTTAAACTAAGTCTGCAGACTTAGCTTAGTCTGATCGAATCTTGCCATGCAAGAGTCAGTTGAGTGTTGCTCTCGGGCAACTTAGCAGGCAGCACGACGTAAACAACCCGGTTGGGGCGAACTGCCGAGAGATCTAGGCGGTGGCCCAAAGGTTATTTGCAGTTGCTTAGCCGGAATGTTAGGTTGCTTTTCCTCCTTGCTTCCATGATCCGCGTGGAAATGAGGATGGTGGTGCTCCTGCGCCACACTGAACTCTGGAGGAATGCCGGAGCGTTTTGAGGGTCGTCTCCGCGCTCTAGAGTGGAGATAATCTTAAATAGTGCAAGGGATTTCTCTACGCTGATTTACCAAAACCCATCTAGGCTGAGGATGAAATCGGGCAAGATGGGGCTGCCTAAGAGCTGACCCGGCTGCTGCAAAACTTCCGTCGGCTGAGCAGGGCGATAAACCTCAACCTGCTTGGCCACCCGGTTAAACAACCAGCCCAACTGCACGCCATTCTCCACATATTCCTGCATTTTGGCCTGGGCCTCGGCTAGGTTGTCGCTAGGCGACATCAGCTCCATCACAAAATCGGGCGCGAGGGGAGGAAACGTCTCCCGCTGCTGAGGGGTTAGGGCATCCCACCGATCGCGCCTCACCCAAGCTAGATCCGGCGAGCGGTCAGCCCCATTGGGCAGGTGAAACCCTGTGGATGAATCAAACACAATACCGAGTTGAGATTGCTCATTCCAAATGCCAAGTCGAACCAGCAAATTGGCATTGCGTGCCCCAGTCTCACCGCCTGTTGGAGCCATAATCACCAAATCTCCGTAAGCCGTTCGTTCAAGCTTCCAATCTGGGTTTGCCCGACACAGATCGTAAAACTGATCAGCGGTAAATCCTGCGGTGGCAGGCATTCTGAGGATAGATTGAGTCATGGCTACGACCAGATGAATTAGCTTTATCTTAGCTCCAAGGCTGTTTGTGGAATGTCGGCTATGGAGTTGGCTCTTGGGAGCGAGAACAATCAATCTTTGATTCATTCTCCAATGAATGGCAGCTTGAGCTTTATAGTTAGAAATCAGTTTTAAAGACGGTGGCTGCAGCAGCCTGAAATGCTCAATCAAAAATTAATAGATAATTACGCTGCAATTGGATCCCTGGCAAACAGCGTATAAAGCATTCATTGGGCATGGTGAAACGTGCAAACAGACACAATGCCTGCTGGGGCATACGCCCCAGCACTAACCAAACAGGGAGGGGTGGATGGAGCGGTTTGTTGCGCTGCTGGGATTGCTGGTTTTTGTTGGGGTGGCCTACTTATTGTCGAACAATAAGCGTGCCATCCGCTGGTCGCCAGTGCTGTGGGGGCTGGCGTTGCAGCTTATCTTTGCCCTGTTTATTTTAAGAACGCCCATTGGGCTGGCGATTTTTCAGTGGTTGGGGGGCGTCGTCACAACCTTTTTGGATTTTTCAGATGCGGGCGCGTCCTTTGTCTTTGGCGAAAATTTCCGTGATTTTTTCTTTGCCTTCAAGGTGTTACCTACCATCATCTTTTTCTCTGCCTTCATCAGCATGCTGTATTTCTTTGGGCTGCTGCAACGGGTTGTGCAGGCGGTGGCGTGGCTGATGATCCGCACGATGAAAACATCGGGATCGGAGTCGCTGTCGGCAGCGGCCAATATTTTTGTAGGGCAAACCGAAGCGCCGCTGTTAATTAAGCCCTATGTTGCCTCGATGACCCAGTCTGAGCTATTTGCGGTGATGACCGGGGGCTTTGCTACGGTGGCAGGGGGTGTGCTGGCGGCCTACATCTCTTTTGGGGTGCCTGCAGAGCACTTGATTGCCGCGTCGGTGATGTCGGCACCTGCGGCGCTGGCGATCGCCAAGCTAATGTATCCCGAGGTGGAAGACTCGCCCACGCGGGGAGAGGTGTCGATGAAGGTGGAACAGGAGGCGGTGAATGTCGTCGATGCGATCGCCACGGGAGCCATCGATGGACTGCGGCTAGCACTCAATGTTGGCGCAATGATCATTGCCTTTTTAGGCTTACTGGCCGTGGTGAATGCGCTGCTGGGCTGGCTGGGTGGTCTAGTGGGGTTCCCCAATGTGTCTCTAGAGCTCATTCTGTCGTATTTGCTGGCCCCCGTGGCATGGCTAATGGGGATTCCCTGGGCCGATTGTGGGCAAGTGGGTGCGCTGCTGGGCAAAAAAACCATCCTCAATGAGTTCATTGCCTATTTAGATTTGCAGCAGCTGATTGAGACCAATGCCATCTCTGAGCGAGCTGTTATTATTGCAACCTATGCGCTCTGTGGTTTTGCCAATATTGGCTCTATTGGCATTCAGATTGGCGGCATTGGCGGCATTGCCCCGAGTCGCCAGCCTGACCTAGCTCGATTTGGGGTGGCCGCCATGATTGCCGGAACCCTCGCCTGTTTTATGACCGCCTGCATTGCGGGATTGCTGCTCTAAAGCCTTTCTAAAGCCTTATTTAACGTCAGTTCGGGTTAAGAGGGTTTTGGGGCATCGCGCGACGCACGATGCCCCAAAACCCTTAATGTGCCGTGCGTGTCGCGCACGGCACATTAAGGGTTTGAGCTTATCCCGAACTCAGGTTATTTAAGATCACTACTAAACCGAGCGTTGCTGAATACGAGGATGACCTCAAGCATCCATATCCCTCCTATGGGCACACGGGTGCGCCCGTACATATAATTCATGCTGTCATTCAGCAACGTTCTAAACCGCTGAATAGGTTGGGTTGTTATTCAATCTTTTAGGAAAAAACCGCGCAATGCGGTGCGATTCTAGACCTGCCCCCTAGAATAGAGGAATGGAGTAGGTACATATACGCGGTAGGTAAGGGTCATGGCGATAGAAGAGACGCAACACGCTAGTACTCTTTCTGAACGAGAATTGCAGATTGTAGAACTGGTTGCCAGCGGGTTAACCAATCAAGAGATTGCTGAGCAGCTTGACATCAGCAAGCGCACCGTTGATAACCACATCAGCAACATTCTGAGCAAGACGGAAACCGGAAACCGCGTGGCGCTGGTGCGTTGGGCGTTGCAGTGGGGCAAGGTGTGCATTGACGAAGTGAATTGCTGCACGTTGCCCGTGGCGGGTGGCGATGGCGCACCCTCTGGTGCCCAGATGAAGCCGTCGAATGCTGGGTATGCCGAAGCGGCGACGATCGATGGAGAGGCGATCGCCCCATAATGGCAGACGCTATCATTCACTGATTTGGAGCAGTTTTGATTAAAGCCATGCATCACCCATCCCCAGCTCGCATTCAGATTATGTGCGATCGCCTGCCTCTGGTGGTCTATCGCGAAGTCGTAGCGCATCTGCGGCAGCTTCCGGGTGTGCAGGCCGGGCTGCTGCCCCAAACGTCCCAAACCTTCGACTATTTGCAGAGCCAGGTTGGTGGTCTATGGTATGAAGTCGATCGCCAAGCCGGGGATGCTGTGGGCGATCGACTTCAACAAATTTTGCAGCACTATGGCGATCGCTACGGCGCTTGGACTGTGATTCCTAGCTAATGCCTACTTACTGTAATGGCTGAGCCAGTTACAGGGCTAGTTTTTGAACAGTATAGAGTCCTAATTGATCCTAATTGTGAACCCGCAAGATGCGCGGGTTCACAATTAGGATCAACAAAAAATTAACGCTTTAAGGGTGAGAAGTGACGCCTCTTCAAAACGGCAATTTGCAGCTCGTGCATCCATACACTATAGATTCATTCAATTAGACGATCCATTCAATTAGGACTCGCACTTGTTGGATGCTCTCCTGAGTTAACATCAGAACGGCTTTATGCATTGTTCCTGCGACGCATTGTGACGCAGAAACAACGCTATCAAACTAATGTTAATTCAGGTCGATGCGCGATGGAGGGCAACTGGCGCGCGCCCCATCACGCAATCGGGCAAGATGACCTGAGATTTACCAGAGACCCGGTACAGGGGCTGGTGCCGGAGCGGGTGTTGCCGCTGGCGCTGGCGCTGGCTCGGGCGCTGGAGCCGGAGCCGAGGGCTGTGCCTGCTGGGTCAGCACCGGACGGTTGAAGCGGGGAGCAGGTGCAGCTTCAATCACAGCGGTTTCACTCACCGACTCTACATCGATAATCTCAGATTGTCCGATAAAGCGAGCGGTGCAGTCGCGGTAGGCAACGCTATCATCAATTTCTACAAAGGCTTCTTCGTCTTGGGTGAACAGGGTAATCGTGTCGTCTTCATAGCGCGTGCCCGATGTGGCTTCTACCTGCATCAGGCTGATGGGGTCTTGCCCTGGCTCAAACGCTACCCGAGCCATATCGGTGAAGTACTCAGCGCGGAATGTTTCACCATCGTCGCAGACGTAGTAGACCGTTGTTACGGTTTCGGCTTGGGCCGTGTGGATGGGGGCGATCGCCAGCCCCATTCCCACAGCCAATCCGGCGCAGCGCAAACCATTCATTAGATTTTTCATCGGTAATAACTCCTTCATCACCAGTGTGTGTGCAAGCACCCCAATAAACAGATGCAGTCTGGATCTGTGCTCCAGGACACAACCGTCGAATTCTTTGCTACTGTATTAGACGGACGACCCTTCGCCAACTACCTATTGGTAGAGACGTTTGACAGTTGACCTACCTTAGTGTCATGTCTTGGGATCGTGTCTTGACCTCTGAGCGTTGGGTTCAGGATCGAGATTCGGTGCGGCTGGATGCCCCACCCCTTGACCTCTAACCACCTAGCTGATTGCGGCGAACTCTATAGCCGACGCGACTTTAGGATAATTGCTTGATTTTGCAACAAGCATCAATAAATGCGATACGTTCTATAAGATTTCTACACACTTACAGGTCTATCCAGGTTCACTAATCATAAACAGGCGAGACAACGCCGAAAGGGATCGGGTGAACCTAACTACTAACTATTAGGTGTGCTTGGGGCAATACTTGCACTGGGCTTCTAGAAGCTTTTGCGGGCAAAGCCCAGACATGTCATGATCTGGGGTGAGGTCAGCATTGCAAAGACGCAGTGCGTTCGCACGGGAAGCAATCATGGGGGCGATTCAAGCAATTCGAGGCACACGGGATATTCTGCCCGAGGAAGTGGTGTATTGGCAGCAGGTGGAGGCGATCGCCCGCACAGTGCTGGGTCGAGCCGCTTACCACGAAATTCGTGTCCCCATTTTTGAGGCCACTGAACTGTTTGAGCGGGGCATTGGCGAGGCAACCGATGTCGTCGGCAAAGAAATGTATACCTTTACCGACCGGGGCGATCGCTCCATTACGCTACGGCCTGAGTTTACTGCGGGGATTGTGCGATCGCTGATTGAGCATAGTCTCTATGCTGGCGGCGTGCAGCGGCTATGGGCCACTGGCCCCGTGTTTCGCTATGAGCGACCCCAAGCCGGGCGTCAGCGCCAGTTCCACCAGTTGGATGTTGAGATTTTAGGCAGTGCCGATCCGCGTGCGGATGTGGAAGTGATCGCCCTGGCCACAGATTTCTTGCAGGCGCTAGGGTTAAAAAATCTGCGGATGGATCTGAACTCGGTCGGCACCCTGGGCGATCGCCAGCGCTACCGGGATGCCCTAGTCGAGTACTTCACACCCTATAAAGCTGAGCTAGATGCCGATTCGCAAGATCGCCTGGGCCGCAATCCTCTCCGCATTTTAGATAGCAAAGACGCGCGAACCCAAGAGATTGTGGCGGATGCCCCAAGCCTGCTGGCCTATCTAAGCGACGACTCACAGCGGCGGTTTGCGCAGGTGCAGCAGGGGTTGACGGGTGTGGGCATTGCGTATCAGATTAACTCTCGCCTGGTGCGCGGGTTAGACTACTACACCCACACCGCGTTCGAGATTCAGTCAGATGATTTGGGTGCCCAAGCTACCGTGTGCGGTGGCGGTCGGTACGATGGGCTGGTGGCGCAGTTGGGCGGCCCCGACACGCCCGCCATTGGCTGGGGGCTGGGGTTGGAACGGTTGATTCTGCTGCTAAAAGAGCTTCAACCTGCTGCCGCTGCCACAGTTGATATCTATGTGGTGTCGCGGGGCGATCGCGCTGAAGCTCAAGCAACGCAAGTCGCCCAAACACTCCGCCACAGCGGCTTTGCCGTTGAGATTGATCTCAGTGGCAGTGCGTTTGGTAAGCAGTTCAAACGGGCGGATCGTAGCGGTGCTGCCGCTTGCCTGATTTTGGGCGATGCCGAAGCCGAGGCGGGCACCGTGCAGATTAAGTGGCTGGCCTCTGGCGACCAAGAGCAGGTCAATCAAGATCAGCTCGGGGCGATCGCCCCTGACTTGCGCCAGCGCATTGCCCACAGCCGCACTTAGGTCTGAGCAACCGTTGTCCTATCCAACTTCCAACTAATCTAAAATCTAACTAACCTGCCAGATCAAACAGCACCGTCGTCATATAGCGCTCGGCCCAAGCATCGCCAAAGGCTTTTTCAAGGACGCGACGAGTTTTGTCATTCTGCTGTTGCTGGATGCAATAGCGGCGCTGACCCTGTAGGATGGTGTCGCGCTGCTCGGGTGTGGGGGATGTGGCGATCGCCCGTTGGCAATGAATCTCGAGATAGCGCTCAACCTGCTGCAAAAATTGCGCATTTTCGGCAGCGTCTTGAGGGCGAATAAACAGGCAAAACTCTGAGAAAATGTCTGCCCATTCGGGGAAGCTGCGGGTTTGAGCAAACGCCACATCAGGCAGGGCCGACAGATCCTGCTGATAGGCGCTGGGGAGCGTGTGATCTGGACTGGTGGGCGATAGATCGGCGATCGCCATACTGATCTGGCCGCGCCCGCCTACCAAATCACAGCCAAACATGGGCAGCGCATAGTCAGGATTGGGAAACATGACGCAGTGCAAAATATCCAGCCCATTGCCCAACTTAGCCAGCTCTAGATGCATCTTGCGGAACTGCGGCGCTTGATAGCAATGGTTTTCAATCATCAGCTTTTCGCCCTCTAACCGCCCTTCCACATAGCCCAAGTCGTCGGGCAGGTGGTAGGGCGACAACTCTAGGTGCCGTTGCCAGCAGGCTTCAATACAATCTGCCAATTGGTGGATGAGAGGGTGTTGTTGATGACGAATCGAATCAGAGGTTGCAGTCATAATAAAAGCAGACTTTTGCAAAAGGAAAAATAGAAAAAACCGCGAGGTCGACAAGGTTCACCCCCGTTTGCAGCCCCCTCACGGAGAAGCCCGCCTGGTTCCAGGTCAGGGATCAGAGCTGTTTTGCAAAACTGGGAGATCCTCAGGTTGCCGGAGCCTGAATTGTGGTGAGAGCAAACGCGAAACGAAGTGTTTAGAATCCACGGACTGGGTTAAAAAACTTCGTGTTGTGGCGGTGGCGATCGCCTGCTCTGATCCAAGGGCGGGCGATCGCTCCATCCTATATTTGGGAACGATAGTGTTGCCCGTTCTTTACATCTACCATCTTGGGGGATTCTGGCATACCCATGGCTGATCATTAGGTTAATTAGGTGGACTTGGCACTTGTGCTGCGGGATGCAGTGCCGCCTCGATACACCAGGATGTAGCAGCCGACAGCAGGTTAATAGCAGATTACATAAATGTTTGTGCCTTTGAAATCATTTGGTATGTACGGTTAGGTGCTTATGTCGGGTCAAATTTTGGGCGATCGCTACGAAGTGCAGCAGCAATTAGGGAAGAAAGCCGGTCGGTGGACGCTGCTCGCGCAGGATCTCATGACCAATGCGCTTGTCATTCTCAAGCTGCTCTTTATTGACGAAAACATGGAGGCCGATGACCTGCGGTTGTTTAAGCGGGAGGTAGAGGCGCTGCAAACGCTGAGCCATCCCTGCACGCCGCGCTACCTTGGCTATTTTGAAATCAACTTGCCCAATGGCGGTAAAGCGCTAGCGTTGATTCAAAGCTACATCAGCGGCAAGTCGCTTCAGTCCTATCTCAATGAGCAGAATCTGCTAACTGAAGTAGAAGCTGTGCAGATAGCTGGCGCAGCCCTCGACATTTTGCATTACCTGCATCAGCAAGATCCGCCCATTGTCCACCGCGATATTATTCCCAGCAACCTCATGCTGGCTGAGAATGCCGCCCACCGCACCACCCAGGTGTGCCTGGTCGATTTTGGCTCAGTTAAATCCTTAGCACCCACCGATGGCAACACGTTCAGCCTGGTGGGAACCGAGGGCTACATGCCGCCTGAGCAGATTGGGCGACGAGCGGTGACCGCCTCTGATCTCTATAGCCTGGGCGTGACGCTGCTGGTGGGCATTACCGGAGTTGCGCCTGCTAATCTGCCGCGCCGGGGCTTTCGAGTCGATTTGACCCAGTTTCCCCAACTCAGCCCAGCGATGGCGACTTGGCTCAAAACCCTGATTGAGCCAGAACTCACGCACCGGTTTCGCTCTGCTCAACTGGCGCAGATAGCGCTGGCAGAACTGGCGATCGCCGGAAGTCGATAGGGTTAACCCTGCTGCTTAGATGACTAACCCATCGGAATCTATGGCACTGCCCTATAGTTGATAGAGACGGCGGTGTAACAGGAGCAAGTCATGTTTGGTCTCGGCTGGCCTGAGGTTGTAATTATTGGCGTGGTGGCGGTGCTGATTTTTGGCCCCAAAAAAATTCCCGAAATGGGCGGTGCCCTAGGGAAGACGCTGCGAGGGTTTAAGGACGAGATGAGTCGGCCCGATGAGGATCTAGAAGATCAAGACTCGGATTTTGAGGGATAGCGGCGATCGCCCTCAGGAATTGTTCCTACCGCTTGGCGTGTAGTTTGGTGTGCATTCCGGGAATAGGCTGGGCATCTTTGGGAAGGGTAGTAGGGCACAATGCCGACGACTACAGCACAGCATTCGCAGGAATGACCGAAGAGGAGATGCACACATGGCAGGGCAACGGTGGTTAAGTGGGAGCGCAATCGCCCTAGCGGGTTGTTCTGTGGGCAGTGTAACGCTGCCTGAGTCTGAGGCAGCCCCAGCAGTCACTGAGCCGTTCACAACCGAGCTGACCCAGGCAGAGCCAGAATCAGGGGCGATCGCCCAAAGCGTGGGTTCTATTCCTGCAGAAGATTTAGACGAGCTGGCGCAAATGGGCGTGCCAATCGTGGTGCCGTCGGCGCTGTTGGCTCAAGCTGAGTATTCTGGCCTAGTGGTGGTCGCAGACGATCCCTACTATCAGGACTATACGCTGTACTATCGGATGTTTTCTGAGGATTCAGCGCTGGCCACCTGTTTTCAGATTGAGTATTCTTCAGGCGGCTTTGGTGGGCCACTGCCGATGAATCAGCGGGCGATCGCCCCCCTTGCCATTGCTGCTCCTGGACAGGATTACTTCGTCTATTGGACAGGCGATGAACCTCCCTCAGACGACTCCCCGTTTCCATCCAATACGGTTTTTTCTGACTGGATTGAGATGCCTGGAGTAGAAGGCGGCTACCGCCTCAGCAGCGGCCTCATCGAAACAGAACTGGTGCGGGCCTGCAATCCACTCGATCCAGATACTGCCGTCGCCTTAGTGGAATCACTAGAGGTATTGAATCCCTAACCCACCCCTCCCTTCACAGGACGTCAGTTCAGCAACTGCCTAAAACCATTCTGCCCGCGACGCGGGCAGAATGGTTTTGCATTAATCCAGAGCGCTTAGCACAGCACTACAGGGCGATCGCTCCTGATTCTCCATCCCACCCAGCGTCCTACCTCACCCATTAGAGCGGTGCCGCCAACGCCCAGTCCGACGCCATCCCCACCCACACCCCTTGCGGAGGGGTTCTAGGGGACGTGCTTCGTCTCCTAGCGGGGGTTCGGGGGGATGTCCCCCCGAGGCTTGGTTTTCACACCCATTTTTTCCAACTCAAAGAATAGACCCGATCCCAGACCTCTCACCAAAGGCCCAAGCCCGTGCCACGGGGGTGGGTCGTAGCGCCACCTACAGGGTGCAGAATTGCTAACGCTGTCTGCTGCCCGAGCCTATTGCCCCAGCCTATTTGCCCGACGCATATTCTCCGACCTCTTCGCTATCTGTCGGGTTGGCAATTGGGGCATCCTTCATCGCAGGAGTGGCTTCCTGACTGTCTGCGCCGTTAGTGCTAGGGTTCGCCGCAGTCGCTGGGAATTCTGGTGGAATTGGGGCGATCGCCTCATCTAGCGGATGACGAGCCTCAATAAGCTGAATAGCGCGCTGCACGCTCTCAGGCAGCACCACCACCAAGCTCCCATCTACAGCTCGATCAAGCGCCAGGTTAATCGCCTCTGTTTCATTAAGCACCACCTCATAGGCCATATTTGGCTGAATCTGACGAATGCCTTCCACAATCAGCTCAGCAGCATCACCTCGAGGGCGTCCCCGAGTATCGTCGTCTTCCTTCACCAAAATACGGTCAAAAATCGCAGCAGAGAGCCGCCCTAGCGTGATAAAGTCCTCATCCCGGCGATCGCCCGGCCCGCCTACTACACCAATGCGTTCCCCATCCCAGTTCTGCACAAAGCCCCCCAAAGCCTCATAGCTGTGGGGATTGTGCGCATAGTCTACCAGGGCATGGAATCGGCCCAGATTAAACATATTCATCCGTCCCGGAGTTTGATCAGACGACACCCGGAAGGTCGAGAGCGCTGAGCGGATGTCTTCAATCCGCACCCCCTGAGCAAAAGCCGCCAAACACGCTGCCAAGGCATTCGCAATCATAAAGGGAGCCTTGCCCCCCATCGTTAGAGGAATCCGTGCCGCCTCTGCGATCCGCAGAGTCCAGTCGCCTTTCACAATCGACAAATACTCGTTTTCATACACAGCCGCCAACCCGCCCTGTTGAGTATGGCGCTTCAAAATCTCATTTTCGGGATTCATTGAGAAGTAGGCTACCTGCGCCTTTACCCGCTTTGCCATAGCCGACACAAGTGGATCGTCGGCATTCAGCACGGCGTAGCCATCAGGGCTGGCGGCTTCAGCCACCACACTCTTAAGGTGCGCTAGTTCTTCAACAGTATTGATGTCGCCAATCCCCAAGTGGTCGGCAGCCACATTCAACACCACGCTAATGTCACATTCTTTGAAGCCAAGCCCAGAGCGCAAAATGCCACCCCGCGCAGTTTCGAGCACGGCTACTTCTACGGTAGGGTCTTGCAGAATCACCTGCGCACTCTGGGGCCCGGTAGTGTCACCTGGCTCTATTAGGTAGTCACCTAGATAAATGCCGTCGGTGGTGGTGAACCCAACCACCTTGCCCGTCTGCTTATAGATGTGAGCAATCAGCCGACTCGTGGTGGTTTTGCCATTGGTGCCAGTAATCGCCACGATGGGGATGCGCGTTGGCGTTCCCGGCGGGAACAGCATATTCACAATTGCCTCACCTACCGGACGTGGAGTGCCCTCGCTGGGGGAAAAATGCATCCGCAGCCCCGGAGCCGCATTGACCTCCACAATAACGCCATCCATCTCGCGCAGGGGACGGCTGATGTCTGAGGTGACCACGTCTATCCCCGCAATATCTAGGCCCACCACTTTGGCAGCGCGCTCAAAAATCCAAACGTTTTCAGGATGAATGACATCGGTGCGATCGATGGCAATGCCGCCCGTGCTGAGGTTGGCGGTGGCCTTGAGATAACACACCTCGCCCTGACCCAGCACGGTATCAAGGTCAAAGCCCTGCCGTTCTAGCATTTGAAACGCGGGGCGATCCAGTTCAATCTGGGTCAGCACGTTGTCGTGCCCAGCACCCCGGCGCGGGTCGCGGTTAGTTGCTTCGATCAGCTCCATGATGGTTTCACGCCCGTTGCCGACCACATTAGCTGGAACCCGCTCTGCTACGGCAACGATGCTGCCGTTTACGACGAGCACCCGATGATCACGACCGGTGTAGTAGCGCTCTACAATCACCGCCTTTGAGCGAGACTCTACTTGTGCGGCATCGTAGGCTTCTTCGGCTAGGGGCCAGTCGTTGATGTCAATGGTAATGCCGCGCCCGTGGTTGCCATCTAACGGCTTGATCACCACAGGAAAACCGCCGACATCGGCGATCGCCTGCTCTAACTGGTCGAAGTAATAAATAACCGTGCCTCGGGGCACCGGAATTCCGGCATCTTGCAGCAGGCGCTTGGTGCCTTCTTTATCGCTGGCTACTTCTACGCCCAAAATGCCCGTCATGCTAGACAAGCTGGCCTGAATTCGGTGCTGATGCACCCCATACCCTAGCTGGATCAACGCCCGTGTGCTGAGGGGAAACCAGGGAATATTGCGGGCATCTGCCGCCTGTACGATATGCTCTGTGCTCGGCCCCAGTGCTGCTTCCAGAGCAAATTCTCGCAAATCTGCCAGATCTTGCGCCAATTCAGCTGAGGCATAATGCCCGGTTTCTATAATGCTTTGGCACAGGCGCACTGCCGCCCGCGCAGCATAGCGCCCGGCCTGCTCATCGGTATACTCAAAGACAACTTGATAGGTGCCCAAGTCAGCGGTTTCGCGTGTGCGCCCAAAGCCAACGGACATTCCTGCTAGGGTTTGCAACTCTAGCGCCACGTGCTCCACGATGTGGCCCATCATGGTGCCTTCCTGAACACGGCTCAAAAATCCACCCCGGCACCCTGGTGAGCAGAAGTGCTCTACCAAGCTGGGCAGCGCCTCTACTAATCCATCATAGAAACCCGGAATTTGGTTTGAGGGCTGATCGGCCAACTCTTCTAGATCGAGCCGGATCAGAATCAGCTTGGTATAGCGGATGCTCCAGTAGTTTGGGCCTCGAAGGGTCTGAGTTTTAAGGATTTTCATACCGAATATAGTGGCTGAGTCGCAAAACGACCAGAGATTTTAGAGCGCAGTACCTTAGTTTCCGTCTTGATAAATCCGATTAACCGTTCACAGTGAACAGTTTTGGACTACTCTGCCCATGGACTTGCATTAAGACTATCAGGTTCATCCCTCTCTGACCGTGCTACTCGCCTAAACTAGGCCAGTAAACATAGCGGTGCAACCACTACAGCGCGACATCATTCCATCAAAACCAATCATCAAACCCGTAGAGCCGTTGCTCCATCGCAGGCTTGAAGTCGCTTTGCCGCAGAGAATTGAGAGATTTATCGCACAACGCAACTTAAAGTAATCCGTAAGTAATCCGTCAAGAATAAATGTGCAGAGAGCCTAGCCGCATCTCTCCGACGGCTATAGGCCTGCCAAAGCAGGGTTGAATTAGAACAGTGGCTTTGCGTAATTGGGGCGATCGCCATCCATCGTTAGAGTGAATTTCGATCTCTTTACAGCAACTTCATTATTCTTCCCTAGGTACTTTATCTGATATATAACAAGATGCTGATAATTTAGGTTGTATTACTGAAGGGATTGTTCAAGACCTTTAAGAGCTGATGGGTTGCATCTTAGAGACATGTTCAGCACATAATTGGAGTGTTTTTTCGATAGAGTTCAGGATCTTAATCCTTTGTTAAGAGTTGCCCTGGAGTTTCTGGATAGTCGCTCTTAATTTAGAGTTGTTGAGGCTGCAAACCTGCTTAGGCTTGAGTCGGCAACTGCAAGCTGTTGTATAGTGCGCATTCCAGAATTTAGATGCTATTTAGCCCAGCAAGTGGCTGGGTCTTCAGGGCACCTCGAAAAATCCAGATTTTCCTGGGAGTGACAACGTGTTATCAGGGGTTTCAGCCCTACAGAATCTCCGCAAAGGCAATTAATCGAGGTGCCCTTCAGTAGTTCTAAATAAAATTTTTAGAGCTTTCAATGTTCTAAAAAACATTTTTAATGCATCACTTCAATTTTTGAATTTCATTACACGACCCCTTGGAGTTTCTGTGCGACTTAAGCACTAGAAGTTCTTGCAGGTATCAGGCTTTTTGATTTACTTCGTTGGTTAAGAGAGCTTGAGTCAAATAGCAAAATTGCCTTGCAGTGCCTTTAGCCCTGCGAGACCTTTCTGTTGATGCTACATTCATCCGTTCATCCTAATTTAGCGCTTGAATATGGAGGCGCAGCACCATGGCTGATAATGTGAATTACTTTGAAAACCACAGTTATGAACCGGGTCATAAAGCTTATCCAAGCGCAGTGAGAGTAAGCGATGGAGCGATCGCCCCGCCACAGGTCTCATCTCATCCGCAAGAGAGTGGAGATGCGTCAGAACAGCTAACGTTGAATCTGATCTGGCAAATGGATGATAACTATCTGCTAGAGCGGGAGTGGATCGTCTCGCTATTTCCACAATTTGAGATCAATTCGATCACCGATCAGGCGCACGACGTTGTGGTTGACAATGCCATCGTTGTTAGCTTCGGAACAGATATGAATAATATCTCGATGTATGACTATCTACAAAGGTTTAAATCACAGGGCTTTAAGGTTGGCGTCATCCATCTTGGAGATGAGTGGTTTACCTCATCATTAGATTTTTATGATCTAGCAGAGTTTGTGTTTAGAGCATACTATCGGCGCGAGGCGTTTCAGTATCCCCATGTGTATTTTCTGCCGCTGGGCTGTAAGCGCGGCTTTCATGAGGTCATCGAGCCAAAGCCGATGGGCGATCGCCCCTATACATGGTCATTTGCAGGAGCCATTCGCGGCAAAATCTCAAGACGCAAAATGCTAACAGAGGCGCGCAAAATTCCTGGCGGCATTGCCTATATTGGGGAAGATGAAAGCCGTGCCCAAGAACTGAATTTTGAAGGCTATGGCGCTTTAATGAGCAACACTGTGTTTGCGCTCTCACCCGGTGGCAACCGCAGCCTCGAAACATTTCGGATTTATGAAGCGATTGAAGCGGGCGCAATACCTATCGTTGAAGACATCAATCGACTCAATATCCTTAAGGGCATTATCAAGGAAGTGATTAAGCCGCGAGAATTTATTAAGCATCGGGTGTGGTCGCGGAAGTATTGGCGCAGCAACTTCCGCCGGTTGTTTGCCCCGAGCTATTGGACGCTCGTATACGGGACAGATTTTCCCTGCCCTCGCTGCTCCAACTGGAAAAAACTGCCCGACATGATTCAATCCATCAATCCAGTAGTGAAGGCAAAAGAAATTCAAATCTTCTGGAGAACCTATCAGATAGGCCTGCAGCAGCGGATTCGGCTGGTGACTCTGTCTACGTTCTTTCCAGATGCAGAGCCGTAAGGGGGGTTGCTCTAAACTTGCAGTAACCTTAGTACCTCTACTCTGAAGTACCGCTACTCTGATCAACGTTCGTCGGCAAATGCGCAAGACCGTGCGGCTCTTAATGTGGGCGGCACGGTTTAGCCTTGTTTCGGCCTCGCAACGGGGGGCTGAAATAAGGCGATCGCACCTCACATTCTGATCAAGAACGGGGTTGAGCAGCCGATTCTGCTGCTCAGCCCCGTTCTTGTTGATGCCGCAGGGACCATGGCAGAGACAACGATGGTGGCGAAACCCCAAGGCGCTATCGCGGCACGAGATAAAAAACTCTGACATAATAATTAATCTTGGGTTTCATCGAATCGGTTTGCACGATTGCAACTCTGTCGATTGAGGCCGATGGGGGTTGATTGGAGCATTTCTCTAGTTAGGGAATTTGTGCTTCGGCGTGGTTTTTCCCGGTGTGAAATGCTATCTCTATCGCCATGGCGATTGCCGTGGCGGTTGCTGTGCGGCGCTTCGCTGGGTCACAGCGAGGTAAGTTCGGGGATGATGTCATTGTTGAGGGGCTTGGTTGAATACGTTATTGATTGCAGGGACGGATGTAGCAGTTGGCAAGACGGTGGTGACGTCTGCCCTAGCGGCCTATTGGCAAACCTACGGTGCAGAGCGATCGCTCAGCATCTTTAAGCCTGTTCAAATTGGCGGGGGCGATCGCGATCACTACCTCCGGCTGTTTAACTTGCAGCAAACGCCCCAGGAGGTGGCTCCCCTTGTCTACAAAACGGCGATCGCTCCACCGTTGGCGGCTGCCCGCGAAGAAAGCCCAGTGCAGCTAGATTTGCTATGGCAGCAGTTTACAGCGTTGGCGCAGCGGAGTGACTGGCTGCTGGTAGAAGGGTTTGGTGGGTTAGGCTCACCGCTCACCGCTGAAACCACCTTTGCTGACCTCGCCTGGGATTGGCACTTGCCAACTATTCTTGTGGTGCCCGTGAGGCTAGGGGCGATTGGTCAGGCGATGGCTCACGTGGCGCTGGCGCGGCAGTCTCGCGTGCATCTGAAGGGAATTGTGCTCAACTGCCCCCAGCCCTGTTCTTTGCAAGAGGCTGAGGACTGGGCACCCGCAACGTTGATTAAGTCGCTGACGGGGGTGCCGGTGCTGGGCTTGGTGCCTCACCTCAGTGACCCCACTCATGGGGTGCAGCTGGCACAGGTGGCGTCTGAGCTGGAGCTAGAGCGCATCATGCCGCTGGCGTTTCAGAATTCCTAAACCTCCTAAATCATGAATTCTGGGAGAGAAGGGCGATCGCCCCTCTCCAGCAACAATCCATGCAGGTCGTAACGTAGCCCCACAACGTATTCTGATGAACGACGACTTATGCCGCGATCCAAATCTGACCTGCCGCAAAAAATTTGCCCTGTGTGCGATCGCCCCTTTACCTGGCGCAAGAAGTGGGCCGACTGTTGGGATGAGGTAAAGTATTGCTCTGAGCGGTGTCGCCGCCGTCGATCTCAGGCGTCTGAGGGGGCGCCAAACTCTTCTTGAAGGGCTTGCCAAGGGTACGCTAGACCTGTCTGCTAGGACAAGGGGCAGCTCTAGGAGGCACGATTGGCAGTCAGCCCTAACAAGGGCGACTCTACAGAGCAATGGTTCAGATACCGCAATTAATCTATAGAGACCCTAAAATACGTATCGTCACCATCACTAACAGGATTCACTATGCGACCGGGTCACATTCAGCCCAAACTGATTATTCACGGCGGTGCCGGAAGCTCACTACGGGGCAAGGGGGGCGAAGAGTCGGTGCGGCGATCGCTCTTTCGCACATTGGAAGAAGTGTATGGCTTGCTCATTGCTGGAGCCAGCGCCGAAACTGCCGTCGTGCGGGGCTGTCAGCTCTTAGAGGATGAGCCGCGCTTTAACGCTGGCACCGGATCGGTTCTGCAGTCTGACGGGCAGATTCGCATGAGCGCCTCGCTGATGAGCGGCAGTGAGCAGCGGTTTAGCGGCGTCATTAACATTTCTCGGATCAAGAATCCCATTGATCTAGCCCTATATTTGCAAGATCAGAGCGATCGCATTTTGTCAGATCACGGTGCAGCAGAACTGGTGCGCGAGCTCAAGCTACCGCCCCACGATCCCCTCACCGAAATTCGACTGCAAGAGTGGATTCAAGAACGCCATGGCAACTTCCATCGGGAGATGGCGGGCGTGGTGGCAGAAAAAGAGCTGCTCACCGAAGCTGGGCGCGGCACCGTTGGCGTGGTCGCTTTAGACAATGAAGGCCGGATCGCCGCAGGCACCTCGACTGGGGGCAAGGGCTTCGAGCGGATTGGGCGCGTCAGCGATTCTGCGACGCCCGCAGGCAACTATGCCACCCACCATGCGGGCATTAGCTGCACGGGCATTGGCGAAGACATTTTGGACGAGTGCTTGGCCGCGCGCATTGTGGTGCGGGTGACAGATGGCATGGCGCTGCAAGACGCCTTTCAGCGCTCGTTTTTAGAATCTGAAACCAACCGTCGTGATTTGGGAGCCATTGGCATCGACCGCACAGGGGCGATCGCCTGGGGCAAAACCAGCGAAGTGCTGCTGGCGGCATACCATACGGGAGAGGCCATGCACGACACCCTCAGCTTAGAAGAGACGATGGTGACGGGCAGTCATCCATCAAGCCACGAACAGACAAACACGAAGAACGTTAGGTGAGGAGATGCTGTGCATCTGTTGATCCCTGCGGCAGGGTCGGGTAGCCGCATGAAAGAGGAGTGGACGCGCCAAGGTAAGGTTCAGCGCAATAAGCTGTTCTTGCCACTGCTGGGGCAGCCGATTCTGGCTTGGACGCTGCTGGCCGCTCAGAGCGCGCCCACTATTGAGTGGATTGGCTTGATTGCCCAGCCTGACGATTGGCCTGACGTCAAAACGTTGCTGGCAACGCTAGCGCTTACGAAACCTGTGGCGTTTATTCCAGGGGGCGATACGCGGCAGGCCTCGGTTTATAACGGGCTGCGAGATTTGCCGTCTGGTGCTGCTCGGGTGCTCATTCATGACGGCGCGCGCTGTCTGGTCACACCCGATCTGCTCGATCGCTGTAGCGCTGCGCTTGACCACTGCCAGGGGTTTGTGGCTGCAATTCCCGTAAAAGATACGATTAAGGTAGTCGCGCCGGAGTCTCAGGTGGTGCAGGCTACGCCTGACCGTCGCCAACTCTGGGCCGCACAAACGCCCCAAGGCTTTGATGTGGCAGCGCTGCGGCACTGCCATGACCAAGGTGTTCAGCAGCGGTGGAGTGTCACAGATGACGCGGCCCTGTTTGAGCAGGGCGGGCTGCCGGTAGAAATTGTGCCGGGGGAAGAGACAAATCTAAAGGTAACGACGCCGATGGATTTGGCGATCGCCCAATTTATACTGCACCAGCGCGGCCTTGATCCCCACCAGCTTGCTTTTTTTAAGACATGATCCAGCGATGTTAGTCGGCTAGACCCAACCCCAGCAGCAGCAGCAGGTTGAGATAGAACAGAGTCACGCCCACTACTAAGCCGCCATTAAGCCCAGTAACCAGCTTGCCCAATGACTGCGGACGCCACCAAGCGATCGCCGCGATCGCCAACCCCAGCAAAACGGGAATGGCCTGGAGCAACGCCACGGGAATCGGCAAGCGCACAATTTGGTACATCAACAGGGCAAATACAATTAGACCGATGCTAAGCCCGCTGTTTAACCCAATCATGATGCGGCTAAGGCGATCGCTCCCTCGTTCTGTTAACTGCTGAGCCCCCCGCATCAACAGGACTGCCGCCAGCCAGCCAAGGCCTGCGGCCAACCCGATCGACAGCACCAGCAGCACAACAAGGCCAATTCCGGGAAAGTCAGCCATCAGAGATTCAACCATGGGCGGAATAGCTAGGGTAGAAAGCGCTCGAGCGCCTTTAGTCCACAGCCCCGCAAAGGCGATGGCAAAGCCTGTGATGCTCGTCGTCACGGCAGCCAGTTCCAAAATCTCCCAGTCTGCACTCGTCCACACTAGCAGGGCGATCGCCAGCCCTAGCAGCAAGATGATGCCATTCGTCAGCCGAAACCACTGGGGTTCGGTAAATTGAGCCGCTCGATAGCGTCGCCGCAGCCCCCGAAAGTCTGAGTCACTCCACCCCAGGGTGTCATCAATTTGGGCAATGGGCAGAGAGCCCGTTGCAAAGTCATACCTCACGCTGCAAGGCACGGTATTGCCGCTATAGGTTGCAATGCAGGTGACATCGGTAGCAAAGGTTTCTCGCCGGGCATCTGGATATTGGACGGTGATCCTCAACGGTTGTCCTTGCAGTGTGGCCTGGCAGCGATCCTCTGTCTCCGTTAACGTGCAGCGAAACGCCTGTCCGGGGATCGCCACTCCATCCGGCCTTTGGTGAATGTAGGCGCGGGCAATGCCGCCCTCTAGCATCGCCGGGGCAACTGTCAGCATCATGACCAACACCCCTACTGATAGGGCGATCGCCAGCCCTAACATCGCTCTCGAACCAAATCGCAGCCGTCGCATCATGGTCACCATCTCCAACCGTGCGTTGTCTTATTGATTCCGCACTGCCGCAAACTGTTCCGTATAAACTTTGTAGGTCAAATTAAGCAGCGCAGCATTTCGCCGTAGGATATGGGAGATAGGCGGCTGTCTCAATGCACTCCATTGATGCCAGACCCTCGCCCTAATTTATGCCCTGTCAGTGATATAGAACCCCTGTGATTCAAGGGTTTTGCACTATCTAATGGGTGTAGCTTTGGGGCCAACTGATCAACAGCTATCTACGAAACGGGAGACGGGAATGCGAGTGCTCGTAATGGGTGGAACCCGGTTTATTGGTGTAAACCTAACCCGGCTTTTGGTACAGCAGGGTCACGAGGTGGTGCTGTTTAACCGGGGCAACCGTCCGGCTCCGGTTGAAGGGGTGCAAACCATTGTGGGCGATCGCACCGATCCGCTCTTGCTCACCGATAAGCTCTCCCATGAATCCTTCGATGCCGTATTCGACAACAACGGGCGCGAGCTGAAGGACACTCAGCCCTTAGCTGAAATTTTTAAGGCTCGGGTGCAGCATTTCGTCTACGTGAGTTCTGCCGGGGTCTATCTCAAATCGGATCAGATGCCTCACCGTGAGGGTGATGCGGTTGATCCCAATAGCCGCCACCGGGGCAAGCACGAGACTGAAGCCTACCTGGCCGAGGCAGGCATCCCCTTTACGTCGGTGCGTCCGGTCTACATCTATGGCCCGCAAAATTACAACGACCTAGAAGCCTGGTTCTTTGATCGGATTGTGCGCGATCGCCCTATCCCTATTCCCGGCAACGGGCAGCACATCACCCAACTGGGCCACTGCCATGATCTGGCGATGGCGATGGCCGCCGTGTTAGGCAACGACAGCGCCATCGGCAAAATCTACAACATCTCGGGCGATCGCTTTGTCACCTTTGATGGGGTGGCACGGGCCTGTGCGATCGCCGCTGGCAAATCTCTTAGCGATCTCCGCATCCTCCACTACGATCCCAGCGCGTTCGACTTTGGCAAGCGCAAAGCTTTTCCGCTGCGGATGCAGCATTTCTTTGCCGACTGCCACGCCGCCACCGCCGATCTCGGCTGGCAGCCTCAGTACGATCTAGTCGCGGGTCTCACCGACTCCTTCACGCAAGACTATCTCGCCTCAGGTCGCGATAAAGCCGAGATCGATTTTTCTGTGGATGAGATGGTGTTGGAGAAGGTCAAGAGTTAGGTCTTGGGTGCAGGGTATTGTAGCGTGAGCCCGAGACTTCTCCGCAGCATTAACCCTTAAGCCCACACATTTTGCGTTAATCTTAGAGATTTGGTGGCAGATTGCGCCACATGTAGCGAAAGGGTGTGGAATAATGGATGAGCGGTTTTTCCCAGGCTCTCCATGGTTCCACCAGTAGCAGCAGTGACAGCAACGCCCTATGCGCCCTTTACGACCGATGTCTTGAATGGTGCGACAGAAGCAGAGCTAACGTTTCAGTTGCCGAGTCCAGATGATCAGGGCATTTCAGATTACGACTTTGCCCAGATGATCGAGTCGGCATGGCAGGTGTGCGATCGCTTTGATTTGCAGACCGATATCTGGCGGGGACGCATTTTGAGAACAGTGCGCGATCGCGAAAAAGTAGGCGGCGATGGGAGCGGGCGCGGCTTCCTTAAATGGTTGCAAGATCAGGAGATCAGCAAGAGCCAAGCCTATGCACTGATTGAGCTAGCAGAAAGCGCCGACACGCTGCTCGACAGCGGCATGCTAGAGCCGCAAGACGTCAACCAGTTCAGCAAGCGAGCCTTTGTTGAAACAGCGCAATCGTCTCCAGAGGTGCAGCAAATGGTAGGAGATGCTGCCAAGAAGGGCGATCGCATCACTCGCCGCGAAGTGCGCCAACTCTCTGATGAGTGGACGGCCATCACCTCAGATTTACTCCCCGAAGAAATTAAAGAAAAAGCCGCCAACAACCTCATCCCTACCCGCTACATTGCGCCTCTAGTGCGCGAGATGGAAAAGCTGCCAGAAGTGCATCAGCAGCAAATTCATCAAGAAGTAACCCTAAATCCCGATGTGGATACTGTAAAGCAGGCCACATCTGAGGCTCGGTTTTTGGCAAAATACCTCAGCGCCGCGACTCAGGTGCAGGCGCTTAACCGAGACGGCATGAATCTGGAACTGGCCCTAGAAGAAGCACTGCGGATTGGATGCCTCAGCCCCACCGCAGAACTGGTAAACAACGCCGCCCAACTCGAGCAAACCATCGCTCGGCTCTACGGCACTTGGAAGAAGCTCAACAGCCTAGCCGAGCGCGTGTATCTCGACAGTGGATCTAGCACACCCAACTTGCGATCGCTCCTCGCTTACCTCAGCCCCCTATCTGGCGACACCCTCGAAATTCAACTCGGCGACCCCGACAGCCCCCTCTCTCGCACCATTCGCCTGCGAATCTTACCTGAAGAGGGAGAGGAGTAAAAGAAGCAAAATTAGAGAGAGTAGGAGACTTCTGGCAAAGAATATTACACATCAACCAGCAGTTGTTCGCCTGGGGGTGAATAATCGACTGCCCCACGGTGGGGATGTTCTTTTTGAGAAGTCCTCTCAATTCTTAATCCCTGTAGCGGCAATGCCACGAATGAACTGCCGCTGCCCTAGCAAAAAGAGAAACACCACAGGCACCGTTGTAATCACCACCGCTGCCATCATGCGCGACCAGTCATTCGTAAACTGCTCCTGAAATTCCGCAAGGGCAAGCTGCACAGTCTGGAGTTCTGGACGAGTGGTAAACACAAGCGGCTTAAACAGGTCATTCCACTCGCCAATAAACGTAAACAAAAACAGCGTCACCATAGCGGGGCGCGCTAGGGGCAGCATAATGCGCCAGAGGGTTTGCAGACGGGTGGCCCCATCCAGCGCTGCCGCCTCTTCCAGTTCTACAGGAATCGTCTGAAAAAATTGACGCATCAAGAAAATGCCAAACCCATTGACCGCCGTAGGCAAAATCAGCGCACCATACGTGTTAATTAAGTGCCCCCAGCGCAGCACGATAAAAATGGGAATGACCAAAAGCTGAAAGGGAATCACCAGCGTCGCTAACACGATCAGCAAGACAGCTTGGCGACCCCGAAACTTAAGTCGCGCCAGCGCATAGCCTGCGAGCGCTGAGGTGATAATTTGCAGGGCAGTCACCGCCAATGCGACGAGGGTGGAATTGGCAAACGCCAGCAGAAAATTGCCCTGCTGCCAAGCGGTTCGGTAGTTGTCAAACGTCCACCGAGCGGTAGCGGTAGCGGGGGCACTAGCAGGGCTGAGGGAGGTGAGCACCACAACGCCCAGCGGCGACAGCACCAGCAGCGCGCCTACGAGCAGCAGCCCAGCATTCAGCCAGGATAGGCTAGCGCGATTAGCCCACGGTGAAGCCGTCACGGGAGAAGGTATGCGGATTGTTGGTTCGTCAAGACTGGCCATAAAACTAAGTTAGCGTCGTCCGTTGCTTGGGAGGGTTGCTTGGGAGGGTTGCTTGGGAGGGTTGCTTGGGAGGGTTGCTTGGGAGGGTTGCTTGGGAGGGTTGCTCGGGAAGCGCCAATGGGCGGGGTGCCAGTTGTCCCTACTAATTCCGTCCGCCCCAATGTTGTGAATGTTGTGAAATGGTTTTTTCCACTCTTTTGCAAAATCTGCATTTCTTCAAAGTTGTCTCGTAGGCTTCCGAAACCCACGACTGTTGCCCACTATGGCCCTCTATCGACTACTTCGTCTGGCAGAGATGCTTAGAGTAGCAACAGAGCAGCAGCCTAATACTTGTTTTTCTAAAACCATGCCTCTTAGTAGAGTGCAGTAAGGTATAGACTGAGTATATTTGTTAAGCAGTCCTAATCCTAACCTGCCTGTATTCGCTGGCTGGCACGATCTGCCTATCAGGGGCTATGTCCCTAGGTTGGGAACAGCATTGCACCCATATCGGGGCCATTCTTGGTGCTCGATTTTGACATTGATCCGACTTAGGAGATTGCAGCATTATGCCTCAGCTTGAGCTTAGTCCCGAACTTGATTACCAAAGCGATGCCTACAAAGACGCTTACAGTCGCATCAACGCCATTGTGATCGAGGGCGAAGACGAGGCGTTTTCTAATTATCAGCAGCTGGCAGAACTGATGCCTGAATATGCTGAACAACTTGTAGGTCTTTCTAAGATGGAAAACCGTCATAAGAAAGGGTTTCAAGCGTGTGGGCGGAATTTGCAGGTGACGCCAGACATGGGCTTCGCTAAGGAGTTTTTCTCAAAACTGCACCAAAATTTTCAGGATGCGGCGGCTGAAGGCAAAATTGTCACCTGCTTGCTGATTCAGTCTTTGGTGATTGAGTGCTTTGCCATTTCTGCTTACAACATCTACATTCCAGTAGCGGATGACTTTGCGCGCAAAATCACTGAAGGGGTGGTGAAGGATGAATACCTGCACCTCAATTTTGGGGAAGAGTGGCTTAAGGCCAATTTTGAAACTGCCCGAGCAGAGCTAGAAGATGCCAATCGGCAAAATTTGCCGCTGGTTTGGCAAATGCTAAACCAGGTTGCTGTGGATGCTCACGTGCTGGGCATGGAGCGGGATGCGCTGGTAGAAGACTTCATGATTAGCTACGGCGAAGCGCTGAGCAATATTGGATTCACCACACGCGACATCATGCGGATGTCGGCCTATGGGTTGGCGGCAGCTTAAGGTGTGGCCCGAAGGGTACAACGGTATCTAGACAACTCTGTTTAAGAGAATGTGATCCCAATGGGGGCTGAAATCGGGGCGCTGCATTCCATGTAGCGCCCCGATTCAGTGTTTAGGATTATCTCTCTATTTGGGGATCTAATGACTTGGAGTTTTGGGGGTTTCTTTCACTAATATTAACTAAATAAAATAGGGGTTTAGTGAGTTTACGGGAGTTCGATAGCGTTGTTTCAGCCCCACGGGGCGGGGCTGAAACAACGTTAAGCCGTACTGCCTGCGTCTCGGGCAGTACGGCTTTAGGTATTTGCCGATCTGACCTAACGTGGCGTTGGGGTTAGGTTTTGCTGGTTTAATCTAACGTCAGTTCGGGTTAAGGGGGTTTTGGGGCACCGCGCGACGCGCGGTGCCCCAAAACCCTCAATGTGCCGTGCGCACCGCGCACGGCACATTGAGGGTTTGAGCTTATCCCGAACTCAGGTTAATCTAGGCCAGCTAGGGCAAATGGATGATGGAAAAACTTAGATGCTTTGCCCCTTCGGGAGGAACCTGCGACAATTAAGAAGTTGCAAGGGACTTGGGGTAGATGCTGACAGGCTCGATTTTGCAGGCGCTAAGCGATGCGCATCAGTCCAAGGGGGATGCTGCTGCGGGGATGGCAGAGCCATCTGGAACAGAACCCCTCAATCTGGGCGTTTATTACAAGAACACGCTGGTGGCGCTGTGCCATGCGCTCGAAGACGCGATTCTGGCGCATGATTATGAGCCGTTGATGATTACGGCGTTTCAGCAGGGAAAGTGGTATTTGCAAGAGGCGGAGCGCTATGGGGCGATCGCCCAACATGCTCCTCAAATCGTCATTATGGCGGCACCCGATGGCGGGTTTGCGGATCACCCTACCAGCCAGCGTCCAAATGTGGCACTGATCTCGCTGGATGATGATGATCCCGTGGCCCAAGAGTGGCACCTGATTATTCTGTCGCCCCGCTATACCGCGATGGTACTGTGTCAGGAACTATCGGTTGAAGATTATGGCCCTGAGGGCGTGCCCGAGCATGACCTGGCGCGAAAATTCTATGGGCTATGGACGTTTGAGCCATCGCTTGTGCTGGAAACGGCGCAGCTAGCGATCGCCCATGTTCAGCGCTATGATCCCCAGTTGCATCAGCAGTTAACGGCCCAGGTCACGGCGATCGCCCGCCAGATTGAGCAGCAAGATATTCGCCAAGAGTCCCTAAACGCTGACCATTTGGGCGATATTGTCTTCCGCGTAGTGGATTACCTACAGACCTGCCACCAATCGCCCACGGGGCAGGCTCCCATTGCGGTACAGTGGCCCGATTTGGGTGACAACCTGGTGTCAAACGAACTGCAAGCCTATCTGCGCGTGGCCCAGTTGATTGACCAAACCGATCTTAAAAATCCGCTGGCGGCCACGGAGGTAGCCACGCTAGCCGAGGCGATGGGGCAGCTTTTAGATTTACCCGCTTGGCAGCTTAACCGATTGCGGTTGGCTAGTTTAATGCACCGCATTGCCTATTTGCAGCACCAAGGTGAAGCCCTCAGTGCAGGCACGTCTCCCCGCTATGGAGAGGAAGATGCCGCATCGCCGTCTTGCCCGCTCATGCCCGGCACTCAACTGCTGCGGGGCATGAATCGGCTCAAGGCGATCGCCACCATCCTCAACCATCAAACCGAGCGCTGGGATGGAACCGGCTATCCGGCGCAGCTCGCTGGGGATGAAATTCCGCTAGAGTCAAGGCTGTTGGGATTGGTGGCTGCATTTCAGCAGCGGGTAGCGGTTCTAGGGGCGACCATGGCTGAGCCAGAGGCGATGTCTCAGGCGCTGGCCCAATGCCAAGAGGAAGAGGGTGTTCGTTGGGATCCAAAACTGGTGGAAACGCTGTCGCTGATCATCAACGGCCTCCAGCAGGGGCTCAGCCTATCGACGAGCATCCCCAAAATTGCGGCGGGGCTGTGGTTGCTCGACTCGCGTGGAGACGAGGGTCTGCTGGGATCGAGGGGCGATCGCACGTCCCTGCCCACTCGGTCATAACCCACCTGAAATCCCCCTGACTGAATAGCTAGAGCCGTTTGATAGAGCAGAATGTAGTGGAACCGATGGATATTCAAGCCATATGTGCCGGAACTCAAAAGCATCTGGTGGGCGCTGATTTAGAAGACGAAGACCTCTCTAATGCAGATCTCAGTCATGCCAATCTGATTGGGGCGACGCTGACAGGGGCAATTCTCACCCGGGCCCGGCTCAACCAAGCCCGGCTAGATGGCGCCACCCTGCTGGGCTGCGACTGCGCCAATGCCGACCTGCGGGCCAGTCTGCTGGGGGCAAACCTGATGCAAGCAACCCTCACCGAGGCTGACTTACGCGGCAGCAACCTGCGCGGGGCAAACCTGATGCAAGCCAATCTGTCGCAGTCGGCCTTGGCGGGTGCGTTTCTCAGCGGTGCTAACTTGCTCGGGGCGAACCTAAAAGGCGCAGACTTGCGGGGTGCCGATTTGCGGGGCGCCAACCTCAGCCAGGCCAACTTAAAGGGCGCTAACCTGAGCCAAGCCAATCTGCAAGGGGTTGTGCTGACCGATGCCAATTTAGAAGAAGCCGACCTCAGCGGTGCGAACCTCGCAGGCGCAAATTTGGGTCAGGCGAACCTGCTCTGTGCCGACTTATCGGGCACCAACGTAGAGGGCGTGATGCTAGTGGGTGCCAACTTGAAAGGCACACGGTTAGAAAAAACGGCGTAGCGGACTGCTTGAGGGCAGACCGGAGGTCAATTTCGAGGTTAGTTTCACAGGATTTATACGGTGACTTTATACGGTGATATCTCTTACCGTCTGAGCGGTTAAAAATCAACGCCACGTTTGAGATCCACGCCTTTTTCGGCGTAGTGCTTGTGGCAAAACACCTCGGAGTGGACGCTGGCTAGATCGAAGTAGGCTGGGGGATGTTTGCAGCGCCCCGTAATAATCACTTCTGTATCGCGGGGTTTGCGAAGCAGCGCTTGCACGATGGGTTCTTGGGGAAGCAGTTCGAGATCGACCGTAGGGTTGAGTTCATCCAAAATGATGGTTTTGTAGAGGCCAGAGGCGATCGCCGCTTTGGCAATTTCCCACCCCCGTTCAGCTTCTACATAATCTAGCTCCTGCTGTTGCCCCCGCCACACAATGGCATCGCGACCACAGCGCTGGTGATCCATCAGGTTGGGATAGCTTTGTTGCAGAGCGGCGATCGCCGCATCTTCGGTATAGCCCGCCCCGCCCTTCAGCCATTGCACAATCAACACTCGGTGTGACTTGTCTTGGCTAATGCCCTTGCCAATGGCTTGAAGCGCCTTGCCCAGAGCACTGGTGGATTTTCCCTTCCCCGCTCCGGTATAGATCTCAATTCCCTCAATTCCGTTGGCCTGAGCAACAGAATGGTAATGGGGCCGCATTTCAGAATGCAGGTCGGCAATATCTAGCAGGGGTTGTGGCGCGCCGCGTCCGGTGGCAATCACCTCTAGCTCGGGCGGTTTGTGCTTCAGCGTCGCAACCACCTCATCGACTGAGAGCAGCCCCAAATCGAGTAGGGGATTCAACTCATCGAGCACCACGACCGAATAGAGCCCAGAGGCGATCGCCCCTTTTGCCACATCCCACCCCCGCTGCGCCTCCAAGCGGTCAAATCGGGTTGCCTCTTCCGCGCCAAAAAACTCAGCCCGCCCCGTACGCACCTGATCGATCAGATGGGGAAAGCCCCGCTGTAGCGCTTCAATCGCGGCATCTTCGTCATACATCCGCCCAGGCCCTTTGAGGAAGCGCAGCAGCAGCACCCGCGATGGCCCTAGCTCATCAGCATGAATGCCCAGCCCAATCGAGCGCAACACCACTCCCAATGCCGCCTGTGACTTGCCCTTGCCCGCCCCGTCATAGACATGGAGCTGCCCCACCAACCGCTCTGAGCGCACCTGAGCGGTGCGAATACCGATGCCATTTCGTGTCATGGTCGTAAGATTGTTCATTAGGGGACTAAATCCTGTCAAATCAACGGGCTCGTCAGATCAAAGCGCGTAGGCACTTAAGAATAGTAGGGCAGCTAGCGCCAGCCTGCGTGAACTGATGCTGGACGGGATGAGTTCAGGGCAGAGGCGGCGGGTTAGACGCGATGGAAAGGGCGATCGCATTCAGGTCAGACGAGTCAAAATATATAGAAGTAGGATGACCGACTGACCATATGCCAGTCCTCGTCCAATATGCTGGGTTCAATATGCTGGCTGGCGACATCAGGCTGTGCGATGGGGGCGTTCGCTAAGCAACGCTGTCTATAGCGGGGTCACTCTATTTAAGCGCATTTTCGCCCCTACAGGTAGCACACTAGGCAGTTTGCAGACAATTCCTACCACACCCCATGTCGTTTTCTATTTTTCCGCTGCGCGCCATTATCTTTCAAGCGATGTTTCTGTTGCTGGCGATCGCCGCTGAATCCCACGTGTTTCAGCGCAATCTGCGCTTTTCGCCCCGCAAGGCGACTCAGTATGCCGCCACGCTCAATCTGTTAACAACGAGCGTAGGGTGGACGCTGTTCTTTAGCTTTGAGCAGTTTTTGCCGCCCGGCCTACAGGAGCAGTTGCTTAACTATATTCTGTTTGATCGATGGACGGTAGATACCCTGTCGTTGTTTGTCGGGGCAGGGTTTTTGATTTTCTTCGCCAACTTCTTGATTAAACTGCTGGGGTTTAGCCAGCTAGAGCTGGCCCTGATGACGCCCCAAGAATGGGCTGCGCGGCAAGAAACCTCTGGGCGATCGCTCGACCGGCGGCGCTTGGGCTCTCGCAAAGCCCCAACCGCAGATATACCCCAGCGCGCCAGCACGATCTTGGCCGCTAACGCCTTTAGCCATACCGCCATCCTCCTGCTGCTGCTCACCCGCATCATTCTTACGGGAGCCCCCCTCCAGTAACATCGAAAGAGAATCAGGAGTAGGGTCACCTCCACAGCCCTCGCCGAAACAAAATCCCCGAACCGGTTTCTTAGAAACAGTCTGCCAACGTCATTCCCACAACCCCGCCCCTACTCGTGTTCAAAGCCCTTCTTATCCCGGTTGCACTAAAATCTTTCTTTGGCGTCTTTGGTCAGGTCTGGGATCAGCTAAAACCACCCCAAACGCTCTCTTGGCAAACGTTAATTTTGCTGAGTTTGTTCTCGTGGTTTCTGTGTCTCTTGGTTGCTACACCAGAGCTACAGGAATTGCTGGCCTGGCTGGGTTGGTTATTTTTGACTGGGGGAGTTGGCTGGGCCACCGGAAATACACGGGTTAACCTGCTGGGATGGATGTTTTATCCAGGGCCATGGATAACAGGGGCTCTGACCTGTGTGCTTTTATATGGCTGGTGGAATCAGGCGTCGATCGCCACCGCGTTGATTAGCTGGCCGCTGATTTCGGTGGCGATCGCCATCATTCCTCGATTTTTCCCCAATCTCACCTTCAGCCTGCCTGATCCCGCCACGCGGCAAGCCTCGATTCTGCTCGCACTAGTGGGCCTCTTGCTCAGTTGCTGGTTTCGGTTTCATTTCCTCGTGCAAGATTGGGTCATCACCTATCCCAGCCTGCTAGCCGATAACTTTAGCCGCAGTGCGTTTGTGGTGCGGCTTAACCGCGAAACCTCAGCGCCGCCGCGCGGCCGATTGCTGCTCAACGTGGCCGATCCCCTGCTGCAAGGCACCCTCAATGGGCGGCGCTGGTCTGAGACAGAAGCTTGGCTTTATAACCTGCCCGACAGTCTGCAAACGTTGCAGAATCAAACGTTAGAGCGAGTGCCAGAGGTGCCCGAAGATGAGTTTTGGGAATTTCGTGGCACTGTGCCTTACCAGGTGCGCGAAACGGAATATGTGCTGAACTTGAGTGCGGTGTGGAGTGGCCCCAGCTCTCTGCCGGGCGGCTATGCCATCGAAAAACTCTGCGTCATTCGGCAGGTGCCCACGTCCCTCACGACGTTGGATGGCACCAATGCCACGGCTGAACCCCTAACCCAGGTTGAGTGCCAGCCGACAAGCGATATGATCTGGGGCAATAGCGTAGCACAGGAGCAAAATTAGGTGAGTGTGGGACGGATTGTGGTGATTGCCACAAATGTATTTCGGGAGGTGGTTCGCGATCGCATCCTCTATTTAGTGGGGCTGTTTGCAGTTGCACTATTGGCGATCGCCCCGCTGCTGCCTCCGATCTCGGGGGGCACCGAAGACAAAATCTTGCTGGATGTTGGGCTGGCGGGTGTGGGCTTGGTGGGGCTGGTGATTGCGGTCTTTTTGGGAACAGGGCTGATCAACAAAGAAATCGAAAAGCGCACCGTGTACGTGTTGATTGCCAAGCCCGTCAGCCGCATTGAATTTATTGTGGGCAAGCATTTAGGCTTGTCTGCCGTCTTGGCTTTGATGATTGCTATCATGACGCTGATTTTGCTAATAGTGCTCCAGCTTTATCAGGTGCCATTTCCGTTCAATAGCCTGATCCTCGCGGCCAGTTTCCAGTTTTTAGAGCTGTCCTTAATTACGGCAGTGGCAATTTTGTTTGGCGTGTTTTCTAGCTCACTCTTAGCCACGCTGCTGACGGTTGGGGTGTATTTGATGGGCACCCTTAGCCGTGATTTACTGAATTTTGGCAAGCTAAGTGAAAGCGCGGGGCTACAGCGCCTGACCGAAATCTTATATTTGGTGCTGCCAGATTTATCTCGTCTAAACCTGCGGAATGAAGCCGTGTATGGAGCCGCGCTTCTACCAGAGCCGCTTCAGTTGGCGGCAAACGTACTCTATGCACTGGTTTATATCTGGTTGCTGCTGGCGATCGCCACTGTCATCTTTTCCAAACGCCAGTTTTAGCCCACAGCGGCTGGGTAGAATGTATAAGCCTAGTCAGCATTCGGTTAGGACTAAATCGATTGGAGGCGTTGCTGAATTGAGGCATGAATCTGTGTAGGGGCGCACGGGCCGTGCATCTGTGTCAACTTAAGCATCTCAAGGTGGGACAGCAGGGCAACAGCTAGAGACAGGTCGTGTTGTAGACATGTGGATGATAAGTCTGACACAGCCTTTATCGCGCTTCAACGGGTTGACTGCCGCCCAATTTTAACTCCAGGTTATTCAAGTCCACGGTGCCTGTCTCTGCAAAGTGATGGGCCACAGACTTGAGGTAATCGTGAAACGTGCTAGCGATGATAGAAGGCTGTTTGCCGGCCAACTGCACCAAATACCACTGGCGAGGAATGGGAAACCCCTCCACATCGAGCGTGGTGAACTCGCTGTTGTCTTGATCAAACGGCAGCGTATGGCGCGACAGCACCGAAAGTCCCAGACCTCCGGCGATCGCCTGTTTAATGGCTTCGTTGCTACCTAACTCTAGGCGCACTTTTACCGTCAGTTCCTGCTCATCCAACAGTTTTTGAAACGCTCGCCGCGTGCCCGAGCCAGGCTCCCGCATGATGAACGTTTCTTCGCTGATGCGCTTAAGCGAAAGATTGCGTTCTCCCGCAAGGGGGTGATGGCGCGGTGCAACTACCACCAATGGATTATCCATAAAAGGTTCGGCATGCACATCGAGGTGCTCTGGCAGTTGGCTCATCACGTAGAGGTCATCTTGGTTGTTCGCCAAGCGATCGATCACCTTTTCATGGTTGGTGACAATCAGCGACATATCTACGCCAGGATACTTCTGGCAAAAAGGCCCCAACAGCCGAGGCAAGAAATACTTGGCGGTGGTGATCACAGCCAGCTTCAGCTTGCCTTGCTTCATGCCTTTTAGGTTGGCAACAGACATTTCGAGCTGTTCTAACCGGGTAAACACGTCTTTGCAGGTGCTAAATAGCTCTTGCCCTGCCTCAGTTAAATAAAGCCGTTTGCCCACCTGCTCGAATAGGGGCAGGCCAATGGATTTAGTCAACTGCTTCACCTGCATCGACACGGTGGGCTGGGTGAGATACAACTCTTCTGCTGCGCGGGTAAAGCTCCCGAGACGAGCGGTGGCTTCGAATACTTTGAACTGATGTAAGGTGGCATGAATCACGGACGTACTCCTTGCAGGTCTGTGACGCTAGTTTTCATGGACTATAACCGCTGCTGGAACCGCTAATGGGTTCAATCGTGATTTGAAAACCTGGCACCGACGGGTTGTGTGGAACGGCGCTCTACCCAAGCACCTCAGCGATGAGCGGCTTTTATCAGGTTCTTCTATCGGGCGGGCGATCGCTCCACCATTGATAGAGTCAATTCTATCACACTCATTCTAATGAAAGGGTTTGTTCTATGCATTTTTGTTTTATGCTATTGCCATAGCAGGAGCGCGAATAGGATTTAGCCACCTCCAGTACGTCTTGCGGTGCAAGAGGGTGGAGTGAACCCGGCTAATCTTCTAGGCGCGACGCTATGGGCAACGAGCTATCCCTTCCTCACCAAGCTGCATCTACCAGTCGTGCAAGCGTTGGTCAGAGCGTTCCTTAGATTCCCGTCTAAGTAGGCTGAACTCTGACCAGTGCTGGGCGCTGACATCTGTGTAGAGCAGCTTTTTCGTGGCGATCGCCAGAAATTATGTCAGTTCGGGTTAGGCGGGTTTGGGTACATCCCAAATTCAGGTTATGCATACTAATCAGCAGCGCTTCAAACCCTACATCAGCCTGTCTGTCATACCAAGCCGCTAAACTTTCGCCCTCCACCATGCGGACTGAGCGAAGCCGAAGCGAGCGTCCCGATGAATGGCGTCGAGGGGGATAACTGTTCTGCTCTTCTGGGAAAGTGGTGGGGCATTACGCTCCCGACCCTGGTTGAGACTCAGGATTTAGAACCATACGCCCCATGGCGCTTCCTAAGGTCAGGCTGCGGGCCACCATAAAACCAGTGAGAGCTAACCAGAGCAGATGAGTGCTTTGCTGCTGCCACGAGACATAGGCCAACGGCGCAAACCCCAAGCTAGAGGAAATCAGCGCCGATGTGCGTAGGGTTGCACCGGCTGTGATGCCCAAAAAATAGCCGTCTAGCATATAGGCCAGCGAGGCAAAGGCCAAAATAGGCAGCAGCCACCAGACATAGTCGGTCACTTGACGAATCACTGAGGTGTGGCTGGTGAGTAGGCCAAACAGGGGTTCTGGAAAGATAGAAAACAGGAGGGCGATCGCCACCCCTAACCCCAAGCTGAGACTGCCAGAGAGCTGAGCTAGGGCGGTTAGTTTTGTGCGATCGCCCTGACCGTGAAACATGCCCGCAAAGCTTTCGGTTGCAAAGGCTAGCCCGTCGATAAAGTAGGCCGCTAGGGTAATCACCTGCAATAGCAGTGTATTGGCAGCCAAGGTCACGGTGCCCAGTGCGGCACTGAGGTTGGTAAACACAGCAAAGGTGCTGACTAGGGCAAAGGTGCGGATGGTGATATTGCCGTTGAGGGCAAAAATGTAGCGCAAGGCCGTCATATCAAAAAGCTGAGGGAGGAGCGATCGCACCTGCTGCCTGTTGACGTCTGGCGCAATCAAGATTAGCCCTGCTAGCAGCATGGCGCATTGGCTTAGGGCCGTTGCCGCCCCGGCGCCAGCACTGGCCCAGCCCCATAGCACAATAAACACATAGTTCAGAGCCACGTTGACGCTGTTTTGCACAGCCGACAACATCAGCACCCGCCGCCCTTGCCCCCGACCTAAACACCAGCCCACCAGCACAAAGTCCAGCAGTGCCGCTGGTGCCCCCCAGACTTGGGCCGTGTAGTAGGCTCGCCCTGCGTCTAGCACATCGGGGCTGGCGCTCAGCATCGCAAACGCTAGTTCGCGGATGGGGGCTTGCAGCAGCACGATGATGCACCCTGCGGCGATGGCGATCGCCCCATGGCGCAGCCCCACCAGCCAGACCTCATCCGTATCGCCACGCCCAGTGGCTTGAGCTGCCATGCCTGTGGTGCCCATGCGCAAAAAGCCAAAGCTCCAATACACATAGTTGAACACCACCGTTGCCAAGGTCACACCAGCCAAATGCCGAATGTCGTCAAGATGGCCCAGAAAGGCGACGTCGATCAACCCTGCCAGCGGCACCATCAGATTAGACAGCACATTGATGGCAGCCAAGCGCAAGAAGCGATTGCGAAACTCAGCGGTAGCCGTTAGCCATGCGGAGAACCAGGCCATTGCTCTTTTTCGTTTTCCCTATTGAGGATGGGCGGGGCGATCGCCACAGACCCAGCGCCAAAACGGATGACGCGGCCCGCGCTGGCGAATCTGCAGGACGTGGTGCTCCAGCCGCTTTACCTCGCGGGCGGACAACCCCCACACAATATTGCGGCTCTGCCACACCAGCACGCTTACCGTCATGCCAATGCAGACGGCGATGCCCACCGCCGCAGGCGTATTAAAGGCCAGCCCATATCGCACTGCCGCCCAGGTAAAGTAGTCTAGCCACAGCGCAATGTCTGACCGCAGTGACCAAAGACTCAGCGGTGCTAACGTTAGCCACAGCAGCCCCACCACTCCCCAGCGACCCCACACCGTGAGCTGATGCAGCCGTTCCATTTGCTGCTCTAACTCGGGCGATCGCCCCGTTGCATTTGCTCGAAACAGCCTCGATCGGCGTTGCTTTGATGAGTTCACCACAATCACATCATCCCCATACCGCCTGGGGTTGCTACACCGCATCCTCAGGCCTGGGAAGCACGGCATCATCCAGCGTGATGCCCTCTGCGCTGCCTAATACCGCGCGACCCGTGCGCTCGCGCCACCACGCGAGCATCGTGCTCGCAATAAAAATACTGGAATAAGCTCCGGCTATAAACCCGATAATTAGCGCCAAGGCAAAATACTTTAGCGTTTCGCCGCCAAATAGAAAAATGGCGACCAGAGATAGCATCGTCGTCAAGGTTGTATTGATTGTGCGCGTCAGGGTTTGATTCACGGCACCATCCACAATATCGTCGATATGCCAGTCGGGATGCACCTTCAGCATTTCACGAATGCGATCGTAAATCACCACCGTGTCGTTGACCGAAAACCCCACGATCGTTAACAGGGCCACGATAAATAGACTATCGACCTCTATGCCCAAGACCAAGCCCAGCAACGCAAACGCTCCCATCGTGATCAGCACATCATGAAACAGTGAGACCAGCGCGAGAACGGCAAAATCAGGTTTAAAGCGGATGCTGAGATAGACCGTAATGCCAATAAACGACGCGAGCAAGGCCTGAATACCGGAGTTAAACAACTGCCGCCCAATCACCGGGCCAACGGTATCAATCTGCGTCGTGGCAGGGTCAAACTCACCCACATCTTGGTTCAGCGCCGTTAATAAAGCGGTACGCGACTCAACGTCTAGCGTCGAGGTGCGAATTGACAGCGATGTTTGATTGTCTCCGACCACCTGAATGCTGCTGCCGCCTAGCCCTTGCGCCGTCAATACCTCCCGCACTGCCGCCGGATCAATGGGGGCATCACAGGTGTCGCTGCGAGTGCAGGCTAGCTCAAGCTGCAGCCGCGTGCCGCCAACAAACTCGATGCTGGGGCGCAGCGGGGCTCCAAGCTGCTGCCAGGAGATCACCATTGCCACAATGCCGCTAAGAATCATAGTCAGAGAAGTCAGCCACCAAGTCTGGCGCTGTTGAATTACATGAAGTTTCATGACGCAGGGGTGGCCGGAGACGACGACGGAGCAAGGTTGGGGCAAAACAAATTGGGCTTTCGCAAGGAGGGAAAGCTAAGGGCAAACAGCATGAGGGTACGACTGCAGGTCAGCGCGGTGAACATGCTCACCATGACCCCCAGTGCCAGTGTCAGCGCAAATCCTCGCACCAGACCAGACCCGAGCCAAAACAGCGCACCACAGGCAATTAACGTGGTCACATTGCTATCCAGAATGCTAGAAAAGGCCCGATAAAAGCCCGATTCCACAGACCGATAGAGGGTTTTGCCCGCGCGAAGCTCTTCTCGAGTGCGCTCAAAAATTAGCACGTTGGCATCGACGGCCATGCCAATGCTAAGGATGAACCCAGCAATGCCCGGAAGGGTAAGCGTGACGCCTAGCAGGTTAAACACTGCCAGGGTGAGCAGAGAGTAAATCACGAGCGCTAGGTTAGCAATGAGCCCCGGCAAGCGATAGTAGATCACCATATAAATGAGAACCAGCGCCAGCCCGGCAATCCCCGCGTAGAGGCTGCGCTGGATGCTGTCGCGTCCTAGCGTTGCGCCTACGGTGCGGTTTTCAACAATTTCGACGGGGACAGGCAACGCCCCACTCCGAAGCTGGAGCGCTAAGTCTGCGGCGCGTTGGGCGTCAAATCCACCGGTGATGCTGGCGCGCCCACCTGCAATGCCAGTTTCAGCATAGCGAGCTTCGACTGTGGGGGCACTCAGCAGTTCGTCATCAATAAAAATGCCTAGGCTGCGCCCGGTACCGGCGACCTGCCTGGTTAACTCAGCAAATTGGCGTCCGCCCTCGTCGTTGAACTCTAACCCCACTTCCCAACTGGTGCCCGAGACGGGGGCGGCATAGGCGTTGCGGAGCTGTTCGCCCGTCAGGTTAGAGTCCTCGAAGTAGCTAGTTAGGGCGCGATCGCTCTCTTCTAACGCTCGCTGATTCTGGGCGATCGCCGCCTCGTCCCCATTGCCCTGCAGTTGCTGCTGCTCAGCCAGCAAAATTTGCCGTGCCGTATACTCGGCCTGCAGGTCAGACTCAGAGCCGGGGCGTTGGCTGCGAAAATCGAGCTGTGCCGTACCGCCCAACACCCGTTCCGCTTGCTCTGGGTCGCTGACGCCAGGCAATTGCACGAGGAGCTGATCTTCGCCAATGGTTTGCACCACCGACTCAGACACACCTAGACCGTTGATCCGGCGTTCTACTACCGCCCGCACGCTCTCCAGCTTATCTGGGGTGATTTCGGGTACGGCCTCGGTGGGGATAGCCTGAAGCGTGAGCTGTGAGCCACCGCGCAGGTCTAGCCCCAGCCGCATGGGAAGCTGGGTGAGCACCACAATTGCGGCGATCGCCAAAATGAGAATCAATGCAAGCAGTGAGCGCTGTCTACCCATGGCTGTAGCTGATACGACATTCGCTATGATAGCGAGATTAGGGAACGATTAGCGAGCCACCCCACCCCATGCATCTCCCCCCTGGTGCGTCCGATGTTCCTTCAATTGACCTGTCAGTGGTCATTCCGCTCTTTAATGAGGCGTCTAATATTGAGCATCTGTTTGAGCGGCTAGAAGCAGTCTTGAATCGGCTATCGCTTAGTTATGAGATTGTCTGTGTGGATGATGGGAGCCGCGACAACACGCTAGGGCTGCTGATTGGGCATCGCTACCGCAACCCCCGCATCAAAGTTCTGAGCCTGTCGCGCAACTTTGGCAAAGAAATCGCCCTGTCTGCCGGGCTGGACTATACCGTGGGCGCAGCGGTAGTCCCAATGGATGCTGACCTGCAAGACCCACCGGAGCTGATTGAGACGCTGCTGGCAAAGTGGCGCGAGGGATTTTCGGTGGTGTATGCAGTGCGGCGATCGCGCCAAGGTGACGACTGGCTAAAACGCACCACGGCTCGGGCCTTCTACCGCGTCATTCACCGCATGAGCGATGTCTCAATCCCGCAAGACACGGGCGACTTCCGCCTGCTGGATCGGCAGATCGTCAATATTCTCAAGCAAATGCCCGAGCGCACTCGATTTATGAAAGGGCTGTTTGCCTGGGTGGGCTTCAAGCAAACCGCCGTCCTTTACGACCGTCCACCCCGTCTCGATGGCCGCAGCAGTTGGAACTATTGGAAACTTTGGAACTTTGCCCTAGATGGCATCGTGTCCTTTAGCCAAATTCCGCTCAAAATCTGGAGCTATATCGGACTGGGAATTTCGGTGCTGGCATTGCTCTACGCGCTGTTTCTAGTGATTCGCACGCTCATTTTAGGCGTGGATGTGCCAGGCTATGCCTCGCTAATGGTGGCGGTGCTGACTCTGGGCGGCATGCAGCTGATCACCATGGGCATCTTGGGGGAATATTTAGGGCGCGTGTATGAAGAGGTAAAAGCCCGACCCCTCTACATTGTGCGCGGGGCCTATGGCTTTGCAGATGATGACCAGATCGAGATGCGAGTTCCCAGAAGGGATGGTCCCGACCCGGATGTTCCCGGCAGGAATTGCCATTAGAGAATCTGCGAGAGGAATTTTTTGCTCCGCTCTTCTTGGGGGTTGTTGAAAAAGGCATCGGGTTTTGCCTCTTCTACCAGCAGCCCGTCCGCCATGAGAACGACCCGATCGGCCACTTCGCGGGCAAAGCCGACCTCGTGGGTCACACACACCATGGTCATCCCTGACTTGGCCAGGGTGCGCATTACATCGAGCACCTCCCGCACCATTTCGGGGTCGAGGGCAGAGGTGGGTTCGTCGAACAGCATGATTTTGGGCTCCATGGCCAAGGCGCGGGCGATCGCCACTCGTTGCTGCTGCCCGCCCGACAACTGCCCCGGAAACTTCTTCGCTTGCTCTAGAATGCCGACCCGTTCTAGTAGCTGCATGGCTTTTTCTTCTGCCTTGGCCTTCGTCCAGCGGCGCACCCAAATGGGCGCCAGCGTCACGTTTTGCAGCACCGTCAGATGAGGAAACAGGTTGAACTGCTGAAACACCATGCCGACCTCTCGGCGAATGGTGTCAATGTTCTTTAAATCGCGAGATAGGTGAATGCCATCGACCGTAATCATGCCTTTTTGGTAAGACTCAAGGGCGTTAAAGGTGCGGATAAAGGTAGACTTGCCCGACCCCGACGGCCCCATAACCACTACTACTTCGCCGCGATGCACCGTAAGGCTCACGCCGCGAAGCACGTGGAAGTTATTGTCATACCACTTTTCCACATCCTGAGCGATGATCATCGGCTCTAGCCCGTTGGCGTTCGCGCTGACCGAATTTGCCTGAAACTGCGTCATCTTAGTCAATCTCCACCTTCAAATCCATGTTGCTTCTGAGCCTTCGTCCCCTAAGTCAACCACCGCAATGATGGCTTAATCATATTCAATCCAGGCCCTCTATCCCTCTGGCAGACCCAGACAATTCTCGAAAAGAACTTTCCCGACTTGGGCAATCAATCCTAAAGCCATTGGCTACGCCAACGCCAACGCCCCCTATAAAAAATTTCTGATTGAATGGATAAACCATGACATATGAGGTTTTATTGAATCAGAAATCTCCTAATCTTAATCCTATATTTCATGCCATCAGAGCATAACGTGGTTAATGGCTAGATATTGTTAAAACTAACACCAAGACTTTGTATGGGGCTGAATATCTCGTGGCGCGCATGGTTAGAGATTGTCCAAAATTTTGGGGCAATCAGTCGAGAGCTTTACCTATGTAGACGCTGTATAAAATGATAGAGCCGTTACTGATTCAATTGTCTGTCTTAAGCTGCCGCTCAAGGCGGCGACTGGCCAAAGACATGGCGTAGCAAAACACCCAGTAGATCGCCCCAATAAAGATATAAACCTCCCAATAGCGACCAATAAACGCAGGGTTTGCCAAGATTGACCGACTGATGCCCAGCAGTTCTACAATCCCCACAATAGACAGCAGGGTTGTGTCTTGAAATAGACTAATGAACTGCCCCACAATGGCTGGAATAGAAATTTTGAGAGCTTGGGGAAGTACGATTAGCCCAGTTGTGAGCACAGGGTTTAAACCCAGTGCGTTAGAAGCTTCAGACTGGCCTCGGGGAATGGCTTGCAGGCCACCGCGCACGTTTTCGGCTAGGTAGGCCGCACTAAACATGGTGAGACCAATGATGGCGCGAATCACGTTGTCTGGACGCACCCCCTGGGGCAAAAACAGGGGAATCATGCTCTGACCAATGAACAGGATCGCGAGGAGCGGAATGCCCCGAATCACTTCAATGTAAATAATTGAGAGCCAGCGCAGCACGGGCAGTGGGCTTTGCCGACCTAGCGCGAGCAGCACCCCAAGCGGAAAGCAGAGAAGAATGCTGGCGATCGCCACCATCAGCGTCAGCATTAATCCGCCCCAGTTGCTGGTAGCCACAGGCCGCAGCCCATAGCCGCCCCCCACCAACCAAAACCCAACTAAAAAGGCGATCGCCCAGCCCAATGAAAGCCACCGCCCCATGCCCTTGAGAGAGCTGCCCAGCGTCCATCCCAGCCACGCTGTGGCGACTAGAATCACCAGCATGCCGACCAACATTAACCGAAACGGCACCACTGGCGTCGGCGTGATAAAGGCCACCAGCGCTGCAATGCCGAGCCAAATCAGCACATTGCGACTAAACAAGCTGCGGACATGTCGCAAGAGGTAGCCCCACGTTAACCCCGAGAGGCCCACAATGATGCCGAGGGTTGTCCACAACCGCCAATACTGAGCAGTCGGATAACGGCCCACAAAGTAAAGCTGAAAGTTAGCAGGAATAACTGCCCACTGCGCCGTATTAACCGCCCAGTTGCCAAAGCGAACTGTGGCCATCACCAGCAGCGCCCCAATAATGAGTGTGAGCAGGCTATTCAACCAGGTATTGAATAGGTTTTTGCGTAACCAAGCAACGGGCCCTGTAGCGGCGATCGCCGGAGGCGCAGAGGTGGGAAACGTGGTGGACATAGGAGTTAACTCAATAAATCTAGCGATACCTATCAGATCGACTATTCAACAGCCCGGCGCTCTGAATTCTCTGAATTTTCTCTGAATTTTCTCTGAATTATGAATTAGCGCTCCTTTACTTGAACCATCTGATTGAGTGTGTTCATAAACACCGAAATGACTAGATTAATGATTAAATAAGTGCCCGCAATAATGATAAATACCTCAATTGGTCTGCCAGTCTGGTTAAACGTAGTTTGAGCAGTGGAATAAATATCGGGATAGCCAATCGCAAGCGCCAAACTGGAATTTTTTGCCAGGTTCATATATTGGCTGTTGAGGGAGGGAATAATCACCCGCAAGGCTTGGGGAAACACCACAAGGCGCATCAGCAACCCTGGCTGCAGGCCCAACGCTTTTCCAGCTTCCCACTGCCCTCTTGACACAGCCTCAATGCCCGCCCGCACAATCTCTGCAATAAAAGCCCCGGTATAGAAGACGAGGCCTAGCAGAATGGCGGCATACTCTAGTGACATGCTCAACCCGCCGCTGACGCCGCCGGTTGCATTGAGTTGAGGAAACTCCCAACCCAGCCCCACGAAAAACAAAAGCAGGGCCACGAAACCCAAAACGGCTAGAGCGATTAACTGGGGCTTCCCAGAAGCTCCTTGCTCTTCCATAATGCGGATGCGCCATCGCCAGATGAATAAAGCGGCGATCGCCCCCAGCACCAACAACGCCAGCGATACCCAAGTCATCAACACACCCGGCGGCCAAGGAATGGCGATGCCACCCCCTTGACGCTTGCTGATATAGAGAAAATTAAACAGGTTGGTCGGAGCTTCCCCTGTGCCAGTAAAGGCGAGCACCACACCGAAGTACCACACAAACAGTTGCAGCAGCAGCGGGGTGTTGCGCACAAGCTCCACATAGACAGCACTAATTTTCTTTAGCAGCCAGTTGCTCGAGAAGCTCGCGACACCGGCAATCACACCCACAATAGTTGTCAGCACAAACCCGACAAAAATAACCCGCAACGTATTGATTAGCCCCACAACTAGCGCCCAAGTGTAGCTATTTTGCGGGCCATAGGAAACAATGCTTTCACCAATATTGAACCCAGCAGAGTTGCGCAAAAAGGCAAAGTTGAACTGCCGCCCCTGTCGCGCCAGCGCAGTCAGCGCGTTGCTGAATAGCAGCACCAACACGCCCAATACGATGATCAGCACCACCGCTTGCAGCACAATTTTGATGATGCGCTCATCTCGCCACAAGGGAATTTTTTCGATGTTGCGATCGCTCGTTTGTGTCATAGCTACACCAAAAGATACTGGATCAATCCGTCGTGTTTTGGATCGCACGTTGATTACGCCATGCCTGTCTACAGCAGTAGAACTGGCTTACCTTATCAGACCCGATCAGCCAGGATGCAGAATGCTAAACCATTACCAATTGACTTTAGTTATTTAGAGTTATTTAGTTAACCCTTTTTCTACTTACCTGCCGAGCAACACGTCGCTCGGCAGGTAAGCACTCACATCAATCTGTCGATGATGTTGAGCCTTAAGCACCCTGCCTGCCTTCCAGGCTTCTAGCGAAACGGCGGGGAATATAGTAAGCCACCATTTGTCCAGATGTCATTCAGGCCGCGCTCTAGCCCTAATGGTGTGCTGGTGCCCACATTGCGATCAAACACCTCACCATAGTTGCCCACCGCACTAATCACATGCACCATGAAGTCGTTGGGGAGCCCTAGCTGAGTCCCTAAATCACCTTCTACACCCAGAAAACGCAGAATTTCAGGGTTATCGCCACTAAGAGCTTCATCGACAGAGTCTTGAGTGATGCCAAACTCCTCGGCTTGAATCAGGCCATAGGTGGCCCATTTCACCACATCAAACCAGGCAGAATCACCATTAATGGTGGCAGGCCCAAGCGGCTCCTTGGACATGACCGTCTCTAGCAAGACATGATCATCCGGGTTGGGCAGGGTAGTCCGGCGAGCGGCTAATTGAGATAGGTCAGAGGTGACACCTTCACAACGCCCTTCGGCGTAAGCTGCGTAAGTAGCATCTGAGTCTTGATACTTTAGCTCGCTATAGGTCACACCCAGTTCCCGCATTCGGTCGGCCAAGTTTAGCTCGGTGGTGGTGCCTGTTTCTACGCAGATAGATGCCCCTTCAAAGTCGGTCAATTCCTGAAAACCGCTGTCAGCAGTTGCCATCATCCCTTGACCGTCATAGAAGGTCGTGGGAGCAAATTCCAGCGCGTTGCCACCGCCTGCGTCTCGGCTAGAAGTCCAAGTCGTGTTCCGCGATAGCACGTCGACCTCACCACCAGCCAGAGCCGTAAAGCGCTCTGTGGAGTCTAGGTTGCGGTATTCAATTCTGTCGTCGATGTTCTCAGATTCCCCAAATATGGCAGCGGCGATCGCTCGACACACATCCACATCCAGACCTGAGTATTCACCATTAGAATCCACAAAACTAAAGCCTGGAATTGTGCCTTCAACGCCGCAGATTAACTGCCCGCGAGACTTCACAGTATCAAGAACGCCACTCGTTGACGTGCCATCAGCGCTAGTGGAATCTGTTGAGGTGCATGCAGCGGCGACCACAGACACGGATGCCGCCAGCAGCAGAGAACTCAGTTTGCGCATAGTTATATCACTCATTTTCACAAAACCAGTTGACCAAGGATATGAACACTCTCGGGAGATACAAACGCAGCTCTGCGCACAGAGCTGTCACATGCAGTCACCCAATTGGAATCGGAATCGTAGCACAGAGGATTGGTCGTGACCGAGCCATATCGAATGCTTCGGATACTCAGAGCTATCGACTCAAGAGATGACTGCCCTGACTAAAGCCGGTAAGCCATGCAGACGCTAGTGCTAAAAACATTAGCGCTTTTCGAAGAATTAGTTGCATATGCAAAAACATATACAATCCACAGCAAGCTAAGAATCAATCCGAGAAAGCAGCGTTGCCAGGCAGCACCTTCTAAGAAATATAGGTTAAGCTTTCATTAAAGATGCTGCTGTTAACATTCATAACAGTCCACTGATTTAATAATTCTGTTTGTATCAAATGAAACCAAATCTCATCGGGGCCTCATCGGGGCGATCGCCCATCCGACTCCGGTCTTGCAGCAGCGGCTTAGCCCTATTGTGTCGCTGTGGGCTGAGCGGTATTTGCTTGCTGCCTGATTGCCTAGCAAAACTGGGATGTTGGCAGTGCATTGCCAACATCCCAGTTTCGTTGAGTTTGAACCACTGAATTAATTCGATTAATCCAAGCCGCTGAGTTTGATCCAAACCGCTGAATTGATGAGCCCCGAAAGCTGAGTCGTTAGGGGGGACTTGGGCACAGTACTGAGCTGATTGATTAACAGGGCAGTAGGGTGCGATCGCGCGCTCCATCATGAACCTTAGCGCTCATAGGCCATTTCTCGAATGAGCGGAATCCGAGTGTGAACATATTGGGACACAGGTTCCACTTCATGGGGAGATAGATTTTGGATATCACGCAATTGGTTAATCAGCCACTGCTCTAGACGTGCATCGTCAAAGTTTAACAACACGCTCGACTGGGTATTTTCAACCAGTGCCCAGAATTTATGGAGTAAGCATGGAGTCATGCGGTTGCCCCCTTAAGACTTTCTTTATATTCGCTTCTACCATAAGCGGATTAACCAGCCTGTGAGCAAGGCAACACACAATACGACATAAGTTGTACAAATTCCGTAATAAATTGATTCATTCTGTCATGTGATTAGAGTCGATTATTGTACAGATGCAGCTTAGCTACAGGCTGGGGTTGCCCCAAGAATCTGTCAAAACCTATGTCTGTATAGTGTGTAGTGGAACCTTCACTAACCCTAAGGCTGAGTGAGCAGCTGTCAAAGTCTTTATCATTTATTAATCATTGGGGCGATCGCCCTGTCATTTTTGGTAACAGTCTCAAATCAAGCCCGTTCGCAAAGGCTAAACCATGCTATTAAACTCGCGTTACTCTCAATTTGGGCTAAGAGAGCTGTGGAGCCTTGTAACTGCAGCAATGCACCCAAAAGCCCTTAATTTGCTGTGCACGACGCGCACGACAAATTAAGGGCTTAAGCGTAAGCGTATCCCGAACTCATATTCACCCAGCAGAGTGCAGCGGCGAAGCTAGACCAAAGCCGTTGCACTCCAAGATTTGCTAAACCGCTGGCAGGATTACAGTCTATTAGGGCGCGCAGAGCGACCCGTAGGGATAGCAGATGGATCTGCCTCGCTGGATAGCCGATCTGAAGATGAGGAAAGCCCACGGTTTAGTTGCGGCGATCGCAGTTCCGCCATGCGAATTCCGCTGGCGATCGCCACATAGATCACCCAAAACGTGCTGTTGCGCCCCATAATCGTACTTTCTGTCAAGCTAAATAGCACTGTAAACGCCAAAAACAGAATCGGTAGAAAATACTCAGACGTGTTTGTTTTCTGAAACAACTCTGCGGCCTTAGCGACGCTTGTTAGGTACTCGATAGTAAAGATCACCATCCCCACTATGCCCAGCGCCAACAGCAGATCTAGAAACCCATTGTGGGCATGGGGAGGCGTCCACCGCACAGCTCGCCAAATCTCTGCTGCGTCACTATTCCAACCGCGCCAAAACCCCTCATAGCCATAGCCAAAAAATGGACGAAGCTCAATTTTTTGAATGATTTCAGGCCATAAAGATGTGCGTCCCGTTAAGGTGGCATCGCGTCCTAAAGAGGTCAGAATCACTTCTGGATTCGCCATCGCGGCAAAAACCCCACCCGACAGCGCTAACAAAATTGACATTAAGGCAATAGTGCGGGCCCGAAAGCGCCACCGCAGTGGGCGCAGCAAAAAGAACATCAACATCAGCACCACATAGTTGACGGTAGCCGTCATGGATTGAGACATCACCATCAACACCGTGCTGGTGACAAACAGCATCCAGTGCATCAAGCGAAACTGACCTTTCTGGAGCGAACACAGCAGCGCCACCAAGGCGGCAAACACCATCATCCGCCCCAACACGTTTTTGTGAACGTAAATGCCCCGCCAAGCCCCCGCGTGAACCCCCGCCATCACGCCATACTGCGGCAGCACCGCAATAAAAGCCACACTGAGCACGGTACAAATGCCACAGCCCCACGCTAAAAGCTTTAACTGCTGCTTCAGATCAAACCGTGTGCCAAAGTACAACCCAAACGCACAGGTTCCCACTAGGGCAATGCTGCGAGACATGGTGACGCTAGGAAACGCTGACCACACATAAGAGAGCACCGCCATACCGATTAATAGCGACAGCGCCGGTGTTTTGATGATGCTGACCAGTGTTCGCTTCCAGCGCAGCACCAATAGCCCCATAAAGACGGCATACGTCAGCATGAAGATGGCGCGTAACGCCGCAAAATCAGTCTCTACAGCGGCTTGCTGACCTTCGCTAATGCCGCCCGACATAATGACCTGAAATGGCCCCCCAGAATAGACCACCAGCGAAAATACAGTAAACCCATGTTCAAACCAGCGAAACAGGGTGCGAAATGGAATCAAAGATTGGCGGCGATAGGTGGGCTGGGAGATTGCCTGCTGCATAGAGATGCCTCGCTCAAATCACGTTCAACACAGACTGAAAACAATATAAACACGGAGCGAACCTAGAGCGTCTGAATGCGGCTTGATATGAGCTGTTGTGCAGTTATGCCACACAACAGCCTATGCATTTCAGGAACTCTGATCTAATCAATCCACCGATTAATACCATCAATTAATAAATGGATTGACCAGCGCTTAGACCGACTCTGTTCCCAGACGCCCGAAGGATTAACACAACCCTAGGGGCCTTAAACTGGCGTGGAACAGGGCGCTTTAACTGCATCAATCAGAGGCTTACCATCTAGGTGGTCGGGCAACGGTGCGCCCAACAGGTTGAGGATGGTGGGCGCAAGGTCAACGGTGCTGCCCCCCTCAACGGTCGTGCCAGGTTCGATATCAGGCCCCATTGCCATGACAAAGCCCCGCGCCCGGTGGGCACCCGGTCGATTGAGCGAAACTGGGCCAATGCGACCCAAGGTAGGATGCTCAATCACATCGGTAGGAATGGGGTTCCAGGCTACGACCAGATCTGCATGGCAGAGTTTGGGGTTGGTATCGAGGGGATTGTCCACTCGCGTGCGAACAACGTTTTTCACCATCGGCTGCTGAGTGCGGGCATCGCGCCAGCCATAGAGCATTTCGGTGATTTGGTCGCACAATGCATCATATTCAGCGGGTTCGACGATACCTTCAGCTTCGCGCCCCTTCAGATTAATCCGCACCTGTCCATCTGAAAAGCCAGGGATGGCAAAGGCCTTCATCTTAGGCCAGAGGGGGCGATAGAGGTAGCCTGGCATCCACCCCAGCTCTGTGCCATTGGCCATTAGGGGATAGGGCGACAGCAAGCCATGCTGGCCTTTCTGGAGAAACCGTTTGGGTAGCCAGTTGTTGAGGAATCGTTTGATGGGGTTGGGTTCGTTGATCGTGCGCCACACTTCCCCGGCCCAGGAGTTGCGGATGGTTTTGGTGTTGGGGGGTGGCACGGGGGCACCGTATTTGCCAGGAGCCAGCGCCATCTTGCCAGGGTGGTTAAAGCGGTACATGATCTCGCCAATGAGAAACATGCTGAGTAGATCAGTGTTGTTGGCGGCCATGCCGTGAACTGCAAAGATTACGACGTTGGCATCCTCGGGAGCTTCGTCAAGAATTTCGCCAATGGCGGCATCGACTCGTTCATAGGCGGTGCGCATTGGGTCGGGTTCGGTTAGCCCGCTTTGACGCAGGTGATCGTGCAGGAGGTGATCGGGCTGGCTGCGGTCGTAGAGGTCGTGCCCAGCGGAGTGGGTTTCGCCAAAGCCTGTGACAAATAGATCCCACTGATCTCGCTTGAGCAGATCTTTAATAACGGCGACGCGAGCTTGGAGGCTATCGGCGATCGCCTGTTGAATCCAAGCTTTATATTTCAGATCCCACCAGCCGCCGTTATCTTTACGCAGCACTGGGTTTTCGCCATACTTTTCAATAATTTCAGGCAGGACGTTAGACGGCTGAGACACACTTGGCACGAAGGGATGGTGCCCCCCCCAGCCCAACACCTGAAGACCATTGAGGTTGTCAGAAATGGTGGACACGGGAACGTCGAAGGCGGCCACTTTGTAGTCATCACCCAGGGCGTAGAACAGCGGAAATTCTTGGTAGTCATAGCCGCGATAGGCATCGCAGCGGACGCCATAGGTTTTAGGATCGTACTCAACGGTGTCCCAAAAGCCGGTTCTATGAGGCAGCACCCCAGTGCAAAACTGCACCCACAGCGGCTCTGTGGATGAAAACGCTTCGCTGCCACCTGCATAGTAGGCGGTGTTATGGAGCCTGCCATAGGCACCCCGTTGGCGAATGCGGTTGAGATTTTTAAGATATCCCTGATCCATCCATTTTTCTAAGATGACGGGATCAGCAGAATCTAGGCCAATTGCAATAACTGGGTGCTTCACTAGTTCCTCCACGAGAGTGACGTTTTCCTAAGTTAGGACGAAGATAGGTGCCAATGAAGTTTTGAACAGCTAGGAAGACTAGCAGAATTTGAAGCGACTGCGCCGTTCATTGCTAGCTCTTCAGCCAAAGGCAGGTCGATGCCATCTTCATCTGTTTAGGGCTTCAGTTGTTTTGATTATCACTGACCCTCTGGAAGGTGTGTGTATTGTTTAAGTGAGGATCAGGATATGGGGTTGAAGTTTTAGTAAAGTGCTGAGAGATATACGGAGCAGACATTGGCGTTGTTTGATTTAGGCCCATGAAGCTGAGGCAACTTGCTAACGTCAGTTCGGGGTAAGAGGGTTTTGGGGCATCGCGCGACGCGCGATGCCCCAAAACCCTTAATGTGCCGTGCGCGTCGCGCACGGCACATTAAGGGTTGAGCTTATCTCGAACTCAGGTTTGCTAGGCTCAGCTAGCGGTCTGCCTGAGGATCAACGTGAGTTCCGCAGCAGTGTTTCAGCTCTACAGCGCGGGGCTGAAACGCTGCAAAACTTTCCTGTCTGGGTCGTGGGCAGATTTAGGGATTAGCCGAACTGGCGTTTAGGATTGGAGTTCAAATGAGTCTGATTCAGGGGTTGGAATCTGGGGTTAGAAGCTGGGCGATCGCCCTCCGAGTCAAGATTCGGCATTCTCCATCAATGGCTGAAGCTGCTGGTCAAAGCTGCGCCAGCGAGACAGGGCATTGGGATTGGTATCGGCATTGCGACGTAGCAAGGCAATGCCATCGCGGAAGTCGCGCAGGCCGTAGCGATCGCCCTCTAGCCATTCATTGATCCGCCAACTCATACCAATCAGCGTATTGCGCTCATCGATAAAGGCCGGTTCAAAGAGTTGGGGATACCACAAATCAATCAAGATAAACTGCACCGTCTTATCAACGCCGTCATCTTCGCGAATGCGGATTTCGGGATAGCGCACCGCAGCGCGACGGTTGGAGAGATGGGCGATCGCATATCCAGTAGCTGATACGCTGGCGTCATTGGGGATGCGCGCCATCATCGAGCGCATAGCCTGGGCGTGCTGCCACTGCTGCGCGGGCGAGGCATAGACCCAGGGCTGAAATGAATCGGGGATCACCACCGATAGGGCGCGGTTGGGATTGGAGGTGAGGGTGAGCACCAGCGCCAACACCATGCACAGCCGCCAAAACTGCCGCACCCGAGGCTGAAAGAACTGGGGATGCGCTGCCCACCACACAATTGCACCGTAGAATAGGCCAGGGACGATATACAGGGCATAGCGCAAGTGCAGAGATAGCGCAGTGGAATCTTGCCGAATCAGAGTTTTAAACAGAGGCGCTGCAATGAGCACCCAGGTGCTCGGCGACAGCAGCGAGACAAAGGCCAAGGGCAGCGCTTGCCCCAGGACAAAATTTAGGGTGCGGGCGGGCGGAGACACCAGCTCTTGCAGCAGCCCTAAGGGTTGACGGGCGATCGCTCCCAAAACCTGCAGCGTCGTCGCTTCCTGATTATCAATAAAATGCCCAAACTGTTCCACCATAAATCGGCGAGAAATATCGTCCGAAAACATGGGCATAAGCACCGTCGTAGCCAGCACCACATAGCCCAGGCTCATGGCGCACAGTCCCCCTCCCACCCAGGGATGGCGACGGCTTAGCACAAAATATGCACCAATGCTAAACAGCACAATCCCCGCATCTTCTCGCACCAGCAGCGTCAGCACCGCCAGCGGCCACAGCAGTCCCCACCAGCGTTTTTCTAGCGCCAGCAGCAGGCTAAAAAGATACAGCGGCACTTGACTAATATCGTGAAAATTGGCAACCGCCGGGGCAATCACTGCATTGGCGCAGTAATAGCTCAGGGCAATCATGAGCGCTAGGGGCGGCGCAAGGTGCTGCCGGGCCAAGGCATAGAGCACGATCCCCGCTGCGGCAATCAGGGTGATTTGCAGCACTGATAGCCCTGCTGGAGACTGAACCAGGGCGTAGTAGGGCACCCAGAGCAGCAACGCCGGAGTAAAGTGTTGCCCTAGCCGTCGATAGCTCACATCCGGGAATTCCCCATCCTGAATTACGTTGATGGATTCAGTGGAAGACAGCGAACTCTCAAACCAGCGCCCATGCAGCGTATTCCAAAACACTTGGTTGAAGATGCCTTGATCAAACGCGACGTAGGTGGGGTAAAACGCGAAATAGCGCTGCAGCGCGAACAGGCAGCACAGCAGCCAAAACACCAAGGCGGCAATGAATAGAATGCGCTGCTCTCGCGTAGTCTTGATGATCACGGCAGATTATGGGGCAGTGGAATAACTGGTTTTAATGGAATAGAGTCGGGATCAAGAAAGGACGGGGTAATTGCCTAATCTCCAAGAGAAATTGCCTAATCTCCAAGAGAATATGAGGCAACCGCAACAACCTAAGTTGGATGCAGGGCGATCGCCCCACCCCATCCTCGGCTTGCCAAGACTTGCCTATCTCCCCTGAAACTCTGCTGATTCGCTAAGCGACGGAATACCCAGCGGCGGCGATTGCCGCCTTGATGGCAGCCTCATCCGCAGTCGAGTCTACCTGCACCTGTTTAGTTTGTGGATCTGCTTGCACAGACGCGGCGGGATCAAGGCCTTGCACGGCTCTGGTAATGGTATCGACACAGGCAGAGCAGGCCATGTCGGCGACAGTCATTTGAAGCGTTGTCATGGGGATTCCCTTAACATTCAACCGCTTTTAGTTTACTCTCTTAGGTCTCGCTGCTTGTGCAGACCTGCCGCCAAGCGGTTCAAAATTTGTGGAAATTGCAGAAATTTCCAAACCTGCAACCATTGTGCTGCATTCTGAAGACGTTGCTGGAGTGAGCAAGGCTAAGGGGAAAGCGTTAGGTTCATCCCAGGTTTGCAGCCTTCGATTTACAGCGTTGTCCTAGCACGCGGTTGCCGCTCTCACCCTCTCAGGGCTCTCTGGGGTTTATGGATCAGCAGTTTATTCAACTTTTGGTCAATGGCATTGCGGTGGGCAGCATTATTGCGCTGGCGGCCGTGGGGCTAACGCTTACCTATGGCATTTTGCGTCTCGCGAATTTTGCCCACGGCGATCTAATGTCGTTGGGCGCTTACTGTGCGCTGACGGCAGAGCGGGTTTTGCCTACAGAGCTGGGGGTGCTGCGAATTTGGGTGGCGATCGCCCTTGGGGCTCTTCTCACAATTGGCGTGGCGCTGCTGACCGAGCGGCTCATTTGGTCACCCATGCGCGATCGCCGCGCCTCGTCTACCACGCTGATCATCATTTCCATTGGGCTGGCGCTGGTGCTGCGTAACGGCATCATTCTGCTGTGGGGCACAGCCAATCAGCGCTACCAGTTGCCGGTGGTCAGCGCGCTCAATATTTTCGGCATTCGCATCACCCAGGGCCGCTTGCTGGTGGTGGGTCTGGCGATTGTGGCGATCGTGGGGCTGCACTACCTGCTGCAACAGACCAAAACGGGCAAGGCGATGCGCGCTGTTGCCGATAACGTGGATCTGGCGCGGGTGTCGGGCATTAACGTGGAGCGGGTGGTGCAGTGGACCTGGGTGATCGCAGCGGGGCTAACGGCGGTGGGCGGCGGCATGTATGGGCTGATTACGGCAGTGCGGCCTGATATGGGTTGGTTTTTAATTTTGCCGATGTTTGCGGCGGTCATTTTGGGTGGCATTGGCAATCCCTATGGGGCGATCGCCGGAGCCTATGTCATCGGCATTGCGCAAGAACTCAGCACGTATTTTCTCCCGGCGGAATACAAGCTGGCGGTAGCGCTGCTGCTGATGGTGCTGGTGCTATTTGTGCGGCCTCAAGGCATCTTTCGCGGCACCCTATGAGGGCGCATTTGCCCTGATCTAAGCTCTAGAAACCCATTAAAAAACGGAGCGATCACTGGGCGATCGCTCCATTTATACGGTGTAAGTTTTAACGTGTGAGTTTTAGCCAAAACCCCGCTCCGCTGGCTTTGAGGTCAGCCGCAACGCATGGGGATCTTTTATTTCTCAACTTAAGCGCATTTTAAGTGCATTGACTTAAACGCACCTAAACGCTTGGATCACTGTTGCCCTCTGGTTAGCGTTTATGCATCCCAAGTCCACACCAATGGGACGCCTTGGGATGGCCTCTTGATTACTTCAAAACACCAAAGTAATACGCTGCCACCAAGAAGTTGCCTGCCAGCAGCAACAATCCCCAAAACGCACGGAAGGTATAGGGGGGCTTGCTCGTTTGTTTGGATGCCATAAACCTTAGTTCCCTCTCTGTCGAATCACGACGAACATTTGAGGTCATTATTAAACACAGCGGGGATCTTTTTACAAGATGTCGCAAAAATGCAACATTTCGATGAACAGCAGCCTGCGGCTACACATTGGCCTGCTGCCGCTGGTAGAGCGACCAATAGAGCCCTGTCTGGTTCACCAATCCCTCATGGGTGCCCTGCTCCACAATCACACCCTTCTCCATCACCAAAATGTGATCGGCGCGCTTTAGCGGCGCAAAGCGATGCGCGATTAAAAATAGCGTGCGCTGCTGTGACACCCGCTGCAAGTTTTGCAGCACCTGCTGCTCTGTTTCTGCATCCAAATTGCTGGTCGCCTCGTCCAAAATCAAGATGGGAGCCTGAGACAAAAACATCCGCGCTAGGGTGATGCGCTGCCGCTGCCCGCCCGAGAGCGCCGTGCCCCGCTCGCCCACGTTGGTGTCATAGCCCTGGGGCAAGTCGCAAATAAAGTCGTGGGCCACCGCCAATCGCGCCGCCTCCACCACTTGCTCTGCTGTGACCTCGCTGTTGCCCAGGGTAATGTTTTCCAAAATGCTGCCGTTGAATAAAAAATCTTCTTGCAGCACCACGGCAATTTGCGGTCGCAGCGAGGAGAGATCGGCGCTTTTGATATCGAACCCATCAATTAAGATCCGCCCCGCTTCGGGTAAATAGAGCCGCTGAATCAGCTTGGAGAGCGTGCTTTTACCCGAGCCGCTGCGCCCCACAATGCCGACAAACATGCCCGGCTGCGCCTCAAACGACACGCCCCGCAAAATGGGCTCTTGCCCACTGTGATAGCGAAAGAAGACCTGATCGAACGTAACCTGCCCCTGCAGATTGGGCAGCGTGAGCCCGGTGCCCGGTTCGGCCTCGGGTGCCACGTTGAGGATATCGCCGATGCGGTCTACTGCGAGCAACACCTGCTGCACCGTTTGCCAGAGCTGCACCAGCCGCAGCAGTGGCCCCGTCACCCGCCCCGACAGCATTTGAAAGGCAATCAACTGCCCGATGGTCAGGGTTTGGTTAATCACCAGCCGCGCCCCCACCCATAGAATTAACAGGGTGGACAGACTGGTGAGGAAATCGCCGAGGTGGTTGCTGATGTTAGCAGTGGTGGTGGCGCGAAAGCCCGTGCGCACAAAGCGGGCATAGAGCCCTTCCCAGCGATCGCGCGCGGCAGGTTCTGCGGCATGGGCCTTAACGGAGTGAATGCCCGTCATGGTTTCGACCAAAAATGCCTGACTGTCTGCGCTGCGGTTAAAGGTTTCATTCAGCCACAGGCGCAAAATGGGAGTGCTGATCAGCGTTAACAGCGCAAATAGGGGCAGCACCGCTAGCGCGACCCCGGTGAGCGGCAGGTTGTAGTAGGCCATCATGCCGAGATACACAACCGAAAAAATGCTGTCGAGCACGACGGTTAGGGCGGTGCTGGTGAGGAACTGGCGGATTTCTTCGAGTTCTTGCACACGCGCCACGGTGTCGCCCACGCGCCGCGCCTCAAAGTAGGACAAGGGCAGCCGCATCAAATGGCGAAACAGTTGGGCAGACAGGGCCAGATCGAGTCGGTTGGTGGTGTGGGTAAAGATAAACAGCCGCAGGCTGCCGAGCGCCGCTTCAAAAACGGCAATGAGCAGTAGCCCAATCCCCATCACATCCAGCGTGGAGAGGTTTTCTTGCACCATCACCTTGTCGATGATCACTTGGGTGATGATGGGGGTGCCCAACCCCAACAGTTGTAAAGTAAACGACGCCAGCAGCACCTCGCTCAGCAGGCGGCGATAGGTCCACACGGCGGGCAAAAACCATTTGAGGCTGAAGCGCTCTTGGGTTTGCACCAGTTCCACTTGCCACAGGGTGCCCTGCCACTGAGGTTCGATGAGCGATCGCCCCATTAGCTCACAGACACGGTCGGGCTGCAGCGGGTCGCCCACAATCAGGCGATCGCCCTTCATGCCATAGAGCACCACCCAGTGCTGGGGGCTCCACTGCATTAGCGCTGGAAACGGCATCTGTCGCAAGTCGTCCCATTGGGCGATCCGCAGTCGCCGCAGGTGCAGCCCCAGCTTTTCGCTAGCATCGCTCAGGTGGCGGGGCGTGGTGCCCCGCAGGTGTCGCTGCACCCGCTCTAGCGGCGCAGGCACTTCTAACATCTGGGTCAGCATGGTGAGGCAGGCGGCAGCGGTGGTCTCTGCACTGGCGCTGGCGATATGGGGATAGCCCGCAATGGGCTGGGGCGCTGGGGAGGGAGGAGATGAGAAGGGCGATCGCCCCTTCTCCCAAAACGCCTGCATCTGCGGCGACTGCATCTCGTGCCACAGGGCACTAGGCCACTGCACCACCTGCACCGTCGCGCTGGCGGCTCGGGCCTTCCACCCAGGCGGCAGCAACAGCAACTCGCCAAACCACTCTCCCGGCTGCAGCCGTCGCGCGTCTTCATCCGGCGCAACCAGCCGAACTGTCCCCGTCAGAATCACATACTGATGACCGGGCACTGCCGAGAGCCAAATTACCTCCCCTAACCGGTAAGACTGCACCACCGCTGTTTGAATTAGCGCATCGCGCTCAGCCACCGTGAGCAAGCTCAGTGGCGGGTCGTGCCAGGGCAAAGCAGAGAGATCATGGGGCATGGGGCAGGGACAGAGTTCACCGTCGTTGCTTAGCTGTCTAACGGTTCGCTTGAGCGGCTGCTAGTAGACTTGAACTCAGCACCAAAATCTTTTGCCAGTCCGCTCCAACCGGGTTTATGTTAGACCGCAAGTGAATACTTAATCCACCAAGACTGATACGCTCTGCTAACAAACAGAATCACCTAATCTTTAAATCTCAATGGAGGGTTTGAATACCATTCATCTCCACCTCCATCTAGCTTGTAGTTCTGGTAATGAAGCTTAAACGCTGTTTCAAGCTTAGAGCCACCTAAAACGTAGCCAACCAGCTTAAGTCGTTTGGAATTTCCGGTCTGGAGTTTCTGCATTCGTACAGGAAGGCTAATGGTACGACCAATCTTGATATTGAAGGTCCCTTCCTCTGCCAAGAAGTAAATGAGACCATCCTTATGGTCTGGGACTTGATTCAGATCACAGCATCGATTGATCTTAGGAATCGGAATTAATGATTCGAGAATACGATTATCTTCCCTTAATAACGTATTCTCAGATGACAGAACTGCAACCTCTTGTCTCAGTTCACGGTTTTCTTTTTTGACTTCGCGGATCACCTTCCAAGGATTTCTGTATTTCCGCCTTGGCTGGTGGAGAGAATTTGCAAAGTTGCCTGACTCTAGAAATGAAGCCTTTCCCTGCCCAGTTTTATCCATACTATGTATATTTCAGTAGATAAATTTTTAATAAGGTAGCACAAAACCGCCATCACCTAGTGGAGATCAAAGAGATCCCTTTGCAGCCTAGCTACGGCTCCTGTCCTTCCCAAGCAAGATTCAGCTGTCTAACATGGGGAAGCTAAAGGCGAAGCAGCGCCTAGAGGAGGCGTTTTTTTTTAAATAAAGCAAAAAGCAACCATGAAAGCAAAAAGCAACCATGCCTAAAAAACAGAACTAGCTCAACAGGTAAGGTCGTGAGTCCCTTGCACCGGGCTGGGGGGTGAGGGAACAGGATCGAGACGGTTACAGAATTAAATTTGACTTTTGCTCAACTTGGAACCGCACATCGAGCTGCTTCATTTGTTCCGTCAGCCACAGTTCAAACAGCTCATCTTCTAGCACGTGGCGCACCTGCTCGTCCTCTAGGCTGGCGGGCAGCACCGCATCCAACCGAAACAGCCCCCATCGGCCCTCCATATTGACGGGGCCAACCACATCTCCCGGAGAGGCCACATCCAGCTTGGCACGCAGCTCATCCGGCATTGAGCCTCGGCTGACGGGGCCAACCATGCCATTGGCAATGCGGTCTTCAGTGATGGAATACTCTCGCGCCATGGCCTCAAATGATGCACCTTCGGCCAGTTGGCGGTTCAGCTCATCGGCTAAGTCTTCCCCATCCACCACAATGCGCGATAGCACGAGCCGATCCAAAAATAGCTTGCGCTCAATAAACCAGCTTTGCAAATTCGGTTGCACGATGGAGGTGCGTAGTTGCTCCGCCTGCATCCCCGCTTGCATCTGCTGCCGAAAGGCCTCTAGCGTTAGCCCGTTGCTGGCGAGCCAGGCCTCAAACTGAGCGGCGTCGGTCAACTGCTGCTGCTGCCGAAATTGAGCGATCACAGTCTGCACTTGCAAATCGCTCACCTGGTACTGGGGATCTTTTAGCGCCCGTTCCACTAGGTATTGCCGCACAATATCCGCGACAAAGGCTTCGAGTTTGCCGCTGTCATTGAGGTATTGCAAAACCTGAGCCACGCTGATGGGCTGCTGATCGATAAGCAAAAAGGGGGCAGAAGTCATGGCTGCAGGGGATGCTCCAGTCGTGAATGAGGGTTAAGCCGGGGGTTCCCCATTGGGGAAATGGCGCAGGAATTTGGGGCGGGCTCTCGCGTGGACGGGTGGCTGAGGCTGCTGGGGTACCATTAGGGTGCGATCGCCCGACGCAATGCCCGCGCAAAAAATCCCTCTCTAAATGTATCGGCTATCTGTTCGATATGATCTGTTCGATATGATTAGAGCGTCTGTTTAGAGGCAACTGCAACCAGCATGGATCTAACCGATTTGGCCTTTACCCCAGCGCTTGACCAGGCGCGGCTGGTTCGCCAGAAACAGGTGTCGCCCCTAGAACTGACAGAGCTATACCTAGAGCGCATTGACCAGCTGAATCCCCGTCTGGGCAGCTACTTTACGGTGCTGGGCGACCAAGCTCGCGCTGATGCCGCTGCGAAAACCGAGCGGCTGATGCAGGGTGATGAGGAGCCGCTGCCGCCGTTTTTTGGCGTGCCGATCTCGATTAAAGATTTAACGCCCTTGGCTGGAGTGCCCTGCACCTATGGAATTTGGGCCTTGCGCGATCGCCTAGCCGATGCGTCCGCTGGGGTGGTTGAGCGAATTCAGCAGGCGGGATTTGTGATTCTCGGCAAAACCGCCACCTCCGAGCTGGGCGCTGCGCCCTATACCGAACCTCGGGGCTTTCCACCCGCTCGAAACCCGTGGAATGTGGACTATACGCCCGGCGGCTCTAGTGGCGGCGCAGCGGCGGCAGTGGCGGCGGGGCTGTGTGCCGTGGCGCAGGGGTCGGATGGCGGTGGGTCAATTCGCGGCCCAGCCTCGTGCTGCGGGCTGGTGGGCATCAAGCCCTCGCGAGGGCGCGTTTCCCATGCGCCAGTCGGAGACAAGCTCAGCGGGTTAGCCACCGATGGCCCTCTGGCTCGCACCGTGGCCGATGCGGCGGCCCTGCTGGATGTGATGGCGGGGCCTGTTCTGGGCGATCCCTACTGGCTGCCCTTACCCGAGCGACCGTTTCTGGAGGCGACTCAGGCGTCTCTCAAACCGCTGCGAATTGGCTACATTACCCACTTTGCGCCCCTCGGCGACTGCGACCCCCCCTGCACTCAAGCGGTAATGGAAACGGTGCAGCGGTTGGAAGACATGGGGCACCGCGCCGAGCCGGTCGATCTTGACTTTACTGATTTGGTGGAGCCGCTGATCACGGTATGGCAGGCGGGGGTAGATATGGGGGTGCCCTGGGTGGTGATGGGGCGGCTGAATCGCTGGCTGTTGCGGCGATCGCGCCGCAATTCGGGTGGGGCATACCTGCGCGCCGTGATGCAGGTGCAGGCCTTTGCCCGCACGCTGGTGGTAAAAACCCAGCCCTACGATGTGCTTGTGCTGCCCGTTTACATGCATCCCACAATTCGCATTGGGGAATGGTCGCGCCTGCGGACGGGGCAGTTGTTTGAAAATATTGTGCGCTGGGTCGCGCCCTGTCCCCCGTTTAATGCCACAGGTCAACCGGCGATCGCCCTCCCGACGGGGTTCACGCCAAACGGCCTGCCCATTGGGGTGCAGCTTGTGGGCCAGCCCACCGACGAGCAAACGCTGATCACCCTGGCCGCTCACCTCGAAGCCGCCTACCCCTGGAGTCACCACCGCCCCTCTCTAGTGCAGCCGTGATGAGGTATGGGCTAACTGGATTAGCGAAGCATGGAGACAAGGCGTGCGCCATCGCAAGCCCTGCTCAATGCTCCGCTCTCGGCTGAATGATGGACTAGGCGCGGGGCGATCGCACCAACACCGTCATGTACTGCCCGTCTATAAACGGCGCGGGAATAATCGGCGTAAACTGCGCTCGATCCGTCGCCACCTTTTTCACATACAGCTCGTTCATCAAATGGATCACTTGGTCTCGTGTGCCGATGATCCAAATTTGCGCGTTGCCCTCGCCCTGGTGCGATCGCACCAGCGCCTTAATCTCTGAACTCATGGGTTTTACCTCGCTAATGAGATGTGTCGAAGAAACGCGCCTGGGGCGTGGTTGACCCAACCACTTGTCAGCATTAGCGAGGCGCTTGATAATCATCAAAGCCTGGCTCCTGCCTTCGCCAGGAGTCAGGTCAGCTGGTTAGTGAGTGTTCGCACCACTCCTAATCAGCGCCCAAAACCCCAAGCGCGCGTTTAACATGTCACCGGAATCCGATTCCGGTATCGCAAAGAATAAACCAACCCGTCAGAGAAAACAAGTGCTTTCCTCTACATTTTGTGACGCCACCCCACCGTGCCCACACAGGTGGCACCAGTAGATACTGCACAACCTCAGAAGCGAAGGTAGTATCCAGCAATTCGACGGATAAGTACCCCGTTCTTCAGGATTGACCATCAGATTTGCTGGATAGCACTCCAAGGTCTCAGACTTATCCAGCAACTGTTCTGTTTAATCCCCTGAAAACTGGGCAATGCCTGTAGATCTGCTAGATAATGCTTGACAAAGGGGTCTTATCCGGCGGATCTGACGCTTAGTGCATAGTTTAAGTTGTCGTGTCATACATTATTTTGTCTGGGAATATATGGCTGAAGATAGAAGCCTTGATATTGTCGGCATCGGAAAGCTTGCCGAAGCTATTCCTGAGCAGGCATGGACATCGATAGTAAATACAGCTTGTATCACTTTCAAGCAGTTGATCTCACCGCTTACGGCAATTACAAGTGGCACTGGACGATTGATTGAAGCAAGGTTCGACCGATTAGTGGATGCGGAAAAAGTCATTGCATCTCAAATCTTGTCTCGTGCTGCTGATAAAGCATCAAATAGCAGTCGAAAGCGGAAAAATAAACCGAAACCCTCAATTATATTAAAAGTCATAGAAAATTCATCCAGTGAGGTTGATACGACGCTGCAGGAGCTGTGGACAAATTTAGTTGCCAATGAATTGGTTGATGGTTCTGTTCATCCAGAATTCATTCGAATTTTATCCCGGCTAAGTGCTGCCGATGCCCAAAGATTAATAGAGGTAGCCCAAAAGTCTGAACCAAATTTCTCAATTAAATTAGCCTTAGAAATCCTTAATTTGTTAAGTATGAGAATTCCCCTAATTGAATATGAACCCACAAATTTCATTAATGCTCACTTGTCAAATTTAGACTTGATCAAGCAATCAGACGGTATTTGGAACCTGACTGTTATAGGCAGAGCATTTCTTGAAGCTGTAAGTGACCCATCTATAGAAGCGACTTAGCAACGCCCCTCTTACAAAAGTAGTGGACTACTTCTGCTTAAATAACTATGATGACCTGAGAATTAATCAATTTGTTACCAGTTGCCATGCCTAAATCATGTCCCGTTTTCATTGACTTCAGCGAAGCAGGTCTAGAGCTAGATCGCGCTGAGCTAGAGAGCCTTTTGCTGACCATCGCCGACGAAATGGAGTCTGGCGATCTGGTGCAGTCTGCCCGTCTGGCTCGTGATGAAGAAATCCCAGAAGCGGCTAAATCGGGAGCGGCGGCGTTTCTCATCGGCATGCTGACCACTGAGATAAACCCTGAGAACCTAGGCAAGGTGATGAATTATCTAGGGAACCTGTACTTTGGCAAAACCCTAGTTCTGTCTGGCGAAATGGATGGCATGACCTACAACATTGAGTATCGCAATAAACAAGAGTTGGATCAGGCTGTGGATATGATCGAGCGGTTAGCAAACTTGCGGGTTAAGATACGGGAGCAGCAGACTACGCCTGACAATCAGCCATAGCAGTCTAAGTTCAGCCTTATGGGAAAGTATGCACTCTTAATCGGCGTTGACACTTATGGGGAAGGCCTACAACCGCTACCCGCTGCCTCCAAGGATGTTGCAGCACTGCAGGAGGTACTGCTAAACCCTCAAATGGGTGGGTTCAACGAGGCAAAACCCCTGATTAATCCAACGCAGCTCGAGATGGCGCGGGAAATTGAACTATGGGTCCAAGATCGGCAACCTGAAGATTTGGCGCTGCTGTTCTTTTCAGGGCATGGCGTTAAGGATGATCGCCGGGATTTGTACTTCGCTGCAACCAATACCGAGAAGATTCGCGATCGCTTACTCACGTCCACCGCCACTTCTGCTCGGTTCATCCATGACCGGATTCGAACCTGCAAAGCCAAATACCAGGTGTTGATCCTCGACTGCTGCTTTGGCGGAGCATTTGGCGATTTGGTAGCGCGGGATGATGGCGAAGTTCCCCTGAAAGAGCAACTAGGTGCGGAAGGGCGGGTTGTGCTGACCTCCACCAATGCTGTGGATTATTCTTTTGAAGAAAAGGGTGCGGATCTGTCAATCTACAGCCGTTACCTGGTAGAAGGCATTTCTACCGGTGCAGCAGATGAAGATGGTGATGGGGTGATCACCATTGATGAATTGCATCGCTATGCTGGGCGCAAGGTGAGGGAAACCTCTCCAACCATGAGTCCAAGCTTGATTACCCTTAAGGACGAGGGCTTTCGGATTCAGGTAGCTCGCTCTCCTCAGGATGACCCCAAGCTAAAATATCGCAAAGAGGCTGAGCGCCGCGCTACATCCACGGAGTTTACCATTCCGGCTAAGCATCTGTTGAAGCTGCGTCGTGCTGAACTGGGACTTTCGGATGCTGAGGCAGAAACGATCGAAGCAGAGGTGTTGAAACCCCAGCGGGACTATCAGCGTAAGCGGCATGAATACCAAGTGACTCTGCGCGAATGCCTAAACCAAGAGTCCCCCTTAAGTTCGCTCACCCTCAACGACTTGAAAGACTATCGAGCACACCTACGGCTCAAACCAGAGGATGTAGCAGTAATTGAACAGGCAGCCCTGAGTGGCTATGATTTGGAGGGTTATACCGCAGAAATAGCACGCCAGCAGCAAAAAGGTGATGGAAACCATAGCGATAGTAAAGCAGGTGATTCTGACCTAGAAAGCAGAATTTCTCCTCCTGAACTGAAACCACCAGATGTTAGCTATAAAGAACTGTCTGAATGTGACCCTTCGAAAATTCTCTTTATCAAAAATGTCCGCGATCCAAATGGGAACTGGGCTTATTCCCTTGACCGCATTCAGAAAATGAATGGCTCTGTTGAAAGTCGCGTCTTTGAATTGTTTTGGTTGCCAAGCAGCAGAGGTGCAAAATCGGCGTCCAAGGGCAATCTGATGCTTTTGAATCAACATGCAAAGATTACCCACGTTGTGGAAATGCTAGATGATGAGGTAAGAGAAACCCCGTCTGGTTATTTCCGTTGGGTACGTGTGGTATGGATGCCAGAGGAAGTGAACTGGTCTCAGCTTCCTCATCAAAGAGAAATTGTTGGTTTTGAACCTCCAACGATCGGTGGAGGAACTGCCTATTCGCTAGCAAATTTAAGCAAATTTCAAGAAACTTGGAATAGTCTCGAAGCTTTTCAGCAACATATTTTCAAGGCACTTCTGGATGCTGATCTCTAATAGCTGAAGAAAGCGATCGAGAAGCCTCACCAATCACCTGCAGGTTTTGGGTGAACCAGGTTTGAATCAGTTCATTCTGTTCAAATGTTTGTCTACCCTGCATGGCATAGCGATCGATGCGCTCTATTGCCTCCAAAATATCTTGCAATTTCTCGCGATCGTCTCTCATAGGGGTATCGCTTCGTCCAGGATTCGTGCGTGGATTCTGGGTCGCAGTCCTTTTTCTGTAACGACATCCACCGGACAATCCAATAGGGTTTGTAATTCCATCAGCAAACCACCCAGGTCAAATAAGCTGCGTTCCGCCTCCATTTCCACCAAAAAATCCACGTCGCTGCCTGAGTCGGCTTCGCCCCGTGCCACCGAGCCAAAGATGCGAACGTTGTAAGCGCCGTATTTCGCTGCTGTTGCCAAAATTGCTTCCCGTTTTTCCTGCACCTGTGCCCCAATGTTCATCAGCAACTTCTTCCCCGTTTATCTTAATTATCTCACCACCCTACTGCCCTACCCTTTGCCTCAACGTTACTTGAAAGAGTGCGATCGGCTTTGCCGTCTCGCAGAGAATTGCCCCTATGAAAACGATGAGTCGTAGGGTGGGCATTGCCCACCGCTCAAACTCCCTCCCCGAAAAATCAACATCCCCACATCAAAAGGTATATCGGCTTTGACAGTTCAGGGATAGTGGGCAGTGCCCACCCTACCAAGGCAGTAATCCTTGCTTTACAGCCAACCAAACCATATCGAGGCCGATCTCAAAGTAGTTGTGAGTTAAAGTATTTCGCATTCCAATTATTTTTGACCAAGGCACTTCTGGATACTGCCACCAGCAGAGAAACCGGGTTTCTAGCCACCTGCTAAGGCCCACACCCTGCGGCTGGGGAAACATGTGCAGCCCCCGAGCAGCCTTGCCAGACCGCAAGAAACGGGTGGTGTTTCTCCAATATCAAGGATACCGTGAGAGCATATTAACCCCCGTTGGCTCTGTGAACCGATGCGTACCAGTCTCTCCACCCGTGAAGACTATCACCGAATTGCTCGGGCGATCGCCTTCATGCAACAACACCATCTCAGCCAGCCCGACTTATCAACCATTGCCCACCATATTGGCCTAAGCGAATCTCACTTTCAGCGGCTGTTTACCCAGTGGGCGGGCATTAGCCCCAAGCGATTTCTGCAATACCTCACCGTAGAGTACGCTAAGTCCAAAATCAACCAAACCAAAAATCTGCTGGACTTAACCCTCGATGTCGGCTTGTCCAGTCCGGGGCGGCTCCACGATCTGTTTGTCAATCTAGAGGCCGTGTCTCCGGGCGAGTTCAAACTGGGTGGCGCAGGGTTGCAAATTGCCTACGGCATTCACGCCACGCCATTTGGCGATGCCTTGATTGCCACCACCATTCGGGGAATCTGTACCCTACACTTCTTGGATGATGCGCCGCTGACTATCGCAAAGCACACTGCCGTCGATATCTTGCGCCAGTCCTGGGCACGGGCTGAGCTGATGTATGACCCGACGACGACCCAGCCCCTCTGCGATGCCATTTTTACAAACAAACCATTTCGCGATAAAAAGCCACTCACCCTACTCGTCAAAGGGACGAACTTCCAAATTCAAGTGTGGCGAGCGCTGTTGCAGATTCCGTTTGGCGGCATCACCACCTATCAAACCATGGCCAACTTGGCGGGTCGCCCCACGGCGGCCAGAGCCGTAGGCAACGCCATTGGCGACAATCCCATTAGCTACCTCATTCCCTGCCATCGGGTGATTCGGGAATCGGGCGAGCTAGGCGGCTATCGCTGGGGCTTAGAGCGCAAAACGGCCATGCTCGGCTGGGAAGCTAGCCAGCTTTAACCGTATGGAACGCCAGCTCGAGTTAAGTGGGTTTTGGGGCATCGCGCGTCGCACAGTGCCCCAAAACTCCCAATGTGCTGTGCACGTCGAGCACGGCACATTGGGGAGCTTATCCCGAACCCAGGTTATGGAGTAGTTTCTAGGGAGTCTCTGTCAGAATATCCCCAGATAGGTTGCTGACAGCACGCTGCAGCGAGACCAATGAGCGGTTGTAGCCCAAGATCGCGTTGACCTGATTCACCTCGGCTCGGGTCAGCTCTGTTTGAGCGCGCAGCACATCGGTTTGGGTGCCAACCCCCGCCTGAAAGCGCAGCCGCGCCAGCCGTAGTGCTTCTCGCGCTTGGTCTACGCCTAGGCGCGTGGTCACAATGTTGTCACGGTTAGCTTCGAGCGATAGAAAGGCTTGTTCAATCTGAAAGCGCACGGTATCGCGCGTGTTGGCAAAATCTGTCTCGGCAATCTCGATGTTGATCTCTTCTTGGCGAGCACGGGCACGGCTGGCTCCGCCATCAAATAGGTTGAGGTTGACTTGCGCCCCAAACTGGTAGTCGTCGCGAAAGCCAGTGTCGTCTTGATCAAGCCTGTTGTTGACGCTGTATTGAGCAAACAGCCCCACCTGTGGCCCAAGGTTGGCGATCGCCGCCCGTCGTCGCTGTTCAGAAATCTCGCGCTGCACCAACTGCTGCTCTAGTTCAGCCCGGTTGCTATAGGCCAGCACAATGCTTTCCTCCAGCGTGAGCGGCCACTCTTCGGCAACATCAATAGGGTCTGCGGCAGTAATCGACGCTGTTTGGGAAATGCCCAAGCGCTGCGCTAGCTGACGGCGGGCGATTTGCTGGTTGCTAATGGCCTGGGTCAACTCTTGGCTAGAGTTGGCAACATCAACTTCTGCCTGCAAAACATCAAACCGAGTGCCTACTCCCGCGCGCTCTAGCGCTTGGGCATCGCGCAAGCTTTGTTCAGCCTGGGCCAGCGCATCTTGGCCAATGCGCACCTGCTCGTCGGCCTGTTGCAAATCGTAGTAGTCTGTGCTGACATCTAGCCGCAGTTGCTCTGTGAGCGATTCTACCTGCAGCTCTTGCAGTTGCACCTGTCCTTCAGCAGCGCGAATCGATGCAGACCGTTGGCCTGAGGTAAAGAGGTCGTAGTTAGCCTGGACGTTGCCCCCAAGGGAACTGGCAAGGCCATTGCTGGTGGTTTCTCCCGTAAACGGCTGGGTTTCAGTCGCTTCTTGAAACGTGAGGCTGCCTTGGGCATTTACCCTGGGCAAACGGGCGGCTTCTGCCTCTTGTAAAGTGGCGCGGCTGCGGTCTAGCTCTAGGCGGGCGGTCTGAACTTGGCGGTTGTTGCGCTGAGCAAGGGCGATCGCCTGCTCTAGAGAAATGGCTTCGTTATTGAGCACCTGCACTTCTTCTGGAAGGGTGGGCGAAAATAACGGATCGGGGTCGGGCTCTAGGACGGCAGGGGTGGGCACCTCGGCGCCAGATGGTGCATCAATCATGGGAGGGACAACGGGAGCCAAGTCTGGATCGTCGGGCACCTCTGGCGGGTCGAGATCGGGGCTGTCTGTCTCAGTGCTGTCTGTCTCGGTATCTAGGTTATCGCCCTCGAGATCGGCATCCACCCCATCGGGGCTGGGTGAGCCTGGTTCGACTGTGGGCAGTTGGGCTAAGGGCGCGGGGGCATCGGGGGCGGTGTCTGTTGCTGTGGCGGCGGGCGCGGCTGTAGAGCGATCGCCCGCTAGGCTCAATGCGTCGTCTTCCGCTGCAACCTCTTCACCGGGCATGGGCGGTCGATTGTAGCGGGCATATCGGGGTTGTGGCGCAGCTTTTACCTCAGACACTAGAGATGTATGGTCGACTTCCACCTGTGACATGAGGCGCAACGAGACAGCCATGGATTGGGTGTTTAGGGTCGCGGTGTCGGAGCGGCTCACCGCCTGCATCTCTGAACGGCTCGCGAGGCTGAGTCCATGCCGGGTGTTGTAGGTTACGCGGGTCTGCCCAGCAGAAGGGGACATCGCTTCAGGCACGGCGATCGCAACCGCTGGCAGGGCAGGCACCATACCACAAGACAACATCACGCCAAGGCCGACAGTAGCAAACGATTGGGGAGAAGGCATAGCAATTTGGCAAAACAGTTAGAAAATGCAGGGTTTTGGTAGAACTGCAACCCTAAGCAGAGTATAGGCAACAACGGCGATTGCAAACGGCGCTCAGCCCATCAGACGCCCTTTATCTTTGCCAGTCAGCAGGGGCGATCGCATCCCCCAAGCGGGTCATCTCCTTTGCCTATCTATCGCCAGACTCCGCCCATCAGGGCTGATTCTGCCCAGTTTCGCAGGGTCATGAACCCTTAATTCTCACAGCGATTAAGCCGCATTGTCCTAGATTGGCAAGAACTGCGAGGCCCCACTGCTGAAATCTGAAGGATACTCAACGAAAGCCCAGATCACCAAAGTTCTAATTCTAAAATTAGGAAAAAGGTCATACGCATCTTTGCAACATTACCGTAGGCATTGCTGCAAAGATGAATGGGCGCAAATACCAATCCATGGACTTGTCAATGGACTTGAGCAGAGAGCGGGTTCTGCCGCTTTCTCACATCAGGCTGATCGCCTGCCCCCCTTAATCTCACCCTCCCGACTCAGTACATATATCTTGCCCCTTACCCCTCAGTCCCCTTTTCCTAAAAAGACTACTAAGTACACACAAATTGCCCTGACTATGGCAAATCCGTTGAGATCCCCCTAAATTCCCCTTCGCAAGGGGGATTTTCGACCCGATTCCCCTTTTTAAGGGGACTAAGGGGGATCAACCCAGGCGAATCCTCAGGGCGAATTCTCAGTCGGAAGACTTGTGTGTACTTAGTAACCTCACCCTCCCCATCCATCCACCCCTATCGAAGTCGAGCGTCACCATGGGTAGTTCTGTCATCGTTGACATGGCTAGTTTTGAAGATGAAGTCATCCGCAAATCCTTTGACCAGCCGGTGCTGGTCGATTTTTTCGCCCAGTGGTGCGGCCCCTGCAAAATGCTCAAACCCATGCTCGAAAAGCTAGCGCAGGAGTATGAATTCACCTTGGCAAAGGTGGATATTGACCAGAATCCAGACTTGGCAAATATCCACAAAGTAGAAGGAGTGCCCGACGTGCGGGTGGTGGTCAACGGTCAGATGATGCCGGGGTTTGTCGGCGTGCTGCCCGAGGAGCAAATTCGGCAGCTTCTGGCACAGCTCAATCTTTCATCCACGCTGGAGGCGGGCTTGGCAGAGCTGCAGGCCGCACAGGCCGCTGAGCATTGGGCGGAGGTGGATCGTCTGGTGGCAAAGCTGATGGAGCACTACCCTCAGGATGGGCGGGTGCTGATGGCTGTGGCACAGGGGTTATTGCGGCACCAGCGCCCTGAAGACGCCGCGCAGTTTCTTGCCGCGGTGCCCGAACACGATAAGGATGTGTATCGTCAGGCGCAAGCGCTGCGATCGCTCCTCGAGATTCAACCTTTGCCTGCTGGCGATACGACGGATCAAGATGCGGTCTACATGCAGGCGGTGCGGCAAGCGATAGCCAACCAGCCCGAACCGGCGATGGATACCCTGCTCAGCCTGGTGCAGGGCGATCGCACCTTCCGCAATGATGCGGCACGCAAAACCCTGATTCTGATCTTTGACCTGCTGGGTGATGCCCATCCCCTGACTCACACCTATCGCCGCAAGCTGATGTCAGCGCTGTATTGATGCAGGAGCATGAGGCAGGAATCACGCAGGTCGGGCGTGGGTTTGCAGACGGCATCCCTTAAAATCGCGTACCCTTAAAATCGCATAAACGTCCGCCGTTACCGAGATCCCATGTCCCCTGATTCGCCGATTCCCTCTCCCGTGCCGCTCGACGCACCGCCCCAACCTCACGAGTCCAAGGCTTGGCATGGGCAGCTTCAGCTCGACTTTACCCATCGCCACCCAAAAACTCACCTGAGCCATAGCTTTGCCCAATCGCCCTTCAAGGTGCAGCGTCCGTTTTATCCCGAAGGCGATGGCGTGTGCCATGTGGTGATGCTGCATACGGCTGGGGGCATTGTGGGGGGCGATCGCCTCTCTAGCCAAATTCAGGTGCAGCCGGATGCCCAGGCACTGCTGACGACGGCGGCAGCGGCGAAGGTCTACCGCAGCAATGGGCAAACGGCCACGCAGTCGGTGCAGGTGCAGGTGCAGCCAGGGGGCTGCTTGGAATGGCTACCGCAGGAAACCATTGTGTTCAATGGCGCGCAGATCCAACAACGGCTTCGGGTAGATTTGGCAGATCAGGCGCTGTGGATGGGTTGGGAGATGGTGCGGCTGGGGCGCACGGCGCGAGGCGAGCAGTTTTCGACTGGCTGTTGGCGCTCGCACACTGAAGTCTGGCGGGGCGATCGCCTTCTCTGGCTTGATCCCCAACAGTTGCAGGGGGGCAGTGCCATGATGACTAGCGCGCATGGGTTGGCAGGATGTCCGGTAGTGGCAAGTTTTGCCGTCGTCGGGCGCGAGATCTCGCCGGAGCTGGTGCAAGCGGCGCGATCGCTCTGGCGTCTAACTGGGGCAGAACCATCCTGTTCCAGTCAGGGCGATCGCCCGGTATTCCAACCGGCATCTCAACCGGCATCTCAACCGGCATCTCAACCGGGATCTCAAACAGCCTTCCAGATCGGAGAGTCTGCTCCAGATTTGACCACCGAACCCGCCCGGACACTCACCCCAGCGACTGTCGGTGTAACTCGGCTCATGTCAGGAATGCTCTGTCGCTATCGGGGCCATTCCACTGCGGAAGCGCGGCGATGGCTGGTGGCCGTGTGGGGGCTAATGCGGCAAAATCTGGTGGGGCGATCGCCCTGTCCACCCCGCGTTTGGTAACGAGTGCCCTACGAATCAACCAACCGCTGCCTCCCGCTACTGCTGCATGTAGTCATCAAAGCGGGTTTTGAGCTGACTGACGGCCAAATTCTGCGTCCAATATTCGACCAAGGCATGCCCAAAGGCCCAGGCATTGCGATGGGAGGGGGCAGGGTTATCTAGCAGAACAGGCCACAGGGCAAGCAGATCAGCGGCGAGGGGCTTGTCAGTCAAGAGTTCCGACAGCTCGTAGGCCATTTGCAGCTTGCCCAACACCACGGGTGCCTCCTCAATGGGAATTTTTTCTGCCAGCACATAGGCCAGCGCGGGCGACCCCGTGGTCAGGGTCGAGATAAATTGCAGCACCGGCTGCTTCAGCAGCATGGTGAGGCCTTGGGTGGTCGACATTTGCGTCGTGTACTGGTCAATAATTCTGGCGGCGGCGACGGTGCGGGCATCCAGATTGCGCAGAAATCGCGCCAGCCGAAACTGCTGCGCTGGGGCGATCGCCTCTAACAGCGCCAGCGATAGGGCATCGGCTCCCCACGCCTCGCGGGGAAGGGTGGAATCAGCCGTGACAATGGGTAAAATGCGATCGCCATACTCCCCCAACTGTTCAGCGCGATAGGCCGTCGCGTCGCGGATTGCTACTTCCTTGGGGCGATCGCCCCACTGCCAGTCATAGGGCGGCTGCCACTCGCGAATGGGCCGCAGCCGATCCACCTGCGTGACGGCCACAAGAGTGGGCAAGTCAGGAAACTCGGTCTTAATCGCCTGCAAAAAATCCACATCCATCTGCAGGGCCGGGTCGAGCGCGGGCGTCACGGCCAGCACCACATCACTCGTCGCGGCTTTGTCTAGCACCAGATCGCGAAAATCACTGCGGCTGGCCTGTTCATAGCCGGGCGTATCCAACAGCACGAGGCGATCGCCCGTGTCTGCCGTCCAGTCATAATCCTGAATGCGGTCGGTGCTGGGCAACACGTTAACCTCTGCCCGCTCCTGCTGAAATAGCGTGTTGACCAGGCTGCTTTTGCCCGCTCCCGTGCGCCCTGCCAGCAGAATCGTAACGGGGCGCTGCTGCACGGTTTCGGCATTTTCCGCACGTTCTAAAATGTCGCGCAGGGTTTGGGTTTTGGCCTTGGGCAGTGCGGCCGTTGGGGTGGGGTCAGCGCGGAGCGTGCCTTCTACATCGGTCGGCAAGGTGCGGCCACTATAGAGGGCGATCGCCTGGTTGCCTAGGGTGCGCAGCGCCGCATCGCGCAGGGTATGGCTTAGGTTGACCAAGAGCTGCTGATTGGCCTGGTTGCTATAGTTAGTGCTAACTTGGCGCGCCGCCGCCGCCGCCGGGTTCCACAGCCATTGCGACCAGTTCCACACGCGCCACAGTTTGCGGGCAGAGGGTTCTAGCTGGCGATACACCTCATAGGCCTGCACCGCTTGCCCCACAGACACCTGACCCAACACAGGCGCTAGTTTCTGCATCCACCGATCCATGTCGTCCACGGTGCCACGAATCAGCCCATAGGCCTGCGGCACGTAGATATTAAGCAGGGGATATTTAACTTCGGGGTAATAGATGCGGGCGATCGCTCCCACAATCTCCTGGCAGCGTTGCCAAAATAGGTTCCAGTCTTCCCACATCGGCACATCGTTTTGTGAGGTCTGCACCACCGCATCGACCGCCTGTAAGGCAGCCATCGGCTGCGACGGGCTGTCAGATTGGGCTGCATTCAGCTGGATAGCTGCGGCTGCGTCATTCAGATCCTGCTGCACCTCGGCAACCAACGATTCGACCTGCGCCGCGACCGGGCGCGTCCACCGCACCAGCAGCCAGCGCCAGCCCACGAGCGCTAGCGTCACCACGGCCCAAATCCAGTTCAGCCCCCATGCCCGAATTTGCAGGCCCGCCGCAGTCAGCAAAAACAGGGCGATCGCCACAACCGGCAACACCAACACCGCAATCTGCCCAGGCTTTAAGCGCACCATGGCTCATCCATTGCCGATTTCTTCTGTGCGTATCCTCATTAAACCTAGCATCTACCCGCACTGCCCGATCTCGCCAGAGAAACGCAACGTGGCGAGTCGTTTTAGGGGATACAGCGAGAAAGACGCAAGGGTTCTGTGGGACACTGGCCTGCACAATGCCCCACTCAGCAGCGCAGAAAAAGCAGCGCAGAAAAAATTGCGGGAATCTCAGGTCGCCCTATTGACGATTCATGGTGCGAAGCAGCCACAGCGACGACGACAGTGCAATGAAATGGGCCAGAAGCACAATCAGCGCGCCCTGCACGGTAAAAATATCAGCGCCTTGGATAAAGTTAGCAGGCAAGCCACCCCACACCGACGACACACCCTGCTGAAACGACTTGCCCACCAGCGATCCAACAATTGCAAAGGTGCCGAGTAAGGTGAATAGCATCCCCGTCAGGCTGATAATTAGCCCATTACGGATGATTTTGATGGTGTCGCCCCGCTTGGGGCGCGCCCGCCCGTCTGACGCCTGCAGCTTGCGCGACAGGCGCGTATAGCGAAAGGCCCAAAAAATGCCAATGTAGAGTGCCACCAACCCACAAGTAGTCAGCACCATTCCCAGCCCAAATCCTGGGTCTGCAGCCCTAACTGCTTGGCCACCGGGAGTATTGGGAAGGTTGGTCATCACGGGTTGCGCCGTGAGAAACACACTGCTAAAAAACAGCACAACGGTAGAGACAATGCCTAGCACTGCTTGGGCCCAAAAGCTTCCCCAGCCCATCATGCGGAGCGCACTAGCAACCCGGCGAACAGCAGGCGGTAACGAGTAAGACGAGTCTAGCTGGCTTGACATAATGGCTGGCGAGAATACTCGCGGGGAAAAATTAAAAACTTTAGAGAGAGTCGGGGCGTGAGCAATAGCCTAGGGTTATTCACAAGCTTTGCAATGCTGGAAAAATTACTGAAATTCAAACGTAATTTGAAACGTAGCTTGATTGCGTACGTCATCAAACTCTCACCCACTCATCCAAACCCATTTATCCAGCAAGGTGCCTTTATTTTAGACTGTGGGCCTCACATCTGTCTTGCTGATTGAGATGCCCGACGAGCACGAGCGCGCATCGCGAGCACGAGCATCAGCAACACCCCAATGCCCAACAGCCCAGCTAAGGGATTGCGGTTAATGCCTGTCACCCATGCAGGCACCCGATCGGTATACACGACTAGTTTGCTTAAATCAATTAGATAATAGCCCCACACCAGCCCCATATGCAGACCGATAGGCAGCCCCAAGCGCCCTGTGCTGCGTTTTGCCCACAATAGAGCTAGCCCCAGCAGCATCAATCCAAAAAACTGTGGCAGGGTATGAAGCACCTCATCCAACGGCTTGATGAAATGGAGCAGCGCATAGGCGATCGCCCCACTCCACAACGCAACGACGGGAGAATAGTCCTCCTCTAATTCATCCTGAAGCCAGCCGCGAAACATTAACTCCTCGGCAAAAGCGGTTCCTAAACCGACCAGCGACCCCTCTAACAAAAACCGAAACCAGTACGGAGAAGACTGCCAGGTTAGCCAGCCCAATACTCCCTGTAGCAAAAATAGGGCGGACAGTAGGGTTAGCCCTAGCCCCAGCCCTAGCAAAAACTCGTGCCCATTGCGCCGCGTCCATACGAGCCCATATCGCTTCAGCCCCTGTTCATCGCGCCGCACCCGCTGCACCCACCATCGCAGCAAACCCAAAAACATCAAAAACAATAGCCCCATTGTTAAAATGGTGACCAGATTAGCGTCAGGAATCAACCAGGCCAGCAGCGTAGCAACTGGCAGCCACGGCACCGCTAGCATCAGCACAAAGATAGTGACGCGGACTGGAAAAGCGCGCTGCGTCAAGCGTGTAGGGGTTAACTTCACCAGGCTAAGGCAACAGAAACGAAGTGGACGTAATGCGTGTTCCTGATATCTTACAGTGCTTTGTTTCTATCCAATGAGAGTTGACAATCAGAGGTTATCCTGCACCTATTAGGATTCCGATTGATCGTCATCTTCAAGGGTCTCTGTTGGTTCTGTGGCTTCTGGGGTTTCTGGGGTCATCTCAGCTTCGGTAGAGGCCTCAGTCTCAACGTCAGCAGCTATCTCAGCACTAGTATTGACCTCAGCTTCAGCCTCAGCCTCAGTGTCGGTTTCAGCCGCTGCGGGAACTAGGGCAACTGCGGCGATCGCATCTTCCTCATCCAACCGCTGCACGCGCACCCCAGTGGCCGCCCGTGACTGGCAAGAAATAGCATTGACCGCTTGGCGAATAATAATTCCCCGACTGGTCACAATCATCATTTCATCGTGCTCATTCACAATGCGTAAGGCAGCAAGATGATCATTGGGAAAACGGAACTTGATTGCTCGCAACCCCATCCCCGCCCGGTTTTGTAGCCGGAACTGAGAGATCGGCACCCGCTTACCCAACCCGCCCGTCGTCACCACAAGCACCCACGGCCCTTGGCTATTGGAGGGTTCCAATTCTCCCTCTTCACACTCATCCAAGTCGGCAGCATCGGCTAGACCTGCGGTTGCGTTGGCCACCATGTCAGCAATCTGGCTGGGTAGAATGTCCATGCTGATCAGCTCATCCTGCGCTCGCAACGCCATGGACTTTACACCCCGAGTAGGCCGCCCCAGTGGGCGCAACTGCTCATGACTGGCGCGAAAGTGAATGGTCATACCGCTTTGAGACCCAATGATGACGCTATCTTCAGCCCGCGCCAAGCGCACCCACCGCAGCTGATCACTTTCTTCTAGAGAAATAGCGATCAGCCCGTTGGCGCGAATGTTGCTAAAGGCAGACAGTTGCGTTTTTTTGATGAACCCCTTTTGGGTTAGCATCACCAGATACTCATCAGCGGTAAAAGCTGACACCGGAACGATGGAGGTAATCCGTTCCTGATGGGAGATGGGCAGCAGTTGCACAACCGGCATGCCCCGTGAGGTGCGTGAGCCGATAGGAATCTGAAATGCCCGCAGGCAGTAAGCAACACCGCGATCGCTAAAAAACAACACATAATCATGGTCATTGCACGATAAGAAGTGGTCAATGCCATCTTCTTCTTTCATTCGGGTGCCCACTTTGCCACGGGTTGCCCGGTTTTGCACCTCAAACACGCTGACCGGCATGCGTTTGATATAGCCTTGCTCTGTCAGCAGCACAATCGCTTGCTCGTTGGCAATCAGGTCAATATCCCCCAAGTCGCCATCGGCCAGCTCAATCACAGTGCGGCGCGGTGTCGCATGTGCTTCTTTGAGCTGAATTGCTTCATCGCGAATGATCTGCAAAATCCGTTCGCGCCGTGCCAAGATATCCAGTAAATCAGTGATCTTTAGCTGAAGATCATCATGCTCTTGATGAATTTTTTCAGCTTCTAGGGCAGTGAGGCGGCGCAACTGCATTTGCAAAATAGCATCAGCCTGCACTTCTGACAAACTGTGGGTGCTAATCAGTTCCTGCTTCGCGGTTGGGGTGTCTGCTGCGCTGCGAATGAGTGCAATGATGGAATCTAGGTTAGATAAAGCAATCAACAAGCCCTGCAGCAGATGATCGCGCTCTTCTGCTTTGCGCAGTTCGTAGCGGGTGCGCCGAGTAATGGTCTCAATCCGAAAGTCGAGGAACACCACAAGCGCTTGGCGCAGACCCAGCAGTTGCGGTTCGCTATTGACCAGCGCTAACGCATTGACTCCAAAGTTGTTTTGAATCGGCGTTTGCTTATAGAGATTGTTGAGCACAACCCGCGCGTAGGCATCCCGACGGAGTTCGATCACAATCCGCATGCCGTCGCGATCGCTCTCATCTCGAATATCCGAAATGCCTTCGAGACGGTGCTCGTTCACCATCTCAGCAATTCTTTCGATCAGCGCGGCCTTATTGGTTTGGTAGGGCAATTGGGTAATGATGATGGCTTCGCGGTCTTGCTGCCCGCGACGTTCAATGGTTTCAATTTCTGCCACACCGCGCATGGTAATGGAGCCACGTCCGGTCGTATAGGCTTCGCGAATACCGCTGGTGCCCAGGATGATGCCCCCGGTGGGGAAGTCAGGCCCAGGGATGTATTGCATCAAATCCAAGTCGGTGAGGTCGGGGTTGTTGATCAACGCAACCACTCCATCCATCAACTCGCCCAGATTATGGGGCGGGATGTTCGTCGCCATCCCCACGGCAATCCCAGAGGAGCCATTCAGAAAAAGCTGGGGCACCCGAGCAGGCATCACAAGGGGTTCTTGCTGAGACCCATCGTAGTTGCTGCCAAAGTCTACGGTTTCGGATTCAATATCGCGCAGCAGCGCATCGGTGGTGATGGGGCGCAAGCGACACTCAGTGTATCGCATAGCGGCAGGCGGGTCATTGTCTACCGAACCAAAGTTGCCGTGCCCATCCACAAGGGGCGATCGCATCGAAAAATCTTGCGCCATCCGCACCAGCGCATCATAGACCGCCGTATCGCCGTGAGGGTGATATTTACCAATCACATCCCCCACCACACGGGCGCACTTGCGGAAGGGGCGATCGGGCGATAACCCTAGCTCATGCATGGCGTAGAGAATGCGACGATGCACGGGTTTAAGTCCATCGCGCGCATCTGGGAGAGCCCGTCCCACGATCACGCTCATGGCGTATTCCAGGTAAGACCGAGACATCTCCATCCGCAAATCGGTTGGGACAATCCGGTCTTGAGACGGTTCCTGGGAAAAGGTCATAAACTCGAAAGCTCCAGCGTGAGGAATAGGCAGTCGCTAACAGCAATGTAACGCCTAGGCAACGACTTGACGGTTTACCCAGGCATCATCGAGTTAGACGTGCGGCAACTGCCTTTGATAAAGGTGCCAAAATCCTTGACTGATAAGGATTCCAGCTTCTCAAATTGTAACACATTTAACACCTATTCAGTGCGTACACCCGGAGTGTGCCCCGCAGGTGCATACCCGCCGTATTCACGGTAGAAGCCAAGAATGTATACAAAGAGCACCGACACAGCCGAGCCAAATTATGTGGGGCTTACAGGCAGAACGTTAAATAAATGGTCGAGTAGGGTTTGCATCTGGATCATCCATAACTCAACAATTCGATGATCGGCCCTTTGCATTTCGTATTAAACCTGAGTTCGGGATAAGCTCAAACCCTTAATGTGCCGTGCGCGACGCGCACGGCACATTAAGGGTTTTGGGGCATCGCGCGACGCGCGATGCCCCAAAACCCTCTTAACCCGAACTGACGTTATTAACGTTGCGTCAGCTCAGCGCCTTGCCACGGAGCTAAGCCTATACTGTCGAACTCACGTTCGTATCAAAGACCGTCACTCAGTCACGAACCATTTCTAACCCAGCATAGGCCGCAGTGAAACTTAGCCTCACTGCGGCCTATGCTGTTTAGGGGTTTGGTCATGGTTTGCCCTGATGGGACTTACGCAAATGGACGATTTTAGGGAGGCTAAGCCTCCCTAAAATCGTCCAAGATTCCCAGGACGCCGCACGAAGTGCGTGAGTCCTGCCTGAGTTTTTGGGGGATTGTTGATTGCAATCCCCCAAAAACTCGCGCGCTCCTAAGCCAAGACCACTGGCTTGGTCGGGCTTTAGCCAAACTGACGGCTAGATTGCGACTCTGCTTCTAAGTTGAACAGGGTTCGGAGAGTCTCCATTGCCTGTTTACGGGCTTCGATATCTTGCTGGGCACGCAACTGCACCATTGGGTCATGCAGAATTTTGTTAACGATGCCTTTGGTGAGTGCTTCAATGGTGGCCTGATGCTTGTCAGCAAATTCTGACCCAAGTCGCGAGAGGGCTTTTTCCATTTCCTGAGTGCGAATGCTCTCAACTTTGTCTTGCAGGCTGCGTATGGTAGAAACGGTCTCGAGCGATCGCCACCAAATGTCGAATGCATCTACCTCTTCTTCGAGCAGCACCTCAGCTTCCATTGCCATCTGGCGACGGCTTTCTTGGTTTTGGGCCACGACAGCTTTAAGGTCGTCCACATTGAAGCAGTGAACCTGGGCGATTTGGTTGACATCGGCGTCGATGTTGCGAGGAACGGCGATATCAAATAATAAAAGGGTCTGACCCGGAGCGAGAATTTGCTCAAGTTTGCTACAGTTAAGGATGGGCTCGGTGGCGGAGGTGCCTGTAAAGACGAGGTCAGCGTCGGCGATCGCCCCATCCATGTGTTCCATCGTGCAAAGCCTCAGCGGTGAGTCAGGAAACTGCTTAGCAAGATCCTGAGCCCCTTCGATTGATCGATTCACAATCGTAATGTGGTTTGCGCCCTTTGACAGCAGGTGCTGCACCAGCAGTCGCGCCATTTTGCCCGCGCCAATAATGCAAACCCGCTGCGACGAGATGGGATCCACCTTGAGGCAGGCCAGTTCCACCGCAGCAGAACTGATGGACACGGCCCCTGTGCCAATGCTGGTTTCTGTCCGAACGCGCTTACCTGCAGACAACGCATTCTTAAACAGGTGATTGAGAATACGACCAATGCCGTGATATTGCTGCCCAACTTTATGAGTGTGCTTCACCTGGGCCAGAATTTGCCCTTCACCCAGCACTAAACTATCGAGCCCAGCCGCCACACGCATGAGATGCATGACGGCGTCTTGATGGAGCAAGACAAAGAGATGATGGCGCAGATCATAAATCGAGAGTTTGCTTCGCTCTGCTAGAAACTGAGTGACGCCTCGCATGCCGCGATCAACTTCATCAGTGACCACATAGATTTCTAGCCGATTGCAGGTGCTAAGGATAGCGGCCTCCTGAATGTGGGGATAGCTGCATAGCTCGGCGATCGCCCCCTCCATCTGCTGCGTAGAAATGCTTAACTTCTCGCGCACGTCAACGGGTGCCGTTTTATGGCTCAGCCCCACTACGATGATATTCATTCGTCCTCCCAGCGTTCTCTCTTCGGATGATGGTTACGTTCTTCTGATGTCACCCGCAGTCTCAGAATCTATTAGACGGCCTGAGGCGGTCACAGATATCAAGGCGCCTGCGCTTTGCCGCTGCACTACAACATCCGTTCCATCTCAAGGCATCCAGACTGCGACTAAGGCGCTATGTTAACCGCGAATTAAAAATCAACGATCTTAAGGTTCAGTCTATCAAGTCTCTGGGAGGCATTTGGTGGCGATCGCTTGCCAATCAAGGATTTCAGCCGTGAATTTTTATGAACATGGCCTCTGTCCCTACGGTCTCTCAGGGCGCATTCTGAGAGGCTAGAGCCACCTATGTCAACCAAGGCTCTCAGAATTGAGTGGGAACAGTCGGTCTATTTAGAGTGGCGATCGCCCACACTGCATCTGCCGTAGTGCTTTAGAGAAGTTAGTGGAAATTGAGCAACTACTCAAAGAAGCTTTACAAAAAGAAACATATCCCCTACTATTAATTCAGTGAGCAATCCGCTCACCCCTAAGTTACTTGTAGTTAAAAAGCACTCATTGAATTATGACAACTACACTACAGCGCACAGAGCGCAACAACGTGTGGGAACAGTTTTGTAGCTGGGTCACCAGCACCAACAACCGCCTATATGTGGGCTGGTTCGGCGTGTTGATGA
>JAHHHI010000083.1 GCA_019359435.1 Kaiparowitsia implicata GSE-PSE-MK54-09C
TCACCGCCCTTAAAGGCTTCGATTGCTTTTTGGCGCAGGTCGTTACTGTAAGGAGCAGGCATAGTTGTATCTCAACGCTTCTTTCCTCCTACAATAACGTCCTAATCTGCCTCAGTAGTGCCATAATTCTGAATGCCCTAAGCCTTAGGCAGTTTAGCAACCCTGACCACAGGTCTAGAACATCACCGAAATAGCATCCCTGTTAACTGGGCTGTCTCTCTACAGGAGCAGGTATGCGTTGGCGAAGCCTGTCCGAATGGCAAACGACTCCGCTCAGTTCTCAGTAGTCTACTGGTACCGCACTAGCCTACAGCTCCCTTAACTGAATCTAACCAATGCAACGGTCGCAGTTGTCGAGGAAAAGGCTAAAAAGGCTACAGATCAGACGGCTGGCTTAGCCCTGCCAAGGTGTCGCGAATGCGAGGGAGTTGTAGAAATAACTCAGCCTGGGTAATCAGGCGATCGCCCCAGAGGTTCTCTCGCAAAAATTCGGGATCAGCATAGCGAATATCTTCGCGCAGAGCGGTTTCTCCCTGGCGAATTGCGTCATCCTGCTGCCCCTGGGTAAAGAGAGCCACGGCGATCGCCAGTTTGGGCTCAGGCTGAGACTCATCGATGGCGAGTGCAGCTTCCCAGCTTTCTACTGCTTCGTCAATATTGCCTGCCTCATAGTGCACGAGGCCAATATTGTTCACAGCAGGCCAGAACGACTCGTCAATCTCTATCGCTCGTTGATAGGCGGCGATCGCCTCTTCACTGCGATTTAGCATGTAGTAGGCATTGCCCAAATCAAAGAACGCAGCGGGCTCATCATCCCTCAGCCGCACGCCTTCTTGCAAAAACTGCACCGAGCGCTGGTAATTCTCAGTGCGGAAGTAGGCCGTGCCCAGGGCAAACAGCACAGCCGTATTGTCTGGTTCGAGCGATCGCGCTTGCAGCAACGCTTCAATCGCCTCTTCCTGCTGATTCAACTGAAGATGAATGCTGCCCAGCAGCCCCCATACTTGGGGATTTTGGGGCAGCAACTGACTGGCCAATTGAGCCCGAATCAACGCAATCTCAAACTGCTGAAACTGGGAGAGTTGCGCCGCTTCCTGAGCCAGAATCAGCCCTTGCTCCTCTAGCTGCGCTTCGTCGAGTTGGGGCACATGGGGGATGAGTGCTTGGCTGAGAGCAGGGGGTGCCAGCGTTAGCAGACCCACACACAGAGGCAAAGCAAGAGCAGTAAAACGAGTTAGCACAGTGTCACAACCAGAGGTTTAACGGTTTGAGTCTAGTAAACAAAGAATTGGGTGGCCCTTGATGCAGCGCCCCTGAGAGTCAGAGACTATCCTGCGATCGCCCCTCTTAGACAAATCACTTATCCATCATTCTAAGAGACTAACCCTTAGTCAGGATGACCTTAGTCAATATGACCCAGATGAACAGTTGGGCCGAAGTTACCGAAGGCGGCGACCTAAGAACTTAGAGGGATTTTGGATGGCTGAGTCAGGCTTTATACCCCTTCCATGATCTAAATCCTGACGCCACGCTGGAGGGCGATCGCCCTCCAGCAGCATTGAATGCAACCGTAACCGTAACACACCCCGAGGGCAATGGCACCCCTTAGGATAGCCTCTCAATGCGAGTGAAAAAGCTCTTAAGGTAAGAAAAACAAACCTCCTTGGCTGCCTTCGGTTCGCTGGGTGATTGGGCATGTGGTCGCTGGATAATTAGGCGTGAATAAAACCCGTAGAACTAAGCCTGTAGGTTGATGCCTGTAGGTTGATGATCCTAATAGAAACGTCTAGAAACGTTAGTTCGGCAACGTCCCAAAATCGTGCTGCCCGCGTCGTGATTGACGATGCTAAGCGATGTTGATCGCTATAGACGCCATAGCTATAGAAAGGACGGGCGATCGCCCTGGGTTTGTTCTAGCAGCGTGGCGATCGCTCCCCAGTCTGACTGGTTGACCTGCTGAATCAGCTGATCAAGACTGGCGCGATAGTGCGTCAAGGCTTCTAGTAATGCCGATTGATTATAGCGAGCCATCATTATGCCCAGTTCAGGGTTGCCGCCGCCCACTCGGCTAGTATCCCGAAACCCCGAACTTGCCAACTGCTGCGCCAGCCTCAAGATTGCAGCGTGGGGTTCTGCCATGCAGGATTGAATCAGGCAAGCGCTGACCATCACGGGCAGGTGCGAGATCCAGGCGACCGCTTGATCATGTTCCTGAGGTGAGCAGCACACAACCTGGCTCTGGAGCGATCGCGCCAGATCGGCCACTGTCTCCACGGCATCAGCAGGCGTCGCGGGGGTGGGCGTCAGCACATAGGGGCGTTGCGCAAACAGGTCGGCCTGCGCTGCCTCTAAGCCGCTGTCTGCGGTGCCTGCCATCGGGTGCCCGCCGACGACCGGAGTCCAGTAGCAGGTCAACATGTCTACGATAGGCTGCTTCACCGACCCCACATCCGTCAGGATGGTGTGAGGTGAAAGGTGGGGCACCAGGGCCTGCACCGTCGCCTCCATCACCCCCAGCGGCGTGCAAAGAAACACCACCTCTGCGGCAGCCATGCTCGACAGAGCACTGCCCGCGTCGTCTACAATACCCAGAGCGATCGCCCGTTGACAGGTCTCAGGCCGACGGCTGACCCCAACCACCCAATGCCCCAGCCGCCGCAGGTCAATCGCTAACGACCCGCCAATCAGCCCCAATCCTACAATCCCAATCTTCATGGTTGCCCCGCTGCAACGGTCTGCTTACGGTCTACGTACGGTCTACTTATTTTAGGAGCAGAAGAGGAGCAGAAGCTTGCTACACCTGAAGGTCTGTGGACGGTCTGCGGTTGGTCAGGTTTCCTGGCCTCATGGTTTCTTCGCTGGTAAAGCCCTTGGGGTTTTATCGCACCGCCCCCGGCGCGAGATGTTCATCAAGAGGGGGAGTAGCTAGTGGGATGAAATTTATGCAGGGCAAGAATTCCAGCTATCCTGCAACTCGGATTGAGCCGTGAGGGAAAGCCCCTTCTAAGGCAGACTAGCGTTTGTGTCACAATAAAGTTCAACTTCAATCAGTGGGAATGGTTTTGATTGGTTTGGAGGGGAGGACTGGGAGATGCCGCCTTGCCGCAACCGCGCCGCAACACGGCGATCGCCCCCTCGAGGCCATCCCCAAAACTGGCTGAGGCAATACGTTCGTTAGAGTCTCAATAATGTACGATTTACGGCCGTTTTATTTGTGATTGAGGCAGAAGTCCATCAGCAATTGCGCGCCTTTTTGCGAGAGCAAGGCGAACCCCATTGGCACCATCATCTAACGATGGCGCGCCTTGTGGCGCGGGCGTTGCGGCTGGGGCGCAGTGCTCTGATTCAAACTGGCACCTACTCGGGCTATCAAAGCCGCCATCGTCTGAGCTATTTGATGCCCGCGTTGCTGTGGCCGCAGCCTGCCATTTTGGCAGTGCCTCAATCCATGCATCCGCAGCTATTGCTGGTGGATATTCCCCGAATTCAAGACTGGATGACGGTGCCCAAGCCAGTGCAAACGGGCGATCGCTTTCCCGATCCTCACTTTGCTGGGTTGCTCATCACCACGCCCGAAGCCTGGCTAGCCGATCGGCTGAATCCTCAGGGGCGATTTCCTGACGGCGTGCCTGTGATTGTGGATGGGGCAGACGATATTGAGGCGATCGCCCGTCGTCACCTCACGCTGCGGCTAGAGCCCGCCGCTTGGGATGAGTTGATGCTGGCCTGCCCCGATCAGGTGAATGCCATCCGCGATAGCCGGGTGCGCCTGATTCACAATGCGTTTCAGCATCCGCCCAATCCCTATAACTGCTACCTGTTGGATGCGGCAGAACAGGCAATTTTGCACCAGCTCTATCAGCAGTTGCAGCCCGGTTCTGAGGTGCGCTCCAAGTCGCCCCATGAGCCCCATGAGCCTGGGCGGGCGATCGCCCCACTGCCGCAACTCTGGCTCCGCTTTTTTCAGCAGATGCAAACCGAGAACCAACTCGTGTGGGCTACTGTCAGCCGTTCGAATGGGCAATTTAGCCTGCACAGCAGCCCGGCAGAACTGGCCTCTACACTAGACCCCATCTGGCGACAGCAGCCCGTCGTCCTCATCGGCAGCGCGCTAGATTTGGAGACCGACGCCCCCATCTATCGGCAGCGCATTGGCCTCCAAGAGATGACCTGCCTCAAGTTTTGCCCAGATCGCCACCATGAGCTGATTCAACTTTATCTGCCTGACGGGTTGCCCATGCCCAATACGGCACAGTTTCAACCAGCCCTGCTAAGTGAAATTCGGGCCTTGCTCAGCGTTAATACGGCGCAAGAAGGGTTAACGGTTGTGCTGGTGGGCGATTTGCCCCTCAAGGCCCAAGTGGCGTCAGCGCTAGCGTCAGAATATGGCTCGCGGGTTCAGGTTGAAAACCCCCACGTGAATGGCTATGGCGTTTTGGTGGCAGGGTGGGGGTTTTGGCGGCAGCATCAGGCCCGGCTGCCAGTGCCGCGCTTGCTGGTTATTGCCACCCTACCGATTCCATCGCTGGAAGAGCCGCTGGTAGCGGGGCGCGTCAGCTACTATAAGCGCCGTCGCCAAGATTGGTTTCGCCTGTTTCTGCTGCCCGAGGCCTTAACCGAGCTGCAACGCGCAGTTGCCCCGATTCGCGAAACCCAGGGCGTTGTGGCTCTGCTCGACAACCGCGTTAACCACCGCAGCTATGGCAAGCAGGTGCTGGCGGCGCTGCACCCCCTCGCCCGAATCAACTATGTGGATGCGAGTCTCTTCAGTCATCTCGATTGCGCCCCCGTTGACCCAAACGGTGATCCCCGTTAAGGCGCAACCCCGCTGCTGCCTCGGTACTGTGGAACTGGTAGGACGAGAACCCTTCGCGCTACTCTGGGAAAGGGCGATCGCCCTTCAATGAGGTCAGCCGAATCACACAGGCTTTAGACAGAGGTGTGCTCCCACCCGCAGAACGTCCCACCCCAAGCGAGCAGCGGTGATATCGGGGCGATCGCCCACGAATTTGCAAGATCGGTTTGCCCAGTGTTTGCTCACTCTGTCTGTCCATTCCGGTTGCCCAGTTTTTTGTTTTGCCCAATTTATTGTTAACTGTTGACCATCATGCTAAGAGCTGGAATTGTTGGGCTGCCCAACGTGGGAAAATCGACCTTGTTTAACGCTGTGGTGGCAAATGCCAAAGCTCAAGCCGCAAATTTTCCCTTTTGCACCATTGAGCCCAACACGGGCATCGTCGCCGTACCGGATGATCGATTGGGCGTGTTAGCCAACATTTCTAGCTCAGCCGAAACCGTGCCCGCACGGGTAGAATTTGTGGACATTGCTGGATTGGTGAAGGGTGCCAGTAAGGGCGAGGGTCTGGGCAACCAGTTTTTGGCCAACATCCGCGAAGTCGATGCCATTGTGCATGTGGTGCGCTGTTTCGACAACGATGACATCATCCACGTGGCTGGCTCAGTAGACCCCGCTCGCGACATTGAGGTGATTAATCTGGAGTTGGCATTGTCAGACCTAGCGCAGCTCGAAAAACGGATGGATCGGACGCGCAAGCAAGCCAAAACCAGCAAAGATGCCCAAGCTGAGATGGCGGTACTCGAAAAGCTGCTCTTGGTGCTGAACGAGGGCAAATCAGCGCGGCTGGTAGACCTGAGCCAGGATGAGGAAGCGCTCGTTAAATCACTGGGGTTGCTCACCCGAAAGCCGGTGATTTTTGCGGCCAATGTGTCGGATGATGACCTCGCGACAGGGAATGCCTGGGTAGAACAGGTGCGGGCGATCGCCACCACAGAAAATGCGCAAGTCGTCGTCGTGTCTGCCCAGGTTGAGTCAGAACTCGTTGAGCTACCACCCGAAGAACAGTCTGACTTTTTGGAAGCGCTGGGCGTGAGTGAAGGCGGTCTCAAAACGCTAATTCGCGCCACCTACGACTTGCTGGGGCTGCGCACTTACTTCACCACTGGCCCCAAAGAAACCCGCGCCTGGACGATTCGCGCCGGGATGGTCGCACCCCAAGCCGCAGGCGTGATCCACACCGATTTTGAGCGGGGCTTCATTCGAGCCGAAACCGTTTCCTACGGCGATTTAGTCGCAACCGGGTCGATGCCCGCCGCCAAGGAAAAGGGCCTAGTGCGCAGTGAAGGCAAAGAGTATGTGGTGCAAGAAGGGGACGTAATGCTATTCCGCTTTAATGTGTGAGGGATGATGCGGGTTAAACCCCAGCCGAATGTCCCATAATGGAGGCGATCGCCCTTGATCGCTCAGCTTGAACGGTAGAGGTTAACCGACCCTTGCGCTAGGAGCTGTCATCAATTAGCCTCTGATATCCCAGAAATCAACCTAACGTTAGCGAGAAGCGCGGATACTACGCAAGATATTTCACTGGATGCCCAATTCTACTTTGCGACACCCCATTCAGCAGCGCAAAGGCAGAGTGCTCCGACCTAATAACCTCCTCCCGAAGTGAGACGCGTGAACGTAAAGACCGAGAGGCTTGAAATTTAGATTTGTATTCTCTCTCTTCCCATAGGTTATCGAACTCGCAGTCCGCCATTTTCATACAACCCTTGCAGAGCAAGGGTTGTATGAAAACTCTTGCTCTGGCTAAGGATATTGGTGCCGTCCAAGAATGATTACAGTTTATCTATGCTGGCTCTCGCGGTAGAGAAGCCTACCTATAGAAAAGGGTAGAATGTACTTATACCGCTGGAGAGGAGTGGTGCTGTTGCAGAAGAGGGAAGCAGATTATTGCCCTACTCAACCTACGACGGCCTTGCCTGCTCCGCTGGTAGTTTTTTACCGAGTTCAGCTCATTGCCTCATGCTGCAAGACGCTCAGTCCATTCGCTACTACCAACGAATCACCGACGCTCTTAATGAGCAGTGGAGTCGAGGCTATCGCTTTGATGACCTCAGACTGTTCTTGGATGGCTACTTGGCGGCGCTCCGCCACTCCAATGCCATCGAAGCCTACCTAATCCATCGGCTAGAAGAAGAGGCGATACGATACCTCTACGACCCCTCTAACTTTGAGATGACTCAGACCCAGGTCGAAACAGACTATCGCTAAGGGCGATCGCCCACTTCCGCCGTTGATAGGTGAAAAGGAATCAGCAAGAGATTCCATCGAACCGTTTGGCTCAACAGCATGGATAGATTGCGTTTCCAAATCCCATCGCTAACCTGCTGAAGCGCCTTCAGTATCAAAAAATTTGGCCGAAAAATCTGCAAAAAAGCCTGCGCAATGCGCAGGCTTTTTTGGATCTCACGTCATATTCTAATCTACGCGCTAGCCCTGTAACCAACGCTGCTTAGAACGGCATAGGCTCGCTTAAACACAGTTACGGATAGTCATCTTACGTCAGTGGGTCACACAGCCGACAGCATCGCTTGGGGATAGCTTGCAAAACTAAGACGCAAGCGCGACTTCTACCACCTGCTGAAGCTCACCTTTCTGATAAAGCTCAATCAGAATATCAGAACCCCCCACAAACTCTCCATTGACATACACCTGGGGAATAGTAGGCCAGCTAGAGTATTCCTTAATACCCTGACGAATGGCTTCATCTTCTAATACATCCACCGTGTGGAATGGCACGCTGAGCATGTTTAGAATTTGCACCACATTGTTAGAAAACCCGCACATAGGCATCAGCTTAGTTCCCTTCATGAACACCACGATCTTGTCGCTGTTCACAATGTCATCGATTCGCTGCTTTAGCTCTGGCGTCATAGCTTTACCTGAGAATGATCACGTTGCTTTGATTCTATCCAATTTTGCGGAGCGTCCAAGGTTGCAAAAATGTTGCAGAGCGCTCTAGATCCTCTCAACCCTTATCCAGCAATCGGCCTAAGACGCCACCTGTCCAGACTCTTGCCAGGCCTGAGGTGTATAGGTTTTGAGCGATAGTGCATGGATTGCTTCTGTCGACATAGCCTGCTGCACTGAGCGATAAACCAACTGATGCTGCTGGATCAGGCTCTTCCCCTCAAACGCTGAAGAAACGATAACAACTTGATAGTGGTCACCCCCACCCGTTAAATCTTGCACCTGCACAGCAGCATCGGGCAATGCCGCCTGAATCATTGTCTCTACCTGGTTGGGACTAATCATGCATCCTCCACGGCCTAACGCATTCTGCTGACTTCCTTTTACCGCTGACTTCCTTTTACCACAGGACTGAGGCACTTCGTGTGGCGACCTAACAATTCAAAGGCGTTTGAGCAAACGATCCCTGCCCAAACGCCTCTAATAGCATTTCCCACAGCATTGTGAGTCATCCTGCATCGTGGTTTAGTTGCTGAAGTTTGGTGCAGGGGTGCTGGATGTGGACTGGTCAGGCTGGGTGCGGGGGTAGGGCGATTCCACAAAGCCCAATTCAAACAGTTGGCGATAGGCTTGCTGTCCCAGATCTCGGGTGGGGTTTTGGCTGCGAATGATTTGAATCAGAAGCGGCACGGCGAGTTCTGGCTGGTTTTGAGCCCGATGAACCAGTGCCAGTTGATAGGTGGCTTCGTCACGCAGTTGGGCGGTTTCAAAGGCTTGTCGGCGTAGGCTATCGGCAATGCGGTTATCAACAGCCGTGAAGCTATTAAAGAGATCTTGATAGAAATTGGTGAGCTGGTTAAACAACTGACGGGCTTGCTGAAGCATCGTTGCGGCTTCGGCATAGTTTTGCTGAGAGCTGGCGGTGCCTGCGTCAGTAATCATGCGCCGACCGGCTTCGATGCTGAGCAGGGTGTTGTTCTGATTGAGGGGGCGCAGTTCGTCGTTGCTGGGTTCGTCTAGCGGGTCTACGGACTCACCCGGCAACTCAGGGATGTCGCTGGGTAGGTTGGGAACTTGGGCGATCGCACTGCCACCCATCAGCAACATCGCAGCGGGCAGCGACGCTAAGAACCCAGCAATGGTGGATAGACGGACAAATGAGGATGAGATCAGCATGAAGGGATACGGGTTAATGACAGTTAATAATGAGCGGGAACACTGAGTAAAGTCAGCACTGGAAAAAACCGGCCTGACACACTTGAAACTGAGCGGTAGTGCGGAATTGATGGTCTAACTCGGGGGCTGCCACCCATGCACCCCTGTTGGGACTAATTTACAGCCTCCGATTTTATCACCTAATGTTTTGATCAACGTGGGGGAGCAAAAAACAACCCATTAGCAACTCTAATGTTTGGGTTGGCCTCTAAGGCTGGGCCGAGTGTCAGAAAAAGGGCGATCGCCCTTCCCATTCGCAGCATTTTCGCAGCCTTGTTGGGATTGTCGAGATCTAGAAGTCGAGATCTAGAAACGGATTAGGCGTGCAACCTGCGTTAACGCCAGCGGTTGCATCCTGGTCTGACTATCAGAAGACGTTGGCATGGGCAAAAAGTTCCGGTTTGCGGAGGTAGGGAAACTCGGGTGGAGTCAGCGCCACAAGCGCGTCCTAAACTTTTCTGACCCAACCGGGAAAGACTCCTGGTTCACTTTATTAAAACTGCGATTACCATGAACGGGAATTGAGTGAGCGTGGCAACCGTTTATGACTGCTTTTGACCCGAATCAAGCCTCCCCCCAGGGGGGGGTGCTCCCGGCCCAAGAAGGCGTGATGCTGCAACGGGGCGGGGAAGAGTTGGCGCTGACCCGCGTGGGCGATCGCTTTACGGTGCGGTTGGTGGATGTGACCACGGCTGAATCCCTGGCGACCGATATAGGGGCCGTGGCGACCCTGTTCATCCCTACAGTGCGGTTGATGCAGATTCAGGTAGAGCCTGAGCAGCTAGAAGCGGCGATCGCCGCCGTGCGCGACTCCAGTCAGGTGGTGTTTGCCAGCCATGTCTATTCCCTAGCCAACAGTCCTCAAACTCTGGTGTATCTAACCGATGAGTTGACGGTGCAGTTTGTGAATGATTTGAATATGGAGACGGTGCGGGCGATCGCCACCTCCCTAGGGTTGCAGGGGCTCAAGCCCGTCGCGGGGATTCCCCAAACCTTTGTGTTTCAGGTGACAACGCAGGCTACCGCCAACCCGATTAAGCTGGCGAACCAACTGATGCGGATGCCAGACGTGCTAGTGGCAGAGCCAAACGTGGCGATTGAGTCGCAGGTGCTCTATCGGCCTCGTGATCCTGAGTATGGGCGGCAGTGGTATCTCAACAACACGGGCGGTGTTCAGATCGTGCCCGAGGCACATATTTCAGTAGAGCCCGCCTGGGATGTCACGCGGGGAGTGCGCTCGGTGGTGGTCGCCATCACTGACGATGGGTTTGATCTCAACCATCCCGACCTGCAGGGCACGGGCAAGGTGGTGGCTCCCCGCGATCTTAAGGGCAAAGATGACTTGCCGCTGCCAGAGCAGGCTCACGAAAACCACGGCACGGCCTGCGCTGGCGTGGCGATCGCCGAAGAAAATAATGTCGGCATTGTGGGCGTGGCGCCGGGCTGTAGCGTTATGCCGCTGCGAACCACTGGCTTTTTGGATGACCAAGCGATTGAAGATCTATTTAGCTGGGCGATCGACAAGGGCGCATCGGTGATCTCGTGTAGCTGGGGGGCTAGCGCCATCTACTTTTCGCTGTCTCTGCGGCAGCGGGCGGTGATCACCCGCGCGGCCACCCAGGGGCGGAATGGGCGCGGCTGTGTGGTGCTGTTTGCCGCAGGCAACGCCAACCGACCCATCAGTGGCACCATCAACGAGCGCGGCTGGGATCGCAACGTGCTGAGCGGCAGCACGAACTGGCTCAACGGCTATGCGGTGCATCCCGATGTGATTGCCGTGTCGGCTAGCACCAGTCTGGGCAAAAAATCGGCCTATAGCAATTGGGGTGAGGCGATTTCGGTCTGCGCCCCCAGCAACAACGCCCAGCCGGGGGTGTGGCTGCCCCAAACCGGCTATGTGTTCACCGCGCCCCAAATTCAAGGGACGTTATCCGGCCAAGGGGTCGTAACGAGCGATCGCCTAGAGCCCGAAGGCTACAATCCTAGAGGCGGCTACACCAACAACTTTGGCGGCACGTCAAGCGCCTGCCCCGTGGTGGCAGGGGTTGCCGGGCTAATGCTCTCGGTCAACCCATTTCTGACCGCCCGCGACGTGAAGCTCATTCTGCAAGAAACCGCTGACAAGATTGTGGATACTGAGGCCGATCCCCAATTGGGGTTTCGCTATGGCACCTACAGCGCCAGCGGACACTCTCGCTGGTTTGGCTATGGCAAAGTCAATGCGGCTAAGGCCGTGCAAGAGGCCCGCCGCCGCCTGCCAGCGGCCCCCACGCCTAGCCGCTGGGTGACGCAGCAAAACACGAATCCAGTGACGATTCCCGACTTTAATCTAGGCGGTGCCACCAGCCTGATTCAGGTGCAAGAAACAGCCCCCCTGCGCGATCTGCGCCTCACGCTGGATGTTGAGCATGAGTACTTGGGTGATCTAGAGATTTTGCTGCTGCCGCTGTCGGCGGGGGCGGTGTTATTGCAAAGCCGCACCTTAGGTCGCGCCACTCGTTTGCAGACTACGTTTACCCTGCAAACGAGCCCTATGCTGCGACAGTTGCTAAACCAGTCGCCCCGGGGAACGTGGCAACTGCGGCTAATTGACTATGCGCCGACTCACGTGGGTCGGTTACTCAGTTGGCAGTTGAGTTTGGGGTTCTAACGCCGAAGTTGATTGAATGCCACTGCAAGAAGCGAGTTCAAGAGGCCATTGAGAAGGCGGCTCAAAAGTATTGCGGGATGTCCCTAAAGTAGGGCCTGTTCTATAACGAATCACAACAGCCAAGGGGTGGAGTGGAGTGTGGTGAAACGGGCGATCGCCCCTTGAATAGGGCGTTTCAGATTTTCTTTAAGGAATTTTTCGAACCGTGATCTTTCCCTGGCAAGATGCAAAATTTTAAAAGACTACGCTAATCTTGAATAAACTGTCGAGTTTACATGGAGACTGTCTTATCGCTACAGCACAGAAACAACTGGTTAATCGTCAAATTCGCTCCCCACAGGTGTTGCTGATCGACCACGAAGGCAACAACATTGGGCTGATTGATACCCGTGATGCTTTGCAGCGTGCTACCGATGCCGGATTAGATTTGGTCGTGGTCTCGGAGAGCAAAGATGCCCCCGTCGCCAAAATCCTAGATTTTGGGAAATACCAATATCAGCAGAAAAAGCGCCAGCGTCAAAACACCAGCAAGCCCTCTATGAAAGAGGTAAAGCTGCGTCCTAATGTGGGTGAGTCAGACTACAACATCCGCATTAGTCGGGCAGTGAAATGGCTGAGTGACGGTGATTCTGTGAAGTTCCAGATCCGCCTGCGGGGTCGTGAGCACCAGCACCGCGATCGCGCGGCTGAGTTGCTCGACCGCATCGTGGCAGACCTCGGAGAAGCGGGTAAGGTGCAGTCGTTAGATAAGCGATCGCTGATTGTGCAACTTTCCCCGGCATAATCTGGTGAACTTAGCCCCGATTGATCAGATGTCGGGACATGCTTAAGCGGTAGAGTGGCTGTGTGCAATGCAAACGGCAACCCTACCGCTTTTTGGTTTATGGAGCCGGTTTAACTAAGACAGGGGCCTTGCTGATGATATGCGCAGAATCAATTCATACCCCTGCAGATTTAGCGTGGAGCGTTGTGTGCCTTGCTCATTCTGGGATTTCTGATTGGCCTGTCGGTGGGGATTGTGCTGTTGATGCATCAGCGCATTCGTCTAGATGGCAAGCTAAAGCGGATGCTAAAGGAACTGCATCGCACAGCGGATGGAACCTCTCCGTTTGGGGTCAGTAGCCAGCTGGCGCTGGCGGTTGCGCAGCAACAGCGAATTCAGCAAGAGCTAGAGCAGCAGCTCGAGACCTATCGCCGAGTGCTGATGTCGGCACCCCTGGGGTTTGTAGAAGTAGACGATGAAAATCGGCTAATGTGGTGCAATGAGCAGGCGCGATCGCTCCTAGACATTGCGCACCTGCCAGAGCCCAAAACCCGTCTGGTGCTAGAACTCGTCCGCTCCTACGAATTGGATCATTTGATGGATCAAACCCGGTCGAAGCAGGGGTTCTGTCAGTGTGACTGGTTCTTCTACCCCGTTAGCCCAGACCCCTCGCAAATTTCGCGTCAGCAGCCGCGGGCGCTCCGGGGCTATGGATTGCCGCTGCTGCAGAACCACATCGGCATCTTTTTAGAAGACCGAGATGAACCGGTGCTACTCAAGCAGCAGCGCGATCGCTGGGCTTCGGATGTGGCCCATGAGCTAAAGACGCCCCTCACCTCCATTCGCCTAGTGGCAGAAACAGTCTCTAGTCGAGTAGATGTGCCCCTGAAGGGCTGGCTCGACCGCCTAATTAACGAAACGGTGCGGCTAAGCAATCTAGTGCAAGATTTGCTGGATTTGGCGCAGTTAGATCAAGAAGCCGCAAACTGTTTGCACATTCAGCCCATTCAGCTTCCTGACTTAATCAATCGCGCTTGGATTGGGCTAGAGCCGCTGGCTCGGAAGAAGCAAATTCAGCTGATCTATCAAGGCACACCAGAGTTGCTGATAGAAGGAGATGAAGCGCGGCTGCACCAAGTGTTTCTGAATTTATTTGACAACAGTATCAAATTCAGCCCGCCATGGGGCGAGGTAAGGGTACGAGTGACTGTCGAAGCGGCAGATGCCGCGTCTGCTGAGGAGTCTATGGCAGAGATTGAAGTTGTGGACGCTGGGCCTGGGTTTCCAGAAGCTGCGTTGCCCCACGTGTTTGAGCGGTTTTATCGCGCTGATCCATCCCGATCACGCCTAGCGCCTCAATCGGGCCAAGGGGGTGACGCCCCGCGCGACGGACGGGGCGATCGCCCACCTAAGCCGGCTCCCCTGCCATCTGCCCAGACCTCTTTATCAGAATCAGACGCGTCAGACGCTCCAGATCTGGTCAGAGCCAAATCTCAAACCAGCTCTCAAGACCTAGCGCAGGGATTGGCTGCTAGCGTGCCTACTAGCACGGCAGCTAGTGTGGCCTCCCATTCCACGGCAGCTAGCCAGCACACCAGCAGCAGTACTGGGCTGGGGCTGGCGATTGTGCATCAAATCATTGACGCCCATCAAGGCTCGGTGCAGGCTAGCAACCATCCTGAGACTGGCGGGGCTTGGCTGCGGCTGCGGTTGCCGCTGCAGCAACCGCGCAATGTTTAGAGGTGTGATTGGGCGTGAAGGGCAAGCTGCTAGCGTAATGACCTGACATAACCACCATGGATGAACGCGTGCAGAAAATCTTGGCGCAGTGGGGCATTGCCTCTCGCCGCCGGGCAGAGCAGATGATTCTGGATGGGCGGGTTGAGGTGAATGGGGCGATCGCCCACCTGGGTCAAAAGGCAGATCCCGCGGGCGATCGCATTGCCGTAGATGGGCAACCCATTCAACCCATCCAGCGTCCCAAGCTGCTGTATTTGCTGCTGCATAAGCCTCGTGGGGTGATCTCCACTTGTGCTGATCCCCAGGGTCGCCGTACGGTGCTCGACCTCTTGCCGCCTGCGCTTCAGGACGGCACAGGTCTGCATCCTGTGGGTCGGCTAGATACCGACTCGACCGGGGCGCTGCTGCTCACTAATGATGGCAATCTAACCTTTGCGCTAACGCATCCCTCCCATCAAATTCCTAAACACTATCGCGTTTGGGTAGAGGGACGCCCTCCTGAGGCGGTGCTGCGGCAGTGGCGCACCGGGGTCATGCTAGAAGAGGGCCTCACGCAACCCGCCGAGGTGCAGGTTCTCCGCCAAACCGCGACCGCGACCTTGCTCGCCATTGACCTCCGCGAAGGCCGAAATCGTCAGATTCGCCGCGTTGCAGAGCAGCTGGGCTACCCGGTTCAATCGCTACATCGCATAGCCATTGGCCCTATCCACTTGGGCAACCTGGCTCTGGGGCAGCATCGCCCACTTACAGATCCAGAGCTTGATGTTTTGCAAACACAAGCGGTAGGATTTTTGCAGAGGCCAAACCAGATTGAGTAAAGTTGGCTAACGTAATAACCCTGAGGATGCAAAGAATTTCAGCAAGAAGTCTATAAAATCGCGCTAAATTTCTCTGCGTAAAGCTACTACTATGAGCATGAGGGAATAAATGGCAGTGCAGGCATGCATCGCTAGGGGGCGATCGCCCCTCACATTCCCCACTACCACCCCCCAACACCAGACCACGACAGGAGTTTGACACCAGGTGACAGATGCAATGAGCAAGGGGATCTCCCAACTGGAGCAGCTACAGCAGGAGCGACTACAGCAGATTGGCGACTACCTCATGCAGGTTCGTCAAGATGCAGGTCTCACGATCGATCATATTTCTGCCAAAACCCTGATTCAATCGCGCCTACTAAACGCCATCGAAGCAGGCAACATGCGCATCTTGCCAGAGCCGGTCTACGTCCGGGGCTTCATCAAACGCTATGCAGACGCCCTAGGGCTAAGTGGCGAAGAAGTAGCCCAGTCGTTTCCTGTGGATGCAGGACGACAGGCGGTGGTCTCCTCCTGGAAAGAAACGCCAGCGGCTCAACTGGGCCATTTTCATTTGTGGATGGGGTATGCCGCCATTATTACGGCAGCAGTGATTGGCCTATCATTTTTAATTAATCGCAATCCCTCTAATTCTCCGGTACCTGTTACCGATGCGGAGACGACCCTTCCAAGCGTGGCTAGCCCCCCACCAGCACTGGTCGAATCTCCGGTGGCAGAGGCCACTCCGGCCACGCCGCAGCGCCCCGTGGAAGTAGAAGTCATGATTACGTCTGAATCTTGGGTGCGCGTTAGGGTGGATGGCAGAACTGACTTTGAAGGCATGCTGCAAGAAGGCACGCAACGGTCTTGGGCCGCTGAGCAAGAAATTGAACTGCGGGCAGGCAATGCGGGTGGGGTGATAGTAATTCACAACAATCGGCCTGCTGAACCGATGGGGAGACCTGGCATTCCCGAGACGGTGGTCTACACCCCCCAGCAAACTGACCAAGCGGCCAACTTGCCTTGAGTGGTTTATTGGCTGACGCGGCATCGCAAAGAGTAGCCATCCATCCAGAGGGGCTCTCCCGTTGACTTTGTTGCCCGCCTTACCCTCCACCCATCAAGGTCTTGGCTCGATTCTGCAGTCTAGTGCGCGGGTTTTGCTGGCATTGGGCCTAGCACTGGCGCTGGGGTGTGGTTTGGTGAGGTTAGGGCTAGGAGGTGGCGCGTGGATTTTGGGTGGCATTGGGGCTGGGGCGATCGCCCTCTGGAGCCTGCGCCTAATGGCTACACAGCCGTCGGGGCTGGGATCAGCCATAGCGCCCAATCGCCATTTGCGAAAAGCAGGGCAGCTATTAATTGGCTTGACGATCGGTAGCTCTATCCATGCAGACACTCTGGCCGCAACCTCAGGCCAACTGCCGCTGTTTTTAGGAGCCGTGCTGCTGCTGTTGCTGGGCAGCTTGGCGATCGCCCGAGTCTATGCCTGGTTAGAATCAACCGACTGGTTAACCGGCACGCTGGCCACCACGCCCGGCAATATTGGCATCATGGCTAGCATTGCCGCAGACTTTAGCAAAAACTCCGCCCAAGTGACGCTGGTGCAGCTACTGCGCTTTACGGCCATTGTGGGGTTAATGCCGCTGATGGTCCATGTGTCCAACGTCACCGATGTGGGGGTAGTGCTATACCACCTGATGGATGATCCCCTGCTGCGCCTGCCGCGCTATTGGGTTCAGGTGTTGGTGGTGCTGGGAGGGGCGATCGCCGCTGCCAACCTAGGATCTCGGCTCCGGATTCCTGTAGCCACGTTTTTCTGCCCGATTGTGGTGGGCATGGCCGCGACCCAGCTAGTAGGAATGGGTGTGTCAGAGGCCCCCTTTGCTCTGCCTCAAAGTCTCAGCGTTTTGGGACAGCTCTTACTCGGCATCACCATTGGGGAATATTGGGCCGTAAACCCTCGCCTCAAGGCTGTCGTGGTTGCCCGTGCGGTGCTGCCGGTGGGGTTGACGCTGGGGTTGGGTCTGGCGGTGGCGGCGCTGTTGCACCAGCTAACGACCTGGAGCTGGCTCACCTGTTTGCTGGTCGCGGCTCCCGGCGGCTCTCCTGAAATGATTTGGATTGCCCTGTCGTTGCAGCAGTCGGTAGAAATAGTGACAGCAGCGCATCTCGTGCGTCTCTTGGTGCTAAACCTATCGCTGCCGGGGATCATTCTGCTGGTAAGCCGGTGGGATGCTCGGCAGTCAGTTTCCTATGGTTTTTCTTCTAATTCCTCTTCTAAAGTCTGAGGAGTAGGGGCGGGTGGAATGCTGGGTTGGATTAGCTGCTGCAGACCCAGGCACCAAGCGATCGCCACCATCCACCCGGCGGCAATGTCGCTGGGGTAGTGCACGCCCAGGTAGAGCCGCGTCCAGCCAATAGTGAGAACATAGAGCCCCCCTAGAATCAGCGCTAGCCCCCGCCAGCGGCTTTGCCACAGCAGCACCCCCAGCGTCGCTGCTAGCGCCATGCTGGTCATGGCATGACCGCTAGGAAACGAAAAGTCTTGCGGATGCGGATAAAACGAGGGCCACAGATCAGGACGGGCACGGTGCCACAGCCCTTTGCCTAAGCGATTGATGATCACGCATCCGAGTAATGCACTGGTGAGATAAAGCAGCGATCGCCATCGTTTCGTTTGATAAAGAACCAGGGCGATCGCCACGGATATCGGGATAACCGTCCAGATTGAACCCAGATCTGTCAAAACTGCCGCGGCTCGATCAAGCGCTGCAGTTTCTGAGCGGTGAATCATCCACATCAGCGGCACATCCCATCCCAGGCCGCCCACGCGCCCCCACACTAGCAACGCCAACACCGCAAAGACTTGGAGCGGCAACAGCACACCCACCAGCAACCCCAGCAATGCCAGACCGCGATCGCTCCCCCACGCTTGCAAAAACCGCAAAAATATTGACGCCTTAGAGGCTTGATTAGGGTGAGTCATCGGGATCGGGATAACGAAATGACAGCAAATCCTACTCAGGCAAACACGATTCGGGTAAATCCAATAGTGCCGGACGGGTGTACCTCCTCACCAAACCTAATACATGCTTTGGCAAAGCCCACCATCTACCTGCAGCATAACGCCGTTTATGAAGGATGCCGCCGGGGAGCAGAGAAACACCGCCATATGGGCAAACTCCTCGGGCATGCCCATGCGCCCCAGGGAAATGCTGCTGGTGATGCTGGCGATCGCCGCTTCCTTGGTTTCGTCGGTTTTGGTCATGCGCGCCGCTAACAACTCCTCAATGCGGTCGGTATAGGTATAACCCGGCAAAATGCTGTTGACCCGACTGGCCTCTGGCCCCAGATCTTGACTGAAGGTTTTGATAAGGCCAAAGGCCAAGATTTGTCCATTTAAATTTGGGATTTCATTTAAATTTGGGATTTAACGGTGGAAGGCTCGCCCTGCAAGGGATGCAGCCTGAAATAGGTAGATAAATCTCTGCCTTGCGGTTGTGGCATTGCTGAGAATATGAGATAAAAATATAAAAAAATGTAAATGATTTTCATAAACATTCACGAAATTTAGTTTAGGGTTAAGTTCGGGATTCATAGTTTTAGGCGCGGGTTGCAGGGCTGAGACCACACATCAGAATGCAACGTGCCTTAAGCTAAATGGCAGTGAATTTCTCAGAATGGCGCATTTATGGCGTTAGTTCTGAACAAGGTTAGTTTTTTTGAGTTTAATTTGTTGTTGACGGTAGATATACGGTAATGATGTCAGTGAGTGATGTAACGTGGTCGCAGTCAGAACAGGCGATCGCCCGAAAAGCATTTGATATGGCCTATGAGCGAGAAATTGAGGCATTGCTGCAACAGGTGCAGCAGCGCGCAGGGGCGATCGCTCAACTCGACGATCTGTGGCAATTGCACGACTTTCTCAGCACCCAGCGGCACGAGATTGACGGCAAATATGACTATCGGTACTCGGTGCTGATTTTTGTCTTTGCCCGACTGATCAAAGAAGGCTGGCTTCAAGTGGATGAGCTAGAGGGGCTAGACACCGAAAAGCTAACCAAGATGAAACTCATGTCACGGATGTAGATGGGATGGCGGCCACTCCAAACACTCTTCCGTCAAGAATCATGCGGTATGAGTTTGACTCACGCCACATGATTCTTGAGACCCAAGTTCTATCTTGCTCAGGCAGATCGGGTATAGCTTGTCGCAAAGAGAGCCGGATCTTGATCCCGCCGATGCCTTTGGGGAATGGGGGTGCCTTGGCCGTCGCCCACCAGAGCCGCTGTGGCCTCTAGGGCTTCTCGTAGGCGCTTGGCGGCATAAATGGACATGTCACGCGGGACATTAATGCGATCGCGCAAATAACGCAGCGCTACATCTGCACCTGCAGGCGGCATACTTGCCTCCCCCGTCATCATGAACGACAGCGCACACCGCAACGCTTCGTCAATCAGCGCATCGTCTGCGGGATTGACGCGAATAATATTAGCGCGGTGCTTGAGCACGCGATAGAGCGCTTCCTGCCGCGAGGTTTCTGGCTCGGGATAGGCTACATCGGGTAGCCCAAACCACGGCCCTTGGTCGACTCTCGCCTGATTCTGCTGCGTTTGCGGCTCGCCATTCGCCCAACAGCCACCCATCTGCGGCGGCAGGTCGTGAGCATGGGTATGAAAATCGCTCTGGGTGCCCCGATAGGTGACTCGGCTCTCCATGCCGTTAAACCAAGCGGCGAGATGAGGGTTCTCATCTCGCAGAGAATAGCCTTTGTAATAGTAAAGGCTGGCGTTCATGCGCTCTACATAGGGCGTAAAGATCACATCGGCGGTGCCAAACTCAGCCAAGAAATAAGGGCTCGGGGTGCTTGCCAGCGCCTGCTCCACCTGCTCAGCTACCGCCACAAATTGGGTGCGATTGCGTTGATCCTCTCGGGCAGAGGTGGTGGGATAGCACAGCCAGCCGCACCAGGCGCGAAACAGCAAGCGCTCAAGCTGTCGCAGTGGCAGCACCGCCGGGTCGGTCATTCCCTGTCCTAGACTGCCAAAGGCGCTCTCTAGGGCCTGCAAAATGTCATCGCTTTCAGTAATCATGCGCCCGTCTAGCTCTAGCGCGGGCAACATGCCCGAGGGCACTTTGCGCGTGTACCAGCGCTCCTTTTCCCCATAGCAAAACATCGTCACTTTTTCGATGCGGTAGGGAATCTGTTTTTCCTCAAGCCATAACCACACTTTTTGACAGTAGGGGCACCAGGCATGGTTATCGCGATAGAGCGTGACTCGAACTGCGGACTCGGGCTGCCCAAATAGGCGCAGTCGAGCTTGGGCGTTGGTGGGGCCGTTGACCTGATCAACCGGCGTAGTCGTCAGGTTTTCAAGTTCAGTCCAACTCAGAGGGGCAATGGGCATAGGGGGCAGAATTTTGGTGGGTGCAAGCTTTATTCCAGCGTAGCCTATGGGTTGCAGTCGCGGAGGCGATCGCCCTTGACGGCCTAAGACCCACACAGTATCTAGGGCGTCATAAGGTGGGTATAGAAGGCTAGTTGCTGCTGGGCTAGGGCGCGCTGGGTATAGTGCTGAAGAACGCGGTGGCGGCCCTGCTGGGCTAGGGTGTGGGCAAGCGTTGGGGACTGCATGAGCTGTTGCAGGCGATCGCTCAACTCTACGACGCTCCCCTCGGGGAATATTAGCCCTGCGTCGCCAATCACGTGGGGAATTTCGCCAGAGTCGGAGCCAATGACAGGGATGCCACAGGCCATGGCTTCGATCAGCACATGTCCGAACTGCTCTTGCCAGCCCGTGGCGGTTAGGGTTTTGGCATCTTTGGCAGTTTCGGACGGCAGCACTAGTGCCTGCATCAGGTTTAGGTAGCGGGGTACGTCGGCGTGGGGCACGCTGTCGATCCAGATGAGCCGATGCTGGATGTGATGGGCGATCGCCTCTTGGTCTACCTGAGCGCGAAACGGGCCGCGCCCTAGCAGCAGCAACCGCCAGGGCAGGTCAGGACACTGGGCCAGCGCTTGCACCAGCGTCAGCAGCCCTTTTTCGGGGACAAATCGGCCTACATAGCCCACGACGAATGTGTCGGGCAAAATCCCTAAGCTGGCGGCTAACTGCGGCTGGGGCTGGGGCCGAAAGCGATGCTCGTCTACGCCCAATTGCGGCAGCACGGTCAGGTGCCCGGTGAAGCCGTGGGTTTGCAAAATTGAGGCTCCAGCCTGATTTCCGGCGATCGCCCCGTGACAGTGGCGCAGGTTAAAGGCTTCGAGCCATTGGGCGGGGGGCCTGAGTTGGTAGGGCAGGTTCCACCAGGTGAAGCAGACGAGCTTGGCCTGTAGCCCCAGCAGCCGATTCAGCAGGATCAGTTGGGCTAGGGCGAGCGATCGCGTGCCCTGCTCTACCTGAATGATGTGGGGACGCAATTGCCGCAGCAGCGGTATCAGCCCTTTGCCAAAGCACAGTAACCCCTGGTGGTTCTGGCTGATATGGCCCAGGGGCACCCGCTGAAACTGACCCTCGTCAAGCGGGGTACTCTGAATGGCTTGGGCTTGCACCCCGCCGGGTCGCCATCGGCGGGGCACCCCAGCCACCACACGCCCGTCGGGCAATAGCGCTGCCATTTGCCGCAGCTTGTCGCAGTTGAGGCCAACAATGTAAGTGTGGCTAATGACGAGAATTCGCATTCTGGCGGCTGTCTTGGCGGCTATATTGCTGCCCATCATCCCAGCTCGATTGAAGCGCTAGCGCCAGCGCCCGCAGTGACCCCAGCAGATAAAAGCCCGCTCGGGCCAGCACTGTGAGGGGATGCCCGCTTTTGCAGCATGGGGCATGGCCCAGCACATGGCAATCAAACAGCCGGAGGGCAAACCGCAGCTGCTGCGTGGGCGTCAGGTTCTTTAACGCCATCCACACATGGTGTTGGTAAAAGCTGATCTGGTATTGGGGCGATCGCACGGCCAGGGTATGGCAGCCGCCCGTGGCCTCGCCCCGGTGCCACAGCCGCGCCTCGGGGTCATACCAAATTTGCAGCCCGGTGCGCCGCAGTCGCAGGCACAAGTCTGACTCTTCGCGGATGGCGTGGCCGGTGAACCGCTCGTCGAACCAGAGCTGATGGTGGGTAAAGAGCGATCGCCGAAACGACATATTGCAGCCCCGCGTGGTAATCACCGCCTGGGGCTGAATGGTGCGGGCAAAGTCCAAATAATACCAGGCCACCCCCGGATCCATGGCTTGGGGGGGCAACAGGTGAATGGGCGGCTGTGGCAGCGGTGCATCGGCAGCGGCATCCAGCACGCGCCCTGCAACGGCTGCTGTTTCGGGGTGCTGGTAGTTGCGGGCATGCGCCCACAAAAACCCCGACGGCAGCACCACATCATCATCAATAAAGACCACGACTTCGCCACAGGCTCGACGAATGCCATAGTTGCGCGCAGCGGGCAGATTGGCCCACTCCACCCGAAACCAGCGAATGTCGCCCGCCTCGTGACACTTTTGCAGATAGGCTTCGGTTTCAACCTCGTGCTGTGGGGTTTGATCGACCACCAGCACTTCTAAGTGGGGATAGTCTTGCTCTAGCAAACTCGCCAAAGTCTGCCGCAGCACCGCCTCGCGCTGATAGGTGGGAATGATAACCGATAGGAAAACTGACATGGTATTAGGCTGAGTGCATAGCACTAAGATTCCCAAGATTGAGTCCTATGGGTGTAAGGGTTCCTACGCGAGTCAGCGCAGCGCCCTACAGGGTAAGCCTTTCAAACACCCCTATCCTACAGGGACAGAGATGGTTTGTCGTACGCCAGATACTAGGGAAGCCAGTTTTGGCCCAGGTGATGCATGTCGGTGTTAACACTAACGGAAAATACTTTTCTCTAGTGGTTAGCGGTCGCAGCTCCGGTAGGGTGGACGTTGCCTATCCGTGGAGAAGTGGGCGATCGCCCTAATGCAACCTGCTGAACTTGCCTAGTTTTACGGAAGATTGGGCTAACTGGGGAATCTTAAATTTGATAGTGTGCATTGCCCACTCTACTTACTGGGGCAGCTTAATTTTAATGGTGGGCACTGCCCACCCTACTTACCTACTAAGGATTTTTAGTCGTCAACCGTGAACATTGTAAGGTAGCCTTCTAAACAATCTGCTTGTACTTCAAAGACTCCTTCACGGCGCTCAAAAGCCCATGCATAGAAGTGCAGGTCGTTGACCCAATGAACCGCAGTAGGCAGGTCAACCTGTGCAAAACACTCCTCAATCGATAACTTTTGAGGAAACTTTAGTATAGTGCGGTTCCAACGATTGAAACGATCTGTGCCTTCACCCTCTTCTTCTAAGCAAAACCAATCTAAATCAACTTCACCCGTCTGGAACAACGCTTGTTGTATCGACAAAATAAAGAGGTTATACATTTGAAAATGAGCTAGATTGTCGAACTTATCCTTTGCATAAAGACCAGCATAAACCGATCCAGGACTGTCTAGAAAAGGTGATGAGCAGGCTGTGCACTTGATTGGCATGGCATACTCAGGCCCAATTTGTATGAACTCAGCCCACTTCTTCTTGATAATTTTGTCTGACCAAAAATTTGTACGAAAGCCGTATTGCGAGGCTATGACTTGCGATATCTTATGATCTGATGACTTTGATTTATCCGACAGATTTTCAGTATTATAGTTTTGGCCTAAATCGTTATAAATAATCAATTGTGCGGGTTCAGGTGAAGCAAGCTGGGCAGACAAATGTGTGGGATCATATGAAGAAACCTGGAATGTCGTAACATCCCTGCCCTTATCCTCGTCTATCGTGGTTTCTGGGCGAATTTCTCCTGGTAGTACTCCTTGTATTTCTAATTGTTGAAGGTGTTCTGAGGATTGGCTCTGATTCAGGAGCAAGGTCATTTCCCTATTCTTGATGAATAGAGATAGTATCTCTTCGTTGCTGAAAAATGTATTGTATGAGCGATCACCCTTTGAGCGATTACAGCTTTTGCAGAGTAGGATAGCATTATTTACCAAGTAACCATCTTTGTGCCTCAGAGCGAAATTACCGCCTTCATTCTTGCTCAAAAAAAATGATCTAACTCATAACCATTGTCTGACTTGAGACATTTAGCACATTGATTCTGATACACGTTGAAAAGAGCGAGTGCATGCTTTTTTTGTACTCACTTTCTCGCTTATTTCCTCGCTTGTAATCTTCTCTACTGATAATGTAATCTTCTCTATTTGTGCTGATAAGAACCTCGCTTAATTTCTTATAGTATTCTTCTTGTGATCGCCGAGCATCTTGCTCAGCTTGAATAACCTGAGTTCGGGATAAGCTCAAAGCCTTAATGTGCCGTGCGCGTCGCGCACGGCACATTAAGGCTTTTGGGGCATCGCGCGTCGCGCGATGCCCCAAAAGCCTCTTAACCCGAACTGACGTTGAATACGTCGTTGTTCAAAAGTACCCATCTGGACAGAAAACTAATATGTTACAAAATTCAATTTACAAATCCCGGTGGATGAAGTTCGTAGAATGTGTTGGCAATAGCGTAACGCATCAAATTCTTACACAGCATGGATTACGCTTGGCTAATCCAGCCTACGGCTACTACGGTTGATCGGGGTCTTGGTTTTTGAGAATATTGCCAAGATAGAGATAAACGAAGGTTTCGGCGGCCTCGCCGTTTAAGTCTTTTAGAGCTTCTACAATATCTGCCACCGTTTCCGCCGTTGGGTCGCGTTCTTCGTGGAACCATTTATAGACAGCCGATCGCTTCAAACCCATCTTCACGGCAAGGCTGTTTTGGCTAATGTCGTACTGCGTAAGGACTTCCCGTAGCGCTTTCCCTGCTCTTCCCATGTCCCCATCGTCCCAAAGGAACATGGGATCGTAAATGTAATCGCATAAGATGACATTCTCTGGATAGGTGCTGTATGATGCGCTTGTCATCTTAAGCGATTACATCGAAGGAGCCTTCCATGCCGCAAGCGTTCATCCCTTCAGTCCTGGCTGATCCCGCACTGCACGTCACCATCGAGCCTGCTGCCAAGCCGGGACAGGAAGTGATTCGCATCTTAGTGATTGGCAGCGTCCACGGTGTAGAGCGCATCGTCCATGAACTCTACCGCCTCGGCTTTGCCGAAGTGCCCGAATGGAGCAAGCCCCAGCCCACCGGGCGCATCAACGAAATTATGCGGGTGCTGACTCGTTATGTCGTGGTGAAGTAGTGAACTATAGCCGTGCCAGCCTGCGCTTGGGGGCGATGATGACTGCTTAGGGGCGATCGCCCAATGCAACCTGCTGAACTTGCCTGATTTCAAGGAAGATTGGGCTAACTAGAGCAGCTTAAATTTGATAACGGGTAATGTCTACTCTATTTAGTCAGCCTGATGACTTTCAATAATTTGGCAAATGGTTCTATCTGAAATGTCGCCTTGATCAGACTTAGAGTAGATAGTTACCAGAATTATCTTGACTTTGGTCTTGAGGTAGTAGATGACCCGGTAGCCGCCGCTTTTACCCCGTTGGGCATCGGTGTTTCTAAGCCGTACCTTAAGCAATGCCCGAGATTTAGTCGCCGGGGCAATCTCCAGCCTGTAGTTGAGCTAGCAGAGGCTCTAGGTCTGAGCGAATGTGGCGATAGCGCTTGGCCAAGGCGCGGAGGTTGCGCTTGAAGTCTGACGAAACCTCAAGCGCAATGAGTGGAGACTCACTCGGCATCAATGCCGTCCCACAGATCGGAGAGGGGAATGGTTTGGCCGGTCATGGCTTCGTGCCAGCCCTGGCGAAAGCTTTCTTCGGCGCTTTTGAGGGTGACGCTTTCGCGAAAGAGCCGCACAATTTGCAACAGGTTGGGCAGGTACTCGGGAGGCGTTTGCTCAATCTCTTGTATTACGGCGTCGAGCACAACGTTGGTTGAAGCCATGGGGTTACCTGCGGTCATGGGGTTTGGGCGCACTACTCTCTTTAGTGTAGCCCTAGCGAAGGATCTCTCTCAGGCTGGTTGCTTTTGGCGGTTATAGAGCACAATGCCTTCGGTGAGCACCTGGTGGGCAAAGCTGCCGGGCACCTGTTGCCACTCTTTGATTGTCTGGGCTGAGCGAACGACAACATCAATGGGTTCGGCGTAGTCTTGGGCTAGCATTTTGATGATGGGCGCACTGCGCTGGCCCAGCGGGGCGCGGGTTTTTGTGACGATGAGGAGGGTTAGGTCGCTGTGGGGGTGGGCTTCGCCACGGGCATAGCTGCCAAAGAGAATAATTTCCTCTGGGTTGAAGCGATCGGCGATGCGTTCACGAAGTGTCTCAGAATGAAAATCGGCGATTTTCTGAATGGTGGCTTGGGAGGGCATCAGAATGTATCCAATATCTCTAGCTTCAAAAGAGGGTTCCCTGGATCACCTCTGGCTCCAATAACTTGGGTGGCCAAAACAGACCAAGTACAACCCAAGTGTTTTATGGGAACACCGTGCCCATAAAACACAACGTGTCTTTTTTGTGACTACAGATCTCGTCAAAAAATTTACGGCGAACATTCTGAGCAGCCTGTTCTTCATTGCCTAGACGAGCTACTTCATTCAACCAAAGTACCCCCAGTTCCCAGTCTTCAATCATAGCATTATGAGGTTTGTGGCTGTCTTCGCACTCAAACACATAACTGAATTTATAAGGTATTTTTCGGAGTGGCTTCTGCACTGGACCAAAGAGTGTTAGTTGGTCAAAGAGTGACTGCCATTCGGGTTTCCAGTCTGGCTCAGCAGGCTCAATTTTGAGATCTAGAACTCTAGTAGGTCGAACAATTCCAAGAGAAGTAAGATCTAAATCATGCAGTTCCTTGAGCTGCTTCACTGTGCTAAGAGGCATTCGGTCGATAATTTGACGCCGATCTCGCCATCCGTTCTTGGTCGACAAGGGTTCGCCCAGCACACGGAGAGAATCTAAATCAGGCTTTCTACTTTCCTTTCGCCGATCATTTCCCTGACCTCGTGGCAATAAATTTACTTCTACCCACTGGTACTTACGAAACTGCTGATTTCTAGGTCTATAGCGATAATCAATTGGGTAAAGCCTCACCCGTTCATAATTTTCAGTAATGCCAGCAGTACAAACCAATTCTTGATATCCCTGTGATGGATGAGGATAAGTCATCACAGTGATGAGAACTTTAGTTTTCGCTGAATGAGCGTTCATGACTCATACCCGAGATGCTGAATGGGTAAATTCAGCACGCCAGTGAGGTGATAGGCTAAAACATTACGGTGGCAATATTGTGGGTTTGCTTCCATGCAGACCAAAACACTGGGTTTTGATTGCAGAAGCAATTGAACAGCTTCTAGATCTTCACCTCGATTGGGCAAGTCTTCACGATAGTTCTCAAAAAGTGATGTGTAGCTTTCGGTTGAGTGTAAATCCGTCCTAGCAGCGCTGGAAATTCCCAATCCAGGAAAATGCTGATAATCAATGTCGAGGGAACTACAAATCTTCTGTAGAGTACTTTTGTGAAAGCCGTAGCGGCGAGAAACTGGGTTACGGCGAACATCAATAAATCGGCGAATGCCTGACCGCATCAGTAGATTCAAAAACTCATCAACAGTTTTGCCCTCATAGCCAGCGGTGTAGATGGCTAAATCAGCTGTAGGACGCTCTATGTTTCGTCTACCAGGCAAGTCGCTATTGACGGTAAACCAGGGGTATTTTGCATAAACTGCGTCAATTAAGGCTGCCCCAGACAGTTGGCCGTACTGCTGAGTAATACTTGTAACATCTTGAATAATCGACTTTGGTAGATTATTCTGCTGCCCATGTCCATAGGATGTTAAGTGCCAGCTACTTTGACCTGTCTTTTCTACAAGCCCATTGCGCACTAAGGCATCAGTTTCTCGATTGAGCGTAAAGGAAAAAGGACCGTATCGGTAAGGAATAAATTGGTAAAAGGTCTTGCCCCCATGGGAAGGAGTCTCTTGACCAAGCAAAAAAGCCCACTTCATGATTTGCAGAGTGGAGGCTTCCCCCCCCACTTGCTGGAGTATGGCTAATAATGCTTGTTGCCGATGGAGCACCTTCGATCCTTCTTAGTTCATTTGTATTGTATTCTCAACTGCACGCAAGCAACTAGGCCAACTAAAAACCTAAGGTTCAGCACTACTACTAGTCTAATCATCACTCTTCAGCACTTCGCCTAAATAAAGCTGTACAAACTCTTCAGCAGCCGCGTGACTTAGGGATTTTAGCGCTTTAACGATATCTAACAACGTCTCAGCTGTTGGATCTCGCATCTCGTGAACCCACCGATAGACGTTGGTACGCTCTACGCCCAGTGTCTTGGCGAGGCTGTATTGGCTGACGTTGTACTTCTCTAAAACGTGCTTGAGCACCTGACCTGCTTTACCCATGAGCTTCATGGTGTCAGAGGTTCAGGACTTAGTAAACGAATGCCTAATAGTTGACGAATACCTAGTGGATGACTATAGTTATTTCTATTCCTAATGGTTCACGCATTTCAGAGGTACTCGTCATGCCGCGCGCATTTATCCCTTCAGCCCTGGCTGATCCCGCATTCCACGTCACCATCGAACCTGCCGTCAAGCCGGGACAGGAAGTGATTCGCATCTTGGTGATTGGCAGCGTCCACGGTGTAGAGCGCATCGTCCACGAACTCTACCGCCTTGGCTTTGCCGAAGTGCCTGAATGGAGCAAGCCCCTGCCCACTGGGCGCATCAACGAAATCATGCGGGTGCTGACTCGTTATGTCGTGGTGAAGTAGTGAACTATAGCCGTGCTAGCCCCGTCTTGGGGGCGATGGTGCTCGTCTGGGGGCGATCGCCCCCACCTATCTAAATCTCACTCATGACTTACAGAACATAGGCAACGGTGACACCCGTGCCGCCGTCAGCTTTTTCCGCCGGTTCAAACCGCTCAATTTGAGGATGCTGCTTGAGAAATTCATGGACGCCCTGGCGTAGTTTGCCCGTGCCATGGCCGTGGATGATCCACAGTGGCCCCATATCTGCACTGGCGATCGCCCGATCCAGCACAATCTCGGCATCAGCGACGCGGCTACCGCGCAGATCCACCGTATTGCGGCTAGTGCGCACAGTGGGCACCGTGGGGGGCGCAGGGGGGGCAATTACAGGCTGCGGGTCAGGCTTTCGGGTTTCTTTGACGGGCTCTCTTTTCGGCGGCAACTCGGCTTTTTCGCCCTGCAATGACTCCACATCGGCCAGAGCGACCGACATTTTCATGATCCCGAAGCGCACCATCAACTCACCGTTGGCGTCGGCCTGGGTTAGGACTTCGGCAGTCTGCCCCAAGCGGGGAATGCGGACGCGATCGCCCGCCTGAGGCCGAAACCCCGGCTTAGGCTTGGGGGGCTGTTGCTGGGAGGGCAGGCGGCGAGCGGCAATCTGCTCCACCGATTCGGTTGCCTGCTGGGCCTCTTGGGCTGAGGTGTTGCCGCGCTGCAAGCGGCGAATCACCCCCGCGATTTCTCCCTTGGCTTGGGCGATCGCCCGCTGCACTTCGAGTTCTTGCTGCTGCTTTAGCTCGCGCTCCTTATGCGCCAGCAGCTCGGCGCGGCGGGCAATTTCGCGGTGAAGCTGCTCTGTTTGGCGTAGGAGGTCTGCCGCCGCCGCATTTTTTTCTTCTTGTTGACGGCGCTGCTGCTCTAGGCCCGCAATCACCTGGTTTACATCTTGTGTGGCGCCCACGCCCAGGGTTTGCTGCGCCGCCTGCACAATGGCCGCGTCTAGCCCCAGCCGCTGGGCAATGGTCAGCGCGTTAGAACGCCCCGGAATGCCCCACAGCAGCCGATAGGTCGGAGCCAACTGCACATCGTCGAACTCTACGGAGGCGTTTTCGAATCGTGCGTCGTCATATTTCAGCGCCTTTAGCTCGCCAAAGTGGGTGGTAGCGACCGTCAGCAGGGCGTGGTCTGCCAGATGGCGCAGCAGGGCGATCGCCAGCGCACTCCCCTCGGTGGGGTCTGTGCCTGCGCCCACTTCATCCAGCAGCACTAGCGCAGGAGAGAGGGCAGGGGACGCCGCCGGAACCCGATTGGGATGATCCACGTTGAGCGTCTGTGTCTCTTCCTTCTCTGAGGCCTCAGACGCTAAGGACTCAATCAGGGCAGACGGTTCACTACTGTCTACATCGGTAGGAGGGATGGACGTGAACCCTTTTGCGAACGCTGTAGAAGACTCTGACGCCTCAGTTGAGTCCCGCGTGACGGCTGGGGAAGACGCCGCTGCCGAAACCGCCAGCGCCTCCAAAATTCGCCCAATGCGGCGAATATGGCCTGAAAAGGTGGAGAGGCTTTGCTGCAAGGACTGCTCATCTCCAATATCGGCGAGCACCTGCTCAAACCACGGCAGTTCCACGGGCTCGCGGGCGGGGACAAAGAGCCCTGCCTTAGCCATGAGGGCTGCTAGCCCCAAGGTTTTGAGGGTGACGGTTTTGCCGCCTGTGTTGGGGCCGGTGATAGCCACCACCCGCAGATGCGGCTGGATCACCAAATCGATGGGCACCACGGCTGTGCCCTGTTCATGTTGCTGCTGCCACACCAGCAGGGGATGGCGCAATTGGCGCAGCACAATAGGCTCTGAGTTGGTCTTTGAGGTGGGTGTTGCAGGGTGGGCCGTGGCATTCGAGCTGTCTGGGGCGAAGGGCACAAACCGGGGTGGATTGGCCCCCAGCCACAGGGAGTAGCGGGCGCGAGCGGTGGCGAGATCAATCAAGGTGGCGATCGCCAATAGCTCTTCCAAATCTTCTTGCACTGCCGCCACCTGCTCTGACAGCGCCCGACGCACCGCTTCTTCTTCGGCCTGTTCTTGCCGCAGCAACTGCCGCATTTGGTTGCCCAGGCTGACGATGGCATGGGGTTCGACATACAGCGTGGCGCCGCTGGTAGACGCATCGTGCACCACGCCGGGGATGGCATCCTTTTGCGGGGCTTTGACAGGCAGCACAAAGCGATCGCCCCGCTGAGTAATCAGCGACTCTTGCAGGGCATTGGCCTGCCGCTGCATAATGCCATTCAGAATTTGATAGATGCGATCGCGCTGGTGTTTGAGCTGCTCTCGAATGCCCGCCAGTTTAACGCTGGCGCGGTCTGCAACTTGTGCCCGTTCGTCGATGCAGCGGTGAATCTCTTGCTCGAGGTCGGGATAGGTGCGCAGGGGCGACACGAGCGCCTGCAGGGTCGGCACCGGGTCTTGATTGTCGATGGTGCGACGAAGCTGACGGACGCCCGCTAACGTGGTGGCGATCGCCAATAGCTCTTCTCCCCGCAGCACCCCCTGCAGGCCCGCCCGTTCCACGGCATCCCCAATGTCGTGAATGCCGTCAAACGTGAGCCCACCAGGCAGGGTGGTCTCTAACAGATACGCTTCGGTGGTTTGAGCCAGCAGTGCTGCACTGTCTGTGGGGCAAGTGGGCAGCAGCAAAGACCGGGCGGCGATCGCCCCCAGCTTGGTCGCGGCAAAGGTTGCCACCTGCTGACACAGGCGCGGCCATTCCAGTAAGTTCAGTGTTTCTTGTTGGATGGGGGAGAGGTCTGTCAAGGTCTGGCGTTGGGGAATGAAGAGAGCGGGAATGCCGCCGGAGTATCTTCCCATTATTGCGCGGGATCTTTCAGATGCTCTACCTCCTCAGCCGGATCGGTGACTCGGGGGCTTTCCTGTCCATGGACGTTCTGTCTATGGACGTTCGGTTAGAGTGCTCCAACACAATAAGCATCCAGCGTAAAAGCCCATCGTCAGAGAGGCTTCGCGTCGCTCAACCTGACATGGCGTGTCATTCCGATCGAAAGGAGGACTCTCAACTGGATAACTCTGGATAACTATTTTCTTGGAACACTCTTAGTTCACCTGACGGCCTGTTCGTGCTCCCCGGTGGAAACAAGGCATCCCGCACTGGCAGGTGCGCTTGCGATAGATTAAAAGCAATGCTCTAGATGCGTTGTGGAGTCCACTCGCGGTTGCGGGCAGCGCGGTCGGCAGGTTCACCCCTGGGGAAAATAGCGCCACGCAATTATCTTGATTCAGGTTGTCTGAGGAATACTCTATCTTCGGTTGTCTTTCCACCATGCTTCATCGCCCTATTTATCTCGACTGTCATGCCACCACGCCCCTAGATGAGCGGGTGCTAGAAGCCATGCTGCCCTATTTTCGCGAGCAGTTTGGCAATCCTGCTAGCAGCGGTCATGCCTATGGCTGGGCAGCCGCAGCAGCCGTGACACAGGCTCGGGAGACCCTGGCAGCGGCGATCCATGCAGAGCCTGAAGAGATGATCTTTACCAGCGGTGCGACAGAATCTAACAATTTGGCGATTAAGGGAGTGGCAGAAGCCTACTTCAGCCAAGGCCGACACCTGATCACCCTAGCGACAGAGCACCGTGCGGTGCTTGATCCCTGTGCTTACCTAGAGTCTCTCGGGTTTGAGGTGACTTATCTGCCCGTGCAGGCTGATGGTCGGATCGATCTAGAGCAGCTCGAAGCGGCGATTCGCCCTGACACGATTTTGGTGTCGGTCATGGCGGCTAACAACGAAATTGGGGTGCTGCACCCGCTGGCGGCGATCGGGGCACTCTGCCATCGACGGAACGTGCTGTTTCATACCGATGCGGCTCAGGCGATTGGCAAGGTGCCGCTGGATGTGCAGGCGATGCAGATTGATTTGCTGTCGCTGACGGCGCACAAAGTCTATGGCCCTAAGGGGATTGGCTCGCTGTATGTGCGGCGCAAGCAGCCTCGGGTGCAGTTGGCACCGCAGTTGCACGGGGGTGGGCAGGAGCGGGGGCTGCGCTCGGGCACGCTCTATCCGCCGCAGATTGTGGGGTTTGCCAAGGCGATAGAGTTGGCGATCGCCCATCAGGTGACTGAAAACCAGCGCATTGATACCTTGCGCGATCGCCTTTGGCAGGCGCTTCAGGCTATAGACGGCATCCATCTCAACGGACACCCCACCCATCGGCTCGCGGGCAACCTCAATGTGCGGGTAGACGGTGTGGATGGGCAGGCGCTGTTGTTGGGGCTTCAGCCAGTGGTGGCGGTGTCGTCGGGGTCGGCCTGCAGCAGCACCACTACCGCGCCCTCCCATGTGCTGACGGCCCTCGGGCTATCTGCCCCGCAGGCCTATGCCTCGATTCGGTTTGGACTGGGGCGCTTTACCACCGCAGCCGAGATTGACCAAGTGGCACAGCATGTCACCACAACGGTGCGTAGCTTGCGGCAGGCTGTGGGTCAAGCGGTTTAATCTTGGCTCGTGTTGGGACAGTTGGGGAGCTGATCCCGAGCTTGCTGATCCCAAACTCAGGGTGGCTGAATTGAGTATGCATCTGAAGGAGAACTAGGGGACTAATCGGCGATCGCCTCTGGCTCTGGTTCGGCTGTTGGGTCTGGCGATACTCCATTGCGTTCGAGCTTGGGTTCGGGCTTGGGTTCGGGTTTGGGTGCGAGTTGGGGAGCCGATGGCGGTGGCGGTGGCGGCGGCGAGAGTTCTTCCTCCACGGTCGGCAGGTTTTCTACGTCAGCGATGCGCTCTAGAACTAAGTCGCTCTGGGTGCCTGCCCCGCCGAGTCGCTTTATCAGCTTCGTCTTGGGTGAATGGTAGAGATAAATCAGGCGATCGCCCCCCTTCCATTCATCCGCCGTAGACGCAATTTGCACCCGGCGATCGCGCCCTATCAACAGCGGCAGCACCTTGCCGTCCTCAATCAAAATCCTCAGGTGGGCCGTTTGCTGCGGCAGCACCTCGCCGCGAAAACTCGTTTCACCCAGCCGCACATCGCGATCGCCAATGTAGCGATTCCACACCTTGAGCGGCACCAGCGGCAAAAACGCCACCTTCACGCTGCCCTGGTTCACCGACGACTCTGCCGGAATCGCCCCAGCGGAATCCTTCGGCACTGTCACCAGTACCCGAGGCGGGCGAAACTCTTCCGCCGCCTTTTGAGCCAGCACCAGATTCACCTCGCCGTTGTTGGTCATCGCCAAAAACGAGCCCGCCTGTCCCAACCCGGCCCGCGCCAGCACGGCGGCATCTAGCGCACTACTGGCGATCGCCGTTAATCCCTGCAGCTCTGCCTCGCGACAGGCCTTGAGGTCTGTATCAATCAGCGCCGCCGACTCACCCTGCTCCATCAGCAGCCGCGCCATCAGCCGACTGAGGGGATTGCTGCCCACAATCACAGCACCCGTTGCCTCTTCGGACGTAATGCCCAACAGCCGCGCCACATAGCGCGCCGTCAACCCCTGCAAAAACACCGTCGAGAGAATGGTGAGAAACACCAGCGCCTTAATCGCCTCCCCCCCCGAAATGCCCCGCTCTGTCAGCAAAATCGCAAACAGCGACGCCACCGACGCAGACACAATGCCGCGCGGGGCCACCCAGCAGAGAAACAGTTTCTGTCGCCAGTTCAGACCGCTGTTATAGGTGCAGACGCCCACATTGATCGGGCGCACCACAAACATCAACACCGCCACGGTGAACACCGCCCCACGCCCCAACGCAAACAGGCTAGCAATCGACAAATCCGCCGCCAGCAGCACAAACAGCACCGACACGGCCAAAATCGTTAGCTGACTTTTGAATCGACGCAGCAGCCGCTCTTCTGGAATAGAGGACGCCCGGAGCACGAGCCCCGACACCACCGCGGCCATCAGCCCTGCTTCATCGCGAATACACTGCGCCAGGGCAAACAGGCTCCAGATACCGGCCAGCACGACCAGGTTTTTTAAATCTTCAGATAGAAAGCGACTGCGTTTGAGAAAATAGCTCAGCACCAGCCCGCCTGCCGCGCCAATGCCGCCGCCAATGCCCAGCCGCAGCAGTAGGCCGCTAATCACCAGCAGCGGGTCAGCGTCGCCGTTGAGAATCACATCCAGCACCACCACTGCGAGAATGGCGCCTACCGGGTCGATCAGCACCCCCTCGCCTTCTAGCAGCGCCGCCACGCGGGTATCGACTTTCACCTGCTTTAGCAGCGGGCTAATCACCGTGGGCCCGGTCACAACCACCAGCGCCGCATAGAGAAAGGCGATCGCCCAAGGAAATTCACCCAGCCAGTGGGCCGCCATGCCGCCACCCAGCAGCGTAATCAACGTCCCAATGGTGACCAAATTCCGCAGACTGCCCGACACCTGGTTAATGTTGCGCAGCTCTAGGTTAAAGCCGCCCTCAAACAAAATCAGCGCTACCGAAAGGGAGACAATCACCTCTAAGCCATCGCCCAAGACCTGTGGGCGCAGCACATCCAGCCCATCTGCCCCTAGCACAATGCCAAACGCCAGCAGAAACACAATGCTGGGCACTTTGCACACATCGGCCAGCACCTGAGCACTAATGCCCGCAATTACCGCAATCACAAATTGCAGCATGGTGCCGAGCGGTGTATTAAGGGAAATGGTTAACCCGTCCAGCATAAACTCTGGAAATCGGTGTCCTGAGAATAGGTACAGTTGCCATGTTACCCAAATGTATGGGCGATCGACTCTCTCTAACGATTTCCTCCACAGTCCTCCAAATTTTTCCTCAGTATGCAGGTCTGCCCAACAAACCGCCCCAATAGAGGCGATAATGACCACAATATGGATCACGACTTGATTGAGTCACAGATTAAAAGCTTGCTGTGCCATTAGCCCTGCTGCACCTTTAGCATTGATACTGCCTCGCGTTTTTGCCGTTTATTCATACCGACGACCTTGGGAATTGACCTCCGTAGCTATGTCTATATCGATCGCCTTCAACAGCAGCACGCGGCCTACCTAGGCACCGTCTCGTTAGGGTTTCTGCCTCTACCCGGCGATGCGTCTTTATGGATCGAAGTATCACCCGGCATTGAAGTTAATAAACTTATGGATAAAGCACTCAAGGCCGCGGTGGTGCGTCCTGGAGTGCTGCTGATTGAGCGGCTATACGGACTGCTCGAAGTTCATGCCAGCTCCCAAGGCGAGGTGCAGGCTGCCGGGCGCGCCATGCTGCAAGAGATGGGGCTGGAAGCCGACGACTGCATGAAGCCGCGTATCGTCTCCAATCAAATCATCCGCAACATCGACCCGTATCATACGCAGATGATCAACCGCAATCGGCGGGGACAAATGATTATGGCGGGGCAAACCCTCTATATTTTGGAAGTGGAGCCCGCCGCCTATGCGGCACTTGCTGCCAACGAAGCCGAAAAAGCCGCGCTGATCAATATTTTGCAAGTGTCGGCGGTGGGTAGCTTTGGGCGACTTTATTTGGGCGGAGAAGAGCGCGATATTCTTGCGGGTGCTCGTGCAGTAGAAGCCGCTATGGAAAGCATCGCTGGGCGCGAGGTTCCGACCACGGTATCGACAGAATAGAGCCAGTGGGGTATCTGGAGCCGGGCTGAAGTCAGGCACATTGCCAACGTTGAGGGTCAGAATGAGGGGCTAAAACCGAACCAACTGCGCCAGAGATCCACCCTTTTCGTCAGCGAATCTGCGCCGCAATAATGGGAGAGACAAGATGCCACCCAAGGATACTAAAACCTGCCATGACCACTCCCAGTTTGGATACTAGCGCCTACGCCACCCATGATGTTTGGAACCAGCGGGGCTGTGACCATTGCGACGCTCAGCGCTACGGTGATGCTGTTGCCGCGTTTGACCGAGCGATCGCCCTAAATCCTCACTATTGCCCGGCGTGGAACAACCGGGGAGTGGCCTTAGGTCAACAGCAGCGCTACGCAGAGGCGCTTGCGGCCTATGATCGGGCGATCGCCCTGCAACCCCACTATCACCAAGCATGGTATAATCGAGGTCTGCTATTCGTCGCTATGATGGCCTATGGCAACGCGCTCGAATCCTTTGACCGAGCCCTCTCGCTCTATCCCGATGCGGCCTATCTTGATGCAAGTCAGCGCATCTATAACGACGGCAAGCTGATTGCGGCCTAGCGGTTTGAATCGCCTGCTGTTTAAGGCAGGATGAAAAAATTGAATCTCGTTCCCCCCAGATTTGGATAGGCTGCGTCACCGAGCACCCAACCCTGGGGGCTGTTTTGCTGCTATGGATGCGCCTGGACGCCACCCTAAAGAGTGATCCTAAACGATGCCCTGCCGAGTCATCGGGCGATCGCCCTCGCCGTACGGATCAAAGTTTCTACAACCTTTGTTCAGCAAGGGTTATAGAAAACCCTCTCCCAAATGCCATGGACTATGTAGAGCGAGAAATCCTAGCGTCAAAATAGTAAATTTGTACTATAATAGAAGCTTCTCCCAAAGCATGCTCTTCTTTGGAACGTCCCCAATTCTCGGAAGCTTCTCCCCGGCGCAGCGCACGAGAATTTAGATAAAATCGCCTATCATGGCGGCATTTATGATCGCGCTAGCCCCTATCCTTTCCCTTCCTTACTCCTATGGCAATTATTGCGCTCAAAGCCTGGTATCTTCGCGAATATGAGCCGGTGCGCGAGCTGGAGCAGCGCCCCCACGACTTGCGGCTGAGCAAAAATAGCTTGCTGCGATCAGCGCTACGGGCTGATTTTTTGGATGACAGCGCCGAGGTGAAGCAGGCTGAGTGGTTTCAGCGCTATCTCGATGGGGAAACGGTGGAGTTCTACATTGAGGGCAGCGGTGGGTATGCGATCGCCAACATTGACCTGATCAGCCACGAAATGTATTTCGTTAAGCAGGATGTGATGGCGCGGCTTAATCCGACCATTTTCTTTTGCTACCAAACTGAGTTTGCCGATTCTAGCCACCACATTCGCGATCAGCTCAACGATTTTGTGGATGCGTTTAACGGGCGATCGCGCGTGACGCTCACGTTAGAAGAGTCACATCGACTAACCGATTCTCCGGTGCGGCTTAACAGCACGCTCATGCGCAAAATCCGTAACAGCCTACTGTTTGTTGCAGATGCCACGCCCGTGATGCAGCTCGATGGCACGCCGCCTCAGCTCTTTCCCAGCCCAAAAGTGTGTGTCGAAGTGGGTTATGCGCTGCAATGTCGCCGCGCTGAGCAACTGTTGATCATCAGCCAAGATCGACCTGAGATGCCGGGTCAGTTTCCGTTTGATGTGCCCAGCGCCAGCCGCCTCCAGTTTCGCACCCCGGCAGAACTCCGCAAAATTCTAAGCACTACCTTAAAAGACCAGTTGCAGCGATTTAATCTGTAGGGTTTGGGGCGGCTGGCCGATTTTCTATGAGGCTAGAGCCATTGGGAGAACTGGCGTTGAGCGATCGCCCGCTGCCGCCCCGCCGCACCAAAATCAGCTCTGCCGCAATGCTGACGGCAATTTCTGCGGGGGTGAGTGCGCCAATATCCAACCCAATCGGTGCATAGATTTGGGTCAGCGTTTCAGCCGCCACTCCGCTGGCTTGCAGCGTGTGGAACACCTGATTGACGCGCTTTTTGCTGCCAATCATGCCGATATAGCGGCAGGGGGTTGAGCGGGTCAGCAGGGCCTGTAGTGCGTCCAGATCGTAGGGGTAGCCTCGGGTGACGAGGGCCACGTAAAGCTGGGTGTGGTGCGCGAGGGCGATCGCCCCCTCCCCAACCAGAGCGGCGATGGGCTGGTGCCAGATGTGGGCGGCTTGGGGGTAGCGTTGGGGGTTGGCCCACTCGGGGCGATCGTCCTGCACCATTACCTGAAAGCCAATCTGGTGCGCCACGGTCGCCAACTGTTCGCCGCAGTGCCCCGCGCCAATAATCAGCAGCACGGGAGGCGGGTACAGAGTTTCAACAAAGGCGTGGGGCGGGTAAGGCGCATCTGCCGGCAAGAGATAGGGGGCCTGATCTAAGGCTAGGGGGGTGACCAGCGTAATGGACTGTCCGCTGTCTAGGGTGTGCAGCAGTGTGTGCAAGAGGGCGATCGCCCCAGTCCCACTCCAGCGCTCTAGCCACACCTGCATCGTGCCGCCGCAGATGCCCTCCGTCGGTCGCTGCGTCGCCATATTGCCCGACAAATCCACGGTGACGCGCTGTTTGACGCCCTGCGCCAAAACTGCCTGTGCTTGTTGAATCACCTTCGCTTCGCCAGCGCCGCCGCCTACCGTGCCGACGATGCGTCCATCTGCTTCCACAAACATCTTGGCGCCCACCTCGCGGGGCACCGAGCCGGTTGTTGCAATCACCGTGGCCAGCACGGCAGCCTGCTGAGGCAAGATGTGAACAAGGTGACGAAAGCAGTCGAGAGACATGAGCGTTGAAGATTCGAGGGTGTGCAGTCTATCGGCGTGCCGCAGCCGTGGGCTAATCTAGCTGAATTGCCAGGGCGAATATCAGTCATGCAGGGTTTAAATCCTTTGAATATTCTTTCGAGATCGCAACCTAGGACGTGTCATCAATCCCAACCAAAAGTCTTATGCTATGAGCGTTACCACGCCCGATCCAAAAAACAGGCTAGGGGCTGTGACCGTTGATTTCTGGGCCATTAGCGGCTAATTGATAACAGTCTCTAGCAACCTGGGAACCTCATTCAGCTGCATTCCTAGAACTAGATGGCGCACGATCCGCTATTAGCCACCGAAGCTTGAGACGGTTTCTGCCCAAGTAAATCTTTAATCAATCAGCGGTTACACCCTAGGGGCATTGGCGCAACCAAGCCGAAGTAGTTAGGTTCGCCCAATGTTAAGACAACTCTTTGCCAGAGACGACTTAGCCCCCCTGCCTCAGTTTTCGCCTGATCGTGAAATATTAGCCAGAAAGGACGAGTCATGTTGAGTTGAATGGCACTGAAATCAAGCTGAAAACAGCCTTCGCGAATCGTCGAAAACCTTGATCTGCCGTAGGGTGGGCGCTGCCCACCAGCCTTATTTCAGTACCATGCATGGTTGCGTTCGTTAAGCGCCTCCTTCAAGTTTAGAACTGGCTTTGGGTTAGTTCTGTGAGCGCTGCTGCTTAAAGCCAGCCACGGGGCCGCATTGGTTCAGGGATAACTGAGTTAGCCCTAGGGTTGAAGACCACCGTAGACTCGCATTGGACCATACAGATCATCATTGTCTATAACGAGATGGGCTGCGTCTGTGGCGCGATTGTCTACAAAAATAGGGCGGTTTCCTAGAACGGCGATCGCCGCAGACGGTCTGTTATCAGCAGGTAAGACTGATGCTGGCATGATAAACACGGCGCCCCCCTTGCCTTGCCCTGCATAGGCTCCGCGGCCTCCCATGGCACCATTGCGCTCAAATGCAGTGTGGTAGAGGACGAGATGGCCTGCGTGGACGAAGACTGCGCCGCCCAAACCGCCGCCGCCGCCGCCACGGTTGACGGTGCCATCGCCCCCGCCAAAGCCGCCATTCCCCGGCTGCCCTTGGGCTCCAGGGATGCCCACCGTGCCCCCAACGCCGCCTAACCCCCCGCTGCCCCCGCCGCCGCCAAAGCCGCCGTTGCCGCCATTGCCGCCATTGCCGCCATTGCCCCCGTTGGCAACCTTTGCCAGGGCAGTGCCGCCGTTGCCGCCATTGCCCGCATTACCAAACCCGCCAAAGCCGCCGCCGCCGCCAAAGGCGATCGCCCCAATACTGCCCTCGTCTTCCCACTGACCCAAGTCGCCAAAGATGCCGACGCCGCCATTGCCGCCGTTGCCGCCGTTGCCGCCATTGCCGCTGTCGCCGCCGTTGCCGCCGTTGCCGCCGTTGCCCGCATTGCCAAACCCGCCAAAGCCGCCGCCGCCGCCAAAAGCGATCGCCCCAATGCCGCCCATACCAATCCCATGCACTCCGGCGATTGCCCCCCGATTGGCTCGATATTTATTGCCGTCGCTAGCAATGTGAACCGACTCCACTGGCTCCTGCAAATCAGACGGATGGCGCAAACCAATGCCATCAACATCTAGGATGGCACCGCGATTGACTTTGAACAGATGTCCCTGACTGTTCAGGCTTACAGTAGACCCCTGCTCCAATTGTTCCAATGTGTTATCGGGTGTCTTATTCGATGGAGTGAAGGCATTGGAGTTCAACCGATGAGAAGACTCTTTTACAGCATCGTCCTGCACAGCATTCCCCAATCCATTAACCGGTGAATTCACGCCTGCATTCGTGCTCGTCACACTCAAGGCCTGTTGCGACCCTGGATGATCAGTCCCCGCACCCCCAACGGCTTGATTGTCGACAAAGCGAACATCGTTGAGGATGACGGCACCGCCATTCATCAGCAAGCCGCCGCCCATGCCCGCTGCACCACCCGCACCCTGCACCCCATCGGCTCCACGGGCCATGCCCTCTGCAAGGGTGAGATGCGCAATGTGAATGCGCCCCTGATCTACAGTGAGCACTCGGTGCAAGTGGTTGCCGCTAATGACCGTGTCTGCGCTGCCGACGATCGCCATATTGCTGCGCAGCGGTGACAGGGGACTGTTTAGGTAAATGGGGTTCTGAATTGCCGTAAGGTCGATCAGCGTATCGTTTGGATGGGCGTTGGCCTGGGCGATCGCCCAGCGCAGTGAGCCCTCTCCCTCATCTGCCGCCGTCGTCACCTGCAGACGCAGGGGACTCGAATCCATAACTGGCTGGGAGAGGTGTGTGCCAGGGGTGGGATTTCCCCGCGCGATCGCAGCACTCAAGGGCGATCGCACCCCTATCACTCCCAGCACCAGCACCAGCACCAGCAGCCCCAATCCTAGCCCCAGCCAAATCCGTCGCCCCATTATTCCGCAGACCCACAGCAGTGAAGAGATTTATTGAAGAGATATCGTGCACACCAGCCGCGCGTTGTTCAGCCTTCAGAGACTCGTGGGCTGTGGATCGGAACCGTGGCATTAAGTCACAGCCCCGGTTGTTCGCCTTACCTTACTCAAACTGCTGAAACAGCACGACGAGCAGACCCAGCATCAGGGCGATCGCCCCCAACCCTAGCCACTCCGAGCGTTTTGAGCCAGGGCTATAGGATGGACGCAGCCAAAAGCTTAGTCCTTTTGTAACTAGCGGCATGATCAGCCAGGTCAACAGAGAAGACGTAATCAAATTATTCACCAGCATTGCGCTAGAGAGCGTCCAACCCTGCATAATGCCCACCGCTGAGAATAGCAGCGTTTGCACCATCACTACTGGATACAGGCCGAGCACTACCGCTAGGTTCTGCTTCCAAGCCGGTGGCCCTAGTCCCAAATGCTCAGAGCCTGATTTGTTAGAAAACCAACCTTCTAGCCCCGTTGCAAAAGATTTGAACTGATAGGTAGAAAAAATAGTCCGCCCCGACTCAATCAACTGCTCACGTTCGGGAGAATTGATCCAACGGTTGAGTGACTCGGGCGAGTCGAAGTGGGTCATGGCATACCACTTGATGGGTTGATTGGCCGACCTCGCGGGCAAGAGTGGCACCCATCCCAACCGGCTATTGACCACTGGCGGACACAGATCAGCCCGAATATAGCCTTCAAATTTCTGTGCGGTTTTGGCCAGTCGGGCATGCCACAGGCGAAACGCCAAACCCTTGCCCCGAGGCACCAAATGCTCCACTACTACGCTTGCCTGCAAAACCATCTGGGAATCTGTCATGGGTTTAAGGCAGATCAGAATCTACGTCGTTAGGTGTTGAAGAGGGGAAGAATCGCTGGAATCTGGAAACCCTTAAATTTAGCAATTCTTAATTTACATAGAGAATTTGTGTAGAGGCGTTGGGCAATAAGCTCGAGGAGTCTTGAAAGCCTTGCCTAGAAAGCATTTCAGCGATTTTAGCAGAAAGTCCTTAAAAGTCAAACTGTATAAAGGTTTCAGCGATTTTGGATCGCGATTGCTGGTTCTCAGCAGATCCAATGTCTCCAGGGTAGTCTGCGTATCCGTTTACTCTTTTGCATTTAGTTAGGATTTGGGGCGATCGCCCAACCGTGACAGCGTTAAGTCAGGGGTTAATCAACACAAGCGAGGAAATCTGAGCCATGCTGCTAAACATCAAAAGGGATGCGTTGGTCAAATCTCCACTGTTCTTGCTAGCGCCGTTCTTCTTTTTAGGAACAGCGATGGTAGTGATGAAGGTTATTCTTCCCCACACCACCCCGCTGTTTTTGGCGGCATTTCGGCTATTGCCCGCAGGCGTGTTGATTCTGCTCTTGGGTGCAGTGTTTAAACTGCCCCAGCCCAAAACACTCAAAGCCTGGCTATGGATTGCGCTTTTTTCTCTGGTGGATGGCGCAATGTTTCAGGGATTTTTGACGACGGGACTCGTCAATACAGGGGCTGGACTCGGGGCCGTGCTGATTGATGCCCAACCGTTAGTTGTGGCCCTGCTGTCGCGGGCTCTGTTTGCAGAGTTCATTGGGCTTTGGGGCTGGCTGGGGTTGGCCATTGGGCTTGTGGGCATTTGCCTGTGCGGGCTGCCCGCAGAATGGATTAGTGCCGTGCTGAGTTCGCCAGCCACGGTGCTATCGGAGAGCATGAACGCCTCGGTAAACGGGGTGGAACTGCTGCAAAGTGGTGAGTTTTTGATGCTGTTAGCGGCACTGGCTATGTCGTTTGGTACGGTGATTGTGCGCTACGTCAAGCAACATGCTGACCCGATTGTGGCGACGGGCTGGCACATGATTTTGGGAGGGTTGCCGCTCATGGCCCTCTCGGTATGGGGAGAAACTGATCAAATCGTGAACCTTCAGTCGATGGACTGGTTAGGGTTGGGCTATGCCACTGTGCTGGGTACGGCGGTCACCTATGGCATCTTCTTCTTTCTGGCCGCTAGCGGCAACATTACTAGTGTGAGTGCGTTAATTTTTCTCACACCTGTGTTTGCGCTGTTGTTTAGCAGCCTATTTCTTAGTGAACGCTTGAGTGAGTTTCAGTGGATTGGGGTGGTGTTAACCCTGGTGAGTGTTTATCTGGTGATTCAACGAGAGCAGATTGCCACTTGGCTGTCGGCCATGCCTGTTGCTGAAGCAGAGGCGATCGCCCCTCTCGAACCCGATGGTGAAGCCAGTCCCCAGTCTAGCGATGCCTAGTTTCCCTTTAGTTCCAGGCTGATGCAAGCATCGGGTTGAAATCGACGCTGAACCGATGGCTCTGGACGAATGAGGTGCTGGAGTGGGATGGGAAAGAGCCAGCCTTCTGCCCAAAATCGACAGAGTGGCCAGTCCACTCACACTAGGGCGCGTCATCAATCACAACCAAAACCCTTGTGGGATAAGCCCTGCCGCGCCCGCCCCAAATAACAGGCTAGGGGCTGTAACCTTTGATTCTTGGATCATACGCGACTAATTGATGACAGCCCCTAGTAGACCCGCCTAAATCCGCAACGATTTTGGATAGGGGAATCTTTGCTTATTCAAAACTCGGTGCTCAAAGATCACTACCGCCAAACGCATTGCGCGTCCTTTTTGAACTGCATCAGGTATAAATTAAACTGTTCCTTAGTTTTGCTGACTATGTGTTCTCTTCAAGCGTTTCGAGCATCTATCCTCGATTTCATCGACGATCCGTTCTATGCAACGCTGGCTGATAGCGTTCGCTATTTTCCGGATGGATTGCTAGTGCTGGAAGATGGACATGTCCATGCATTCGGCCACTATCCCGATCTTCACAGTCAGTATGCTAATTGTCCCATTGTGGACTACTCCAATCACCTGATCATGCCAGGGTTTGTAGATCTGCATGTGCACTACTCCCAAACCGAAATGATTGCCTCCTATGGCAAGCAACTGTTGGACTGGCTGAATACCTATACGTTCCCTACAGAACGAAAGTTTAAAGAACTCTCCTATGCCCGCCAGATTGCATCTATGTTCTGTGACGAGTTGATGCGAAATGGAACGACGACGGCACTGGTGTTCACCACAGTGTTTCCTCAGTCGGTGGATGCATTTTTTGAAGAAGCTCAGCAGCGAAATTTGCGCATGATTGCAGGCAAGGTGATGATGAATCGCCATGCACCCGACTATTTAACTGATACAGCAGAGACAGCCTATACAGAGACAAAAACATTAATCGAACGATGGCACAAGCAGAATCGATTGCTGTATGCAGTGACACCACGCTTTGCTATCACGTCCACTCCAGAACAGTTGCAGCGGGCGGGGCAGTTGCTTCGAGAGTTTCCGGATGTGTATGTGCATACCCACCTTTCTGAAAACGTGAAGGAGGTGGCGTGGGTAAAGGAACTGTTTCCTCAAGCGGCGGGCTATCTAGACGTGTATGACCAAGCGGGGCTGGTGGGCGATCGCTCCATCTTTGCCCATGGAGTTCAGCTAACCGATGCAGAGTTTGAGCGGATGGCGCAAGCGGGTGGGGCGATCGCCTTTTGCCCCACCAGCAATCTATTTCTGGGCAGCGGCCTATTCAAAATTGAGCAGGCCAAATCGACCAAAACACCCATCCACGTCGGGTTGGGTTCTGATGTTGGGGGCGGCACCAGCTTATCAATTCTACAGACTGCCCATGCAGCCTATGAGGTCGCGCAACTGCGGCAGCAAACGCTTTCTCCCTATCAGATACTCTTTCTCGCTACCCTAGGCGGCGCTAAAGCGCTGAAGCTGGATGATAAAATTGGCAACTTCAACGTGGGTAAGGAAGCTGACTTTGTGGTGCTTGATCCGCGGGCAACGCCCATTATGGCGTTGCGCAATGCGGCACCCACGCCCACAACCTTAGAGACATTGGCAGAGCAACTGTTTGCCCTGGTGATGATGGGCGATGATCGCAGCGTCCGAGCGACTTATGTGATGGGGGCGATCGCCCACAGCCACGATTCCGCAACAGCCACGCCCTCCGCTAGTTGAGTACCCGACTCCACATGGCCGTTAAAACTCTGATCCGATGCCAATGCTCTGAAGCAAAACGACATTAGAACCACTGCTGCAGATGTAGGACTATCAGGATTTCGACCGTATTAAGGAGATAAATGATTGGACATTCGAGAAGACGATCTAACCGGTGACGCAATCATTAACTTGCTTCAAGAACATCTTGAAAACATGCATGAGATTACGCCCCCAGGCAGCATCCATGCGCTGGATTTAGACGCCTTGCGATCGCCCAATATTACGTTCTGGACGGCTTGGGATGGAGATGAGTTACTGGGGTGCGGTGCCCTCAAAGAACTTGATTCTCGAAGCGGCGAAATCAAATCAATGCGCACCGTCACGAGGCATCGCCGTCGAGGCATCGCCTCGAAAATACTTGAACACATCATCAAAGAGGCCGAACAGCGTGCCTATGAGAGCTTGAATTTGGAAACAGGGGCGTTTCCTGAGTTTGCTCCGGCCCGGGCGTTATACACCCGATATGGATTCGAGTATCGAGGCCCCTTTGCAGACTATACCAACGATCCCAACAGCGTATTTATGACAAAAACGCTCTAGAGTCTCACGGTCAGGTTAAAGGAACGCGAGTCCATCCAGTGCTGCAAGCACCCACCCTGCGGGAAGAGCATCGCTCCACATCCCCCAACCCGTGTTCGACACACTCAGGACATCGCTTCTCCCAAACAAGGAGAACGGGAACTGAAGCAAAGTCCCTCTTCCGTTCTGGGAGCAGAATTTAGGGTGTAGACGCGGAGCGGCTTCTCTATGAGTGGGCTACAAACGGGGATGCAACTATCCGCTAACCTTGGCGCTAGCTTAGATACTTATCAAGCGTGGCGCTATATTCCTCATATTTTTTTGCGCCCACGAGGGTCTCTGCTACATCGCCTTGATTGAAAAACATCACAGCGGGAATGCTGCGAATGCCATATCGTTTGGCCACTTCTTTATTAGAATCTAGGTCTAGCTTCAGGACTTTGGCACGAGCACCGTATTCATCTGCGAGTTGATCAATCAATGGTGCAATAAGTTTGCAGGGGCCACACCAGGTCGCAGTGCAGTCTACAACAAAGAGTGACTCTGCACTCAGAAGTGCGTCGAACTCGGCTTCGTCTTGAATGTATGCGGCGGGCATATGTCAAATCTCATTAAAGTTCTATTCATTCTCCCATGTCGCTCTCACTTATCGTCGGGGCGATCGCTCCAACATTGCCTCAACTCTGAATTCGATGCTGGTGCTCTCTACCTGAATCCCTGCTTGACTGATAGAACTAAGTAGAAGTTACCCAAAAGGGTACTACCAGAGCCTGAATAGGTTCATTAGAATTTAATAGTAAACATAGAGAATTAGGGCGATCGCCCCCTAGAGCCGATGGCTTAATTTGTCTAGACGCCAGAGTGACAAAGCTGTCCGTCCGTCTAGAGCATCAATCTGCTTGTAATTTGTAATTTTTACCTCTGGCTTAGACTCCACAAAAGTCAATAGGCCGTGGTGTTCGCTCACTTTAAGATGCGTGTTGGGTTCGTTCAAGCCACCGGCTACTGGCTAAACGCAATATCAAATCGAACAGAAGAGGATAGAGCAATTGGTGAATCAGCATTCAGAAATCTTGTGCAAGTATTTATCCCCCGATGAGCCTTTTGGGCCGATCGATGCTCGAGAAATAACTGATCCTGAAGCGCTTAAACTACTGTTTGAGCGCCATAATAAGCTTTACCAAGCACTTCATAAACGACCTTCGCTTGTGGTAGGACGAAGGGGTTCAGGAAAGACATCTTTCCTGAACTCGGTATATTTTGACTCAAGCTATGTTTACGTTGTAAATCTAAACACCTCAGAAGCATTTAGCAGCGTAATCGAGTCTATCAGTTCAATTGCATCTGGGCTGGTCTTTGCTGAGTCAGTCCAGAAAGTTTGGACAACAGTCATCTTCATTGGTTTATTTGGAGGAATTCGCGATCAACTCCCAGCAGGTTCTCGAGCCAGAAGCTTGATTAATGATTATTTAGCTAAGATTGGGTTTAGAGACAAGGGCACAGTAGACGATATTCTATGGAAAGTAACGGAAATTATTTCAGACCGTGTTAAAGACAAACCCTATGGGGTTGTAGCAGAAATTCTTAGAGCATTAGATAACGTTAGCTTTCAGTCAATTCTTGAGACTCTCGAATCAGAATTGGAAAAGAAAAATCACCGCGCTGTGATATTGCTAGATACCCTGGATGATTTTCAACTTCATGTGGAGGTCGTTGGTCTAGCAATACAGGGCCTACTGAAATTTATTGGGGAGGCCAATCGTCCAGCCACACGAATCGACATTCGATTTTGCCTTCCCGCTGAGCTTTATCACCTTTTTGTCCCTCTTTCTTCGAACCCAAACAAAGATTTTCGGCGAAGACTCACCCTGCATTGGACAGCGCCGGAGCTAGTGGCTTTGGCAGCGCACCGATTAATCTTGTTTGGGATAGCCTGTGATGATCATCCACTTTCCGTATCAGATGAGTTAGAGAGTGTCGAAAAAGGTCAGGCTGTACAAACGCTACGAAAAATATTTCCCAAAAAAGTGGTTTGTGGACTCGGCGTTGAAGAAGATCCAATCGCCTATATTCTTCGCCATACTCAGCTGTTGCCTAGACACTTATTGATTATATTGAACTCGATTTGTAGCAAACTCAAGAAATATCCAGATGCTGAGTCAATGAAATTATCGGAAGAAGCAATTCGTCAAGGAATTGCTGAAGTCGAAGAAACATTAGTGCAAGAGATATTTTCTGCTTATAAGCCCGTCTATCCTAAGGCTGCGGCAGTCTGTAAAGCGTGCATTCCAGAACTTCAGCATAAGTTCTCTGCGGGCGATTTGGAGCGTGTGTTTCGCCGCCAGGGAAAGAAAACTATGGAGAGCGACGACTTTGCTCAATTCAGACGCATGTTAATAGAAATGGGTATCGTTGGTCGTGTTTTGGATGACAGCGGTCGATACATTCAGGCACAGTTTGAATACACAGTTCCACACCAGCTTGTCTCTAGCACGGATGACATGCTTTGTTTACATCCGCTATTTACAAAAGTTTTCTCTGCAAAGACACGTGAAAAGAAGCCCGTTTACCCCTATGGCACGCGTCTTGAAGATGAGGACTATAGAAGGGATTAATGCTTAAACACTTAAAAACCCTTGGTGTGCCGTGCATCACGCACCGTAAACCAAGGATTTAAGTCCTACCCTGAACTGGGTTTCTTTACGTTTAGGCTAGATTCGGCAGTAACCAGATGCTGCGGAACGCGTCAACTATCTCAGACTGTTTGCTGCACTACGGGTTGGGGCTGCGGTTGAAACTGAAATAGGGAGTACACCACATTCCGGCGGATGTCCGTCATCATATTTAGGAATAGTTCGTAGCCTTCGCTCTTGTATTCAATCAACGGGTCTTTTTGCCCATAGCCGCGTAGCCCGACTGATTCCCTCAGGGCATCCATCTGTTGCAGGTGCTCACGCCACAGGGTATCAATTTGCTGCAAGATGAAGAATCGCTCGGCCTGTCGCATCAGACCTTGTTTAATTGCGTCTACCTCCGCTTCTTTGCGGTCGTAGGCAATACGAACCTGCTCATGCAAGAAGGTTTTAATTTCCCCGGGCGACAGATCTTCTAGATGAGAAGGCTCTAAATCTGCTAGCAAATACACAAATTCCTTCACCTTGAGTACGACTTTATCGAGTTCCCATTCTTCGGGGGGCAGGTCAGGGTTGATGTAGGCATTCACAATGTCGTCCATCGTGAGTTCTGCATATTTAATGACCTGCTCTTTCAAATCTTGCCCTTCTAGCACCCGGCGACGCTCAGCATAGATAGCACGACGCTGGTTGTTCATCACCTCGTCGTACTCAAACACCTGTTTTCGGATGTCGTAGTAGTAGGTTTCCACTTTCTTTTGAGCACCTTCGAGCGATCGCGTCAAGATTCCCGACTCGATCGGCATATCTTCTTCAACGCGGAAGGCATTCATTAACCCAGCCACGCGATCGCCCCCAAAAATCCGCAACAGGTTATCCTGCAAACTGAGGAAGAACCGGGTAGACCCAGGGTCACCCTGGCGTGCGGCACGGCCGCGCAACTGGTTATCAATGCGGCGTGACTCATGGCGCTCGGTGCCCATCACATGCAGGCCACCGAGGCTCACCACCTCGTTATGTTCCGCGACGGTAAACTGCTCATACTCTGCCTTCACCCGATTATAGGCTTCGCGCAGCTTCAGCAGCAGCGCATCATCTGTGGGTGCTTTTTCTGCCGCAGTAGCCACCATGTCTTCTGCCTGCAGCTCCGCAAGTGACTGCTCACCCAACTGCTTCACGGCAAAGTCCACCGCGCTCTTCAGCACGGCTTCCGCGTCCTTCGGCAACTCCGTGGGGAAAATCTGTGGCGACGCCTTCCAGGTCTTAACCCGCTTGCCCGGCGCAAAGCCTTGTCCGCCGCCTCTAGGATTTCCATCCATCGGGCGCGTGACAGAGAACGAGCCCTCATCCTCTGGCTTGACCAAACGGGGCATGAAGTACTCTCGCACTTTGAGCCGCGCCATATAGTCAGAGTTACCCCCAAGGATGATATCGGTACCGCGTCCCGCCATGTTTGTAGCAATGGTAACAGCACCCCGACGGCCTGCCTGGGCCACAATTTCAGCCTCGCGCTCCACGTTTTCGGGCTTGGCGTTGAGCAATTTATGGGGCACCTGCATCTGGTTCAGCAGCAGCGACAGCACCTCTGACTTTTCCACACTGGTCGTACCGACCAGTACCGGACGCCCCATCTCGTGCATTTCAGCGCATTCTGCGGCAACAGCTTTCCACTTGGCTTCTTCGGTTTTATAAACCACATCCGACAAATCTTGCCGCACGTTGGTGCGGTTTGTGGGAATGATGGTGACTTCTAGGTTATAGATTTTCTCGAACTCCGCCTCTTCGGTCTTGGCGGTGCCCGTCATCCCTGCCAAGGTGGGATACAGCAAAAAGAAGTTTTGGTAGGTGATGGTTGCCATCGTCTGGGTTTCGGGCTGGATGTCAGCATGCTCTTTGGCCTCAATCGCTTGGTGCAGCCCATCGCTCCAACGCCGACCTGGCATCACCCGCCCTGTGAATTCATCAACAATCACCACTTCGCCATCACGGACGATGTAGTTGACATCCTTGACGAATAGCTCTTTCCCCTTCAAGGCGTTGAAGATATAGTGCGCCCACGGGTCTTTGGGATCAAAGAGATCGGTCACGCCCAGCAACTGCTCGGCAGCGATGAAGCCTTCATCGGTCAGCAACACGTTGCGCTGCTTTTCATCAACTTCGTAGTGGTCTTCGCTATTGAGCTGGGCTGCTACCTCTGCTGCTTTGAGGTACTTTTCACTGGGGCGATCGACCTGGCCAGAAATGATCAGCGGCGTGCGGGCTTCGTCGATCAGCACAGAGTCGACTTCGTCAATGACGCAATAGTTAAAGGGGCGCTGCACCACGTCTTCCATTGCAGTGGACATGTTGTCGCGCAGGTAGTCAAAGCCCAACTCACTGTTGGTGCCGTAGGTAATGTCGCAGGCGTAGTTGCGTTTGCGCTCTTGCGGATTCATGCCTTGCTGGATGAGCCCTACGGTTAATCCTAGAAAACGGTGGACTTGGCCCATCCACTCGGCGTCACGACGAGCCAGGTAGTCGTTGACCGTCACCACGTGAGCGCCTTTGCCAGAGATGGCGTTGAGATAGGCGGGCAAGGTGGAGACGAGGGTTTTGCCCTCTCCAGTTTTCATCTCGGCGATTTGCCCATCATGCAGCACCATGCCGCCGAGCAACTGCACGTCAAAGTGGCGCATCCCCAGCACGCGCTTAGCCGCCTCGCGCACCACAGCAAACGCTTCGGGGAGCAGGTCGTCTAGGCTTTCGCCTTTGTCTACACGCTGCCTAAATTCGTCGGTTTTGCCCCGCAGTTCATCGTCTGTGAGCGCAGAGATTTCTGGCTCTAGCGAGTTAATCAGAACGATGTCGGGTTGATATTTTTTGAGTTTGCGTGCGTTGGGATCGCCCAGCAAATTTTTAAACATGGCAGGAGATGGCAGGAGCGCGAGAGGTGGTTCGAAGTTGGATCTAGTGGCGATTTTGCGGTCTGTTTTGCGGTCTGTTATGAGGTGCGATCGCCCCCTGTTGGTATTTGCGAAGCTGTAACGCCTGTACTCTACCGTAGGCTAGGGTTCGACTCACGGTTTGGGGTGTCGAGCGACACCCATTCAGTGCTGCAAGTGCTGCAGACTTGAATGATAGTGCAATTCAGATCACTCCGAACTCAGAGACCCCAGATGACTCTGGTTGGAGTTGTAGGCTCTGTCGAGTGCGGCTTATCCTTTGACTCTTACGAGTAGAACTGCATCAATTCGCTTAAACCTAGACCTGATGGCTGATCGCGCGGCTAACGCTGGCTAGTATCCATGCCCATCCTATCACTTGGGTTGCAGGACTAGGGGAGGGAGGGATATCCTCACTCGGCCATCGGCAAGCAGATCCGTTGCAGTCATCTCTAGCCCTCTGATGTCCGCCCTGCACCGCCGTGGCTAATCCACTGGGGTGAAGTGTAGACTCGGGTATCTGCTTTACCGTAGGGAAGGATTTACGTGATTTTGCCCAGATTGCGCAAGCGGATGAGATGGCGTGGGTTAGTATCGAGTCTGGCTTGACCTAGGGCGTATCATCAATTCTGATCTGACCAAAAGCTTTATGCTATGAGCGTTGCCACGCCCGGCCCAAAAACTAGACTAGGGGCTGTGACCGTTGATTTCTGGGACATCAGAGTCTAATTGATGACAGCCCCTAGCGTTTGGGGCAAGCGGGTTGACTAAATCAGGTTAGAACGAGTGAAATAGATTTGAAATAAAGGGAGTCGAGTTCTGGAGATGGATTGTAGTCACGTTCAATTTTGTATACACGATGGGTTGTTGACAGGCACCTGTTCTCGTGAGATTGATCTGGTTCAACTTCAGGATTTGTTTCGAGCCACTGCCCATTGGGGGCGCGATCGCCAGCTTGATGACCTAGCAACCGCGATTCGGTATAGCAACCCGGTGGTCACGATTTGGGATGGCGATCGCCTGATGGGATTTGCCCGCGCTACGTCTGACGGCGTTTATCGCGCTACCCTCTGGGATGTGCTGATACATCCCGATTATCAGGGCGCTGGGTTGGGGCGCAAGCTGGTAGAAACGGTGCTGATGCATCCCCATGTCAACCGGGTAGAGCGGGTGTATCTGATGACCACACACCAGCAAAACTTCTACAAGCGCATTGGCTTTGAAGAAAACGAAACCACCACGATGGTGCTGTTCAACCATCCGGTGCTGACTCAAGAACACTTGTCGGTTGCCGCGCAGCGCCAAGCGTAGCGGCAGAGCGCCCAAAGAATCCAAGGCTTAGAGATGAGCTTTGTTTTTTAAAGCGTCTTATGGCGAATGGCGCAAGGTCAGCAACCCAGCAATCGAGGCTTAAGGGGTTTCTGTCAAAGAAAATCCCCTTAAAGAAAACCCCCTTGACGCAATTTGGCCTGGGCTAGATTCGCTTCTCGTAGATGATTTCATACGGCTTGTAGTCGATTTGCTCGTAGAAGCAGCACGCGTCGGTATTGCTGGCGAGAGTGCTGATCCGCAGCTTGTTGAGGCCCAGTTGCTTGAAGTGGGTCTCTGCTGCGCGGATTAGGGCACTGCCGATGCCGTGGGTGCGATCGCCCGCCTCTACAAACAGATCTGAAATCAGACCATAGCGCTGCTCTGATGACACAATATGCAGATCGCCTGAATCGAGGTGTTCTACAAAGCAGATCAGAAAACCAAGAATGGTGCCCTCGTTCTCGGCTACCAAAATTCGCCCCTTGTGCTTGCTCACCAACTCTTCTAGGTACCCCAGGTGGGGGCTGGCGATAACGTTGCCATCGCTGCGGTTGGGGTGGAGCGATCGCTCGTAATTTTGCAGCTGTGCCATCAGCTTGACTAGGCTAGGGCGATCGAGGCCAACCGCATCGCGAATAGAATAATTCATGATTGCGGCAAGCCCCCGATCAGCGCGGTGCCAATTGCATCCACCACTCGCGACACAGGAATGATATCGAGTCCTAAGTTGGTGTGATGCGCCTGGTTGGCGGGCACAATCGCTTGCTCAAACCCTAGCTTTGCCGCCTCCTTGAGCCGCAACTCTAGCTGAGAGACCGGACGCACCTGCCCGCCTAGCCCCACCTCGCCAATTAACACCAATTTGGGATTAACATAGCGATCGCGGAAGCTGGCCGCCACCGCCACCGCCACGCCCAGATCGGCTGCCGGTTCGCCGACATTAATGCCACCTGACGAAGACACATAGGCGTCGAGTTTAGATAGGGGAATGCCGACCCGCTTTTCCAGTACCGCTAGAATTTGCAGAAATCGATTGTATTCAATGCCTGTCGTTGACCGGCGGGGCGAGGGATAGCTAGTGGGACTCGCCAGCGCCTGCAACTCCACCACTAGGGGTCGGGTGCCCTCACAGGCCACGATGGTCGCCGTCCCCGGGGTGGCTTCTTCCTGATTGCCTAGAAATAACGCAGAGGGGTTTAGCACTTCCTCTAAGCCTCGATCCACCATCTCAAACACCCCCAACTCGTGGGTCGCCCCAAACCGATTTTTTACCGACCGCAGCAGTCGATGGCTGGCAAAGCGATCGCCCTCAAAATACAGCACCGTATCCACTAAATGCTCTAACACCTTTGGCCCGGCGATCGCCCCTTCCTTGGTCACATGCCCCACGATAAACAGCGAAATATGCTCCCGCTTTGCCACCTGCATTAGCGCCGAGGTGCATTCTCGCACCTGAGACACCGACCCCGGAGCCGAGGTAAGTGAGGCAAAGTATAGCGCCTGAATACTGTCGATGACGGCGACCTGAGGGCGCAAGGCTTCCAATTCGTTGAGAATCGTGTCGAGATCAATCTCGGGCAACAGGTAGAGAGATTGGGGATTGGGACTAGGGGAAGGGGAATTGCCATCGGGCTCAACGCCCAGGCGCTGGGCTCGCAGCTTTACCTGTTGGCCCGACTCTTCTGCACAGACATAGAGAACCCGATACTGCTGGGCTAATCGGTTGGCAGTTTGCAGCAGCAGGGTAGATTTGCCAATGCCAGGGTCGCCGCCAATCAGCACGAGAGAGCCGGGCACAATGCCACCCCCCAGCACCCGATCAAGCTCTCCATAGCCTGAAGACAGGCGGGCTTGGGGATGATCAGAAATTTGCTCTAGCGTCAGTGCCGCAACGGGTTGGGGAGCCGTGGCCGCGCGGGGTTTGCGGCTGCTGCCTCGAGCGATCGCCCCCACCTTGGCCGTCGCGGCAGGCTGCACCGCCTGTTCCACCAAGGCATTCCAACTGCCACAGGCGGGACACTTACCAAAAAATTGCGGCGACGTAGCTCCGCACTCATTGCATACATAAATCGTTCGCTGCTTTGGCATATCAACTGTCGATAGGAGTCTAGCGATAGAGGTCTGGGTGTCCGATAGCTGGGTTGCGATAGCAATGCCGCCCCAGCGACTGAGAGCCTATCCAAAGCCCCTAACTTGGCTGATAAGCGATCAAGGACTTAAAACGGGTTTGACTCGATTCAATCGATCCATCGGTGTGGAATGCTGATCGAGAGAGGGCTGCAGAGATCTTGGACTAACTGGCGGTTGGGGTTAACTCAACGGCAACTCGCCCAATTGCCAGCGTCGCCCATCAAGAACAATGAATTCCGTTAACAACAATTAATAAAGAATCCGTTACACCCGGTTGCAATGACTTCACATTAGCAATGTTTAGCAATGTAACGTGCTGGCAAGCTAGCGTTGTTGAGGCGCGGTCTGCTGGGCTAGGACTCTCTGCTTGATCAAGAGGGTCTTCACAGGGCGATCGCCCCCTATGCTTTTAATTTTCTAATCCAGAGAGAAACCTTAAAAAACTCTGAAGTGTAGCTATTATAAGAAGTTCAGCATTTCCAATTGAAAGACTTAGGCTACCATCTTTAATGATAGGGTGGAAAAATTAACGATTGACAAATTGCCGCTTTAAAATTGGCCTACAAAAACTAAAGTGTTTGAACAGCCACTGTTTAATCACAGATTTTAATAGTGGCAATAGTGGTAAATCTTTGATAGCTATCATGCGCCTGTCGTTAACCACTGGCAAGCTATCGGCAAGCCATCGGCTACTACCCCATCCGCAAGTATTTAAATTCAGTGAATACTTGACTCAGGCGCATGCCACTCGGCATGTCGTCCTTCCGGCCCATCTCGTTATAGCGTCAAGGAGTGTTGAGGAAATTGGAGAATCACAAAGAGAAAATTCTGGTGGTAGACGACGAGGCTAGCATTCGTCGTATCCTCGAAACCCGTCTATCCATGATTGGCTACGACGTGGTCACTGCCGCCGACGGGGAAGAAGCTCTAGAGACGTTTCGCCATGCCATTCCCGACTTAGTGGTGCTGGATGTGATGATGCCCAAGCTCGACGGCTATGGCGTATGTCAAGAGCTTCGCAAAGAATCAGATGTGCCCATCATCATGCTGACGGCGCTCGGTGATGTGGCCGATCGAATCACTGGGTTAGAGTTGGGGGCCGATGACTACGTGGTTAAGCCCTTCTCCCCTAAAGAGCTGGAAGCCCGCATTCGCTCAGTGCTGCGTCGGGTAGACAAGGTCGGCACCACGGGCATCCCCAGCTCTGGCGTGATTCAAATCAACAGCATTCGCATTGATACGAACAAGCGCCAAGTCTACAAAGGCGACGAGCGCATTCGCCTGACAGGAATGGAGTTTAGCCTATTGGAATTGTTGGTCGGCAAATCCGGCGAGCCTTTCTCCCGGTCTGAAATTTTACAAGAGGTCTGGGGCTACACGCCTGAGCGCCATGTTGACACCCGCGTGGTCGATGTTCATATTTCTCGTCTGCGCGCCAAACTTGAAGATGATCCCAGCAATCCAGAGCTGATTCTGACCGCACGCGGTACAGGCTATCTGTTTCAGCGGATTTTGCCCCCTGGCGAAAGTGATAAAGATGTGAATTAAGGTCAGATTTGGGACAACTCTACGCACCTTCGCAACCAAGGTGGCGTCAGTGGGTAGAGTCCATCTGGTAGAATTTTTGAGGTTTCTACAACTTCGATCTAATGGGTTCAACTCGGGCACGGATCGCGGTCGATGCGATGGGTGGGGATAATGCCCCCGCTGAAATTGTTGCAGGAGCGCTGCGAGCGCAAGAGGAGTTAGGCGTTAAGGTGTTGCTCGTGGGTGATCCAGAGCAGATCAACGCCTCGCTAACGCATCACCATTCCTCTGCAGAGATAGAAATTGTCTCGGCAGAAGGTGTGGTGGAAATGCATGAAGAACCACTGACTGGTATTCGTCGTAAGCCAAAGGCATCCATCAATGTGGCGATGGACTTGGTGAAACAAGGGCGGGCCGATGCAGTGGTGTCTGCAGGGCATTCGGGTGCGGCGATGGCGGCAGCTTTGCTGCGGCTGGGCCGACTGTCGGGCATTGACCGTCCGGCGATTGGGGCGGTGCTGCCCACCATGATGTCAAAACCAGTGCTGATTCTAGATGTGGGAGCAAATGTGGACTGTCGCCCTAAATTCTTAGAGCAGTTTGCTGTCATGGGAACCGTGTATTCCCGCTATGTGTTGGGTATTTCGGAGCCCAAGGTGGGGCTATTGAATATTGGCGAAGAGGCGTCAAAGGGGAACGATTTGGCGGTGCGTACGCATCAGATGCTGCACGATAATCCCAACATTCCATTTGTTGGTAATGCTGAGGGGCGAGATGTGCTGTCGGGTGAGTTTGATGTCGTGGTGTGCGACGGGTTTGTGGGCAATGTGCTGCTCAAGTTTGCCGAAGCCATTGGCGAGGTGATGCTGCAAATTATGCGCGAAGAGCTGCCGCAGGGGTTCAACGGCAAGTTGGGCACAGCGATTCTTAAGCCTAATTTGCGACGCATTAAGCAGCGGGTTGATCATGCTGAGCATGGCGGGGCGTTGCTGCTTGGGGTGGCGGGTATTTGCATCATCAGCCACGGCAGTTCTCAGGCTCCGTCTATTTTCAATGCCATTCGCATGGCAAAGGAGGCCGTAGATCATCAGGTGCTAGAGCGCATTCGCTCTCAGTTTGAGCATCCTAAATCTGCGTTAGCGTCGGAACAGTTGCCGCTGTCGCGCACGAGTGATAATTCAGAGAGTATTGAATAATGCTGCACGATGTTGGCGCAGGGGTAGCCGTAGTGGGCTGTGGCTCTGCCGTTCCTGCTGTTGCGTTGGACAATGACGGTCTGAGCCGCGTTGTCGAAACGTCAGATGAGTGGATTGCTAGCCGCACAGGGATTCGCGAACGCCGGATCGCTTCGGGAGATGAGTGTCTGCGATCGCTCGCCACAACGGCTTGCCAAAACGCCCTAGAAATGGCTGGGGTAGATGCTGCGGATGTGGATCTGATTTTGCTGGCTACGTCTACGCCGGATGATTTATTTGGCACGGCGGGTCAGGTACAGTTTGCGCTGGGCGCAACCAAGGCAGTGGCCTTTGACCTAACGGCGGCCTGCTCGGGGTTTGTGTTTGGACTGGTGACGGCTGCGCAGTTCATTCGCACGGGAGCCTATCGAACGGTGCTGCTGATTGGGGCGGATGTGCTGTCGCGCTGGACGGATTGGGGCGATCGCCGCACCTGCATCTTGTTTGGCGATGGGGCCGGGGCCGTCGTGCTGCAGGCTACGGCAGAGGGCGATCGCCTCTTGGGGTTTGAACTGCACAGCGACGGCAGCCTCAGTGGGTCGCTTAATCTGGCCTTTGCTGGGCAGGCTCGTCCGTTGACGGATGAAACCACCGTGACTCAGGGCACGTTTCAGCCCATCACCATGAACGGGCAAGAAATCTACCGCTTTGCCGTCAAGCGAGTACCTGAGGTGATTGAAAAGGCATTATTCCGTGCCGATATTGGGGTTGAGCAGGTGGACTGGCTGCTGTTGCACCAGGCGAATCAACGCATTTTGGATGCGGTGGGCGATCGCCTGGGCATTCCCCGAGACAAAATCATCAGCAATATGGCCACCTACGGCAACACATCCGCCGCCTCCATTCCCTTGGCATTAGATCAGTGGGTTCGCAGCGGCCAGATCAAGCCCGGTGATACCATTGCCTCCGCAGGCTTTGGTGCAGGGCTGACTTGGGGTGCCGCAATTTTTCAGTGGAAGTAGGCGTTGGGAATCGGCACGCGGGACAGAGGGATGTCAGGTCATACTTGACCCTGTCATTACTGGGTGCAACTGGGTGGGCAATACGCTGCAGCACCTAGAATTTGTGGGCGAATAGATGGGTGACGAAGTATTTTCCTGGGACTGTTCTTCGAGGCGGTTAAAGAGTTCCTGGCCTCTAATTCCCCGAGCTTAACCCCTCATACGTAAGGATGAATGAGCATGACGAAAACCGCATGGGTGTTTCCGGGACAGGGGTCTCAAGCTGTAGGAATGGGCGCAGATTTGGTCGATTTGCCAGGGGCGATCGCCAAATTTGAGAGTGCAGCGGCTGTTCTAGGCTGGTCGGTTCCAGCAATTTGCCAGAATGACGATGATAAAGTGTCGCGAACGCTTTACACTCAACCCTGCCTGTATGTGATCGAAAGCATTTTGGTCGATGCCTTGCAGCAGCGGGGGCATCATCCGGCGCTTGTCGCAGGGCATAGCCTGGGTGAGTATGTAGCGCTCTATGCGGCAGGCGTATTTGAGTTTGAAGCAGGGCTGCAGCTGGTGCAGCGCCGCGCTGAGCTGATGGATGCGGCCTCGGAAGGGATGATGGCCGCGCTGATTGGCTTTGATCCTGAGCAGCTAGAGGCCGCGTTGGCAGCCACACCAGATGCCGTGTTGGCAAACGATAACAATGCTGGACAGGTGGTGATTTCAGGGACGCCCTCAGCGATAGAAGCGGTGATGGGCATTGTCAAAACGAAGCGGGCGGTGAAGCTCAACGTCAGCGGAGCGTTTCACTCGCCGCTTATGGCCGCTGCCGCCGCAGAGTTTGAGACAGTACTAAACGCAACGCCGTTTCAGGCTGCGACGGTGCCTGTGTTGTCGAACGTAGACCCGACGCCGTCGATAGAAGCGGACGTGCTAAAGACGCGACTGGCACAGCAGATGACGGGGTCGGTGCGGTGGCGCGAAATTTCTCTGCATCTGGCCGAAGCCGGGGTTAAGCAGGTGATGGAAGTGGGCCCCGGCAAGGTGCTAACGGGTTTGGTCAAGCGCACCTGTCCCGGCATGGCGCTAGAGAATATTGGGGCGATCGCCGATCTAGATCGGCTGAGTGTGTAGCGGCCATGACCCTGACTCTAAACCGCCGTCGCGAACCCCTCACTAGCCTGGCGCTGTATCACCTGTTTAAGTGGTCGGCGGTCGCGCCAGCGCTGCGATTTTACTTTCGGGGGCGAGTGCATGGGTTGGATCAGGTGCCTCAAGCAGGGCCGCTGATTGTAGTGGCTAACCACGCCAGCGACTTTGACCCGCCGCTGCTGTCGGCCTGTATGCGCCGCCCAGTCTCCTACATGGCAAAAGAAGAGCTGTTCCGGGTGCCGGTGCTGAGCCAAGCCATTCGCCTTTACGGAGCCTATCCCGTAAAACGTGCCGCTGCCGACCGGAGCGCCATTCGGGCTGCGATTCATCAGTTGCAGCAGGGGTGGGCCGTGGGCATTTTTCTGTCGGGAACGCGCACACCCGATGGCAGAATTCCCAATCCCAAACTGGGCGCGGCAATGATTGCGGCCAAGGTTCAGGCCCCGCTGCTGCCCGTAAGCCTGTGGGGCACCCAGCACATCCTGCCGCGGGGTTCGCGGTTTCCCCAGCCTGCTCCCATCACGGTACGAATTGGCGCGGCGATCGCCCCTCCCCCCTCCTCTAGCCGAGTTCACCTCGAAGCGACGACGCAGCAGTGTGTGGATGCAATCCACGCCCTGCATGACCTAGGGCGCTAGCCGTGAGGGACTGCCCCTCCTACCCGGCCTGACGCAGTTGGACGAAGTGCGCAAGTCCTGCCTAGGAAAGACAGGGGAATGGGGTCACCGCGTTAAAATTCGATAGGGAAAATCAGCAGCCAGAGAATCTAGATACTATGCCCTGAGCACCCCGGTATGGCTCGAGCAGGCGTAATGAACGTGACGGTTATAGGAGAACGCACAGACATGAATGATTTGAGCGCTGAGCTAGCAGGGCGGATGGGGGAAGCAGCATGGGAGTGGCTGATGCCCCATGTTGACCGCGATGCGCTAATTGTGGTGTCTGCTGAGCTAGATTTGCTAGAGGTGGGCGTGGCGATCGCCAATGACGATGTAGCCCATGTGCAGCCGTGGATTGACCAAAAGCTGATTCAAAAGCCCTCGCCCGATCAAATCAAAGCGTGGACTGCGGCCTCTAACCAGCGCTTCAACGCGCTGATCTTGCAGCCCTATGTGCTCATGCAAGAGATTCCCTCAGATCAATAGCTCGGTCAAAAAGCGCTAAGCCGGATGCAGCGTCAGCACCGTTACCTCTGGCGGACAGCGAAACCGACCCGGCGGATAGGTGCCCAATCCCCGATTCACATACAGCTGGTTTGAGCCAACGCGGTGCAGCCCCTGGGCCCATTCCCAATGGCGCACAATCTTGTAGCACTGCTGGCGCATGTAGGGCATCCACTGGCGTATCGGCTTAGGCAGTTTTTCTGCCGTGCCAAAGTAAGCCGCAAACGGATTCCCCAACGCGGGCAGATCCATCTGTCCACCGTGGGTGTGTCCTGAGAGCTGCAAATCCACTCGCCAGGGTGCCAAGATTTCAGCACTGTCAGGATTATGGGATAGCACGAGACGCGGCACAGCCGGATCAAGCTGCCCAAAGACGCGCTCGGGATGAAACTCCCGCGACCAAAAATCGGCCATGCCCACCACGGGAAAGGGCTCTCCCAATGGATAGGCAATCTCGTTCCACAACACCTGAACGCCCGCCTGGGTTAGGGCTGCGGTGATTGTGTCTTTGGCAGTGGGCTGGGCATAATCGTGGTTGCCCAATACGGCGACTGTTTTATGCTGACGAGTGATGCCTCGCAGCGCCTCTGCCAGCGCCCAAATGGGCTGAGGATCGTCTGTAACAAAATCGCCTGTCAGCGCGACCAAGTGGGGATTGGCGTGGGTGCAGGCGGCGATCGCCCCTTCTAACATCGCGTTTGACAACCGCAGGCCATCATAATGAAAATCTGAAAGCTGGACGATGCGCGTGCCGCTGAGAGCCATAGGCAGATCCACAATGCGGATTTCGACCTGCTCGACCTGTAAATCGCCTGTAAGAAGTCTATGCATAGAGGGAGCGATGTAAGGAAGGTCTAAAGCTATTTCTCAAAAAAACGTCCCTGCATTGGGTGAACAGCCGTAATGCCTTCGGCTTGGCTGAGCCAATACCCCTACGGTATCACTGCTGACGTGGGATTTTTTATGGCAGAAATCACCGAACGAAATCGTGATTGGGTGGAGCAAGAGGATGCCTTCCTCCCGTTCCTGCTCTGCATGCCACTATTCGACATCAGGATTGGGGAGTGGAGCCATTGCGAATGGCAGGTTTAATCTTACACGGGTCTCACACTGGGAGGTTAACCGCAAGAGTTGGGGTTCCCCATAGAAGCGCTAAAGCTCTGACACCCGTATTATTAGGGTCGGTGATGTTCACAGGGCGCCCCAAGGGCAAGGGCGAAAACGGGATGAAGCGATGGATTTCGATGGGGGTAAGCGGCGCGATTTTGCTGCTGATCTACTGGCGGATTGATGCGGCGGGGCTGGTGCAGGTGTTGCGCGAGTGCGATCGCCCGTGGATGATCGGCAGTTTGGCGATGGTGGTGCCCATTACCCTAATGACCGCCTGGCGGCTACAGCAGTTGATGCCCCGGCCTGCCCAGACTGGTGGAGCAGGACTGAGCTTTGGGGAAGCAAATCGACTGATTCTAGCAGCGAGCAGCCTGAATATGATCTTGCCTTCAAAGATGGGGGATATCGCCAAAGCCTACTTTATGCGCGATCGCGGGCATCTGAGCGGGGCGTTGTCGCTGTCGCTCGTGGTGTTTGAAAAAGCCTGCGATATGCTGTCGCTGCTGCTGTGGTGCGCCTTGGGGCTGTTGCTCTATCCCCAGCGCGACTGGCTGTTTACGGTGATGACCCTAAGCGTGGCAACGGGGTTAGGGTTGGGACTTTTGCTGCTCGCGTGGCCCCGGTTTGCCCAGAGCGGGTTTGCCCTGGCCCATCGGATTGCACCCAAGTCGCTAAAGCTGAAGCTCAGCCAGCTCAGCCATTCCTGGCAAGACATGCATGACTACTTTTGGAGCGATCGCCCCCGTCTAATTACCATCATCCTTACCTCCATCTTTATCTGGTTTCTGCACCTATTTCAGATTTGGGGCTTCATTCTGGCGCTCAACGCTTGGGCTCCGTTTCTCGCCAATCTAGCGCTGTCTCCACTGGCAATTCTGGCTGGGCTGCTGCCCTTGACCTTTGCTGGCATCGGCACCCGCGATGCCGCGCTAATTGTGTTTTATCAGCCCTACTTTGATGCGCCGACGGCTGCTGCGCTGGGCTTGCTGTGCACCTCACGCTATCTGTTGCCTGCCATTGGGGGTCTCCCGTTTTTGGGGCAATATCTCACCCTGGCGCAGCGGGCAAAATCTCAAGGTTAACGTGAGGGCGATCGCGTTGGTTCAGCCCCGCGCTGTGGATCTCAAACAACACTAAACCGTGCTGCCCATGATGCAGGCAGCACGGTTTTAGGCATTTGCCGAACCAACGGTCAAGGCTAGGGAATTGGAGCTAATATCAATTCTCTAAATCAGAACGACGGATTGTTTGAGGAGGGGGGTGGGGAACGCAGTTCCCCACAAAGGGGCTTTGCCCCCTTGCCCCCCATCTGTAGCCCAAATTTTCGGAATTGATATAAGGAATTGAAGCTAGGGAATTGGAGCTAAGGAACGAGAGCTAGGGAATCGGGACAAATGGCAGCAGGATTCGAAAAGTCTTTCGCAGGCGCAATAGAAACACCAACCGTTCTCCCCCTTCAGAGACTCGTCTGGGTTGGTCGACAGCGGCGGCTGTCTCGGCGGCCTCGTCAGCATAGTCTTGGGCAGACAGCGACTGGTTATCCACGGGCGATCGCCCCTCCAGGGTGATCTGGGTGCGCAGCACTTCTTCAGGCACGTCATTGGGGGGCGGCATCAGCAGTTCTGCACTGGCGGGTTCTGCACTGGCGGGTTCTGCACTGGCGCTGCCTGCGCTACCCAGCAGCCCCACACTGCCCCACACACTCCCTACTAAGGTGGCTGCCCATCGAGTTTGTCGCTTGGCTAGACTCATGCTTGGTTTCTCCCCTTGGGCGCTGCCATAGTCTCTTCTCAGGCTAACTCAGTCCAGGGGGCAGTGGTTCCCCGCAGTGTTCATGCACGGCGGCAATGCGGTCAAACAGCCAGGGATGCTGCTGGCGATAGTGGGGCAGCAGCGCCAGCGGACTCAAGAGCGCTGCTGCGGTGAGGTCAGCCCGCGTTAGGCGATCGCCCACTAGGTAGCCGCTGCCCCAGTTCGCTTCTAGCCAAACTAGGGCGATCGCCAGCCGATCCGCAGCCAGCGCCACCCGTGCCGCATTCATGCCATACTGCCGCCGCACGACTCGAATCACCGCCTGGCTCATCCACGACGGGTCGATCGCTTTCCCCTCTCCCGCGCGATAGTCGTAATAGACAAACCGCGCCGCCACGCCAATGCTCTCATCCAGCCAGTCTTCTAGTAGGTGTGCCTGGGGCTGCAAGTCGGGTTCGAGGTCTAATAGCCCCGGCGTGGGATGAGTGTGATCGAGCCAGTCAAGAATGCGTGTAGAATCGCCGATGGCCTCGGGCTGATCTGAGAGTTGCGGCATCAACACAGGCAGGGTTGTGGTTCCCGTTAGAGGCTTAACCTTGAGCGCATGTAGCCCCGGCACCAGGTTCTCAACCTCATAGGGAATCCCTTTGTATCCCAGCGCTAACCGCGCTTTGCGGCAATAGTGGGATGTACTGAACTGCAACAGCAACATCATATATTTTCCCCGTATGCACTAGGTAGGCTGATCCCGACTCAGCCTCAAATCATAGAGCAAGACAGCGAATCTCATCGGGGTCAACCTCTGGCTGTGAGGCGATGACTCACTCTAGACCGAGGAGCTTAGGCCGCTGCGGCGATCGCCCTACGAGGGCATCAAGCAAAAACACGGAGTGGCATCGGTACTGTACCCATGCCGAAGCCCCAAGAATTGCGTACACTAGATAAGCCCATTTGGTAGGTCTAAGCAAAGTGTGCATTGGAAGACGCGTCAAGCCTCCACCCAAATGCCTAATGCTGAGCCGCTACCGTCCCTGTTTAGACATCGTTTTAGATAGACAGCCTGGGCAGCTCACACTGGCACTGGTTTTGGGAGGTTGACTTGTCCTTCTCTCGTGATGATTTTGAAAAAGCTCTTCAGCAGCACAGCTATGAATTTAGCCAGGGCCAGTTGGTGCGCGGCAAGGCGTTTAGCTACGAGTCGGATGGCGCATTAATTGACATTGGCGGCAAGTCCTCTGCCTTCTTACCGCTTCAAGAAGCCTCTCTCAGCCGTACTCAGCCGCTCACAGAGGTCGTGCCGCTAGGGGAAGAACGCGAATTTGTGATTATTCGTGAGCAAAATGCTGAGGGGCAAGTCACCCTTTCCTTGCGGCAGCTCGCGCTCAATCAGCTATGGGATCGACTTGTTGCGATGCAAGACACCGATGAAACGGTGCGGGTGCGCGTGAGCGGCACTAATCGTGGCGGTGTCACGGTCGATGTCGATGGGTTGCGGGGGTTTATTCCGCGATCGCACCTGATTGAGCGGGAGAATTTGGACGCGCTGGTGGGCAAGGCCCTAACGGTGACGCTGCTAGAGGTAAACCCCAAGGCCAAAAAGCTAGTGCTGTCGCAGCGGCTGGCTTCTCAAGCGGCTAGCCTCAGCCAAATTGCGGTGGGCCAGTTGGTCGATGGAAAAATCTCTAGCATTCGCCCGTTTGGCGTCTTTGTGGAATTTGGTGGCACCAGCGGACTGCTGCACATTAAGCAAATCAGCAAAAACTACGTGTCGTCGCTGGATGCCGTGTTTCAAGTGGGGCAGTCGATCAGAGCAGTGGTGATAGACCTAGACGACGTGAAGCGGCGTGTGTCGCTTTCGACCCAAGTGCTCGAAACCTACCCCGGCGAAATGCTAGAAAATATGGCTGCGGTCATGGCAGAAGCTGAAACCCGTGCCCAAAAGCTCTCCATTTCGCCCTCGACTCCGCCAGAATAGCGGTAGTTCCCATCGTATTCCCATCGTGCTGAAGCTTCGACTCTGCTAGGGGCTGTCATCAATTAGCCTCTGATATCCTAGAAATCAACAGCCACAGCCCCTAGCCTAGTTTTTGGGTCGGGCGTGGCAAGGCTCATAGCATCAGGCATTTGGTTGGAATTGATGACACGCCCTAGGGTTTTGGCATAGAGGATAGGTCAAGGGTTAACAGTCGAAGTCGTAGGCTATCTGGTTGCGGCCTCGAGCTTTAGCGCGATAAAGCAGTGTGTCGACGGTGGACAAGAGGTCGGCGGGCGATCGCCCTGCCTCAGGAATTTCGGACGTCATGCCCATGCTGATCGTTAAGTGGCGGCCAATCGGAGAGGACGGATGGGGGATCTAGCGCTTGCTGCACCGCCTGCTACAGCCCTTGCGCGATGCGGAGCGCAAGGGCTAAGTCCGTTTCGGGCAGCACGATCGCAAACTCTTCGTCACCGTAGCGAGCCACCAAATCCATCGGTCGCCCCACCGCCTGCGAGAGCAGGTGAGCAATGTGTTGCAGGCAGCGATCCCGCCTGATGACCCAGACGGTCGTCATACCGCTTATTGGCTAGCCGTGATTCCCCGCTGGTGGAGTTGCTGCACAAAAAACTCTTCTAAACTGGGGCGTGCTAAGGTCATTGCCAGCAATTGCCCATCCATGAGATGCAGGCTAGACAAAAAGTCGTGGGGCATGCCCAGCAGGTGTCCTTGCCAGCAGTTATCTTTGAATTCCACATCGGGGAGCCATTGCTTGAGGGCGTCGGGGTTGGCGTGGCACACCTTAACGTGATACACATTGGCGGTTCCCAACAGGTCTTGCAGCGAGCCGACGCAGATCAGTTCGCCCTGGGCCAAAATGCCTACGCGATCGCACACCTGTTCCACATCTGACAGCACATGGCTGTTGAAGAAAATAGTTTTGCCCTGAGCTTTGAGAGAGGTGATAATCTCGCGGATTTGGTAACGCCCTAACGGGTCTAGCCCCGACATGGGCTCATCCAAAAAGACTAGGTCTGGGTCGTTGATTAGCGCCTGCGCCATCCCCACCCGCTGCAGCATGCCTTTGGAATATTGCCGCAGCTGTTTTTTGCGTGCCGAAGCGCGAGATAAACCCACGAGATCGAGCAAATCGGGGATGCGTTTGCGTTGCACGTCCGCAGGCAGTTGAAACAACCCTGCCGCATATTCCAAAAACTCCCACCCAGTTAGGTAATCGTAAAAGTAGGGGTTTTCGGGTAAGAAGCCAACGCGGTGTTTAACGGTGCGATCGCCCAGCGGTTTTCCGAGCAGGGTGCCGTCCCCCCCTGTTGGGCGAATAATGCCCAGCAACACCTTAAGCAACGTGGTTTTACCAGCCCCGTTTTGCCCGAGCAAACCAAAGGTTTCTCCTTCCCAGATGTCGAGTGAGCACCCCCTCAAGGTCGAGACTCGCTGGTTCAGCAAGAAACCGGTGCGGTATACCTTTTGCAGGTTTTGGATGTGAATCACCCCACGACGCTCGGCGGCGTCTGCAGGGGAGGATGGCGGCATGGATGGGGTGGGCAAGCTGGTCATAGGTTAATGAAGGCAGGCAGTAGAGCGGGGTTGACAGCGCTTGGGCTGTTTGGTGCACAGCGCGAGTGGATTCACGGCTGGCGTTGTTTGGATGGGTTCGGGGTCTTGTCCATATTGTTCACGATTTTGCCAGGTATGATGACAATGGGATCAACAATTTGGCGCTAAACGCGGTCTTTAGACGGCCTAAAGGCCGCCCAAAGCTTGATCTCACTGGCCTATCTCTTCTTCCTATTCCCCATGGATCGCTCAAAATTAGTTGCTATCACCACTGGGGCGATCGCCCTGGTGCTCAGCATTGCGTATTTGCTGCTGGTGCAGTTGCTCGACTTTCGGGGCGAAATGGTGCCCGCTCCGATGGATTTGGGACTTGTCCCCGTCCTTCTTAGAGGGTTACTAAGCTAGGGGCTGTCATCAATCGACTGCTGATGGCCCGAAAATCAGCAGTTGCAGCCCCTCGCCTATTTTTGGGTTGGGCGTGGCAACGCTGATGAAATCAGGATTTTAGCCAGACCTGATGACACACCCTCGGCAATCACCCCTCTTGTTCATTTGCACAGGTTTCTACCCTCTTGTGACCGATACCTCGACTCCGTATACTCCAACAGTTCTGGGAGCAGGTGCTTGGGGCACTGTGATTGCAGACTTGGTGCGGCACAATTGCCCGCAGGTGCGCCTCTGGTCGCGTCGGGGAGATGAGTCGCTAGAGCAGGCGATCGCGCCCTCCCAGCTCCTGATTTCTGCCATATCTATGCGTGGAGTGTCGGAGGTGATCACACAGCTTCAACACTGCGCTCTGCCGCCCGCTACGATTCTGGTCAGTGCTACCAAAGGGTTAGATCGCACGACCGGGCTCACCCCATCTCAACTGTGGCAGGCGGCATTCCCCCACAATCCGCTGGTGGTGTTGTCAGGGCCAAACTTAGCCAAGGAAATACATCTGGGACTGCCCGCCGCCACCGTGGTTGCGAGTCAGAATGCAGCAGCAGCAGCGATCGTGCAGCAGGTGTTTGCCTCTGAGCGGTTTCGGGTCTATACCAATAGCGATCCGCTGGGCACAGAACTTGGCGGCACGCTAAAAAATGTGATTGCGATCGCCGTAGGCGTCTGCGACGGCCTGCACCTCGGCACGAATGCTAAATCAGCCCTAATCACGCGATCGCTCACCGAAATTATCCGCATTGGCACGCATCTAGGCGGCAAGACCGACACCTTCTTTGGCCTGTCGGGATTGGGCGATTTGCTGGCAACCTGCAACAGCCCCCTCAGCCGCAACTACCAAGTGGGCTTTCGCTTAGCCCAGGGCGATCGCCTAGACCAAGCACTCAGCGCCATCGGCGAAACAGCAGAAGGCGTAAACACAACCCATGTGCTCTATGACCTTGCTCAGCGCGAACAGATCTCCATGCCCATTTGCCAGCTCGTCTATTCGCTGCTGCAAGGCACCATCACTCCCCCCCAGGCAGTCGAAGCCTTGATGGAGCGTGACCTCAAGCCCGAGCAATGGTCAGCGTAATCTAATCATCTGATGTGTCGGCCCTGATGCAGGCATGTGGGGCTGATGCCGTGCGGCTTCCCAAGTAGAAAGGGGGGCTAGACACCGCCAACTCAGCAAATCCTCAAAACCAGGCCGCCCGCGTTATGGACAGACTGGTTTTGATGTCCCATACCAAATACCAAATCCTGCTTGTGAGGGTCAAACCCGAGTGTGACACTTCAAGAGACGAAATCTAGGGCGAAGGTTAGGATTGTGTAAGTTCAGTAAAGCCACTGACTATCTCCGTAATTCATACTAGGATTTATGTCAGTGTTATCCCTGTGGGTTCGGTATAAATTAATTCTTTTGCAAAAAAACGGACGAGTCGATGGATACAGTCGGCAACACGTTTCCAACAGCGAAGCGGATTCAGCTAACGCCCCAGCCCCAAGCGTTTATGGCGCGAGTAGGCAACGGCGACCCTCGCGACATCTATCGATTTAAGCTCAACCGCAGCAGAAATCTATCATTGGTGATGAAAAAACTCACCGCCAATGCAGATCTTGAACTGCTAAACCACACTAAAGAAGTGGTTCGACGCTCAGCCCGAAACGGCACCCGCAAAGAGGTAATTCGCGCTGATCTAGAACCGGGCGTTTACTTCATTCGCATCTTTCCCCGTACCCCGCAAGATGCCACCCGCTATCGATTGGTGGCATCAGCGCGAGCCGCTTCAGAGCCGCCGTCACCCTTTTCGATTGAGCTTGACTATCGCTTTGATACCGGAGGTTGGTTTACGCCGGTACGACGTGCCGCAATGCGGTTTGCAGCTAATCTGTGGGAGCGCCTGATTCAGACTGACTTTCCGGTTGTGGCACAAGGCACCCTCACCCCCAATGTGATCAATCCTCAAACTGGGCAGCAGGTCGACTTTGTCACAGATTCTCCCATTGATGACATCAAAGTCTTTGTGGGTGCGCGCAATCTACGGGGCACGTTTGGGTCAACCCTAGCGCGCTCAGGCCCGTCGGGGTTTTTTACAAATGAAATTCGGTATGCAGGGTCTACCTTTCAGCCGTGGATTGGCACCATTACATTTGACAACTCTACCCGCACAAATTGGTTCTTCGACGCCACACCCAATACAGCAGATGATATCCCCACCAGTGCCCAAGACTTTATTTCAATTGCAGTTCACGAAATTGGGCATGTGCTGGGATTTGGCACAAGCCGCGCCTTTTCTCGCTTAGTGCAAAATGGCACCTTTACCGGTGCGAATGCCCGCCTACAGAACGGTGGCAATGCTCTACCACTGGCGGACAGCGCTCATTTTCCTAATGGAGGACAGTTTCCTGGATCGGGGGAAGCGCTAATGACACCTTTTTCCAATTTAGGTACGCGTAAGCTGCCCACTGCCGTAGACTTGGCCGTGTTGCAAGACCTTGGCTATGCGGTGAACTATCAGCGAGCCTCGATAAACCCTCCAAGCAGTGTAGGCGGCTCCTCTGCCCCAGTCTCTAGGTCTGAACCGACAGTCCTTAGCCCGCCCTACTATACAGAGATTGGAAGTGGAGCACCGTATGCTACGTGTGGCTGCTTGAGCTGCCTTGCCGCTTAAGCAAACGCTAACTAAGTCTCCAATGCTGGGGGGCAGGAAGGACAAAGAAACAAAAGGTCTGACTACCAAGAGTTTCAGCCTTATTCATGGACTTTATTTCTTAGGAGCGGCTGACCCAGTGTTATGCACCGTGTCATACAGGTCAGAAACTTCAAGCTATTTTTGACTTAATCCCTCAACCTGTACCTGAGGAAGTTTCTTGAGAGCTCAAGAGACGTAAAAACTCTCAGAGGTTTTGAAGCACAGCACGAGGCACGGTTCTCAAAAACCATTAATGTGCCGCACGCATCGCGCACGGCACATTAATGGCTTGAATGCATTCCAAATTCAGGTTGAATTGTGAATTTTGCTAATTTCAACGCTTTTAAAGCGTCCGAGGCAACAACCGCTCAAAACTAAAGTCATCTTCGTGAGATCCCTACCTATCAAGAATCTCGCAAAAATATTCCAGCTATCCAATTCATAGAATTGGGAGATAGATTGCAGACACTACATATAAAGCAGTACTTTCTCTTAAGTTCAGCTTAAGCAATTAAGTAATCTTGAAGTAAGAATTCAAGGGGCCATACTTGAATTAACTGGTCGTGTTGTAGACATGTGGATGATAATTCTGAATGCCCTAAGCCTTAGGCAGTTTAGCAACCTTGACCACAGGTCTAGAACATCACCCATCAATTAGCATCTGTTACTCAATAGGTGGCTTAACCAGCATTACCGTCAGAGACTTTGGTTGCTGACCCTGGTTGCCCCAGTCGGTACCCACCACTGCATAGGTTTGCGCTCCATTATTTTGGAACGTGTCTCCAACGATAAGCATTTTTTTGGACTGGAAAGTGCCTAAAAAGCGATGATGCGAATCCATCAACAAATACTGCATTGAATCTCCTATGTCACTAATGAATCGGCAAATTGCGTGCTGCACTAAAAAGTAAGTACACCCTTCAGTGTGGGATCTACGCTACAACGCATAAATCAGCCTGCATTGACTGCGCTGCGGGCTAAACAACACAGTGGATGATAAAGGCTTTTTCCACAAAGCTATTTTAGGAGCCTATCCGGCTCAAACTTCGAAATTAGAACCCTATGTTACTCTCGCATTGGGAAGTAGAAAATTCTAAGATGCAATGAAGAATTTGAGGCTTTGAGCAGATGCCCAAGACAGTAGTTCAACCTCTTTCCTATGATCACTGCAAAGCGGTCATTACTTTCAGGAGAGCAAACTAGACTCAAGGGTCTGACATTTTTTCTAAAATGTGCGAAAGTAGCTGATTAAGGCTGACCATTGCGCATCTACACAAATGCAGGCAAATTGAACAGATAGCCCAGATGAAAGCCAGATGCAGAGCTTGGGATTACTCACAAACTGGATTGCCAGAAATGCTAAATCGGATGGCCGATTTTTTTACTGAGCTATGGAAACTCTAAAGAGTAAAAAGTTGCCAAAGTGATAGATTTTAGCTTTCAATCGTTCTATTACTACTCCAGAATTACCATGTTTTTGGCTGACTTGTGACACTGCTACAAAAAGTTAAGCACTCTCTCATTTAACTGCGAGGCGAAATGAGAGAAGCCTGATCAGATTTCACCAGGTGGTATCGCTGATTTGACTCTAGCTTGAGCTGAGAAGATTTAGGGCTCTGCGCGCTCCAAATCCTTGATGTGTCGTCTGGCTCGCGCGTGACAGGGTGAGGGAGCGAGTTGCTCCTAAACTCACGTTGATTGAGGAGGTGGGTTTGAGCTGGCCACGTGGGTAGGTTTATTGCTCACTCATAATTTGCTATTGTCCATCCATCATTCAGGGCCATTAGCCTTTGGCTTCTAGCACTTGCTGGATGTAAACATGCAGACCCGTACGCCATACTAAATACCCCTGTTGGTTTAGATGTAGCCCATCGGTTGAAAGTTGGGGATCGAGATTCCCGGTTTCATCGGTGAATAAGGGGTAAAGGTTTAGGAAGTAAACGCCTTCGGCTGCGGCGATCGCCCCTAATTGCTGGTTTAGGTTCTCAATTCGACTATTGGGCACTGAGAGCAGGCGATCGCGCCCTTCCCAAGTGGCGCGTTCGTCAGCATGGGGCAGAATCGACTGAACCACGATTTGAGTGTTCGGATGTGTGTGTCGAAGGTAGTGAATGATTTGTTGATACTGGCCCATCAGCGTGACATCGTCGATGCCGCGCAGCAGGTCATTGATGCCGATCATGAGCAAGATGGTGCGCGGCTCGGTGGCATCTAGCAAATGCAGGCGATAGAGTAACCCTTCTGCCGTTTCACCAGAAATGCCCTGATTAAGCCAGTGGCGATCGCCCGGCAGCAGCTCATGGGGAAACCATAAGCTGATGGAATCGCCCAGGAGCACCGTCAATTGTTCGGGACGCTGCTCTGCCACAATGCTGGCTTCTTGCGCCAATAGGTCTACCCACTGCTGATAGTTTAGCTGGTGCCGTGGCCCCAGCTGCGGCAGGGCGGCGGTGGGCGCAGGGGGCGTTATGGCGGGTGATGTGGCCGCACCACGTCCATCCCCACGGACTGCAAAAATCAGCAAAAACGTGAGCAGCACCCCAGAACTGGTGGCTAATCCAAGCACCAACGGCGGCGATACTGTCCAAAGCTGCATCAACCCAGTTCGGGCTCGAAGCAGTCGTGTCTGAAACTCAGAGAGGCGATCGCCCATAGGCCGATCCATGAATCAATCCACAATCTACGCAATCCTGAAATGACTATAACGGCATTCTTCAAAAGTGGAGAACCCGACGGGGAGAACTTGCGATGTGGCGAGTAGGCAGGACAAGACTAGAGAGACGCTTGCTCTAGGGGCTTTCATCAATTAGTCGCGTATGGTTCAAGAATCAAAGGTTACAGCCCCTAGCCTGTTGTTTGGAGCGGGCGCGGCAGGGCTTATCCCGCAAGGGTTTTGGTTGTAATTGATGACGCGCCCTAAGGTTCGCGGCAAATGCCAAAAACCGACGTATAGCCATGCAAAAATGTCGAATTGCCCACGGGGCCAATTTCACCCCCGCAGAAAAAGCCGCTGATCGGCACCGGAATATGGTGGTGAAATAGGTCAGAGTCATAATTTGGCTCGTCGTATAGCTCTTCCCCTCGCCCCATGCACGCAAACATGAGAGCACCCGTGGGGGATACCTCGCTATGCTGCTGCCGATAGCGGCGCAGCAGCGCTTTTAGGTCTTCGGCAGAGGCATCGGCATCGCGTAGATGAAACTGAATCCGTTGCCCTGGCCGCACCCGATCCCCAATGGCGATCGCCCCCACCCGAGGATCAACCCCCAGCATGGTGCGAATCAAAAAATCACCTTGCTCCAATTGCAGCTTGAATTCGCTCTGGGCCACGCCCACAAACAGTGAGTGCTGCGCCAGTTCTTGCTCCTCGTCGTCGAGTTCCTGATAGATTGCCTGCAGCGCCTCCAACGGCGTGCAGAAGTCGCCATTAGGGTCTTCTAGCGCGCCCTGCTGCTCCTCTAGCTTTAGCATGATGTTGCGATCGCCCTCAACGACTCGATAGGGCTGACCAATTGGGCGGCAGCCCTGCGCCACGATCGCTTCTAACACCACATTGCCGCTCAGCGCCACCCCGACCGTGCCTTCGCGATGCAGCTCAAAATCGCAGAACAGCGCATTGCCCATGGCAGAACCGCCTGTGGCCAAACCGCCCACTTTGACCGCGTCTGGATAGGCATAGTCCAACCCCGGCAGCAAATCTCGCGTTTCTGACGACATAGAGTCGCACAGCAAGACAAAGTGAGGCTTGGCTTCAGGGGTTACCCCAATCAGCTCTGACCATTCATTGGGTGATCCATCCAGATCCGGCAGGTCATCCTCTAGTAAATGAAACGTTTGCACCTCCACCCCCGGAAGATGCGCCAAGCTGAGGCTGAGGGCCGCTCCATCTTCAATTTCTTGAATTGTGCCGTCGATATCGACCCCAACCACACCGCCGCCACTGCACCCAATGAGCGCAGGCACCGAGAGATATTCCTTCAACAGCGGCATGAGTCGCGAGTGCTCGCTGGCAAAGGCCGCAGACACAAAGATTAAGGCCAGATCCGCAGGTGCTTGAAGCCGCTGCTGAGCTTGCTCCACCACCTCTTTGACCGCCGCTTCGAGAGACGGTTCTGTGGAGAGGGCACTGACCCACTTCATTCGCTCAGCGCTAGCTTCTGTCATCATGTCGTACCTTTACTCGGAAATTGCTGCATTGATCCCTCACTATCATAGGACTTAGGCTGTATCAGGGTTTCTTCAGAATGGCGATCGCCTCCTGATCCCTCACCTTTGCTCGCTCTAGTGCTCGCTCTGGCCCTGTTGAAAGACAGAACAGGACAACTTAAAAGCGCGTACTGGAAGTTAGGGATAAAAACGCCAAAAAATGATAAGAAAAATCTGTAATTTTCTTCTCATTTTAAGCAGGATGAGGCTGAAACTGTGTGCTAGATCACCCAGCTTATTAAATTTTGAAAGAAGAATGCGCGAATGATTAATGATATAAAGCGTGAGAAAGAGAGGAATCCGTAGCATTAAATACAGGCGGAATCGGGCGATCGCACGCTAGCATACGGTAGTGCGAGCAAGTTGAGTCAGTGTAGACTCCACAAGCGTCAGTCTGATGAGTCAGGTTTTTCCATCCAAAGACTTGACGAACTCATTGATCGCGCTAGTCTAAAATGGAAAATGAAACTTAGTTCAGAACACAGCAATCAATTTAGATCTATGAGCGATATTCAATCAAAAATCGAGCAAGAGCGCCAAAAGGCTCGCGAAGCCTGCCAATCTAGTGGCAGCGAGTCTTCTGAATGTGCGGTTGCATGGGACACCGTAGAGGAACTGCAGGCTGAAGCGGCGCATCAGCGTTCTAAAGCAGCTCCCAAGAACTCGTTAGAGCAATACTGTGACGATAACCCTGAGGCTGCTGAGTGCCGCGTCTACGACAACTAGCACACACCCGTCCACAACCAATGCGCTGACTGAAGCTGGCGATTTATTTGCTCTGTAGGTAAGCGGAAAGTAAGCGGATGATTGACTCCCGCTTTAGTCTGCAAGCGTGTTAAGCGGATGGATATTTCAAGTGTGTATGCCAAGCCGGGGTATGGATTCCATGCCCCGGCTTGGTAGTACTCATATCCACAACCAGGCCAGTTTTGGATGAAGCTTGATCTGAGGATGAAGATGACTCAAGCAATGTCTCGGGTGCTGGCATTGCCCCACTTGCAGGCAACCCACCAATTGGGTGGACACCTAGGGCGATCGCTCCCAGCCGGGACTGTTCTATTGCTGCGGGGCGACTTAGGCAGCGGCAAAACCTCCCTGGTGCAGGGGATTGGGCAGGGCCTAGGCATTATCGATGCCATCGTTAGTCCTACGTTTACGCTGATCAATGAATATCCCGAAGGGCGGGTGCCGCTCTACCACCTTGATCTCTATCGGCTAGATGCCGGAGCGATCGCCCCTCTCAACATCGACGCCTATTGGGATGGGTCAGAGTACCCTCCCGGAATCGTTGCGATCGAATGGGCCGAGCGCCTGCCGTATCGACCGGCTGAGTATGTTGATATCCTGCTGGAGCACGACCCGATTAGCGATACCTTGCAACAGGGCGCTGATGGCGCTGAGGGACGGCGGGCAACCTTCTCTGCTGTAGGGCACAGGGCCATTAATCTGATGCAGCACTTGGCTCTGCCGGTAGTCTGACGAGTGCGGCTTGCGCTGATGTGGGCTAGGGCGATCGCCCCGATAGAACCACTTCATTTATGAGAAATCAAAGCCTAACTCACTCAAAACTTCACACTTGTGCCTAGCTTTTGTGTTCATTTCGTGAATCCACCCAAGCAATAGGTGGCTGAATCTAAGGCATACCGCGTAATCTATAGCTATCGAGTCCGTTCTCATCTTGACTGGGGCATTCTGTCAGATCTGGGCAGGCTTACCTGCTTTGGCATCCAACGCGCGGCGATGTTTTTTTGGACACTTGCTTGCAGGGTGCCACTCAAAAACGCAATCGTGCTACTCGTTTGTGAAAGTGGGATGGCTCAGGGTTGACCCGATTGAGTCGTATGCTGCGCTACTGGAGTTTCGGCGGCACTGACCGCGTGGGCTAAATGCAGTCTTGACTGAATCACCTGAATCATCCATCAGGGTCTGACTGCTACCAGCATTTGCTGTATGACTGCATCTAATTCATCACCTATTGTTTAATTGATCGCCAATCACTTCCAACCAACACATTTTTTTCTGTTAGGTTTGCATAGGCTTGACTTGAATAGATTCATCGTGAATCAGCAGTTTGTCTAACGATTCAAACTCTCACGGCTTAGACGTTTGAATCATTGGGCCAGCGGGAGTCGTTACTCTCAGTCGTTACTCTCACTGGTCAGCGCTGATTGCTTAGCAGCGCTGATATTCTATTTTTCCAGTCACTGTTTTCAGCTGAACTGGTTTAGTGGGGCTAGACCGGTCGATTGATTTCGCTCGGTTCTATAGAACATAGCCCAGACCGTCTTCCTGTTCTCATTGGTGCGCTTGCTTCAGCCGACTTATCCCCTTTATTGTGATGCCCAGAACTGTGCCTGAATCCGCTGCTCAAACGCTCGTAGACGAAGCCTGGAAATTATTGGATGAGTCGGTCGTTTATTTTGGCGATCGCCCTGTCGGCACAGTGGCCGCCTGCGACCCCACCGTAGAATCGCTGAACTATGATCAGTGCTTTGTGCGCGATTTTGTGTCGGCGGCGCTACTCTTTCTGATCAAGGGCAAGTTCGATATCGTTCGCAATTTTTTGATCGAAACCCTGGCGCTCCAGAGCAGTGATAAGCAGATGGACTGCTTTAATGCCGGGTTAGGGGTGATGCCAGCTAGCTTTAAGGTGGTTTCTGAGAGCGATGGGCAGTGCCTAGTCGCAGACTTTGGGGAACATGCTATTGGGCGCGTTACCCCCGTTGATTCGTGCCTATGGTGGTTGATTCTGCTGCGCGCCTATGTCAAAGCTAGCGAAGACTGGGATTTAGCGCACCAGCCCGATGTGCAGCAGGGCATCGTCTGGATTCTCAAGCTATGCTTGGCCGACCGCTTTGATATGTATCCCACAATGCTAGTGCCCGATGGCGCGTTTATGATTGACCGCCGCATGGGGGTCGATGGGCACCCATTGGAGATTCAAGCGCTGTTTTATACAGCACTGCGGGCGGCGCGAGAACTGTTGCTGCCAGGGTATAAGCGCGACATCTATTACCATGTGGTCAACCAACGGCTGGGCAGTCTGAGCTATCACATTCGTCAATACTATTGGTTAGATCTAAAGCGGCTGAATAATATCTACCGCTTTCGTGCAGAGGAGTTTGGCGCGGCAGCGGTCAACAAATTCAATATCTATCCCGAGTCTATTCCTGATTGGATCCATGATTGGATGCCGGAGCGCGGCGGATTCTTGGCAGGCAATTTAGGCCCTGCCCGCATGGATTTTCGCTTCTTTACGCTGGGTAACCTGATGGCGGTAATTTCGTCACTGGTTAACCAAGAAGAATCTGAGTCCATTATGGAGTTGATTGAGCAGCGCTGGCATGATCTCGTGGGCTATATGCCAATGAAGATTTGCTATCCCGCCGTCAGCGATTTGGAATGGCGAATTCTGACTGGATGTGATCCTAAAAATGTACCGTGGTCGTATCACAATGGCGGCAACTGGCCGGTGTTGATGTGGTTTTTGGTCGCGGCAGCGGTCAAAGGGGGGCGGATGGAGATGGCAAATCGGGCGATCGCCCTTGCCGAAAAACGCCTTAGCAACGACGAATGGCCAGAATACTACGACGGAAGACATGGCCGCTTAGTGGGCAAAGCCTCGCGCAAGTACCAGACCTGGACGATTGCAGGCTACCTGCTCTCTGTGGAATTGGTGAAAAACCCTGCGGCCCTCGATCTGGTCGCGTTTAACGACGACCCAGAAGTGTTTGACTGGATTTGCAAAGTTCAGGATTTTGCCTAACCCTGACTCACTTAATGACTTAATATCAATTCCGAAAATTTGGGCTACAAATGGGGGGCAAGGGGGCAAAGCCCCCTTGTGGGGAACTGCATTCCCACCCCCCTCCTCAAACAATCCGTCGTTCTGATTTAGAGAATTGGTATAAGGGAGTCGCAGAAAAATAAGGTACCCCTTGATCGGACGTTCTCCCTTGGGGAGACGCTGCGCATTGGCAACGCCTGTCCGAAGGACAAACGACTTCGCTCAGCCCTCGATTACTGAAGGTTGAGCGAAGTCGAACCCTGTCTACCTGGTACACCATCAACCCGAAAATCCCTAAACTCACCTGAGTTCGGGTTAAGGAGTCTGAGGGAGAGCGAAGTCAAGGTTGAGTGAAGGCTTCTTGGGCTGGTGACAGTAGGCAATCAAACCACAGATGAGATTGACCATAAAGTTGGTAGGGCTGCGATGCCTGGAATGCTCAATCTGAGAGATAGTCTTGAGTTGGTCAATGACGGTTTCGATAATGGGGCGCTGGCGGGCCAGTAACGTGTCGGTGAGCCGCATCAGATGGTTTTTCATGTTGCGTTTGGGTTTAGCAAAGAACGCAATGCCGTAGGCGTCCAATAGCTGTTGTGCCAGCGCCTTAGAGACATAGCCCCGGTCGGCGAAGACCTTGCCGTAGAGGTCTTTGAGCAGACCATTTACAGGTTTACGGTCGTCTTACCCCGGTCATTGATGACCAGATGGAGTTTGAAGCCAAAGAACCAATCCACCGAGGTTTTCCCACGGGCTGCCAAGTCGTGAAACACCTTGTGGCGTCGAATTCGGCGATTGTGGCAGACCTTGATGCTGCTGCTATCGATGAAGCTGATGCCACTACAGCTCCCAAAACAGTGCTTTAGATACACGCATAGGGGCAACAGGGCTGACGGCATCCATTCCACAAAGCGCTGGTAACTTACCAGGCCAGGAAACGCCGAACGCCAATACACGCAGACGTGCTGGCAGCAATACGCCTTGAAATTTCGATACTGCTGCCGGTGAAAGCTGACTAGAATCGTCATGATCTCGCTCAGGCTTAGGCTTCGCTGCCCCTGCCGCCGCTGGGTCACGTTGCCAAGGAGCCGCTGCCACCACTGGGCTCAAACTGCTGGCAGAAGTCATCAATATGGCAAAACAGAGCGGCTAGACTATCCATAGAGGGGCCTGCTGATACTTGGTTTTCACCTTTCAGCTTACAAAGCCCCTCCTTTCCTTATCCCGAACTCAGGTGGTTTAGGTAACCTGAGTTCGGGATAACCCTCTTTAATCACTTTGAGGGGAAGAATTTAAGATAGGAATGGAGAGTTTTAAGGTGCGAAAGATCCAATGCCTGCTTCGAGAGAGGCGCGACCCACGATTCGATTTGTGGATGAATACTGC